>NZ_DASTNG010000021.1:0-109977 GCF_035721105.1 Arenimonas sp. | reverse complement strand
GCGCCGCCGCCCGCTGCACTAGTCCTTCTGCCCGCCGTCTTGCTAGCGCCATCCCTGGCAGCAAACGTCGGCCGTTACGGGCTTCCTGCCCTTCACTTCAGAAGGACTAGTGCAGCGTGCGACGTCGCCCCGGAGGTCCGTCGCACACCGGATCGAGATCAAGAGCGAGAGCACGCGTGACCGCGAAGTCCTGGGTCATGTCCCTGCGCTCAGCCATGGCGTGAGCGAGCTCCCTGGAAATCGATGAACCATCAAGTCGCGCGTTCGGTAAGTACGCCCGATGCAATCGCTTCTGCCCTTGCTCTTGCTCGCGTGGCGGTGTGCGACGGACCTCCGGGGCGACGTCGCACGCACAGAGGGTTCTTTGGCAGTGGAGGCAGGAGGCCGGAACGGCCGACATAGGTGGTCAGGACGACGCTTCCTAGTCGGGCCAAAGAACCCTCTGTGTGGGCGGCGGCGCTGCCGGGAGGTCCCGGCGTGCGGCCCTTCGTGCGCAGGGCGCACGGCAGCGCCGTGACCATGCCACGGTGCAGAGATAGGAACGGGGGTCTCAGAGGAGGGTTTCGAAGGCGCCGCGGAGGCGTTTGTGGACGCGGGAGAGACTGCGCGGGTCGGGGCGGACCAGGACCGGGCGCGCCGTTTCGCACAGCAGGGGCAGGTCCCAGAAACTGTCGCTGTAGACCGCCGCGAACGGCGGATGGATGCCCCGGCGCGCCAGCGCCGCGATCTTGCGCGGACCGATCGTGTGCTCCTGCCCGATCCAGCCCCCGAAGGCCTGCTTCACCGACGAACCGACCACCGGCACGTCCGGCTGGCCCAGCGCCCGCCACAGCTCCCGCGCCAGGCTGGCCTCCGCCCCCGTGACGATCACCACCTCGTCGCCCGCCGCCAGGTGCGCGTGCAGGCGGCGCACCGCCGGCGGGATCAGCAGCTCGTCGCGGCGCATCGCACAGTCGCGCAGGAAGTCCTCGCGCGCCTCCACCAGCGCCTCCTGCGTGCGACCCACGGTCGCCAGCCAGGTGTAGAAGCTGGCCGGCAGCCACGCACTGCGCCACCAGGCGAAACCGGGCGCGAGGAAGGGGAAGCTCAGCCCGGCCGCGAGCCGGCGGAACGGATCGCTGCGCAGCTGGCCGCGCAGCCAGGATGCCGCACAGTCGCCCCGCACCAGGGTGCCGTCGAAATCGAACAGGACGGTCGTGGCGGGCATCGGCGGCTCAGGCGAACAGGCGCGCCAGCTCGGCGCCGGGATCGGGTGCCCGCATGAAGGCCTCGCCGACCAGGAAAGCGTGCACGCCGTTCCCGCGCATCAGCGCCACGTCGCCGGGCGTGGCGATGCCGCTTTCGGTGACCAGCAGGCGGTCGCCGGGCACGGCCTGCTTCAGGTCCAGCGTGGTCTGCAGCGTCACGTCGAAGGTGCGCAGGCTGCGGTTGTTGATGCCCACCAGCGGCGCCCCGACCTGCAGCGCCCGCTCGAGCTCGTCGATGTCGTGCACTTCCACCAGCACGTCCATGCCCAGGTCCATCGCCAGGTGCGACAGGTCGGCCAGGCGGGCGTCATCCAGCGCCGCGACGATCAGCAGGATGCAGTCGGCGCCCAGCGTGCGCGCTTCGTACACCTGGTAGGCGTCCACCGTGAAGTCCTTGCGCAGCGCCGGCAGCGTGCAGGCGCCGCGGGCCTGGACCAGGTACTCGTCGGCGCCCTGGAAGAAGTCGACGTCGGTGAGCACGGACAGGCAGGCGGCGCCGCCGCGCGCGTAGCTGGCGGCGATGTCGGCCGGGCGGAAGTCGGGACGGATCACGCCCTTGCTCGGGCTGGCCTTCTTCACTTCCGCGATCACGGCCGGCAGGCCGGCGGCGATCTTCGCCTGCAGGGCGGCGGCGAAACCGCGCGCGGGCGGCAGGCCCTCGCAGCGGGCGACGAGCTCGGCCAGCGGCACGCGCGCGGCGCGTTCGGCCACTTCTTCGGCCTTGCGGCGCAGGATGGTTTGCAGGATGTCGCTCATGGTCCTTCCTGGCGGACGGGGCCGCCGTAGGCGCGCTCGACTTTCGCCACGCGCAGTTCGAAATGCTGGTACCACTCGTTGCGCCCGCGCTCGCGCGCCAGCGTGTGTTCGCCGTGGCGGCGCCAGGCCTGGATCGCGGCCTCGTCGCGCCAGTAGCTGACGGTGATGCCCAGGCCGTCGGCGCCGCGCACGCTCTCCACGCCCAGGAAGCCGGGCTGCGCGGCCGCCAGTTCGACCATGCGGTCGGCGGTCGCGACATAGGCCGCGTCGCCGCCATCGGCCCGTTGGTTGGTGAAGATCACCGCGAAGTAAGGCGGTGGCGGCGTGGACGCGAACCCGGTGCCGGCCATGGCGCCCTACTTCCCGCCCAGGCGGCGGGTGGTGGCGACGAATTCATCGAGCTTGGCGCGCGCCTTGCCGGCGGCGATGACCTTGCGGGCCTGGTCGATGCCGTCGGCGATCGACACGGCGCGGCCGGCCGCGTAGAGCGCGGCACCGGCGTTGAGGGCGACGATTTCCTTGGGCAGGCCGTCCTTGCCGTCCAGCGCTTCCTTGAGCAGCGCCATCGACTCTTCCGAGTTCTCGACCCGCAGATTGCGGCTGGCCGCCATCGAGATGCCGAAGTCCTCGGGGTGGATCTCATACTCGATGACGTCGTCGCCGCGCAGCTCGCCGACCATGGTGGCGCCGCCCAGCGAGATCTCGTCCATGCCGTCGCGGCCCCAGACCACCAGGGCGCGCTTGGCGCCCAGCTTGCGCAGCACGCGCACCTGGATGCCGACCAGGTCGGGATGGAAGACGCCCATCAGGATGTTCGGGGCGCCGGCCGGGTTGGTCAGCGGACCGAGGATGTTGAAGATCGTGCGCACGCCCATTTCCTTGCGCACCGGGGCCACGTTCTTCATGGCCGGGTGGTGGATGGGCGCGAACATGAAGCCCATGCCGGTCTCGGCGATGCAGGCCGAGACCTGTTCGGGCTGCAGCTCGATCACCGCGCCCAGGGCCTCGAGCACGTCGGCGCTGCCGGACTTGGACGACACGCTGCGGTTGCCGTGCTTGGCGACCTTGGCGCCGGCCGCGGCCACCACGAACATGCTGGCGGTGGAGATGTTGAAGGTGTGGGCGCCGTCGCCGCCGGTGCCGACGATGTCGACGAAGTTGTGGGCGTCGGGCACCACCACCTTGGCGGCGAACTCGCGCATCACCCGCGCGGCGCCGGCGATCTCGCCGACCGTTTCCTTCTTCACGCGCAGGCCGGACAGGATCGCGGCCGTGACCACGGGCGAGACTTCGCCGCCCATGATCTGGCGCATCAGCCCGACCATCTCGTCGTGGAAGATCTCGCGGTTCTCGATGACGCGCTGCAGCGCGTCCTGCGGGGTGATCGTCATGCTCATGCGCTCTGTAGGCGGGCCTTCAGGCCCGGTCTCCCCGGATGAAGTTCCGGAGCATGTCGTGCCCGTGCTGGGTCAGGATCGACTCCGGGTGGAACTGCACGCCCTCGACCGCCAGGGTCTTGTGGCGCAGGCCCATGATCTCGTCGATCGAGCCGTCGGCGTGCTCGGTCCAGGCGGTGATCTCCAGGCAGTCCGGCAGGGACTCCCGGCGCACCACCAGCGAATGGTAGCGGGTGGCCTCGAACGGATCCGGCAGGCCGGCGAACACGCCGACGCCCCGGTGGCGGATCGGCGAGGTCTTGCCGTGCATGATCGTGCGCGCCCGCACCACCTCGCCGCCAAAGGCCTGGCCCAGGCTCTGGTGGCCCAGGCAGACGCCCAGGATCGGCACCTGGCCGGCCAGCTTCTCCAGCACCTCCAGCGACACGCCGGCCTCGTTCGGCGTGCACGGCCCGGGCGAAATGACGATGTGGTCGGGCTTGAGCGCGGCGATCTGGGCGACCGTCAGGTCGTCGTTTCGCACCACCTTCACGTCCTGCCCCAGCTCCCCGAAGTACTGCACGAGGTTGTAGGTGAAGCTGTCGTAGTTGTCGATCATCAACAGCATGGGGACACGGGCCTGGCCAATGGGCTGCCGAGTATAAGGCCCCGGGCGCTAGGGCGCCGCCACTTCCACCCGGTTGCGGCCGTTGCGCTTGGCCCGGTAAAGCGCATCGTCGGCGGCGGCCAGCAGGCGCTCGGGGGCCTTGAGCAGGTCACCCTGGCGCGACCAGAGCACGGCCACGCCAAGGCTGATGGTGACCGGCACGGCGTCGCGACCGACGGCGATGGGGCCGGCGCCCTCGATGGCCGCGCGCAGGCGCTCGGCCAGCGGCAGGGCCTCGGACATCGGCGTTTCCAGCGCCAGCACGGCGAACTCCTCGCCGCCGACGCGCGCCAGCAGGTCGCCGCCGCGCACCTGTTCCTCCAGCAGCATCGCCACCCGGCGCAGCACGGCGTCGCCGGCCGGGTGGCCGTAGGTGTCGTTGATGGCCTTGAAGTGGTCGATATCCATCGTGACCAGCGCCAGCGGCTTGCCCTTCTCGGCGCAGCGCGTCACTTCGCGCGCCAGCTGGTCGCCGAAGTGGCGGCGATTGGCGAGGCCGGTGAGGCCGTCGGTCATGGCCAGCACTTCGAGCTGGGCATTGGCGTCGCTCAACTCGACGGTCCGTTCGCGCACGCGCTGCTCGAGCTGCTGGGTCAGCGCGGTCAGCTCGCGCTCGTGCGTGGTCAGTTCCTCGACCAGGGCGCGCAGTGCGCCGGTCAGTTCGCGCGCCTCGCGGTAGCCGCGCTCGCGCGGGAAGCCCGCCTCGGGGTCGCCGGCCTGGATCCGCCGCGCGGCATTGGCCAGGGCCTGCAGCGGCTGTCCGATCTGCCGGGCCAGCACGAAGGCGACCAGCAGGAAGACCAGGGTCAGGGCGCCCGACACCAGCCAGATCTGCCGCCCCAGTTCGCTGACCGGGGCGAAGGCGACGTCGGCATCCATGCGCACCAACACCACCCAGCCCAGGCTGTCGAACAGCGGGCGCCCGCGGGTCTTGGCGAAGCCGGTGAGATAGGCCCGGCCGTCGGGCCAGTCCTCGAGCACGAAGCCCGAGGACCGCGCGCGGGACTGCGCGAAGCTGTCGAGCGCGACGGCCTGGTCGCGCCACCCCTTCGGGCCAAGCACGACCACCCCGTCCGCATTGAGCACGAACACCTCCACCGGATCATGCGCGACCAGGCTCTCCATCAGGTCCTGGCGCAGCCGCTCGGCCCAGTCCCAGGACAGGTGCGCGCCCATCACGCCCACCACCACGCCGAAGTCGTCGTGGACCGGCGCGGCCACGTCGATCAGCCGCAGCGGGCCGTCGCCCGAGGGCTGGATGTACTTCTGCAGGAGCACGGCATCGCGGATGTCGCCCACGAAAGGCTCGCGCAGGCCGGCCTTGAACCAGGGCCGCTCCGACATGCTCACGCCTTCGAGCAGGCCGCGGCTGGCCACCCGCACCTGGCCGTCCGCGCCGGTGATGCCGATCCACGCGTAGTCGGGGTAGGTCAGCTGCATCATGTCGAACATGGCCCGCAGGCTGTCCTGGTTCGCCGCCGGGTCGGCGATGCCGGGCAGCAGCGACATGGTGCGCATGTCGTTCAGTCGCTCGTACAGGCCCTCGTCCATGCGGTCGGCCAGGGCCACGGCGTTGCCGGCCAAGCGCAGGCCGATGTCTTCCTCGAGCTTGTCGCTGGCGGCGCTTTCCACCAGCACCGACAGCACGCCCACCAGCGCGATCGCCAGCAGGCCATAGCTCAGGCCGAGCCAGGCGCGCAGGCCGGCGCTGCGCGGCCGCAGGCGCTCGCCCAGTCGCTGCAGGAAACTGGCGCCGGACGCAGCCATCAGTCGGCGATCAGGAACACCGCGTAGATCTTGTCGTTGAAGGTGACATAGCCCGCGCGCAGCGAGACCGAGCGGTCGATGCGCGCGCCGGTGACCGTGATCGCGTCCAGTTGGCCAGAGGCCCTCGACCACTGGTAGCCCCCGGACCAGCTGCCTGGCTGGATGCCGTAGCTGAACTGCGGCGCCACGTCGGACACGCTGTAGACGCCCGCCAGGCGGACGCCGAAGGCCTTGGCCATTTCCTCGGCCTTGGCGCGGGTGGCGGCGATCGACTTCTCGCGCAGCGCCGCCTTCAGGGCCGCCTCCGAGGACAGCGCGGTGGTGATGCCCGACACCTGCAGCGACTTGGACGTTTCCAGCCCGCCGATGAAGGCCTCCAGCGCATCGAGGTCGGAGAAGCGTGCGCTGATGTCTCGGGACACGCCCATGCCTTCGTACACGTCCTCCTCGGACTTGGCGTCGTAGCGTTCGCGCGGCTCGATGTCCATCGAGGTCGCGATGATCTCGCCCTCGGGCACGCCGGCCTTTTCCAGGGCCTCGAGCACGCGGGCGACGCTGGCCTCGACCTTGCGCCGGGCGATGTCGGCGCTAGGATCGACCTCGTCGAAGGAGATCTTGATGCTGAAACGGTCGGGGATGGCCCGCGCCTCGGCTTCGCCGTAGACCAGCAGGTGGCGCTGCGGCGGCAGCGCGTTCATCTGGGCCGAGGCGGTGGTGGCGGCCAGGGCCAGCAGGGCCAGCAGGACGGTCTGGATCCGGTTCATCGGCAACTCCTTGTCTTGGCGGGGTCAGAGCCCGCCGGCGGCCTGGGCCACGGCACGGAACAGCGCGCGGCCCTTGTTCATGGTCTCGTCCCATTCCTTTTCGGGATCGGAGTCATGGACGATGCCGGCGCCGGCCTGCACGTGCAGGCGGCCGTCCTGGATCACGGCGGTGCGGATGGCGATGGCGGTGTCGGCGTCGCCCCACCAGTTGAGGTAGCCAACGGCGCCGGAATAGATGTTGCGCTTGACCGGCTCGAGCTCGCGGATGACCTCGAGCGCGCGGATCTTGGGCGCGCCGCTGACGGTGCCGGCCGGGAACGTGGCCTTGATGACCTCGGCGAAGCCGACGCCCGGCCGCACCTGCCCGCGCACTTCGCTGACGATGTGCATCACGTGCGAGTAGCGCTCGATGATGAAGCGGTCGGGCACGGTGACGCTGCCCGGCTCGGCGACGCGGCCGACGTCGTTGCGGCCCAGGTCGATCAGCATCAGGTGCTCGGCGCGCTCCTTCGGGTCGGCCAGCAGCTCGGCCTCGAGCGCGGCGTCGGCCTCGGCGGTGGCGCCGCGCGGGCGCGTGCCGGCGATCGGGCGCACGGTGATCTCGCCGCCCTGCAGGCGCACCAGGATCTCGGGCGAGCTGCCCACGACCTGGGTGCCGCCCAGGTCGAGGAAATACATGTAGGGCGACGGGTTCAGCGCCCGCAGCGCGCGGTAGACGTCGACCGGCCGTGCGCGGAACGGCACGCTCATGCGCTGGCTCAGCACCACCTGGAAGATGTCGCCGGCGCGGATGTATTCCTTCGACTTCTCCACCGCGGCCAGGAAGCCTTCCTTGGTGAAGCCGGACACGAAGTCCTGCTCGCTCAGCAGCGAGGGATCGAGCACGTCGGGGTAGCTGCGGCCGGAGTGGCGCAGGCGGTACACCAGCTCGTCGAGCCGGCGCACGGCCTTGGCATGGGCCTGCGGCTCGGCCGGGTCGGCGTGCACGATCAGGTACAGGCGGCCCTTGAGGTTGTCGAAGACCGCCACTTCCTCGCTCAGAAGCAGCAGCGCATCGGGCGAGCCGAGCTGGTCGGGCTTGGTGCCGCCGGCGAGGCGCTGCTCGATCCAGCCGATGGTCTCGAAGCCGAAATAGCCCACCAGGCCGCCGGTGAAGGCCGGCAGGTCGGGCATGCGCGGCACCTTGAAGGATTCGCGCAGGCGATCGACTTCGGCCAGCGGATCCTCGAGCTCGCGGGTCTCGGTGAGCTCGCCGTGCTCGCGCACTTCCAGGGTGTGGTCGCGGAAGGTGTAGGTGCGGCGCGCGGGCAGGCCGATGATCGAGTAGCGGCCCCAGGTCTCGCCGCCTTCGACCGATTCGAACAGGTAGGTGTGCGGGCCGTCGGCCAGCTTCAGGTACACCGACAGCGGCGTGTCGAGGTCCGACAGGACCTCGCGCACGACGGGGATGCGGTTATGGCCTTCGGCGGCCAGGCGCTTGAACTCTTCGGCGGAAATCACGGGGTGGACCCAGGCGGACAGGCGCCAAGTATAAACACGGCCCCTCCGCAGGAGGGCCTTCAGGCCCGAAGCCTTTCGCCGGAAAGCTTCGGGCCTGAAGGCCCTCCTGCGGGAGATCCGGGGATCAGCCGATGCCGCGCAGGTGCAACGTGAAGGCGACGCCGTCGCCGCCCGGCAGGTTGCGGGCCTCGGCGTGGCCGCGGTGCAGTTCGGTGATGAGCTTGGCGATGTGAAGGCCGAAGCCGAGATGGGTGCCGCCCTCGTGGCGCTGCGGCTTCGCGCGCAGGCTCACCAGCGAGTCGAACAGCCGCGACTGCATCGCCTCGGGCAGCAGCGGGCCGGCGTTGGCCAGCGTGATGTGCGCGCCCTCGGCGTCCGCCGCCAGCGACAGCCGCACCCAGCCCTCGGGCGGGCAGAAGCCGCGCGCGTTGTCGACCAGCTTGTCCAGCGCCTGCACCACCAGCTCCGGCGAGCCGTGCAGCGGCAGCGGCGCGTCGGGCAGGTCGAGGTGGAAGGCGCGCGGCGCCAGCAGCGCGCGGTAGCCCTCGGCGCAGTCGGCCAGCAGCGCGCGCAGGTCGAAGCGCTCGGCCTCGGCGGCGCTGATCGCGTGCTCGATGCGGGTCACTTCGCTCATCGTGCGCACCAGCGTGCCCATGCGCTCGATGCCGTCGCGGGCGCGGCCGACGTAGGGGCGCGCCTCCGCGGGCAGGTCGGCCGAGTCGAGGTTGTCGAGCGACGTGCGCACGATCGCCAGCGGCGTGTTCAGCTCGTGCGAGAGCTTGCCCGACAGCGATCGCAGGTAGTCGGTGTAGCCGGCGATCTGTTCGAGCAGGCTGGCGAAGCTGCGCGAGAGGTCGCCGACCTCGTCGCGCGCGGCGGTGACCGGGAAATGCGTGACCCGGCCCTCGCGATCCAGCGCCTGCTCGGCCGCGTCGCGCAGGCGGCGGATGCGCGAGCCCAGCCGCGAGGCGAACAGGAACAGCAGGCCGAACGAGGCCAGGAACACCACCAGGCTCACGCCCAGCAGGCCCGAGAACGCCCGGTCGGTGAGCAGCAGCACTTCCGAGTTCGAACGCTCGATCAGCAGGGCGGCGCGGACCTGGCCATCGACCCGCACCGGCACCGCCGCCGACAGCAGCAGGCGCGCGCCGGACGGATCGCGGCGCCAGGCGGTGCCGGGCTGGCCGGCGATGGCGCCGGCGACCTCGGTGCGCAGCACGCGGCGGGCATCGGCGGTGTCGTCGGCGGTGGGCAGGATGTCGCGGAACAGCAGCGCGCGGTACAGGCCGCGGCGCCAGGGCAGGAGGTCGTTCTCGGTGTCGTCGGCGCCCAGCGCACCGGCGCGCGCCATCACCCAGGCGGCGCGATCGGCCAGCACCACCCGCATGCCGGGCGGGGCCAGCGCCGCCAGCGTCGGCTCCAGGCCGCCGACATAGCCGTGCAGCGGCCGCAGCGCCAGCGCACCGCCCTCGTCCAGGGTGCCCGCGAGCCGGCGCTGGCCGGCGGCGTCGAGGTCGCGCGCCTCCACGCCCAGCGCACGCACCTCGAAGGCCTGCGGCAGCGCCAGTTCGATCGTGTAGCCCTCGGCGTGCTCGCGCCAGTAGCCCTCGATCCGGATCGGCGGCGGCAGCCCGTCCTCGCCGGCCACGCGCAGTGCGCCGGACTCGCTGTTGGCCAGGCGCAGGCG
The DNA here is from genome assembly GCF_035721105.1 of Arenimonas sp. Taxonomy (GTDB): domain Bacteria; phylum Pseudomonadota; class Gammaproteobacteria; order Xanthomonadales; family Xanthomonadaceae; genus Arenimonas. The sequence continues at coordinate 100,213 of NZ_DASTNG010000021.1, read as the reverse complement.
CAACTCGCCGGACGGGCCGGCGAGGCGCAGCCGCAGGCGGTCGAACTCCAGGTCGCCCGGCCAGTGCGCCTCGCCGCGCTGGCGGCTGGTGTCGCGCACGTCCAGCAGCAGGTGCAGGCGGTCATTGCTCCGCGCCAGGCTCAGGCGCAGCCAGGGCGACGGCGACCCGAACGCGTAGGGATCGACGGCGGCGCCCTGCCAGTCGCCGGCCTCGCCGTCCAGGCGCGGCGCATAGGCCAGCCGGTGCGCGAACCAGCCCTCGCCGGCGGGCGGCAGGCTGCCCGGCCGCACCGCCACCGCGCGGGCCAGGGCCTCGGCCGAGGCCAGCAGCGCCTGCTCCTGGCCCTGGCGCAGCAGGAACTCGAGCTGCTGCACGAACTTCCAGCCTGCCCACGGCAGCGCCAGCACCGACAGCGAAAGCAGCAGCAGCTTGCCGCGCAGGGTCACGTCAGGCGCGCCAGCGGTAGCCGGCGCCGTGCACGGTGTCGATCTCGTCGAAGGCCGGGTCCAGCGCCTGGAACTTCCGGCGGATGCGCTTGATGTGCGAGGTGATGGTGGCGTCGTCCACCACCACCTGGGCTTCGCGCATCAGCTGCTCGCGCGACTTCACGTGGCCGGGGTAGCGGACCATGGCGTGCACCATCCAGAACTCGGTGACCGTCAGCGCGACCTCGGCCGACTGCCAGCACACGCGCATGCGCTCGAGCTCCAGGGTCAGGCCGCGCAGGCGGAACACCGAGTCGCGCGCCTGCGGCGCCGCCAGCGAATCGAGCCGCCGGAACAGCGCGTGGATGCGCGCGGTGAGCTGCGGCAGGCTGGTGTCCTTGCTCAGGTAGTCGTCGGCGCCCAGCCGCAGGCCCGAGATCACGTCGAAGTCGGAATCGCGCGCGGTCAGGAACAGGATCGGCAGCGTCGCCGAGCGCGCGCGCAGTTCGCGGCACAGGTCGAAGCCACCCTCCGGCTCGTCGCCCAGGCCGACGTCGATGATCACCAGGTCGGGCAGCTTCAGCGCGAACGCGGCCTGGGCCTCGCCGCGGCTGGCGTGGGGCTGGACCGCGTAGCCGTGGCGGCGCAGGGCCTCGGCGTAGTTGGCGCGGATGGCGGGTTCGTCTTCGACGATGGCAACGGTGCGTGACATGGCGGCCAGCCTAGGCCAGCGCACGGGGCGGCGGCAATCGCCTGCCCGCAAATCGCCACAACTCGTCCGCGCCCTGCCCGATCCCGGCCCGGCTGCGGGCCGTCGGCGGGAATGAAATGGCAGCGTCCCCAAGGAGCACCGCCATGCACGCCCGAGAAACCCGCAAGCCCCGCCTCTTCCGTCGCCGCGCGGCGCCCCTGCAGCCGCTGATCTGGCTCTACCTGGTCGCCACCCTGGTGCTGGCGCTGGTGTTCGCCTGTGCGCCGGCCCGCGCCAGCGAGGTCGACCCGGAGCCCGAGCCGGAAGGCATGATGATGAAGATCGGCGACGAGTGGGTCGCCACGCTCGCCATGGACACCACGGTGGACATGCAGGTGCGCGGCCTGCTGGCCGAGGTCACGGTGCGCCAGACCTACCGCAACGACGCCAGCGAGTGGCGCGAGGGCCGCTACCTGCTGCCGCTGCCCGAGAACGGCGCGGTGGGCGCCCTGACCCTGCGGGTCGGCGAGCGCCTGATCGTCGGCGAGATCCACGAAAAGGCGGAAGCCGAGGCCATCTACCAGGCCGCGGCGGCCCAGGGCCAGCGCGCCAGCCTGGTGTCGCAGAACCGGCCGAACCTGTTCCAGACCGCGGTCGCCAACATCGGCCCCGGCGAGGAGATCGAGATCGAGGTGCGCTATTGGCAGCCGGTCGCCTTCCGCGACGGCGTCTTCTCGCTGCACCTGCCGCTGACGCTGACGCCGCGCTACGAGGGCGGCGAAGCCCGCTTCACCGCGCCGGATGCGGCCAGCCGCGCCGAGGCGCTGCCCACCGCCGACCGGGCCCAGGACCGCGGCAGTGCGCTGCCGCCGACCGTGGCGCTGAGCGTCGAGATCGAACCGGGCCTGCCGCTGCAGCGCGTCACCAGCCCCAGCCATGCGGTGACCGTGTCGGCCGAAGGCGGCACCTACCGGGCCACGCTGGACGCCCTGGTCGAGGCCAGCGACCGCGACTTCATCCTGCAGTGGGCGCCGGTGCCGAGCCGGTCGCCGCGCAGCGCCGTGTTCACCGACACCGTGGACGGCGAGTCCTTCGCGATGCTGATGCTGGTGCCGCCGACCCTGCCGGTGGCGCCGCTGCCGCGCGAACTGATCCTGGTGATCGACAACTCCGGCTCGATGTCGGGCGCGTCGATGGAACAGGCCATCGAGGCCGCCGATCGCGCGCTGTCCCGCCTGCGGCCGGGCGATCGCTTCAACGTGGTGCGCTTCGACGACAGCTTCGACCTGCTGTTCCCGGACGCGGTGCCGGCCGAGCCGGGCAACGTCGCCCGCGCCCGCAGCTTCGTGCGCTCGCTGCGCGCCGAGGGCGGCACCGAGATGCTGCCGGCCCTGCGCGCGGCGCTGGCCGGGCAGGCGCCCGCCGGCTTCCTGCGCCAGGTGGTGCTGGCCACCGACGCCGCGATCGGCAACGAGGACGAGCTGCTGCGCATGATCGAGACCGAGCGCGGTGAGTCGCGCCTGTTCCCGGTCGGCATCGGCAGCGCGCCCAACGGCCACTTCCTGCGCAAGGCCGCGGAGGCCGGCCGCGGCACCCAGACCCTGGTGCGCGACGTGCAGGAAGTCGCCGAAGTGATGGACGGGCTGCTGGCCAGGCTGGACCGTCCGGCCATGCGCGACATCGCGCTGGACTGGCCGGGCGCCGCCGAGATGCATCCGGCGCGTATCCCCGACCTGTACGAAGGCGAAGCGCTGCAGGTGGTGGCCCGCGTCGACCGGCTGCAAGGCGCGGTGACCGTGCGCGGCCTGCGCCCGCAGCCCTGGGTGCGGCAGCTGCCGCTGTCGGGCGGTGCACCGGCGCCGGGCGTCGGCCGGCTCTGGGCTCGCGCACGCATCGACACGCTGGAGGACGAACTGCGCCGCAGCGGCGACGAAGCCACCCTCCGCCCGCAGATCGTCGAGACCGCGCTGCGCCACGGCCTGGTCAGCCGCTTCACCAGCCTGGTCGCGGTCGACAAGACGCCGGCGCGCCCGCAGGACGAAGCGATGGGCAGCACCCGGATGATGAACGCGACGCCGGACGGCTCCCTGCAGTTCGCGCAAGGCAGCCTGGGCTGGCTGCGCGAGCTGCTGCTGGCGGCGGTGCTGGCCCTGGCCTCCCTGCTGCTGCTGCGCGCGAGGGCCTGAGCCATGGCCACCCGCCTGCTGGCCTGGATCGCCTGCACTGCCCTGCTCTGCCTCCTGCGCGATCCCGCGCAGGCCTGACCCCCCGGAGGTTTGCCATGGTCCTGATCGTCGAACGTCGTGATCTTTCCCCGCTGCCCGCGCTGCCGCCGGTGCCCGATCCGGGCCCGCGCTCGACCGAATGCGCGCTGCGCCACATGCACTGGCACTTCGTGCCCACCGACGCCAGCCCGCTGCTGCGGCGCCGGCCCTTCCCCCTGGTTTCCCCGCGGACGGCGCAGGAGGCGCCGTGATTTCGATGTTCGCCAGCCAGGCATCACGGATGCACCCTCGGGACAAGGAAGTCCCACCACCGGCGCGCCGTCGCTGGCTGGGCCGGGGGCTGATGCTCGCCGCGCTGGCGCTGGGCGGCCACGCCGCCTGGCTGCCGGCCAAGGCACTGCTGGCGCAACAGCTGCTCGACCAGGCCTGGACCGGGCGCGTCGCCGACGGCGGCGCGCACCGGCCCTGGCCCTGGGCCGACACCCATCCGGTGGCGCGGCTGCACGCGCCCCGGCTGGGGGTCTCGCAGGTCGTGCTGGCCGGCGACGCCGGCCGGCCGCTGGCCTTCGGACCTGGCTGGGCGGAATCGAGCGCCGTACCCGGCGCGCCGGGCACGACCATCATTAGCGGCCATCGCGACACGCACTTCGCCTGGCTGCGCGATGTGCGCGACGGCGATTGGGTCTCGCTGGAAACCGGCGACGGCCTCCGCCGCTACCGGGTGACCGCACGCGACGTGGTGGATTCACGCACCACCCGCATCGCCACGTCGGGCACCGACCAACTGGTCCTCGTCACCTGCTGGCCCTTCGACGCCACCGCCCCGCGGGGGCCCCTGCGCTACGTCGTGACCCTCGCTCCGATGTGAGGGGCGTGATTCAACGCGGATCAGAGCGGATCAAAGCCGATAAAGGCGGATAAAGCCAAAGGAGGTTGAGAGCGAGGGCTTGGCGCAGATCCCTCCGGACAGCAACAAAAAAGGGGTCAGAGTGCATTTCCGTTTGAAACGGAAATGCACTCTGACCCCTTTTCGTGCCTTTCGTGCTTTTCGAATTGCGCTGAAGCGCGTGGGTCGCGATCGCCCCCACCCGCGCTTAAACCTTCTTGTATCCGCTCTTATCGGCTTTGATCCGCTCTGATCCGCGTTCAGACGCTTACCCCCTCCTGACGGAGCCAACCGCCTCGCGCATGCGCGCGATGACACCGGCATAGTCAGGCGCGTTGAAAATCGCCGACCCCGCGACGAAGGTGTCGGCGCCGGCCGCGGCGATGGCGGCGATGTTGTCGGCCTTGACGCCGCCGTCGATCTCGAGCCGGATCGGCTTGCCGAGCTTGTCGATGCGGTCGCGCACGCGCTTGAGCTTGTCCAGCGCCGACGGGATGAAGGCCTGGCCGCCGAAGCCGGGATTCACCGACATCAGCAGCACCAGGTCGAGTTCGGGCAGCACGTAGTCCAGCACGTCCAGCGGCGTCGCCGGGTTCAGCACCAGGCCGGCCTGGCAGCCCTGGGCCTTGATCAGCTGGATCGTGCGGTGCACGTGCTCGCTGGCTTCGGGGTGGAAGCTGATGACGCTGGCGCCGGCGGCGGCGAAATCGGGGACGATGCGGTCCACCGGCTTCACCATCAGGTGCACGTCGATCGGCGCGGTGACGCCGTGCTTGCGCAGCGCCTCGCAGACCAGCGGGCCGATGGTGAGGTTGGGGACGTAGTGGTTGTCCATCACGTCGAAGTGCACCCAATCGGCGCCGGCGGCCAGCACGGCATCCACTTCTTCGCCCAGCTTGGCGAAATTGGCCGACAGGATGGACGGGGCGATGATGCAGTTCGACATGGCGGGATCCGACAGCGGCGGGCGCGGCCCGCGGACGGCCCATTCTAGCGGCCGGCGTCCACGGTCGCTGCAGGTGCATCCGCGGTCCTGCCGGCGCGCGTAAAGGCAGGGGTCGATATCGGTTCGACGCCCCCCACCCCTGCCCCAGGAGTCCCGCCATGAAGACCCCCCTCGCCCTGCTCGTCAGCCTCGGCCTCGGTGCCGCGGGCGCCGCCCACGCCCAATCGGGCTGGAACGGCGCCTACGTCGGCGGCCATGCCGGCCCGTCCACCCAGTCCGACGCCCGCGGTGAAACCATCCTGTTCGACACCGACCTCGACGGCGCCTTCGGCGACACCGTGCGCACGTCCGCCGGTGCGGACGCGTTCTCGCCCGGGTTCTGCGGCGGCAGCGCCAACGGACCGACCCCCGCCGACGGCTGCCGCGACAACGAGGACGACGACAACGTCGACTTCGGCCTGCGCCTTGGCTACGACTGGCAGGACGGCGCGCTGGTCTACGGCGTGCTGGGCGAAGTCTCCCGCGGCGGCCTGTCCGACAGCGTCACCGCCTTCAGCACCACGCCGGCCTTCTACGCCATGCGCCGCGAGCTCGACACCAGCTACGCCGTGCGCGGCCGCGTGGGCTTGAGTTTCGGCGACGACCGCAACCTGCTCTACGCCACCGCAGGCTACGCCTGGGCGTCGGTCAGCAATGACTTCAGCACCAGCAACGGCGTGAACACCTTCGTCGCCAACGGCGACAGCGACGCGTCCGGCGCGCAGTACGGCCTGGGCTACGAGCGTCGGGTCGGCGACGCGTTCACGGTGGGCCTGGAGTACCTGCGCTCGGACCTCCGGGACGGGGATTACCGCGTGCGCGCGCAGGGTCCCGCGGCCGCGACCAATCCCTTCCTGCTGGTCAATCCCGACGGCACCGACTTCCGGCGCGGCAATCGCGACTTCGAGGTCCAGAGCGTGCGGCTGACGCTGAACTACCGGTTCTGAGCACGGCGACGTCGCAAGGGGGCCGGCCCTTCCCCTGGGGTCGGCCTACTTGCGGCGTTGCTTCTGGACGCGTTCGTAGGCGGCATTGATCTGGCGCGCCTTTTCCTCGGCCTGCTCGCGCAGGTCGGGGGCGACGCCGCCGAGCCGGTCGGGGTGGTACTGGGCGATGAGGCGGCGGTAGGCGCGCTCGAGTTCGCCGTCGCTGGCGTCGGGGGTCAGGCCCAGCACTTCGTAGGGATCGTCCCGGGTCGTGCGGAACCAGTCCGCGTCCAGCGCATGGCCCAGCACCAGGCCCAGCGCCGCGCCGGCGGGGTGCCTGACCAGCAGCCAGCCGGCCACGAAGCCGAGCAGCTTGCCGTACCACCTCATGGCGAGGTCCGTCCCTTGAAGCCGGGCTGGGCGGCGTACCAGGCCGCCAGCGCCTCGATGTCGCGCGGCTGCAGCGCATTGGCCAGGCTGGTCATCGGCACCTGCTGGCGCTTGCCGCTGCGGTAGTCGGCCAGCGAACGCTCCAGGTACAGCCGGTCCTGGCCGCCGATGTGCGGGGTGCCGGGCGCACGGCCGGTGCCGTCCTCGCCGTGGCAGGCGACGCACAGGCCCAGCTTCGCGGGCCGGGCGGGCAGGTCGGGCGCCGGCGCGGCGGCCGCGAGGTTGGCGAGCAGGAGCAGGGCGGTCGGAGTCATGGGCCGGATTCTAGCAGCGGGTCCGCCGAACCCGGCGTCAAGGCGCGGCCGGGCGACTTACAATGGCGCCCTCCCCCGTGCCCGCGAGCCCGCCGTGCCCACCACCCTGCACACCTCCGACCTGCCCGGCCTGACCCTGCTCCATCGCGGCAAGGTCCGCGACGTCTACGAGCTGCCGGGCAACCGCCTGCTGATGGTCGCCACCGACCGCCTCTCGGCCTTCGACGTGGTGCTGCCCGACCCGATCCCGGGCAAGGGCGAGATGCTGTGCCAGATCAGCAACTTCTGGTTCGACAAGACCGCGCACCTGGTGCCCAACCACCTCACCCACGAGGACGTGGCCGGCGTGCTGCCGGCCGGCGTCGATCCGGCCCTGTACGCCCGGCGCGCGGTGGTAACCAAGCGCCTCAAGCCCGTGCCGGTGGAGGCCATCGCCCGTGGCTACCTGATCGGCAGCGGCTGGAAGGACTACCAGCGCAGCGGCGCGCTCTGCGGCATCGCCCTGCCGGCCGGCCTGCAGCAGGCGCAGCAGCTGCCGGAACCGATCTTCACGCCGTCCACCAAGGCGGCGGTGGGCGACCACGACGAGAACGTCAGCTTCGCCCACGTGGTCTCGCTGGTCGGCGCCGACCTGGCGATGCAGGTGCGCGACGCCACCCTGGCGATCTACCGGTTCGCGGCCGAATACGCGCTCGGTCGCGGCATCATCATCGCCGACACCAAGCTCGAGTTCGGCCTGGACGAGCACGGCGTGCTGCACGTGATGGACGAGATGCTGACGCCCGACTCCTCGCGCTTCTGGCCCGCCGACCAGTACCGGGTCGGCAGCAGCCCGCCGAGCTACGACAAGCAGTTCGTGCGCGACTACCTCGAGACCCTGGACTGGGACAAGACCGCCCCCGGCCCGCGCGTGCCCGCCGACGTCATCGAGGGCACCCGCCGCAAGTACGCCGAGGCGCTGGACCGGCTGGCCGACCTGCGCCTGGACTGATGCCGGGCCCCGGGGCCGGGGCTATGATGGGGCGTCAAAGCCCCACCGGAGACTGGCCATGGCGACTTCCCCCGACCTTGCCGACACGATCGACCCGCGGCGTCCCGTCGACCGCTGGCTGTCGAGCTATTCGGGCGACCACGTCCATCCCACCAACCAGGTCATCCACCTGCTTTGCGTGCCCGCCATCGTCTGGTCGGTGACGGCCCTGCTGTGGGTGATCCCGGTGCCGCTGACGCTGGTGAACCAGGGCGCGTGGATGGCGGTGGGCATGTTCCTGGCCTGGGCCTGGTACTGGCGACTGTCGCGGCCGCTGGCCATCGGCATGCTGGTGGTGTTCGTCGCCTTCGGCTTCCTCAACCGCGCGCTGTGGCAGGCGCTGGGGTCGGGCGGGCTGCTGTGGCTGGCGATCGGCGTGTTCGTGGTCGCCTGGATCGGGCAGTTCATCGGCCACAAGATCGAAGGCCGCAAGCCGAGTTTCCTCACCGACCTGAGCTACCTGCTGGTGGGCCCGCTTTGGACCCTCGACAAGCTCTACCGCAAGCTCGGCTGGGCGCACTGAGCCACGCCCTTTGCAGGAGGGCCTTCAGGCCCGAAGCTTTTTGGCGAAAAGCTTCGGGCCTGAAGGCCCTCCTACAGATAGGGATCGCGGGAAGGAAAACGGGCGCCCTTGGGCGCCCGTTTCCGTGTTGCCGTCGCGACGGGATCAGCCGCCCATCGCCGCGGCGCCCATGCCCATGGCCGCCATCAGGATGCCCAGGCCAATGCCGGCAATGATGCCGATCACGACCATGGCCACCAGATACAGCAAGGCCACCAGGCAGGAACGGCCGTAGCCGATCGCCTGGCCATCCGGCGCCTTGATCATCAGGTTGATGAAGAACGCGTTGATGAACAACGAGGCCACCAGGCCAATGGCCATCACGCCAAGCGAGCCCATCATGGCGCCCGCCATCGCGGCTTCGTCAGTGCCCATCACGCTCGGGTCGGGCATGCCGGAGCCCACCACGGAGGCCAGCACGATGTTGATGATGAAGCCAACCACGCCGGCCAGGAACACCACCAGCACCGACTTGCCGAAGCCAGGCGAGAAACCCTGCAGCAAGCGCACGCTGAACTTCAGGATAAGGCCGGCGACCAACAGGCCGACCACCATCGCTACTGCGAAGATCACCAGGATCATGCCCCCCAGGGCAGCCATCTGTTCCATTGAAACTCTCCCCATTGGATACTTGTGCGCGTGATGCGCCCGCCGACTCTGCCCGAGCCGGGCGCATGCGGCAACCCAGTCCCGCCGGCACCGCCGGCCCTCTTCGCCGCCGACCCGGAATCGCCGATGCCTTTACGCGACCTCGTCCTTGCGCTGCTGGTCTGCCTGGCCTGGGCCGGCAACTTCCTGGCGTCCGCGCTGTCGCTGCGCGAGATGCCGCCGCTGCTGTTCACCGGCCTGCGCCTGCTGCTGCTGGCCTTGCTGCTGGGCGCGTTCCTGCGGCGCCCCGGTCCCGGCCAGTGGCCGCGGCTGGTGGCCACCGCGCTGTGCATGGGCGTGCTGCACTTCGGCCTGAGTTTCTGGGCGATCAAGCTGGCGGGCGACCTGTCCTCGCCGGCCATCGTGATGCAGAGCTACGTGCCGATGTCGGTGCTGCTGGCCTGGCTGCTGCTGGGCGAGCGCTTCGCCTGGCGCACGGGCGCGGCGGTGGCGCTGAGCTTCGGCGGCGTGCTGGTGCTGGGCTTCGATCCGCTGGTGCTCGACAACCCCGCGTCGCTGGTGCTGATGCTGGTGTCGGCCTTCTTCCTGGCCGTGGGCACGGTGCTGATGCGCGGGCTGGGCGGCGTCGACCGCTACGGCATGCAGGCCTGGACGGCCGTGCTGGGCGTCGGCCCGATGCTGGCGCTGAGCCTGTGGCTCGAGCCCGGCGGCTTCGCGGCGCTGTCGGGCTTCAGCGGGCAGGCCTGGTTCGGAGTGGCCTACGCGGCGATCGTGGCCTCGCTGCTCGGCCACGGGCTGTACTACTCGCTGCTGCAGCGCCACGCCGTGGCCCAGGTGATGCCGTGGCTGCTGTTGACCCCGGTGTTCGCCGTTGCACTGGGCGTACTGGCCTGGGGCGACCGCCCGGGACCGAAGCTGTGGCTTGGCGGCGCGATGACGCTGGCCGGCATCCTGCTGATCGCCCTGTGCAGCCGGGCCAAGGCCCGCCCCCTTCCCCCGCCCGAAGAGCTCTGATCGCGCCGCGCGGGCGCCGTGCGCACGCGCCCTGCAGACGACTGCGGCTGGAAAAAGAGAAGGCGGGCCGAAGCCCGCCTTCTGGCCTTGCCGGGAGCGCCGCGGTCAGAGCTTGGCGGTCCAGGTGTCCTTCTCGCCCGGGCGCAGCAGCCAGCGGCACAGCGCCGGCAGGAAGATGATCGCCGCCAGCATGTTCACCACGAACATGAAGGTGAGCATGATGCCCATGTCGGCCTGGAACTTCAGGTCGGAGAAGATCCACATCGCCACGCCCACGGCCAGCGTCAGCGCCGTGTAGAAGATCGCGATGCCGGTCGTCTTGAGCGCCACGAAGTAACTCTCGGCGACCGTGCGGCCCTGGAGCATCGACTCCCGCATGCGCGCGAAGATGTAGATGCCGTAGTCGACGCCGATGCCCACGCCCAGCGCCACGACGCACAGCGTGTTGACCTTCATGCCGATGTCCAGCTCGACCATCAGCGAATGGCCCAGTTCGGTCACCAGCACCAGCGGCAGCAGCACGCACAGCGCCGCCAGCGGGTTCTTGAAGCTGAGCCAGCACATCACGAACACCGCCGCGTACAGCAGGTACAGGATCATGTGCTCGGATTCGCGCACCGTGTCGTTGGTGGCCGCGGCGACGCCGACGTTGCCGGTGGCCAGCCGCAGGTTCACCTGGTCCGAACTGAAGTTCGGGTCGGCGGCGGCCTGCTCGGCCAGCTGCAGGCGCAGGTTGCCGGGCACGTAGGCGTCGTTGGCCTCGCGGAAGGCCTTCACCGCATCGACCACGCGGTCGATGGTGGTGGCCTGGTGGTCGGAGGTGAAGATAGTGATCGGGATCGCGCTGCAGTCGGCGTTGAGCAGGCCCGAGTCGGTCTCGAAGCTCTGGGTTGCCTGGCGCAGGGTGTCCGGGTCACGCGGCAGGATGCGCCAGCGCACCGAGCCGTCGTTCCAGCCGGCGTTGACGATCTTGGCGGCGGCCGGCAGCGTGATCACCTGCTCGACGCCCTCGACGTTCTCCATGTGCCAGGCGAACCGGTCGATGGTCTCCATGGCGTTGAAGCTGGTGGTGCAGGCCGAAGGCGCCGCCTCGGCGATCACGTTCATGATGTCCACGCCCAGCGCGAAGCGCTCGGCGATCAGCACCGCGTCCTGGTTGTAGCGGGCGTCCGGGCGCAGCTCGGCCACGCCCTTCTGGGCATCGCCGATCATCACCTTGTTGCCGTGCTGCCAGGCGAAGAACCAGACCACGGCGCCGATGACGATCACCACCGCGGCCGGGCCGGGCTTGGAGAGGCGCGACAGCGCCGCCCAGATCTTGTCGAAGCGCGTGAGCTGGCGCAGGCGGAACTCGCGCTTGCGGTCGATGTTGCGCAGGCGGGTGTAGCTCAGCAGCACCGGCAGCAGCACGAGGTCGGTGAGGATGGTCAGCGCCACGCCGACCGTGGCGGTGATCGCCAGCTCGCGCACCATGTCGATGGGGATGACCATGATCGCGCCGAAGCCTATGCAGCCAGCGATCAGGGCCACGGTGCCCGGGACCAGCAGCATGCGGAAGGACAGGCGCGCGGCCTCGAGCGGCTCGACCGCATCCTTGGACCGGGCGCGCAGCTCCTCGACCGTGCCCTCTTCCAGCCCGCCGAAGAAGATCTCGCCGCGGAAGCGGTTGATCATCTGCTCGCCGTGGCTGACCGCGATGGCGAAGATCAGGAAGGGCGTGAGCATGTTCATCGGGTCGATGCCGAAGCCCATGAGCTTGAGCGCGCCCAGCATCCAGACCACCGACACCAGGGCCGCGGCCACGGTGAGAGAGGCCAGCTTGCCCGAGGTGGAGTACAGGAACAGCAGCAGCCAGGTGAAGGCGATGGTGACCGCGAAGAACTTGATGACCGAGCGGGCGCCGTCGCTGATGTCGCCGACGACCTTGGCGAAGCCGATGATGTGGACGCTGTGGTTCTCGTCCTCGTATTTGGTGCGGATGGCCTCGAACTGGTCGGCGACGGCCTGGTAGTCGACCTTGTTGACGTCGCTTTCCGGGATCAGGTCGGCCCAGATCATGGCGCCGGACCAGTCCTTGGCGACCAGGCGGCCGACGATGTTGGCCTTGACGATGTTGCCGCGGATGGCCTGGAAATCCTCGGGCGTCGAGGTGAAGCCCTCGACGTTCGGGGTGAAGGTCTGCGGGATGACGTTGCCGCCCGACAGGCCGTCCTCGACCACTTCGATGAAGCGCACGTTCGGCGTGAACAGCGAACGCGAACGGGCGTCGTCGGTGGACTCGAGGTTGATGACGTCGTTGGTGATGTTCTCCAGGGTCTTCATGAACTCCTGGTCGAACATGTCGCCATCCTTCGCGATCACGGCGACCAGGACGCGATTGGCACCGCCGAACTCGGCCTCGTAGTCCTGGAAGGTCTGCATGTACTCGTGCTGCAGCGGCACCTGTTTCTTGAAGCCCGCGTCCACCTTCAGCTGCGAGGCGAAGTAAAGCATCGCCAGGGTGATCGCCGTGAAGACGATGAGGATCAGCGGCCGGTTGCCGAAGACGAGGTTCTCGGCGAAGCGGGCGAAGGGACCGGGTTGGGCGTTGGGCAGGCTCATTGCGTCTCCGTCACTTCGGGCGGTACAGGTCGGCGCCCTTGTCGCCGATCACGAGGTAGCCGGCGTCGTCCACCGGCAGCACGCCCGAGAGCAGCGGCGTTTCGCCGGTGCGCATCTCGAATGCGGTCGTGGTGAAGGGCGACGCGGCGTCGGGGCGGGTCAGGATGGCGCCGTTGGCGCCGACCAGGACGGCGCCGCCGCCCGGCAGGGCGTAGCCGCCCATCAGGCTGGTGGTGATGCCGGTCTCGACCTCGGTCCAGCTGTCGCCCAGGTCGCGCGACTCGAGCACGTTGCCGCGCAGGCCGAACACCAGGATGTGGTCGTCTTCCCAGGCCAGCACGCCGAACATCGAGCCCTCGTAGGGCAGGCGCTTGCTTTCCCAGGTCTCGCCGCCGTCGCGCGAGCGCAGGAAGGCGCCGCGCTCGCCGGCGATGACGAGGGCACCGGAACCGGCGCGCGTCATCGCATTGAGGTGCGGATCGAGCTCGGCGTCGAGCATCAGGTCGTCTTCGCTGAAGGTCCAGTCGTCGGTGGCGGCGACATCGTCCTCGGCCGCCGGCTCCGGCTCGGCCGGCTTGCGGTCGAGGACAGTGCGGGGCGTCCAGGTGACGCCGCCATCGTTGGTGACCAGCATCAGGCTGTAGGCACCGATCGCGAAGCCGTGGCGGGCGTCGGTGAAGAACAGGTCCAGCACCGGCACGCCTTCGCTGGGATCGACGAGGTCGTAGCTCCACGGCGCGGCGCGGCGACGGGTCCAGGTCTGGCCGCCGTCGGTGGAATGGACGATGACGCCGTCGTGGCCGGCGGCCCAGAGGATGCCGTCGGCGCTGGCGATGGTGGTCAGGGTGGCGCGTGTGGGCACCTTGGCCTGGGTCCAGGACGCGCCGTCCTCGGAGACCAGGATGTGGCCGCGTTCGCCCACGGCGAAGTAACCGGCATTGGTGTGCACCGCATCGAGCAGCAAGGAGCGGCTGGCGCGGGGCATGATCTCGGCGTCAAGCAGCACCGGATCGGTGGCCGCGACGGTGGCGGCCGGCTCGACGGATTCCTCCGGAGCATCGGCCAGGCCGGGATCGGCATCGGCCTGGTCGGCCATGGCGTCCTCGGCGGGAATTTCGGGCTCGGGCGACTGCGCGGACAGCGGCAGCGCCAGGGCCAACAGCAGGGCGCCGGTGAGGCGCGCGCCACGAAGGGGAATCGCTGGCATTTCTTCCTCCACCTGGGCCTGCGCCATTCGCAGGCCCCTGAACGCAGCCGCGCCCTTTCGGGCGCGGCTGGTGATCAACCGCTTGGGATCAGCGCACGCCCGCGGTACGCAGGTTCTGCGGCGAGTAGTTCGCCGGGGTGCTCTGGTAGCCGAAGTCGCGCGGCTTGTCCTCGTTGTCCAGCAGGCCGACGATGTAGCGGCCGGACTTGAGGTCGTGGTGGGTCTCGAGGGTGGACCAGAAGGTCGGGACCTCGTAGTAGTTCACCGACGGCGCGTCGGAGTAGCGCCACAGGTTGCCCTGGCCGTCGTAGTGGTCCACGGCCATGATCTGCCAGCTGTCCTCGTCCACGTAGAACGTACGGCGGCTGTTGATATGGCGCTGGCCTTCCTTGAGCTTGGCCTCGACCACCCACACGCGGTGCAGCTCGTAGCGCATGAAGTCAGGGTTGAGGTGGCCCGGGCGGATCAGGTCGCGGACCTTGGTCTTGTCGCTGTGCGCGCGGTAGGCGTTGTACGGGACCAGCATTTCCTTCTTGCCCACCAGCGTCCAGTTGAAGCGGTCCATGGCGCCGTTGAACATGTCGGTCATGTCGTTGGTGCGCAGGCCGTCGGACGCGGTGCCCGGGTTGTCGTAGGCGACGTTCGGGGCGCGGCGCACGCGGCGCTGGCCCGGGTTGTACACCCACGCCTGGCGCGGCGCGGCGGCCGCGTTCAGGGTTTCGTGCACCAGCAGCACCTGGCCGGCCAGGCGGGCCGGGCCGAGCACTTCCTGCTTGAAGTACAGCAGGATGTTGTTGATGTTCTCGGAGGTGTTGCCCGGCTTGTAGTACAGGCCCAGGATTTCCTCGCGCACCTTGATCAGCGTGAACGCACCGCCGGCGGTCGGCGCCGCCTGGTTGGAGTAGCTGACCACCGACAGGCCCTTGTACTTGAGCTTGTGGTTCCAGATCACTTCCTGCGCGTTCTGCGGGATCGGGAACGGAATGCCCTCGGCGCAGTTCTGGATGCCTTCGCCGTCGGCGACCAGCTTGCACTGGGTGGCGTTGCGCTTGGTGAAGTCATAGGTGCGCTGCGGGAACGAGGCGCTGCGGCGGGTCGGGTACACGTCCATGCGGTAGGTCGGGTACTTGGCGAACATCGCCTTCTGGCCGGCCGAGAGCACTTCGCCGTACTGCGCGACGTTGGCCCGGGTGACCGAGTACAGCGGCTTGTCGGCCGCGTACGGATCGACGTGGAAGGTGCCGACGCGGAAACCCGCGGGCGGACGGACGATGCCGCCATCCCAGGCCGGGATGGTGCCGGCGGCATTGCCGGCCTTCTCGCCACCCACCGGGGTGAGGCTCTGGCCGAGCTTGGCCGCTTCCTGCGCGCTGACCGCGGCCTGTGCGACGCCGGTGCCCAGCACCATGGCGCCAACCAATGCGGTCAACGCGTGCTTCTTGATGATTTTCATCCTCTGCCTCCCTGTGGCGTCAGAACGAATACTTGACGGTGAACGACGCGAAGTCGCGGTCGTGGATCTGGTTGTACTGCTTGGCGCCGCCGAACGAGGTGTAGCTGAGGTCGAACACCAGCTTGTTGAGGTAGTTGGCCTCGACGCCGAGGGTCAGCGACTTGCGATCCTCGAGGAAGTTGCCGCCCGGCCCCGGGGTCGTGCCGCTGACGTCATGGTTGAACGCGACGCGCGGCGACACCGTGAGGGCGGTGCCGAAGGCGCTGGCGTAGTCGGCGCGGGCCGCGAGGCGGTAGCCCCACGAGAACGAGGTCGGGAAGCCGCCGGTCAGCGTCTGCGGGTTGCGCAGGCAGCCGAACTGCAGGGCGCCCAGGCCCGGGAAGCCGGCCGCGGCGACGTCGGCGACGTCGCAGCCACCGCCGGTGTCGGTGCCTTCACCCTCGTAGCGCAGCACGGACTGCTCGGGCAGGTCCCAGACCTCGGTCGCGCCGACTTCGGCCACCATCGCCAGCTGGTTGGCGCCCAGCACCTCGGCGAAGGCCTTGGTGAAGGTCATCTGGATCTGGCTGACTTCATGCTCGCGCCAGCCGCGCACTTCCTGGCCCAGGGCATAGCTGCCCAGCTGGCTGTTGAACTGCAGCGCCGGCACCGGGATGAACGGGTTGAGCGGGGTAAGCGCGGCGTACAGCAGCTCGACGTCGTCGACCTGCAGCGGCGCGTTCGGGCGGTAGCTGATCTCGCCCTGCCAGGCGACGCCGCCCGGCAGCGTGGTGTTCCAGCTCATGCCGTACAGCTGGATGTCTTCCGGGTACTCGACGAAGAAGCGGCCGCTGGCGGCGCCGACGACCGGGTTGTTGACGGCGCGGCCCGAAAGCAGCGGCACGCGGCTGTGGTAGTTCAGGAAGTAGAAGCCGAACTCGGTCTCGTTCAGCGCCTCGGCGTACCAGCGCAGCGCCATGCCGTACTGGCCGGAGTCGCTGGCGGCGCGGTCCTCGATGCGGCCGACGGCGTTGCCGCAGCCGATGGCGATGATCTGGCCGGCGGTGGCCGGGCCATAGATCGCGGCGAGGTCGGCGAAGCGGTCGGAGCTGGCGAAGCCGGCCGGGCCGTTGTAGCAGGTGGAGAAGAAGTTCTCGGGGTTGTAGACCGGCTGCGGCGTGGTGCCGAAGCCCAGCATCACGTAGGTGCCGCCCGGGGTGCCGAAGTCGTTGGAGCTGAAGTAGGTGCCGGCGGCGTCGACTTCGATTTCCTCGAACTCGAACATGTACACGGCCTCGAGGGCCACGTTCTCGGACAGGTTGATCGAGCCCCAGACCATGTCGATCGGCAGGAAGGCTTCCTTCAGCTCGGCGCCGGCCACGCGCAGCGCGGACAGGTCGACCGGGTTGATGACGTTGATGCCGTTCTGGATGAAGGTGCCCTCGCCCCAGCTCACGACCTGGCGGCCGAAGCGGACGGTGCCGCCCAGCTGGCCTTCGTCGCCCAGCTCGAAGTTCTTGTAGACGAACATGTCGAGCATGCGGAAGCGCTGGCCGATGCGGTCCTGCGCGATCTGGGTGAGGTCGTCGCGGCCTTCGTTCTCGAAGTCGTGGAAGAAGGTGCCGCGGGCGAACGCGCCCCAGTCACCCCAGTTCAGGCTGACTTCGGAGGTGATCTTGAGGGCGCTGGAGATGGCGTCGCCCTTGTCGTACTTGAGGTTGCCGTCGTCGCGGTTGGCCGAGAAGCGGCCCGGCGCGGCGATCTGGCTGGGCGCGCCCGGCACGCCGCCGGTCGAGGTGCAGCGGCCGGCGCCGACCGGGATGGCACCGAGCGGGAAGTTCTGGGCGCACAGCAGCGGATCGAACCAGGACTTGGCGATCAGGTTGGTGTCCTGGTCCTCGACGCGCCAGGAATAGCCGTAGGACACCGTGGTGTCGAAGCTGCCGGTGAGCTCGCCGCGCGAGAACTCGAAGGCGTGGGCGGCCGGCGCAAGCACCAGGCCAAGCGCGATGGCGGCGGCCAGCGGGGCACGAGCGGCCCGCCCGTGGTTTGCATGCAGTTTCTTCATGGGTGGATCCTCGGGTCAGGGCTTGCGTGCGGTAATCGGGGCACCACCAAATGCGGTGGCATCAAGGGGCGGGTGGAGTAACGCCGCAAAGGAATTGTTCTTCATGACGGTTCTGGCTCCCCCCAGACTCTAGAGCATTTCCTCTAGGCATATTAATTGTTCGTTAGGATTTGGCAATGCTCCCGCGTATGGTCGGGATCACGGTTCCTGATGCTGCGCCGCAACACGCGCCGGAAACGCCTCCGCGCCGGGCCGGAACCCGCGCGGTGAATGGCCCAGGGCGGCCCGGGCCGGGGCGCCGTCGTACACCAGGTCCTGGTCCAGCCGCGCCAGGAAGCCCTCGCCCAGGCCGGGCGCGCGCCCGAGCAGCCGCAGCCCCCGGACCGCCAGCCGGAACAGCGGCGCCGGCACCCGCAGCCGCCGCGCGCCGGGCGCGCCGGCCGCGAGCGCCCGCACGACCATCTGGTCGAAAGGCAGCGCCTCGCCGCCCGGCAGGTCGAAGAAGCCCGGCCGCGGGCGCGGCTCGCGCAGGCAGGCCAGGACCGCCGTGGCGACGTCTTCCACGTGCACCGGCTGGCGAAGCCCGCGCGCCGTCGCCGGCAGCGGCAGCACCCGCCAGCGGCGCGCGACGGCCACGAGCCGGCTGAGGCTGCGGTCGCGTCCGTTGCCATAGATCAGCGTCGGGCGCAGCACGGTCAGGGCGAAGCCGCGTTCGGCCGCAAGCGCCGCCAGCCTCAGCTCGGCGGTGCGCAGGGCCAGCGCCAGGGCGCGCTCGGCGGCATCGGGCGAGTCGCGCTTGCCGTGCACGCTGGTCGAACCCAGCACGACGACCCGGGCCGGCGCGACCGGCGAGCGTGCCAGCCAGTCGACGAACGCATCGAGCGGCCCGAGGCTGGCGATGGCGGCGACGCGGCCGCCCGGCGCCGTGAAATCGCCCAGGCCCGCCAGCACCCAGCGCACGCCGGGCCGCGGCGGACGCGGCTGCCGCGACGGCGCCACGCAGGGCGGATCCGACGCCGCCAGCGCCCCTGCGAATGCCTCGCCGACCTGGCCGCTCAGGCCGAAGACCAGCCAGTCCGGGACCGTGCCCGGCGTCGTCATGCTCATGCCCGAAGCATAGCGCCGCGCCTGCGACGCGGACGCGACAATGGCTTGGGTTAGACTTGCGGGCCGTCCGCCGCCGCCCGCGGCGCGGGACCCGACCGCCGCTCCGCGCCGCTGGCCGTGGCGCGCCGAACAGCAAGGAACGCGATGCTCGAGGCACTGCTAGCCATTCCCTTCGTCCTGGCCCTGGCCATCGGCCTGCTGCCGCGCGAACGCCGGCGCACCGCCGCCTGGCTGGCCGGCCTGGCGCCGGCCGCGAGCCTGGTGCTGCTGGCGCTGCTGACGCCGGCCGTGATGTCGGGCGAAGGCGTCCGCAGCCTCACCGAGTGGGTGCCCACCCTGGGGCTGGCGCTGTCGCTGCGGCTCGACGGCCTGGCGTGGATGTTCGCCGGCCTGGTGCTGGCCATCGGCGGCCTGATCGTGCTCTACGCCCGCTATTACCTGAGCGAAGAAGACAGCATGCCGCGCTTCTTCAGCTACCTGCTGCTGTTCATGGGCTCGATGCTGGGCCTGGTGGTGGCCGGCAACCTGATCCTGATGGCGGTGTTCTGGGAGCTCACCAGCGTCAGCTCCTTCCTGCTGATCGGGTTCTGGAACCACCGCAGCGACGCCCGCGAGGGCGCGCGCATGGCGCTGGCGATCACCGGCACCGGCGGCCTGGCGCTGCTGGGCGGCGTGATCCTGCTGGGCCGCATCGCCGGCAGCTATGAACTCGACGTGGTGCTGGCCGCCGGCCCGCAGATCCTGGCCAGCCCGTGGTACCCGGCGGCGCTGGGCCTGGTGCTGCTGGCGGTGTTCACCAAGAGCGCGCAGTTCCCGTTCCAGTTCTGGCTGCCGCACGCGATGGCGGCGCCGACGCCGGTGTCGGCCTACCTGCATTCGGCGACGATGGTGAAGGCCGGCGTGTTCCTGCTGGCGCGCCTGCATCCGGCGCTGGCCGGCAGCGACCTGTTCTTCTACGTGGTCAGCGGCATCGGTGCGATCACGCTGGTGGTAGGCAGCTGGCACGCGATCTTCCAGCACGACGTCAAGGGCCTGCTGGCCTACTCCACCATCTCGCACCTGGGCCTGATCACGCTGCTGTTCGGGCTGTCGACGCCGATGGCGGTGGTGGCGGGCCTGTTCCACATCATCAACCACGCCACCTTCAAGGCCTCGCTGTTCATGGCCGCGGGCATCATCGACCACGAGACCGGCACCCGCGACATGCGCCGGCTGGGCGGGCTGTTCAAGCTGATGCCCTACACCGGCGCGCTGGCCATCATCGCCTCGCTGGCGATGGCGGGCGTGCCGCTGCTCAACGGCTTCCTGTCGAAGGAAATGTTCTTCACCGAGGCGCTGGAGGTCGAGGGCCACCAGTTCATGCGCCTGGGCATAGCCGGGGCGGCGGTGCTGGCGGGTGCGTTCGGCGTCGCCTACAGCCTGCGCTTCGTGCACGACACCTTCTTCGGCAAAGGCCCGGCGCGGGTCGAGAAGACCCCGCACGAGCCGCCGCGCTGGATGCGGATTCCGGTCGAGGTGCTGGTGGTGGTGTGCCTGGCGGTGGGCATCGTGCCGGCGCTGACCATTGCGCCGGTGCTGCATGCCGCCGCCACCGGCGTGCTGGGCGAGGACGTGCCGGCCTACAGCCTGGCGATCTGGCATGGCCTGAACGTGCCGCTGATGATGAGCCTGTTCGGCCTGGCGGCCGGCATCGCGCTCTACTTCGGCATCCGCAAGCTGATCGACCTGTACGGCATCAGCTACGACTCGCTGGGGCGACGGGTGTTCGAATGGAAGTTCGAGCGCGCGACCGGCTGGGCCGCGAAGCTCACGGCCACCCTCGAGAACGGCAGCCTGCAGCGCTACCTCGGCCTGATGGTGCTGTCGGCGCTGGTGATGGGCGCCACGCCCTTCCTGGCCGGTTCGCTGGCGCCGGGCGCGTCGCAGCCGATGCCGCCACTGGGCTGGCTGGTGTGGGCGATCGGCGTGGCGGCCACGCTGGCGACCGTGGTGCTCCACCGCCGGCGCCTGCTGGCGCTGGTGGTGATGGGCGCGGTGGGCCTGGCGGTCAGCCTGGCCTTCGTGCTGCTGTCCGCGCCGGACCTGGCGCTGACCCAGCTGCTGGTGGAAATGGTCACCATCGCGCTGATGCTGCTGGCGCTGAACTACCTGCCCGAGGAGTCGCCGGTCGAGCGCTCGCGCCTGCGCCGCTGGCGCGATGCGCTGGTCGCACTGGCGGCCGGCGGCGGCACCGCGGCGCTGGTGTACGCGGTGATCACCCGCCCGCTCGAGACCGTGTCGTCGGAGATCCTCGTGCGGTCGCTGCCCGAGGGCGGCGGCAGCAACGTGGTGAACGTGATCCTGGTCGACTTCCGCGGCTTCGACACCCTGGGCGAGATCACCGTGTTCGGCATCGCCGGCCTGGTGGTGCACGCGCTGCTGCGGCGCGCGCGCCTGCTGCCCGAGCGCGTGATCGGCGGCGAGCCGGATCCGCTGCTGATCCCGAACCTGGTCGCGCGCCTGCTGTTGCCGCTGGCGCTGGCGGTCTCGCTCTACCTCTTCCTGCGCGGCCACAACCTGCCCGGCGGCGGCTTCATCGCCGGCCTGGTGCTGGCGGTGCCGATGCTGCTGCAGTACGTGCTGTCGGGCACCGACTACGTCGAGCAGCGGCTGGGCTTCGACTACCCGCGCGTGATCGGCCTGGGCCTGGGGGTGGCGCTGCTCACCGGCCTGGGCAGCTGGCTGCTCGGCTATCCCTACATGACCAGCCATACCGACTACGTCGCCGTGCCCCTGCTCGGCAAACTGCCCATGGCCAGCGCCATGGCCTTCGACACCGGCGTCTACCTGGTGGTGGCCGCCGGCACCCTGCTGATGCTGGGGATGATGGGCAGCGTGCGCGCCCCGACCTTGCGGAGGCGCGGCTGATGGAACTGGCGCTTTCAAGCTTCATCGGCGTGCTGGTCGCGGGCGGCGTGTACCTGCTGCTGCGGGCGCGCAGCTTCGACGTCATCCTGGGCCTGACCCTGCTGTCGTACGCGGTGAACCTGCTGATCTTCAGCATGGGCCGGCTGGTGGTGGGCAAGCCGCCGATCCTGGCCGAAGGCGTGGCGCCCACGCTGGCCAACCACACCGACCCGCTGCCGCAGGCGCTGGTGCTGACCGCCATCGTGATCGCGTTCGCGATGACGGCGGTGCTGCTGGTGGTGGCGATCCGCAGCCGCGGTGACAGCCGCACCGACCATGTCGACGGCGACGAGCCGCGGCCGGAGGATCGCCCGTGAGCCCGCACCTGCTGGTTGCGCCGATCCTGCTGCCGCTGTTCGCCGGCCTGTTGCTGCTGGTGCTGGGCACGCGGCGGGCCCGGGTGCAGCGCTGGATCGGCAGCCTGTCGTGCCTGGGCCTGGTCGGCATCGCCGCCGCGCTGGCGCTGCAGGCCGACGACGGCGGCACCCGCGTCTACCTGGTCGGCAACTGGGCCGCGCACCTGGGCATCGCCCTGGTCGGCGACCGGCTGTCGGCAATCATGCTGCTGGCCACGGCGCTGCTGGCCCTGCCCTGCCTGGTGTTCGCCTTCGGCGGCTGGGACCGGCGCGCGCCGCATTTCCATGCGCTGTTCCAGCTGCAGCTAATGGGCCTGAACGGCGCCTTCCTCACCGGCGACCTGTTCAACCTGTTCGTGTTCTTCGAGGTGCTGCTGATCGCGTCCTACGGCCTGCTGCTCAGCGGCGGGCGCGGGCTGCAGATGCGCAGCGGCCTGCAGTACGTCGCGTTCAACATCACCGCCTCGACCCTGTTCCTGGTGGCGCTGGGCTTCATCTATGGCCTCACCGGCGCGCTGAACATGGCCGAGCTGGCGCACCGGATCGGCCAGGCGCCGGCGGGCGACGTGGCGATGCTCAGGGCGGCGGGCGGCCTGCTGCTGGTGATGTTCTGCGCCAAGGCGGCGCTGCTGCCTCTCTACTTCTGGCTGCCGGAAACCTATGCGCGCAGCCCGGCGGCGGTGGCGGCGATGTTCGCGATCATGACCAAGCTGGGCGTGTACGCGGTGCTGCGCGTCTTCAGCCTGGTGTTCGGCGCCGAGGCCGGCGAACTGGCGGGCCTGGCCTGGCCCTGGCTGCTGCCGCTGGGCACGGCCACGCTGGTGCTGGCGACGCTGGGCGCGCTGGCGGCGCCGTCGCTGCGGCTGCTGGCGGCCTACCTGGTGCTGGGGTCGGCGGCGACGCTGTTCATCGCGCTGGGCCTGGCCAGTGCGGAAGCGGTGGGCGCCGGCCTGTACTACCTGGTGCACAGCACCTTGGTGGGTGGCGCGCTGTTCCTGCTGGCCGACCTGGTGCGCAAGCAGCGCGACAACGCCGGCGACAGCCTGCGCAAGATCGACCGGATGGGGCCGAAGGCGCTGCTGGGTTCGCTGTTCCTGGTGGCCGCGTTGTCGGTGGCCGGGCTGCCGCCGCTGTCGGGCTTCATCGGCAAGTTCAGCCTGCTGGCCGCCGTGCCGGCGGCGCAGGCGACGTGGCTGTGGCCGGTGCTGCTGGTCACCAGCCTGCTGGGCCTGGTCGCGCTGGCGACCGCGGGCAGCCACCTGTTCTGGCGCGAGGGCGGTGACGTGCCGGCGCCCGGCCGGGTCCCGGCGCTGCGCCGGAGCGAAGTGGGCGCGACCGTGGCGCTGCTGGCGCTGGGCGTGCTGCTGGCGGTGTTCGCCGGGCCGGCGCTGCGCTATGCGCAGGACGCCGGCAAGCAGGTGATGGCGCCGGCCGGCTACATCGAACAGGTGCGCGGCGCGCAGCCGCAGCCGGGGGTGTCGCCATGAAGGCCTGGTTCCCCGCCCCGCTGCTGAGCCTGGCGGTATTCGTCGTTTGGCTGCTGCTGGCGGCCACGCTCGACCCCGCGCACCTGCTGCTGGCCGCGGTGCTGGCGGTGGTGCTGCCGCTGGCGGCCCAGAAGCTGCGCACCGAATCCGCCGGCGTGCGGCGCCCGCTGCTGGCGGCGCGGCTGGGGCTGCGCGTGCTGGGCGACATCGTCATGTCCAACCTCGACGTGGCGTGGCGCATCCTGGGTCGCGAATCACTCATCCACCCCGGCTTCGTCTGGATCCCGCTCGATATCCGCAACCCGCACGGCATCGCCGCGCTGGCCGGCATCATCACCATGACGCCGGGCACGCTGTCGGCCGAGCTGGCGCCGGACGGCCGCCACCTGCTGGTGCACTGCTTCCACCTCGACGACGCCGCCGCGACCATCGCGCAGATCAAGCAGCGTTACGAGACCCCGCTCAGGGAGATCTTCCCGTGATCCAGACCTGCCTCGACATCACGCTGGGCCTGTTCGCGCTGGCGATGCTGATGAACCTCTACCGGCTGCTGCGCGGGCCGTCGCTGCCCGACCGCATCCTGGCGCTCGACACGCTGTACGTGAACACGATCGCGGTGCTCGTGCTGGTGGGCCTGCGCCAGGGCAGCAGCATCCACTTCGAGGCCGCGGTGGTGATCGCCATGCTGGGCTTCGTGGGCACGGTGGTGCTGTCGAAGTTCGTGATCCGACGGGACATCATCGAATGAGCGCCGTGACCGAATACCTGGTCTGCGCGCTGCTGCTGCTGGGCGGCGGATTCGCGCTGGTGGGCTCGTGGGGCATGGCCAAGCTCGACGACTTCTACAAGCGCCTGCATGGCCCGACCAAGGCCAGCACGCTGGGCGTCGGCGGCGTGCTGCTGGCGGCGATGCTGTGGCAGCTGGCGATGGGCCAGCCCAGCCTGCGCGAGCTGTTGATCACGCTGTTCCTGTTCATGACCGCGCCGGTCAGCGCGCACCTGATGGCGAAGGCGGCGCTGGCGTTGGACCCGTCGCAGCGTCCCGCGCTGCCGCCCGCGAAGGACGGACCGGGCTGATGCTGCGCCGGCTTGCGCTGCCGGCCGGGCCGCTGCTGGCGGCCGCACTTTATTTCCTGGCGACCTCGCAGGGCAGCACGCACGCCCTGGCCGTGACCCTGGGCATGACCGGCTGGTGTGCGCTGTGGTGGGTGCTCGAGCCGGTGCGCGCGCCGGTGACGGCCCTGCTGCCGCTGGCGGTGTTCCCGGTGCTGGGCGTGCTGTCGGCCAAGGAGGTCGCGCAGAGCTACGGCCACGAATTGATCCTGCTGCTGGGCGGCGGCTTCATGCTCTCGCGCGCCCTCGAGCGCAGCGGCGCCCACCGCCGGCTGGCCCTGGGCATGGTGCGCGCCTTCGGCGGCGGCAGCGGGCGAAGCCTGCTGTACGGGTTCATCGCCGCCTGCGGCCTGGTCAGCATGTGGATCTCGAACACCGCCACCACCCTGGTGATGCTGCCGGTGGCGCTGGCGGTGCTGCACTACTATCCGGACAAGCGGCTGCAGGCGCCGCTGATACTCGCCATCGCCTACTCCGCCAGCATCGGCGGCCTGGGCACGCCGATCGGCTCGCCGCCGAACCTGGTCTTCATGCAGGTCTATGCCGAGGCCACCGGCACCCGCTACGGCTTCCTGGACTGGATGGCGATCGGCCTCCCGGTGGTGCTGCTGATGCTGCCGATGGTGGGCTGGTGGCTGGGCCGCGGACTGGCCGGCACGCCCGCCGCGGTGCTGCCCGACAGCGGTCCGTGGACCGCGGGCGAACGCCGGGTGCTCGTCGTGTTCGCGCTGACCGCGCTGGCCTGGGTGTTCCGCACCGAACCGTTCGGCGGCTGGAGCGCGCTGTTGGCGCTGCCCGGCGCCAACGACGCCGCGGTGGCGCTGCTGGCGGTGGTGCTGATGTGCGTGGTGCCCGACGGCCGCGGCGGGCGC
The DNA here is from genome assembly GCF_035721105.1 of Arenimonas sp. Taxonomy (GTDB): domain Bacteria; phylum Pseudomonadota; class Gammaproteobacteria; order Xanthomonadales; family Xanthomonadaceae; genus Arenimonas. The sequence goes on along the minus strand of NZ_DASTNG010000021.1, from coordinate 74,966 downwards.
CTGCTGGACTGGGAGACCGCCGAGACCATTCCCTGGGGCGCGCTGGTGCTGTTCGGCGGCGGCATCGCGCTGGCCACCGCGTTCCAGTCCTCGGGCCTGAGCGGTGCGCTCGCCGGGCACCTGTCGGGCCTGGGCGCGCTGCCGCTGCCGCTGCTGCTGGTGATCGTGGTGGGTGCGGTACTGATGATGTCCGAGATCGCCAGCAACACCGCCACGGCGGTGCTGATGATGCCGATCCTGGCCGCCACCGGCGTGGCGATCGGCGTGGACCCGGCCCTGCTGATGTTCCCGGCCGTGCTGGCCGCCAGCGGCGCCTTCATGCTGCCGGTGGCCACCGCCCCCAACGCCATCGCCTACGGCAGCGGCCTCGTCGACGCCCCGCGCATGTTCCGCGAAGGCGCGATGCTCAACGTCATCGCCCTCGTCGTCATCTGCACCCTATGCTGGCTCGCCTTCAGCTGAACAAGCCGAACCTGAACAAGCCGAACCAGGTTCATTTTCTTTTCCCGTGAGACCCGGCCTGTGCCAGGTCGAGTCTCACGGGAAAAGAAAATGAACCTGGTTCGTCTTGTTTACTTTTTCTTGGGGAGGTAGAGGTCGGTGATGGTGCCTTCCTGGATTTCGGCGGCCATGGCCACCGATTCGCTCAGGGTCGGGTGCGGGTGGATGGTGTGGCCGATGTCGCTGGCCTCGCAGCCCATCTCGATCGCCAGGGCGAGTTCGGCGATCAGGTCGCCGGCGTGGACGCCGACGATGCCGGCGCCGATCACGCGTTCGGTGTGTTCATCGAAGATGAGCTTGGTGAAGCCCTCGGTGCGGCCGATGCCGACCGCGCGGCCCGACGCGGCCCACGGGAACTTCGCCACGCCCACCGCCAGGCCCTTGGCCTTGGCCTCGGTTTCGGTGACGCCGACCCAGGCGATCTCCGGATCGGTGTAGGCCACCGACGGGATCACGCGCGCCACCCACTCCTTCTTGTGACCGGCCGCGACCTCGGCGGCCAGCTTGCCCTCGTGCGTGGCCTTGTGGGCCAGCATCGGCTGGCCGACCAGGTCGCCGATGGCGAAGATGTGCGGCACGTTGGTGCGCATCTGCTTGTCGACCGGGATGAAGCCGCGCTCGGTGACGGTGACGCCGGCCTTGTCGGCATCGAGTTTGCCGCCGTTGGGCGTGCGGCCGACGGAGACCAGCACGCGGTCATACTTCGTGTCCGACGGCACCGAAGCGCCTTCGAAGCTGGCGTGCAGGCCGTCCTTCTTCGCGTCGACCCTGGCCACCTTGCAGCCCAGGTGCACGGCCACGCCGCGCTTCTTGAGCAGGTCGGCCAGCGGCTTCACCAGGTCCTTGTCGGCGCCCGGCATCAGCTGGTCCATGAACTCGACCACGGTGACCGCGCTGCCCAGCGCGGAGTACACGCAGGCCATCTCCAGGCCGATGATGCCGCCGCCGACGACCAGCAGGGTCTTCGGGATATCGACCAGCATCAGCGCGTCCGTGGAGTCCATGACGCGGGCGTCGTCCCAGGGGAACCCGCCCAGCTTCACCGGCTGCGAACCGGCGGCGATGATGCACTGGCCGAAGCGCACGCGCTTGACGCCCTCCTGCGTGCGCACTTCGAGCTCGTGGGGCGAGACGAAGCGTCCCTCGCCGGTGAGCGTGCGCACCTTGCGCTGCTTCGCCATGCCGGCCAGCCCCTTCACCATCTGGCCGACCACCTTGTCCTTGTGGCCGCGGAGTTTGTCGAGGTTGATCCTGGGCGTGCCGAAGTCGATGCCGAAGTCGGCCGCATGGCGGGCCTCGACCAGCACCTCGGCGGCATGCAGCAGGGCCTTGGACGGGATGCAGCCGACGTTGAGGCAGACGCCGCCCAGCGATTCGTAGCGCTCCACCAGCACGGTGTCCAGGCCCAGGTCGGCGCTGCGGAAGGCCGCGGTGTAGCCGCCCGGGCCGGCGCCCAGCACCAGCATCTCGCACTCGACGTCCGCCGGGACCCCCGACGCAGGAGCGCCTTCAGGCGCGGATCCCTGCTTTGCCGGAGGCAAAGGCTTCGCGCCTGAAGGCGCTCCTACAGGGGGAGTGGGCGAAGACTTCTCGGCTGAAGGCGTTCCGACCGGGGCGGAGGGCGAAGGCTTGGCGCCTGAAGGCGCCTCGGCTTCGGCCTCGGCGATGGCGATCACGTCGCCGGCGGAGACGGTGTCGCCGACCTTCACCTTGAGCGCGGTGATCCGGCCGCCGGCGCTGGCGGGCACCTCCATGGTGGCCTTGTCGGACTCGAGCGTGACCAGGCCCTGGTCCTGCTTCACCACGTCACCGGGCTGCACCAGCAGCTCGATCACGGGCACGTCCTTGTCGTCGCCGATGTCCGGCACCTTGAGTTCGAAAGTCTTGGCCATGGGATGTCCTTGTCTGCCGCGGCTCAGCCGCGGCGTTTCCAACTGGTCTGGTAGAGGTCGTGGCGGCGATCGCGCAGGTTCTGCACGGTGCCGGAGGCGCGCGCCTGCATCAGGTCGTCGAGCCGCAGGTCGGCGAACGCGACCTGCTCGGCGTTCGGCGTGGTGTCGGCGGCGATGCCCTCGGGCGCGAACGGGAAATCGCAGGGCGTGATGATGCAGCTCTGCGCGTACTGGATGTCGAAATTGTTCACGCCCGGCAGGTTGCCGACGTTGCCGGAGGTGACCACGTAGACCTGGTTCTCGACCGCGCGCGCCTGGCAGCAGTAGCGCACCCGCAGGTGGCCCTGGCGCACGTCGGTGCAGTAGGGCACGAACAGGATCATCGCGCCCTGGTCCACCAGGTGCCGGGCCAGCTCGGGGAACTCGGAGTCATAGCAGATCATCACGCCGATCGGGCCGCAGTCGGTGGCGATGGCCTCGGCGCTGTCGCCGCCGGCGATCTTCCACCAGTGCACCTCGTTCGGCGTCGGGTGCAGCTTCTCGCGCTCGTGCACCGAACCGTCGCGCAGCGCGACGTAGCAGATGTTGTGGATGTCGCCGTCGTCCATCTGCGTGGGATGCGAGCCACCGATGATGTTGATGTTGTACGACACCGCCAGCCGGTGCATCAGGTCGCGGTACTGCGCGGTGTACTTGGTGAGCGTGCGGATGGAGTCGGCCGGCGACAGCGGCTGGTTCTCGATCGACAGCAGCTGCAGCGTGATCAGCTCCGGGAACACCACGAAGTCGCTGCGGTAGTCGGCGGCGATGTCGACGAAGTATTCGATCTGGGTGGCGAATTCCTCGAAGCTGCGGATCCTGCGCTGCTGGTACTGCACCGTCGCCACCCGCACCGCGTCGGGCAGGTCGCCGCTGCGCTGGGCGCTGCGGATGGCCGGGTGGTCGGAGAAGCTGGGATTGCGCCAGGCCAGGTGCGCCGCGTAGCCCAGCGATTCGTGGTCGGACGGCAGGTAGTCGGGCAACACCCCGATCACCTCGAAGTCATTGCCCAGCTGGAACGACAGCGCCAGGTCGCGCTGCCGGCCTTCCCGCACCGCGGCGACGTAGGCCTCGGCGCTGCCGTACTGCTTCATGCGTCGCGCCAGCCCCGGCAGGCGGCCGCCGAAGACGATGCCCTTCAGGCCCAGCTGCAGGCACAGGCGCTTGCGGCGGTCGTACAGGCGACGGCCGATGCGCAGGCCGCGGCGCTCGGGATCGACGCAGACCTCCATGCCATAGAGCCAGTCGCCGTCCGGCGCATGCCGCGAGGCGAAGCCGCTGCCGGTGATCTCACGCCAGGCGTGCGGCGCCAGCGCCGACTTGCCGTCGATCCGGAAGGTGGCGCAGTAGCCGACGATCACGCCGTCGTACTCGGCCACGTATTGCCCTTCGGCGAACTGCGCCAGCTGGCCGCCGACCATCTCGGGCGTGTAGGCCATGCGCTCGCCGTAGGTGCGGGCCGACAGCGCGACGATGCCGGGGATGTCGGCGCGGGTGGCCTTGCGGACGGCGAGTCGGGTGCGGCTGGGATCTCGTGAGGACATCAGGGGCTCCTGTTCGTGGAGGGCGGCGTGGACCCACCCTCGTCGTCGGGATCGGACGGGGCCTGCGCGATCTCGCGCTCGACCTCTTCCTTGGCGTCATTGCCGCCGGCGCGCGGCGCCGGTTCGTTGCCTGGCGGCCGGCCGGGCCGCGGCGGCGCGCGGCCCAGCGCGGCCCAGGCCTGCTGGTCCTGCAGGCCGAAGGCGCTGCGCAGGTGCAGGTCGCGCTGCGGGAACGGGATCTCCAGCCCGTGCCTGGCCAGCGCGGATTCCAGCTCCCAGTTGTAGGCCGCCTTCACCGCCGACGGCCGCTTGGTGGCTTCGGCGGTCAGCCAGACCACCAGTTCGAAGTCGAGGCTGGAGTCGCCGAAGCCGACCAGCCACACCTGCGGCCGTCGCGGCCCGTCCTGCGACAGCGTGAACGGCACCGCGGACGCGGCCTCGAGCGCGGCCGCCTTCACCGTTTCCTTGTCGCTGCCGTAGGCCACGCCGAACGGGATGCGCAGGCGCCGGGAGACTTCGTTGTGGGTCCAGTTGACGACCCGGCCGGTGACGAACTCGGAGTTCGGCACCAGGATTTCGATGTTGTCGTTGGTGGTGATCCGGGTGGCGCGGATGTTGATGTCGCTGACTTCGCCGTGCACGCCGGACTCGAGCTCGACGAAGTCACCGACCTTGAGGCTGCGGTCGAACAGCAGGATCAGCCCGGAGATGAAGTTGTTGAAGATCGCCTGCAGGCCGAAGCCCAGGCCCACGCCCACCGCGCCGGCGAACACCGCGAACCGGCTGGCCGGCAGGCCGATGAACTCGAGCGCGAACAGCAGGCCCACGACCAGCAGCAGGTAGTGGACGATGCGGCCGACGGTGTAGATCGCCGCCTGCCGGTCGCGCGCCGCGGCCTGTCCGGACAGGCGGGTGAGCGCGCGCCGGAACAGCCAGGACAGCAGCCAGGCCGCCAGCAGCGCGGCCACCGCGGCTGCCAGCCCTCCGGTCGTGACCACCACGTCGCCTGCCTGGAACAGCTCCCGGGCCATCCAGCCGCGCGCGGGGGCGTCGGCGGCAGCGGTGGCGGCGGACATCCGCATCCGTCGCGCTTAGACCAGCAGCCGGCGCAAGTCGCCCAGCACCTGCGCCAGGTAGGCGGTGAAGCGCGCGGCGGCGGCGCCGTCGATGACGCGGTGGTCGTAGCTCAGGCTCAGCGGCAGCACCAGTCGGGCGTCGAAATCCTTGCCGTTCCAGACCGGCTTCATCGCGCTGCGCGAGACGCCGAGGATGGCGACTTCCGGCGCATTGATGATCGGCGTGAACGCGGTGCCGCCGATGCCGCCCAGCGAGCTGATCGAGAAGCAGCCGCCCTGCATGTCGGCCGAGGTGAGCTTCTTGTCGCGGGCCTTGGCGCTGATCTCGCCCAGTTCGCGCGCCAGCTCGAGCAGGCCCTTGCGGTCGGCGTCGCGGATCACCGGCACCACCAGGCCATCGGGCGTGTCGACCGCGATGCCGATGTGGAAGTACTGCTTGAGCACCAGGTTGTCGCCGTCGAGCGAGGCGTTGAAGTTCGGGAACTTCTTCAGCGCCGCGACCGCGGCCTTGATCAGGAACACCAGCGGCGTGACCTTGGTGTCCTTGTGCTCTTCGCCCAGCTTCTTGCGGAAGGCCTCCATCTCGGTGATGTCGGCGTCGTCGAACTGGGTGACGTGCGGGATCATGGCCCAGTTGCGCGCCAGGTTGGCGCCGCTGAGCTTCTGGATGCGCGAGAGCGGCTTGCTTTCGACCGGGCCGAACTTGCCGAAGTCCACCTTCGGCCACGGGATCAGGTCGAGGCCACCGCCACCGGCCGCACGCGGCGCGCCGCCGCCGGCCAGCGCCGCCTTCACGAAGGCCTGCACGTCTTCCTTGCTGATGCGCCCGGCGCGGGCGCTGCCGGTGACCTGGCCCAGGTCCACGCCCAGTTCGCGCGCGAACAGGCGCACGGCCGGGCTGGCGTGCGGCACTTTCTCGGGCATCAGGGCGTCGGCGTCGAAACGCACCGGGGGACTGCTGCGGGTCGGCGCGGGGGTCGCGGCCGGGGCCGTGCGGGCGGGCGCAGCCGGCGCGGCCGGCGGCGCGGGCGCCTGCTCGGCGGGAGCGGCCTCGGGGGCGGGACGCGACGGGGCGGACGCGGCCTTGGCCGGCGCCGGGGCCCCGGCTTCGTCGGCCGGCTCGATCAAGGCCACCACCGAGCCCTCGGACAGCTCATCGCCGACCTTGACCTTCAGTTCGCGGACGACGCCGTCGAAAGGCGCCGGCACCTCCATCGTCGCCTTGTCCGACTCGAGGGTCACCAGGCCCTGGTCCTTCTTCACCCGGTCGCCCGGCTGCACCAGCAGCTCGATCACCGGCACATCCTTGTCGTCGCCGATATCCGGCACCCGCGCTTCCTTGAGCTCGGCCATGGTCCACCTGGGGGTCTGCAAAGGGTCTGCGGCCATTGTCCCCCGTTACCCCATGCGGGCCAAGCGCCGGGCCGGACCGCTGGCCCCGCGCGGCCCCGGCATGGGCTCCGGCACGGCGCCGGGGCCAAAAAAAACCCCCGTCTTAACGGGGGCCTTGTGGGCGCGCAAACATCCGGGACATGCGTGCTGTCCACATCCCGGCGAGGCCAAGGCTGGCCCGAGCGCAATGACACCTTGGAGAGCGACGCCAGTTTGGCGGCCGCCGGCACGCCCTGCGCGTGCGGTTGGTGACAGTGACTTGGGTCATGGACCACGGATCCGGGGCCAAGTTCCCGAGCCGGCCAAAAGGTTCACGCGGCTTGTACGCGGGCCTCACCGGGGCTTGAAGGGGCACTGGCCAACATTCACGCACCGGTAATGACCGGCCCCCCGATAACCCTCGCAAGGAGCTCACCCATGTCCCGTCTTGCCCTGATCGCCCTCGCCCTCGGCGGCGCGCTCGCCGCCACCGGCGCCAACGCCCAGTCCTTCACCGCCACCGTCGGCTACCAGAACACCGACCCGAAGTCCGACAACGGCACCCTGGCCGGCGCCGGCGCCAGCATCAACGATGACTTCGCGGTCACCGGCAGCTTCTCGTACTTCTTCAACGACAACCTGTCGGTCGAGCTGTGGAGCGGCCTGGAGTCGTTCGACCACAACGTCACGCTCGACGGCCTGGGCACCATCGCCTCGGTCGAGCACCGCCCGACCACGCTGAGCCTGAACTACCACTTCAACACCGACGGCGCGATCCGTCCGTTCGTGGGCGCTGGCTACGGCACCGTCGACGTCTTCGGCGAGCGCACCCGCGGCGCGCTGGCCGGCCTGGGCATCGATGGCGACACCGCCAACGGCCTGAGCCTGAGCGTCGGCGCCGACTGGTACGTCACCGACACCTTCTTCGTGCGCGCCGACGTCCGCAAGCTCGACTTCGACACCGAGGTGACCGTCGAGACCCTGGGCAACGTCGGCACCGCCGAGGTCGACCCGCTGATCTACGGCATCAGCGCCGGTCTCCGCTTCTAAGCGTTCGCGACACGTCCCGGGGCGGCCCTGCGGCCGCCCCGGGTTCGCGCGACTCAGCCCTTGGGCTGGGCGCGCGCGGCCCGGTGGGCCGCCCGCATCGCCTGGCGATGCGCCTTCATCTCTTCCGCCGTGATCTCGCCATTGCCGTCGGCATCGATGCGGGCGAATTCCTGCGCCAGGCGCGGCGCCTTGTCGCCGAGCTCGGCGCGACTGATGGCGCCATTGCCGTCATCGTCCATTCCCTTGAACAAACCGCGCTGGTAGGCGCGCATCGTCCGCATGCGCTGGCCTCCCTGGTGCGCGGCCGCATGGCGGCGGGCCTGGGCCAGCTCGCTGCGCTCGAGCTCGCCGTCCCGATTGGCGTCGATGCGGTCGAAATTGCGGGCCATGCGGTCGCCGAAGGCCTGGACCTCGATCTTGTCGAGCCGGCCATCGCGGTCCTTGTCGGCCTCGGCGAAGCGCGCCTCGGCCTTGGCCTGCCATTCGGCGCGGCGCGCCTCACGGTCACCGCCGGCGTCCTGGGCCAAAGCGAAGCCGCTGGCCAGGACCAGGGCAGTGCAGATCAGGGGCTTGAACATGTTCGTCTCCATCCGGGGCGGTCCATTCCGCCCATGCCTGCAAGAACGCGCCGACCGACGCCGCGTTGACGGCCGCCGCGGAGCGATCCGGGTCCGTTCAGCGGCCGGGAGGTTGCCGCGACGGTCGCGCTCGCTTGCCTGCGGCCGGGGCGCTGCGGCATGGTTCGCTCGCGACCCGCCCCCCCCCCGGAGACTGCCCCGATGAAACTGCGCCTGCTGACCCTGGCCCTGCTGGTCCCGCTTGCCGCCTGCCAACAGGAGGCGCCCGCACCCGCGGCCGACGTCCCGCCACCGCCGCCGATGGCCCCGATCGCCGAACCCGTGCCCGCCGCGCCAGCCGTCGCCATGGTGCCGCGCGCCTTCCTCTGCCGCGGCAACGAACCCTTCTGGTCGCTCGACATCACGGCCGAAAGCGCCCTGCTCAAGACGCCCGACGCCGAGACCGAACTCGACGGCCGCCTGCTGGCGTCCGACGGCGGCAGCTATCGCTTCACCGGCGCGCCCGAGGGCAGCCCCGCCGAAGCCGTCGCGACGCTGATCACCCCGGGCCAGTGCTTCGACACCATGGCCGACGGGCCGGCCCTGCCCTTCATCGCCCAGGCCAGCTTCGCGGGCGGCGAGCCGGTGAACGGCTGCTGCAGCGCCGAGATGGGCCTGGACCTGGACGCCGCACCGGTGTTCGACGCCGCCGGCAAGCCCGACACCGACTGGAGCCGTCGCCTGGACGACCTGGACGAAGCCATCGGGCGCTGCGTGCAGGATGCCGGCGTGGTCACCGTCGCGGTCACCACGGCCTGGCCGATGAACCACGGCAAGGCCGGCGTGCGCCTGCGTGATCCGGGCGATGCGCGCTTCGACTGCACCGTCGACCTGGGCAGCGGCAAGATCGACGACGTCGCCGCCGTGGCGGCCGACGACCGCCAGCCCGGCGAAGGCGAGCCGCTGTGGCTGCCGGCCGGCAACGGCCCGCCGATCCTCGACTGCGGCCGGGTCGAACGGGTGATGCTGGGCGGCGACGCGGTGGTGGGCTACCTGCACTACACGGAAGGCTGCGACTGAGGCTGCACACCGCTTTCCTCCCGACGGGCCGCGCAAGCGGCCCGTGTCTTGTCCGGGCGTCGCAACGGGCCGCCCGGCCAATGCGTTCCCGGTGATTTTCCGGTCGGATTTCGCCCGCCGGAGGCGTAAAGTCCGTTTTCACCCGGAAGGTGTCGTTTTCGCCACTGCCCCGGGGGGAGGCGCGGGAGGACGCTGTGCCTACCCCGGGCCACGCCCGATTCGCACGGAGCCACCCATGAAGCGCCTGTTGCTGGTCGCCCTCCTTTCCCTCGCCGGCCTGGCCCCCGCCAGCGCCGCCCCGCCCGCCGACGACGCCGTCTTCGTCGAGGGCAGCCGTTACGACGCCGTCCTCAGCGCCAGCCGGGGCGACTGGCGGCTGCTGCCGCTCACCGGCGCCGACGTCCGCCTGCACCTTTCCGCGCACTGCCGCGGCGACGCCGTCCCGCCGCCGGGCCTCTGGCTGCTGAGCCAAGACGCCCAGGGCCGGCCGGAGCTGGTCGCGCCTTCGGCCACGCCGCTGCCGGCCGGGCACCCGGGCCGCATCGCGCTGGTGGGCTGCGACGACGCCGTCGCCGGCGCGCTGCCGGTGCCGGAGGCCCTGGCCGACTGGCTGCGCCAGCATTCCGGAGCCATCTATGTCACGCGATGAGCAGCGCTTCACCGTCGGCCTGCTGGCGCTCGAAGGCGCCGTGCTGTCCAGCCTCACCGGGCCCATGGACATCCTGCGCATCGCGCAGAAGCTGGCCGAAGTGCGCGACCCCGGCACCCGCCTCCGGCTCGAAACCGTGCTGGTCGGCGCCCGCGGCCAGGCCACGGTGACGGGCAGCGGCGGGCTGTCGATCGGCCCGGTGCGTTCGCCCGACGTCGCACTCGACCTGCTGCTGGTGCCGGGCTACATGCACTCCAACGCCGACGACATGGTGGGCCAGCTCGCCGGCTTCGGCCCGGAAATCGCGCTGCTGCGCGCGATGCACCTGCGCGGCGTGCCGATCGCCGCCAACTGCTGCGGCACCTTCCTGCTGGCCGAGGCCGGGCTGCTCGACGGCCGCCACGCCACCACCAGCTGGTGGCTCGACGCCGCCTTCCGCCAGCGCTTCCCGCGGGTGAAGCTCGACGTGGAGCGGATGGTGGTGGAAGACGGCGGCGTCACCACCACCGGCGCCAGCACCGCGGTGCTGAGCTACATCCTGCAGCTGCTGGCCAAGCGCGTCGATCCGGCCCTGGCCCAGCACACCGCGCGCATGATGCTGATCGACCCCGACCGACAGAGCCAGGCGCCCTACATCAGCCTGGCGCTGACCGAGCGGCCGCGGCACTCGCTGAGCGAAAAGGCCGAACACTTCCTGCACCGCGAACTCCACCGCGAACTGAGCATCGCCGAACTGGCCGAGGCCTGCGGCACCAGCGAGCGCAGCCTGCTCCGGCACTTCCGCCAGCACTACGGCAGCACGCCGCTGGGGCACGTGCAGCACCTGCGGGTGGAACGCGCCAAGGCGCTGCTCGAGACCACGCTGCTGAGCTTCGAGGAGATCGTCGAGCGCTGCGGCTACAGCGATGCGTCCAGCTTCCGCAAGCTGTTCAAGCGCGCGACCTCACTCACCCCGGCCGAGTACCGCGACCGCTTCCGGCTGCGCGCCGCCTGAGCGCGGCCGGCGCTTGAGCCCGAACAGCGGCCGCAGCCAGGGAATGCGGCGCACGACCTCGTTGCCGAGCAGGCAGGCCGCGACCGTGCCCGCCACCACCAGGCTGGCCTCGAGCCACGCCGGCAGCGCCCGCGGCACCAGCCAGTAGGCCACCACCACGGTGGCGCTCTGGTGGATGACATACCAGGGAAACACCGCCTCGCTGGCGTAGGGCAGCCAGCGGAACGGGCGGTCCAGCCCGTGTCGCGCCCAGCCCAGGATGGCCAGCAGGGTGGTCCAGACGAACAGGCCGCGCAGGCCGCGCAGGCTCCGCATCGCCGCCAGCCCGGGTTCGCCGAACGCCAGGTCCGACTTCAGCCCGCCCACGTAGACCACGCACATCGAGGCGGCGGCCAGGCCCAGCGGCCACCGCAGCCTCACCACTTCGTCCCAGAAGGCCCGCGAGCGCGCCAGCACGTAGCCGTAGAGGAACACGGTGAAGAACTGGGCGTGCTGGAACGTGTCGTGGATGAAGTCGTTGGTGGGCTCGAAGCGCGGCAGCAGGACATTGAGGTAAACCACCAGCGGCAGCGCCGGCAGCAGCACCAGGGCCCCACCGCGCAGGCCGCCGAAGGCCGCCTGCAGGCGCCGGCCCGGTCCCGACTCGAGCAGCGGCAGCAGCGCCGCCAGCAGCAGGCTGTAGGGCCACAGGTAGGCCAGGTACCACAGGTGGTTCCAGGTGATGCCGTATTCGGCGCCGTCGAAGCCGCCCTCGGGCCAGGGCTTCACCTGCCAGTAGCGCCACAGGAATTCCAGGTAGCCCGGGCGCACGGTGCCGTTCACCACGCCCTGGCAATAGGCCTGCACCGACACCACCACGAACATGCCGAACAGCAGCGGCGGCAGCAGGCGCCAGGTGCGGTCCCAGGCGAAGCGCCCGGGGTGCCGGGCCGGCTGGTACAGGCCGATGGCCAGGCCGGAAATCAGGAACAGCAGGGCCATGCGCCAGCGGTTCATGGCCAGCATGGGCCACTGCAGCCATTCGGCCAGGTGGGTGCTCTTGAGGTGCCAGTCCCACTCGGCCACGTAGAGCATGGCGCAGTGGTAGGCGATCAGCAGGAGGAAGGCGAGGACGCGCAGGGCGTCGAGGTCGTGGCGGCGTTCCATGGGCGGCTCCGGTGGATTCGGGGCCAGCCTGGCGCCCGGGCGGCGCGCCCGGCCAGCGCAAAGGGACGCGTCGGGGACGGCCGGGGACGAACCGCGGACCGCGGGGACGAACGGGGGTGGCCTACCGGTGCCACGGGCTGTCTAGAATCGGATGATGGCCAACACGCCCCCCGCCCCCGGCGCCTACGAGCGCTTCCTGCCCTACCGACGCTGGGTCGAGTGGGGGTACTGGCTGGGCGCCGTCCTGGTGAGCATCGTGGGCAATGCGCTGACTACGGGCATGGAGATGCGCCGGGCCGGCCTGGCCCACCACCCGGCCGAACCCTGGATCTGGGAAGGCAGCAGCAACCTGGTGTTCCTGGTACTGGTGCCGCTGGTGGCCTGGTTCACCCGGCGCTATCCGCTGCACCTCGACACCTGGCGCCGGCGACTGCCGGCCTACCTGCTGGCCAGCGTGGCCTTCAGCGGGCTGCACGTGGCGGGCATGGTGGCGCTGCGCATGGCCATCTACGCCAGCGCGGGCGAGCACTACGACTTCGGCCCCTGGGGCCGGCAGTTCGCCTACGAATACCTCAAGGACGTGCGCACCTTCGCCGGCATGGTGCTGCTGATGGCCGGCTACCGCTTCCTGCTGCGCCGGCTGCAGGGCGAAGCCAGCCTGCTGGCGGCGCCGGACGACGACGCCGCGCCGGTGGAGCCGATCGAGCGGCCCGAGCGTTTCCTGGTGCGCAAGCTGGGCCGGGAGTTCCTGGTGGCGGCGGCCGACATCGAATGGCTGCAGGCCTCGGGCAACTACGTGAACCTGCGGGTGCGCGGCCGCGACTACCCGCTGCGCAGCACCATCTCGGCGATCGAGTCGCGGCTCGACCCGGCCCGCTTCCAGCGCGTGCACCGCAGCCACATCGTCAACCTCGACCACGTGGCCAGCATCGAACCGCTGGACACCGGCGACGCCCGCATCCACCTGCGCGACGGCGGCACCCTGCCCTGCAGCCGCCGCTACCGCGCGGCCCTGCGCGAACGCACGGCCTGACCGCCCGCTGCGGCCGCGTCGCCGCTGGGCGACAATGCGCCATGGCCCCGCCCCGCAAGATCGTGCACGTGGACATGGATGCGTTCTACGCGTCGGTGGAGCAGCGTGACGACCCGTCGCTGCGCGGCCGGCCGGTGGTGGTGGCCTGGCGCGGGGCGCGCTCGGTGGTGTGCGCGGCCAGCTATGAAGCGCGGACGTTCGGCGTGCGCTCGGCGATGCCGGCGCTGCGGGCCGAGAAGCTGTGCCCGCAGGCGGTGTTCGTGCCGCCGGATTTCGCGCGCTACAAGGCGGTGTCGCGCCAGGTGCGCGGCATCTTCGCCCGCCATACCGACCTGATCGAGCCACTGTCGCTGGACGAGGCCTACCTCGACGTCACCGAGAACAAGACCGGCCTGGCCAGCGCCACCGCCGTGGCCGAGGCGATCCGCGCCGCCATCCGCGAAGAGACCGCGCTCACCGCCTCGGCCGGCATCGCACCGAACAAGTTCCTGGCCAAGATCGCCAGCGACTGGCGCAAGCCCGACGGCCAGTTCGTGGTGAAGCCGGCGCAGGTGCTGGCGTTCCTGGCGCCGCTGCCGGTCGGCAAGCTGCCGGGCGTGGGCAAGGTCATGGAAGGCCGGCTCGAGGCGCTGGGCGTGCGCACGGTTGGCCAGCTGCGCGAACACGGCCTGCGCGAGCTGGAGCGACGCTTCGGCCGCTGGGGCCGGCGCCTGCACGAACTGTCGCTGGGCATCGATGACCACCCGGTGGAATCCGAGCGCCCCACCACCCAGGTTTCGGCCGAGGACACCTTCGAGCGCGACCTGCCGCTGGAACAGACCACCGAAGCGATCGAGCGCCTGGCCGCGAAGGCCTGGGCCGCGGCCTCGCGCGAGGGCGACCGCAGCGGCCGCACCGTCGTGCTCAAGCTCAAGACCGCCGACTTCCGCATCCTCACCCGCAGCCACACGCCGCCGTCGCCGCCGACCTCGCTGCAGCAGCTGGTCGCCATCGCGCTGGAGCTGCGCACGCGGGTGGAGCTGCCGGCACGCACCCGCTACCGGCTGGTGGGCGTGGGCCTGGCCAACTTCCGTCGCCACGACGAACTGCCGCCGCAGCCGGAGCTGTTCGGCGCCTGAGTCCAGCAGGGCGGCGGCGACACCGCTCGAGCGAGGGATCTGGCGCCGTCGGCACCGTGGAAGCGAGGGTCACTTCCCACTCAGTGAAGCCTTTATTTCGCGGGAAGTGACCCTCGCTTCCACGGCACCGCCGGTACGTGGCTGTTTGCGCGCGTGACGGAAGGCAGGTGGGAGCGCGCTCTGGTGCTTGCGCGTGTCGATCCGGGTCGGGAGCGGGGCATTTTTCTTGCGGTTCCGGCTTGGCTAACCCGTCTGGGGCCCTTGTTTGCACCTCGCCTCCTAGCGCCAAGGCTCTTTGCAGCCGCCTGCCAAAACGGTTCGTTAGTGCGGGCCGCCCTTCGCCTTGCTCCCACACCCGCCGCCGGGCGGCGAGCCGTTTCGAACTGGCCGTCTTCCAAGCTGGCCTCGGCGCCGCAGCCCGTGTCCGAAGGGACGCGAATAGGAGGCGAGCTCTGGCGAAAGGCCTCGACCGGGTTAGCCAGGCCGGATCCGCAAGAAAAATGCCCCGCCTTGGTCCGGATCGACACGCGCAAGCATCGGAGCCTTCCAGTCACGGGCACTCCGTCCAACCCACCGGACGCTCCGCACCGGACGCGCCGCGAAGACGAGGGTCACTTCTTGCGAAATAAAAGGCTTCACTGAGCAGGAAGTGACCCTCGTCTTCGCGGTGGGGCCGGCGCCAGATGACCGGCTCGCGGCATGGCCGGGGTCGAACAGGGACTTGGGCGGGCCCATGAAAAAGGGGCCGGCATGGCCGGCCCCTCGGGCAGTGCATCGTCGCGCTGGGACTCAGTAGTACAGCCCGTACAGCACGTCGCGGATCAGGCCGGTGGCCAGGGCGACCAGGACCACGTCGTGGTCGACGCGGATCCAGTGGTAGCCGTAGGGCGGCGGCGGCAGCTGGTAGGCGCGGTAGTCGACGTAGTAGTTGCGCTCGTAGTAGTGCCGCGGCAGGCGATGGCCGACGCGCCACTGGTACGGGGCGTAGCCGCGCGGATAGACGTAGCGGACCGGCGCGCGGTAGCGGTACTGCGGTTGCCAGCGATAGCCGTTCCAGCGGCGATCGTCATGGCGGACGTAGTAGTCGCGGCGGTCGTCCCGGCGGTCGTGGCGCCAGTCGCGGCGATCATCGCGGCGGTCGTCGCGCCAGTCGCGGCGGTCATCGCGGCGGTCGGCGCGCCAGTCACGGCGGTCATCGCGGCGGTCATCGCGCCAGTCGCGGCGGTCGTCGCGGCGATCGGAGCGGCGCGCCTGGCGGTCATCGCGGCGGCCATCGCTGACGATGCCGGTGCGGCCGCCGGGCTGCTCGCCACGGTCTTCGCGGCGCTGTTCCCGGCGATCCTCGCGCACGGTGATGCGCTCGCGGGTCTCGGCGGCGGCCTGGGCATCGCGCACGGCGCCCGGCAGGCGACTGTTCTGGGCATCGGCCGGCAGGGCGGTTGCACCGGCAAGCAGCAGGGCCACGGTGGCAAGTCTGAGACGGGACATGGTGTACCTCGGCAGGTCCGTGGACGGGAGCGTTCCACGGGGCGAATCATCGCTCCCGCGGATCTGAATTCGTCTTGAATGTGGCGCCCCCCGTTCGGGATCCAGTCAGCGCCGTGAGGACTGACCCCGGGGCGAGCCTGGGCTAGAATCCGCCCATCCCCACTGCCAGCGCCCTCGCCATGCCCTCCTTCGACGTCGTCTCGGAAGTCGACAAGCACGAACTGACCAACGCCGTGGACACCGCCAACCGCGAGCTCTCCACCCGCTTCGATTTCAAGGGCACGGACGCCAAGTTCGAGCTCAGCGAATTCGTCGTCACCCAGCACGCCCCCAGCGATTTCCAGCTCAAGCAGATGCTCGACATCCTGCGAGGCCGACTGGTCGCGCGCGGCATCGACATCCGCTGCCTGGACGTGGCCGAGCCGGAGGTGAACCTGGCCGGCGCGCGCCAGAAGGTCACCATCAAGCAGGGCATCGAGCAGAAACTGGCCAAGAAAATCGTGGCCACGCTCAAGGAAGCCAAGCTCAAGGTCGAGGCCCAGATCAACGGCGACAAGCTCCGCGTCAGCGGCAAGAAGCGCGACGACCTGCAGGACGCCATGGCCCTCCTGCGCAAGTCGGACATCGAGCTGCCGCTGCAGTTCGACAACTTCCGCGATTGACGGCGGGCGGGGCAGGCTTTTTTTTTGAACACGGATCAAAGCGGACAGAGCGGATAAAAGCCGATAGAGCAAGAGCGGATGGGTTGGGGTCTTCGCCGGGTGATGCCAGCGGCGAAAATCCACTCAAAAGCTTTTGCTTTATCGGCTCTTATCCGCTCTGTCCGCTTTGATCCGTGTTGGACACGCCAACTACCCCAACGGGCCTTAGCCCCCGAATACGCGCTCACGATCCGAAGCATCCAGGATCCGCCAAGCACCCGGCGCCAGCTCGCCCAGCCCCAGCCCCCCCAAGGTGTGCCGGTGCAGGGTCTCGACGTGGTTGCCGACCGCCGCGAACATGCGGCGGATCTGGTGGTAGCGGCCCTCGACCAGGGTGATGCGCGCGCGCCGCGGACCCAGCGCCTCGAAACCGGCCGGCGCCAGCGGCGTTTTCTCCGACTCCAGCATCAGCGTGCCGCTGCCGAACACCGCGGCCTCGTCGCCGCGCAGGTCGGCCGCCAGCGTTGCCTCGTAGACCTTCGCCAGCTGGGCCTTGGGCGAGGTGATCCGGTGCAGCAGCGCGCCGTCGTCGGTCATCAGCAGCAGGCCCGAGGTGTCGCGATCCAGGCGACCGACGGTGGACAGCAGCGGGTCGCGCAGGCGGAAGCGCGGCGGCAGCAGGTCGTAGACCACCCGC
This sequence comes from Arenimonas sp., assembly GCF_035721105.1. GTDB lineage: Bacteria > Pseudomonadota > Gammaproteobacteria > Xanthomonadales > Xanthomonadaceae > Arenimonas. The sequence continues at coordinate 58,090 of NZ_DASTNG010000021.1, read as the reverse complement.
CCCGGGTCCTTGGTCGAGCAGGTGTAGCCGGTGGGCTTGTGCAGCAGGACCAGCAGGCCCTGCGGCGGATCGAGCGGCTCGCCGTCGATCCGCACCTGGTCGTGGCCGACGGCATCGTCGGCGTACAGCACGTCGCCGGCGGGATCGGTGACGCGGCCCTCGCGGAACATCAGCTGCACCTGCTTGCGGCTGCCGTAGCCCAGGTTCGCGATCAGCTTCACCAGCTTCATCAGACGCCCGCCTTGATCGCTTCGATCACCTTGAATCCCGCGTCCTCGCGCACCGTGCGCACCGCCGTGAAGCCGCGCGCCAGCGCCGCTTCGTAGGGCAGGTGCCGGTTCGCCACCAGCCACAGCCGGCCGCCGGCGCGCAGCGCGCCCGCGGCCGCGGCGATGAAGCCCTGGCCCAGGCCCGGATCATCCGCACGGCCCTGGTGGAAAGGCGGGTTGCTGACGATGAAGTCGAAGCGCTCGCCCAGGCCGCGGGTGACGTCGTGCCAGTGGAAGGCCACCGGCACCCGGGCCCCCGCGAGGTTCTCGCGCGCGAGCGCCAGGGCGCGCGCCTCCGCCTCGTAAAGATGGAGGCCGGTGACGCCCGGGCAGCGCGCCAGCACTTCGCTGGCCAGGTAGCCGAAACCGGCGCCGAGATCGGCGCCCTGCCCGGCCAGGTCGACCGGCAGGCTGTCGGCCAGCAGCGCCGAAGCGGCATCAATGCGATCCCAGGCGAACAGCCCCGGCCGGCTGAGGAAGCGGCCATCGGCGATGCGGCGCGGCGCGTCCAGCGCCCGCCACTCGGCCTGCAGCGATGCGTCGACCTGGTCCGGCGCCAGCGGCGCGGTCCAGCAGACCCGGCAGTGGTTCTTCGACAGGCCGTGCACCGGCCCAACCAGCCGGGCCAGGTCGTCCTGCAGGGAACGCGCGCCTTCCTTGTTGGCCGCGCAGGCCACCAGCACGCCGCCCGGGGACAGCTGCGCCAGGGCGCGCGCCAGCAGCGCGCGCGACTCCTCGCGCTGGCGCGGCGCCAGCACCAGCACCCGCTCGAAGCGGCCGCTGTTGGCCTCGGACACCGCCAGCCCGTCGCGCTCGAGCGCATCGGCCCAGGGGCGGAAGCTTTGCTCGCACACCGGCTTGTGCCGGCGCGCGGCATTCAGGGCGACGCCGGCGCGGGCCCGCAGGAACAGCGTGCCGCCCGGCGCGGGCCAGGCAAGCGCCCCCGAGGTCATCGGCAGGAACAGGGTATCGAGTGCAGGATCGGCGGCCAGGGCCAAGGGCGGTCTCCGCCGTGGGAACCCTGCGATTCTAGCCGGAGCCGCGGATCAGGCGCCCGCCGCTTCCAGCGCCTGGACACGATTGCGGCCCTGGTCCTTGGCCAGGTACAGCGCCATGTCGACGGCGCGGTAAAGGCCGTCGGCATCCCCGTGGCGCGACGGTTCGAAGCCGCCGATGCCCATGCTCACCGTGATCGGCAGCTGCACCCCGGGGCCGCAGTCCAGCGGACGCTGCACCAGCGCGTGGCGCAGCGCTTCGGCCAGCGCCAGCGCCTGCGCGTGGTCATGCTCGAGCAGCACGCCGAACTCCTCGCCGCCCAGCCGCGCGAGCAGGCAGCCCGGCGCCGGAAAGGCCCGCTGCAGCCGCTCGGCCAGGGCCTGCAGGCAGGCGTCACCAACGGCATGGCCATGGCGGTCGTTGACGCGCTTGAAGTGGTCGATGTCCAGGATCAGCAACGTGAACCCGGGGCCGCCGCGCAGCGCGCGATCGGCGGCATGGGCCAGGCGGTCGGTGAAGTGCCGGCGATTGGCCAGGCCGGTCAGCGAATCGGTGCGGCTGAGGTGCTCGAACTGGTCGCGCTGCTCGCGCAGCGCTTCGTCCAGCCGCAGCCGCCGGCGATATTCGGCGTGGCTGCGCACCAGCGCACCGGCCAGGTACAGCGCGTAGAACGACATCGCCACCGCCAGCGCCCGCGCCTCGCCGTTGCTCCACAGCACCACCAGCATCGGCACGAACAGCACGCACACGCCGACCGCGGCCAGGTGCCGCACCGTCGAGTAGATGTTGGCGAACACGGTGGCATAACCGATGGTGGCGATCAGCGACACCATGCGCGTGTCCTGGTCGAAGCGGGGGTCCAGCAGCACCCAGGCCTGCACGCCCGCCCACAGCACCGAAGCCAGCGGCAGCACCAGCGCGAAGCGCAGCAGCCAGCGCCGGTCGGCGGCGTCCCCGCCCGCCGTGGGCGGCCGCATGGCCACCCGCAGCACCGCCAGCACCAGGAATCCGAGGGCCACCACCAGCGCGGTGACCGGCGCGAAGGCGTGCACCCCGCCGATCCATCCGATCACGGCCCAGCCGAAGACGTAGAGGAAGCCGCCCACCTTCGACAGCTGGTAGGTGTCGGCGACGACCTGGCGCAGCCGCCAGCCGGCCAGGCGCCGGGGCGGGGGTTGGGCTTCGTTGGGCGAAGCGGGGGTGTTCACGGGCGACCGGGCCTTTGCGGGGCGGCGCCCCGGTTCAGGCCGGGGCGGCGGCGGCCGCCCGGCCTGGGCAACCCCGGCCCGTGGCGGGCCGGGTCAACACGATCTTATTCGCAGATGCAGCGGGCGCGGGTGGCGCAGCGGACCGAGCCGAAGTCGCGGCCGGCCTTGCAGACCGCCTGCTGGCCGGCATCGCAGCTCACCGAGCAGCCGCCGCAGGTGGTGGTCGGCGGCGCCGAGCACGAGGTCGGGCCGACGGGTGCGGCGGCCACGGCCATGGGCGCCGGCGCGGTCACTTCGACCATCGACAGGAAGCCGACATCCGGCTGGCCCTGGCAGGCCTGGCGGACGGCGGCGACGTGGTCACCGGCGGTTTCGGCGCTGCCGCGGGCGGTGGCGAAGCCCTCGATGTAGGACACGTAGGGGGAGTCGTCGCTTGCGTTGGTGAAATCAACGCAGCGCGCCATCTGCAGGTCGGGCGCCGCCGCCTGATCCTGGGCCTGCGCCGGCATGCCCACGAAGATCGTCGCCAAGGCGACCACGGCCGCGAATCGCATCAATCGAATCATTTCCTTCACCCTTTTGGTTGAGGATGCCCGGGGGCATCGAGTCTGGCCAGAAGCACTGGAAACCGCCGAATCCATCGACGCGCTCACCGTAACAAATTCCACTGCGGCGCGCCCAGCGTCAGGCGGCCTCGCCGCCCGGCCCGGGCGGGCGGAGGTCAAGGCTCCGGAAGTCGAAGCCATGGGCGATCCGCGGCTTCACGATCTGGAAGAACGGGGAGACGTCGAAGTCCCGGGGCGCGTAGAGGCTGTGGTGTCGGATGTGAAGGATCTCGCGCCGGGCCCGGCGGGCCCCGGCGGCGTCCGCATCCACCAGCTCCACCTCGGGCAGGATCGGGTAGCGGATCGACGCGAAGGCCTGGGCCAGCAGGGTCGAGCAGATCGCCTTGGTCGGCTCGCCGCTGCCCAGCGACAGCATCCGCCGCTTCATCGAGCCCGGCACCGGCGGGGTGCGGATGAAGTACCGCGCCAGGTCGAAGATGTTCTTCAGGTCGTAGGTGATGCCCTTGCGCGACAGCATGAACTCGACCAGGGCGTCGATTTCGGCGGCCTCCAGCCCCACCGGCCGGCAGATCCGGGTGTGCAGGCCCGAGAACGTGCTCAGCGGGATGGTCCGCACGCCCTCGACCACGTCCACGTCCACCAGCACCCGCGGCTCCTCGCCCTCGGGCGGCGGGCCCAGGGCGTCGCCGATGCAGAGCGCGGCGTGCGACCAGGTCGACTGGGTGAGGTACTTGATGGCCGTGGCGAAGCGGCTGCTGCCCTCCACCAGCACCACGTCGCCCTTGCGCAGGGTGGCGGCCAGCAGGTTCGTCGGGCTGGTGGGAATGTGGCTGTAGCGCTCGCGCGGCTTGGCCAGGAAGGCCGCCAGGCGGCGGCCAAGGTAGTGCAGGGGCGACATGCCGGCTCCGACCGGGAATTCCGGCCGACAGCCTAGCGCAAGCGCCGCGGCGCGGCGGCCTCAGCCGGCCGGGGACTGGCCGGCGAGCAGGGCGCGCAGTTCGCGCAGCTTGGCCTTCACCCGCGCGGATTGCTCCGGACCCAGGCGGATCATGGCCTTGTGGCCGACCGAAGCGCCCTCGAGGCGCGGATCGGCGAAGGCCCAGCGCGGCTTGTCGGGCACCGGCACCAGCGCCAGCGGGCCTTCCGGCGCGGGCGCGGCCAGCAGGTGGTCGATCACCTCGACCAGGCGGTCGTTGAACGACCGGTCGGCGGCCCCGAGGTCGCGGTAGGCCTGCTGCAGCAGCGGGTAGAAGCGGACGTAGGCCGACACCAGCTGGCGCGAGTCCACCGCTTCGAACAGCGCGACGGCGGGCGCGTAGCGGCTGGCGTTGCCGGGGTCGAGCCGGGCGCCGTCGGCGCCCTCGGTCACCGCCAGGCGGCCGGCGACCGGGCGCGCGGCGTAGATGTTCTGGGTGAGCGACGCGCGCGGCAGGGCATCGATGGTGGCGACCAGGCGCGGCACCAGGAACTCGACCCGCAGCAGGCTGGACAGATCGGCACCACCGGCGGCCGCGGACAGGGCGGCCAGCGCCTCGGCATCGCTCTGGTCCAGCGGCGGCAGCGGCGCGGCGGCCGCGGCGGGCAGCACCGGCACGTCCTCGATCGGGTAGGCCTCGGGCGGCGTGGTCGGCGCCGGATCGAGCCCCGGCGCCGCGGCCGGGGCGCCGGCGACGGCGGCCGGCGCGGCCGGGCCGGCCTCGCGCGGGTAGAACTTCCAGGCCAGCAGGCCGCTGGCGACGACGAGGGCGGCGGCCAGCCAGGGGCCGTAGTGGAAACGCTGTGACATGCCGGACTCCGGACGCTGCGGACAGGCCTGAGAGTGGCCACTCCGGCCTGAAGTTCCCCGGAACGGGCCGGCGTATGCTGGGCGTCCCGCCCCCCGGGAACGACCGCGATGACCCGCCGCCACCGCCTGCCCGTCGTGCTGATCGTGCTGCTGGCCGCCAGCGCGCACGCCGAGCCGCCGCCCCGCTTCCCGCCGGACGCGGTCTGGCACCTGGACATCCGCGACGCCCCGCTGCACCCGGACTCCGCGGCCATGGTGGCGACCTGGGCCGGCCTGGGCGGCTTCGGCTTCGGTCGGATGCAGATCGACTTCAGTTTCCACGTCGTGCGCGCCGGCGACGACGCGCCGCTGCGGACGATCCTGGCCTACCCGTCGGCCGGGAGCTATTACGCGCCCGACTGCGAAGCGCCGGGCACGGCGATGCCGGTGCCGGCGGACGCGGCCATCGAGGGCCAGGCCGGCCTGGCCTGCGACAACGCCAACGGCGACTGCCACCTGCTGGTGGTCCAGGGCCAGCGCCTGTACGAGGCCTACCGCGCCAACGCCAGCGGCGCCGACGGGCTGCAGGCGCAGTGCCTGGCGGTGTGGCGGCTGGACCGCAGCTATCCCGCCAGCAACCGCGGCGAACACTGCACCAGCGCCGACGCCGCCGGCTTCCCGATCGCGCCGCTGCTGTTCAACGCCGACGAAGTGCATGCGGCGATGCAGGCCGCGGACGGCGACCTGGGCCATGCCATCCGCTTCATCCTGCCCAACGCGCGCATGGCCACCACGCTCGACGGCGGCGTGCGGCGGCCGGTGTACGTGCGGCCCGGCAGCCACGCCGGCGGGCCCAGCGGGCCGGACGGGACGATTCCCTACGGCGCCCGGCTGCGCCTGCGCGCCGACTTCCCGGTGGCGCTCTACCCGCCCGCCGCGCGGGTGGTGCTGCGCACGATGCAGCGCTACGGCATCGTGCTGTCGGACGGCGGCAACGTCGCCCTGACCGCCGAGAGCGACCGTTTCACGGACCACACCTGGGCCTCGCTGGGCATCACGTCGCGGGTCTTCGACCAGGCCGTGCCGGCGGCGCCGGTGCGGGCGCAGGACTTCCAGGTGCTCGACACCGGGCCGCGCATCGTCGAGACCTACGACTGCGTGCGCAACGCCGAGCCGGTCGACCCCCATGCCTTGGCCGCCCGCACCCGGCGGGTGCCGCCCAGCCGCCGCGAGATGACCTTCCTGGCCTGGCAGGGCGGCGACGCGCGGGTGGACATCCACGCCGGCACCGAATTCGTGGCCACGGTCGACAACACGGGCCAGTACCAGGCCAAGCCGCGCCCGCCCGGCACCGCGTGGCGCGTCTGCAGCGCCGACACCAGCGCCTGCAGCGAGGCGGTGGTGCCGATGCCGGACCGCTATCTTCACGCGCCCCGGCGCCACCGCGAAACGATTCCCGGCCGCGACCGGCCCTAGGCCATTGGTCACTTGACCGGCCCGGACGGCATTCGCCACAGTCGGTGGGCAATTCCTCTCGCAGCCGCGCCCGGCATCCTCCGCGCGCGGCTCGGCCCATTCGCTGGAGTGACACGATGGACAGACGCGACTTCCTGACGATTTCGGGCGTCGGCCTTGCCGGCCTGATGCTTCCCTACAGCCGCTCGATCGCCGCGCAGGAGCTGGTTTCCGGCCTTGACGTGGCGCTGAAGAAGGCCATCGCCGACGCCGCGCTGGAGGCCGCCACCGCCGCCGGCGCCAGCTACTGCGACGTCCGCGTCGGCCGCTACCTGCAGCAGTTCGTGATCACCCGCGAGGACAAGGTCCAGAACGTGGTGAACACCGAATCCACCGGCGTCGGCATCCGCGTGATCGCCAACGGCGCCTGGGGCTTCGCCGCCACCCGCGACCTCGGCGTCGCCGCGGTCGCCGCGGCCGCCCGCCAGGCCGTCGCGATCGCCAAGGCCAACTCCCGCTTCCAGACCGCACCGGTGCAGCTGGCCAAGGTGCAGGGCGTGGGCGAAGTCAGCTGGAAGGCCCCGGTGAAGAAGAACGCCATGGCCGTGCCGCTCAAGGACAAGGTCGACCTGCTGCTGAGCGTGAACGCCGCGGCCATCGGCGCCGGCGCCGACTTCGTCAACTCCACCCTGTTCCTGGTGAACGAGCAGAAGTACTTCGCGTCCACCGACGGCAGCTACATCGACCAGGACGTGCACCGCATCTGGGCGCCGTTCACGGTCACCGCCATCGACAAGGCCAGCGGCAAGTTCCGCACCCGCGAAGGCCTGTCGGCGCCGATGGGCATGGGCTACGAATACCTCGACGGCGACGCCTCGCAGAAGTACGTCTCGCCCAACGGCGTGGTGAACTACGGCAAGTCCTACGACATGGTCGAGGACGCCGTGGCCGCCGCCAAGCAGGCGCGCGCGAAGCTCACCGCCCCGTCCATCAAGCCGGGCAAGTACGACCTGGTGCTCGATCCCTCGCACACCTGGCTCACGATCCACGAATCGGTCGGCCATCCGCTCGAGCTCGACCGCGTGCTGGGCTACGAGGCCAACTACGCCGGCACCAGCTTCGCCACGCTGGACAAGCGCGAGGCCCGGTTCCAGTACGGCAGCGACAAGGTCACCATCTTCGCCGACAAGGTGCAGGAAGGCAGCCTGGGCGCGGTCGCCTACGACGACGAGGGCGTCAAGACCAAGCGCTGGAACCTGATCGACCAGGGCAAGCTGGTGGACTACCAGACCATCCGCGACCAGGCCCACATCCTGGGCAAGACCGAGTCCGACGGCTGCTGCTATGCCGACTCCTGGTCCAGCGTGCAGTTCCAGCGCATGGCCAACGTGTCGCTGGCCGCGGGCAAGGACAAGCTGTCGGTGGCCGACATGATCAAGGACGTCGAGAAGGGCATCTACATCATCGGCGACGGCTCGTTCTCGATCGACCAGCAGCGCTACAACGCCCAGTTCGGCGGCCAGCTGTTCTACGAGATCAAGGACGGCGCCATCGCCGGCATGGTCGAGGACGTGGCCTACCAGATCCGCACGCCGGAATTCTGGAACGCCTGCTCGGCCATCTGCGACGAATCCGACTACCGCCTGGGCGGCAGCTTCTTCGACGGCAAGGGCCAGCCCGGCCAGGTCTCGGCGGTGTCGCATGGTTCCAGCACGGCCCGCTTCGACGGCATCAACGTCATCAACACCGCCCGCAACATCGGCTGACCGGCCAGGAGCCCAAGACATGAGCATCTTCACCGAAGAACAGGCCAAGGCCATCCTGGACAAGGTCATCAAGCTGTCGGTCGCCGACGACTGCACCGCCACGCTGACCGGCGCCATCAACGGCAACATCCGCTTCGCCCTGAACAACGTCTCCACCAGCGGCATCGTCAGCGACATCCAGCTGGCGGTGCAGTGCGCGTTCGGCAAGCGCGAGGGCATCGCCACCATCAACGAGTTCGACGACGCCGCGCTCGAGCGGGTGGTGCGCCGGGCCGAGGAGCTGGCGCGCCTGGCCCCCGAGAACGACGAGTACATGCCGGCGCTGGAAAAGCAGGTCTACAAGGCCAGCCCGACCTTCAACGCCGCCACCGCCGCGATCACGCCGGAAATGCGCGCCCAGGTCGCCGCCGACTCGATCTCGCCGTGCAAGGAGAACAAGCTGATCGCGGCCGGCTTCCTCAGCGACGGCCAGAGCTTCTTCGCTTTCGCCAACTCCAAGGGCAATTTCGGCTACCAGCAGGCGACCAACCTCAACTACACCTGCACGGTGCGCACCGAGGACGGCCGCGGCTCGGGCTGGGTCTCGCGCAACCTGGGCGACGTCGGCCAGTTCAAGGCCAGCGACGACATCCAGGTCGCTATCCAGAAGGCGCGTGACTCGGCCGAGGCCAAGGCCCTCGAGCCCGGCAAGTACACCGTCATCCTGGAGCCGGCCGCGGCCGCGGGCCTGATCAGCTTCATGATGTTCTTCTTCGACGCCCGCCAGGCCGACGAGGGCCGCAGCTTCCTGTCCAAGAAGGGCGGCGGCACCAAGCTCGGCGAGCAGGTCTACGATCCGCGCGTGAACCTGCGCGCCGATCCCTGGGACGCCAACGCGCCGGTCATGCCCTGGGACGACCAGGGCCTGCCGCGCGAGGCCATGGACATCATCAAGGACGGCAAGATCGCCAACCTGCAGTACTCGCGCTACTGGGCGCAGAAGCAGGGCAAGAAGGCCATCGCCACGCCCGGCAACCTGCTGATGGCGGGCGGCGACAAGTCGACCGCCGAGCTGGTGAAGGGCACCCAGAAGGGCATCCTGGTCACCCGCACCTGGTACATCCGCATGGTCGATCCACAGACCGTGCTGCTGACCGGTCTGACCCGCGACGGCACCTTCTACATCGAGAACGGCGAGATCAAGCACCCGGTGAAGAACTTCCGCTTCAACGAGTCGCCGGTGATCATGCTCAACAACATCGAGGAGCTCGGCAAGCCCGAGCGCCTGGGCGCGGACGAGTCGCCGTTCGTGATGATGATCCCGCCGATGAAGCTGCGGGACTTCACGTTCACGTCGCTGTCCGACGCGGTTTGATTTGAGGGAAAAGCCCCCCTCTCCCCGGCCCTCTCCCGCAAGGGGAGAGGGAGCACAAAGCCCCTCTCCCCTTGCGGGAGAGGGGTTGGGGAGAGGGGGCCGCCCTGCCCCATGAACCGCCGCCACTTCCTGGCCACCCTCGCCGCCGCCCTCGCCGCCCAGCCCCTGCTTTCCCGCAAGCTGATGGCGCAGGACGGCGCCGACTTCGATTTCTGGTTCACGCGGCTGATGTACGACTCGGGCGACTGGGACGTCGACCAGCGCATGCCGGCCAACCTCATCACCTCGCTGATCGAGTACACGACGCTGCGGGTCGACCCCAAGGAGCACGTGCTGGCGCTGTCGGACCCGCGCATGCTCACGGCGCCGTTCTGCTACCTGGCGGGCCACAAGCTGGTGGAGTTCAACCCGGACGAGCGCCGCAACTTCGAGCGCTACGTGCGCAGCGGCGGCTTCGTGTTCGTCGACGACTGCAACCACGACATCGACGGGCTGTTCGCGAAGTCGTTCGAGGACGAGATGGCGTCGATCTTCGGCCCGCGCGCGCTGCAGAAGCTGCCGCCGCGGCACCCGGTCTACACCAGCTTCTTCCGCTTCGACGGCCCGCCCACCACCAGCTTCGAGCTCAACGGCTGGGGCGACGACATCGTGCACGACTACCTCAAGGGCATCAGCATCGACGGCCGGCTCGGCGTGCTCTACAGCAACAAGGACTACGGCTGCGAGTGGGACTACGACTGGCGCAACAAGCGCTGGCTGGCCGAGGACAACACCAAGTTCGCCGTCAACATCGTGATGTACGCGCTGACGGCCTGATCCACACACGGGATATCGAATGAACCAGGCAACCCAGGACACCGAGCTGCAGGCCCAGCTGGCCCGCATCGCCCCGCTGCGCGCCGCCATCGGCCAGGCCATCGTCGGCCAGGAAGACGTGGTGGAGCAGCTGCTGATCGGCCTGCTGGCCGGCGGCCACTGCCTGCTCGAGGGCGTGCCCGGCCTGGGCAAGACCCTGCTGGTGCGCACGCTGGGCCAGGCGCTGGAGCTTCGGTTCCGGCGCGTGCAGTTCACGCCCGACCTGATGCCCAGCGACATCCTGGGCACCGAGATCCTGGAGGAAGACCACGGCACCGGCCACCGCAGCTTCAAGTTCCAGCCGGGCCCGGTGTTCACCAACCTGCTGCTGGCCGACGAGCTCAACCGCACGCCGCCCAAGACCCAGGCCGCCCTGCTCGAGGCGATGCAGGAAAAGACCGTGAGCTACGCCGGCGTCACCCACGTGCTGCCGGCACCGTTCTTCGTGCTGGCCACGCAGAATCCGCTCGAGCAGGCCGGCACCTACCCGCTGCCCGAGGCCCAGCTCGACCGCTTCCTGCTGCACGTGCGGGTGGACTACCCGAGCGAATCGGAGGAGCGCGACATCATCGAGCAGACCACCGGCAGCAAGAGCGCCAAGGTGCCGCAGGTGATGCACGGCGAGGACGTGCTGGCGCTGCAGGCGCGGGTGCGCGAAGTGCACCTGGGCGCCGACCTGCTGGACTGGATCACGCGCCTGGTGCGCGCCAGCCGGCCGCTGCCGGGCGCCTCCGCCGACGTCATGAACTGGGTGAAGTGGGGCGCCGGCCCGCGCGCCGGGCAGTCGCTGGTGCTAGCCGCCAAGGCGCGGGCGCTGCTGCACGGCCGCTTCGCTGCCACCCGCGAGGACGTGGTGGCGCTGGCGGCGCCGGTGCTGCGCCATCGCCTGCTGCTGTCGTTCGCGGCCGAGGCCGAACAGAAGACGGCGGACGACGTCGTCGCCTCGCTGCTGCGCAGCGTGCCGCTCGGCGGCTGAGCCACGGCGTGTCCGGCCCCGACTTCATCCCCGCCGCGGTGCGCGCGCGGCTCAAGGACCTGCGCCTGGCCGGGCGCCGGGCCGTGGGCGGGCATGGCTTCGGGCAGCATCCCAGCCGCAGCCGCGGCGCCGGGCTGGAATTCGCGCAGTACCGCGCCTACGAGCCGGGCGACGAACTGCGCCAGATCGACTGGAAGCTGTATGCCCGCTCGGACAAGTTCTTCGTGCGCGAGGCCGAGCGCGACAGCCCGCTGACCGCCTGGGTGGTCATCGACGCCAGCGCCTCGATGGGCCAGGGCGACGCGGCCCGCCCGGGCTGGTCGCGCCTGGACGCGGCGCGGGCGCTGGCCGCCTGCGTGTTCGAACTGGCGCTGCGGCAGGGTGATTACTTCGGGCTGGCCATCATTGGCGGCGACGGCCTGCGGCTGGTGCCGGCCGGGGCCGGCCCCCGCCAGCGCGACCGCTGCCTGCTGGAGCTGCAGGCGGCCAAAGCCGGCGGCCCCTGGCCGGACGCGGCGCGGCTGCGACCCCTGTGGGAGCGCACACTGGCCGGCCAGCTGGTGATCGTGCTCAGCGATGACTTCGACGAGGACGAGGTGGCGCTGTGCGAGCGGCTGGCGGCCGCGCGCCGCGAGGTGCTGAACGTGCAGCTGCTGACCGCAGAGGAGCGCGACTTCCCGTTCCGCGGTGGCCATCGCTTCCGCGATCCCGAGTCGGACGAGGAGCTGTTGAGCGATGGCGCCGCCGCCCGCGACGATTTCCTGCGGCGCTTCGCCGCGGCGCGCGACGCCTTGGGCGCCCGGCTGGCCGCGGCCGGCGTGCGCCGGGTCGAGTATTTCCTGGACCAGCCGCTGGACCAGCCGCTGCGCCGGCTGTTCGCGCCGCTGGCGTCGGAGCGCACGTGAGCCTGGGCCTGCTGGCACCGGCCGCCCTGTGGGCGCTGGCGGCGCTGGCGCTGCCGCTGCTGCTGCACCTGGCGCGGCGCGAGGAACAAAAGCCCACGCTCTTCGCCGCCCTGCGCTGGCTGTCGGCGCGGGTCAAGCCGCGGCAGAAGCTGCGGCTGGAAGAGCGCCTGCTGCTGGCCGTGCGCCTGCTGCTGGTCGCCGCGCTGGTGCTGCTGCTGGCGCAGCCGGTGCTGCACGGCGGCGGCGGCGACCGGCCCTGGCTGATGGTGATGCCGGGCGCCGACCCGACGCAGGCCCCCGCGCTGGCGCCGGACGCCGAACGCCGCTGGCTGGCGCCCGGCTTCCCGCCGCTGGACAGTGCGCCGCCGGCACCGCCGATCGCCAGCGCCAGCCTGCTGCGCCAGCTCGACGCCGAGCTTCCCGCCGGCACGCCGGTGACGGTGCTGGCGACGGCCCGGTTCGACGGTGCCGACGGCGAGCCACCGCGCCTGTCGCGACGGATCGACTGGCGGGTGGTCGACGGCGAGCCGGCCGAGGCCAAGCGCGCGCCGACGCCGCCGTTCACGCTGGCGGTGCGCCACGACGGTCCGGATACGCCGGGCCTGCGCTTCCTGCGCGCCGCGGCGATCGCCTGGCAGCCCGGGGCGGACGCGGCGCCCGATGTCGCCGACGCCGACTCGGCGCTCGCCGCCGAGTCCCGCCACCTCGCCTGGCTGGCGCCGGGACCGCTGCCGCCGGCCATCCGCGCATGGATCGACGCCGGCGGCCGCGCGCTGATCGCCAGCGATACCGACTGGCCGCTGCCCGGGGCCGGCGAACCGGCCTGGCCCGATGCCCGCGGTGAGCCGCGTGCGCGCGCCGCGACCCTGGGCCAGGGTCGCGTGCTGCAGCTCGCGCAGCCGCTGTCCCCCTCGAAGCTGCCGGCACTGCTTGAGCCCGACTTCCCGGAGCAGCTGCGCGACCTGCTGCAGGCGCCTGCACCGGCCCCGGGGCGAGCGCTGGCGTCGACCTATTCGCCGCAGCCCGGCGGCGCCGGCTTCCCGGAAACGCCGCGCGCGCTGACGACCCCGCTGCTGTGGCTGCTGCTGGCGCTGTTCGCGCTGGAGCGCTGGCTGGCCACCGGCCGGCGCGAGGCGACGGCATGACGCCGGCCGCCTCCGTGCGCGAGGCGCTGGCGGCGGCGCGACGGCGCCATGCCGCGATCGTGGCCGCGTTCGCCGTGCCGGTCGTCGCAGGCCTGGCCTTCGCGCTGTCGAAGGACGCGTCGCTGCCGTACCTGCTGGTGCTGGCGGTAATCGCGGCGCTGGTGCCTTTGCTGGCCTGGCTCAAGCGGCCCGGCCGCGACCCGCGCTCCCTGGCCCGCCGGCTCGACGCCCGCGCCGATCTCGAGGACAGCGCCGACCTGCTGTTCGCCGACGAGGCCACGCTCGGGCCGCTGCAGCAGATGCAGCGCCGTCGCCTGGAAGCGCGACTGGCCACGCGCCCCGCGGACCTGCGGTCGGCCTGGCCCAAGGTGTGGCTGGCGGCGGCCTGGATCGTGTCCGCCGGGCTGATCGCGGCGATCGTGTGGCTGCCGCCGCTTGCGTCCACCGCGCCGCGGCCGGCGGGCACGCCCGCGTCCGGGGCCGCGCCGGTCGACGTCGCCACCGACCTCGTGCTGGCCCGCAGCGAGCTGAGGATCGAACCGCCGGCCTACACCGGCCTCGACGCCAGCAGCCAACCCGAACTCTCGGGCAAGGTGCCGCAGGACGCGCGCCTGCAATGGCGCTTGCGCTTCACGCCGCAGCCCGCGGCGGTGGCGTTGGTCTTCCACGACGGCCAGCGGCTGCCGCTCCGGCGCGAGGGCGAAGACTGGACCGCGAGCCGCACGCTGGCCAGCTCGACGCTCTACCGCATCGTCCCCGCCGGCCCGCTGCCGCTGCGCGAGGACCCGCTGTACCGCCTCGACGTCATCCCCGACCAGCCGCCGCGGATCCGCGCGGTCGCGCCCGAGCGCAGCCTGACCCTGGCAACGCCGGGCCAGCGCCGCTGGGACCTGGACTTCGAGGCCAGCGACGACCACGGCCTCGGCGCCGCGCGACTCGAGATCACGCTGGCCCAGGGCAGCGGCGAGCAGGTCACGGTGAAGCAGCAGGCGCTGGCGCTTCGCGGCGAAGGCAGCGCGACGCTGCGTCGGTACGCACGCTCGCTGGACCTCGCCAGCCTGGGCCTGGCCGAGGGCGACGACCTGATCGTGCGCCTGGTGGTGGCCGACAACCGCACGCCGACGCCGCAGCAAAGCCGAAGCGCCAGCTTCATCCTGCGCTGGCCGCTGCCGCCCAGCACCGAGTCGACCGGCATGGAGGGGCTGGTGAAGAAGGCGCTGCCGGCCTACTTCCGCAGCCAGCGCCAGATCATCATCGACGCCGAAGCGCTGCTGGCCGACCGGCCGCAGCTGTCGGCCGATGAGTTCATGCTGCGCTCGAACAACCTGGGCGTCGACCAGCGCTTGCTGCGCCTGCGCTACGGCCAGTTCCTGGGCGAGGAAAGCGAGGGCGAGCCCGAGCCGCCGCCCGGCTACGAGGACGGCGAACACAGCGACGACGACGGCCACGACCACGGCAGCGAACCGCCCGCCGCGCCGGGGCCACCAGGCGGCGACAGCGTGCTCGAGCTGTACGGCCACACCCACGACGAAGCCGAAGCCGCCACCTTGCTCGATCCCGAGACGCGGGCCCTGCTCAAGCAGGCGCTGGACGCGATGTGGCTGTCGGAAGGCGGCCTGCGCCAGGGCGATCCGGCGGCGGCGCTGCCGCACGCCTATCGCGCGCTGGGCTTCATCAAGCAGGTGCAGCAGGCCTCGCGCATCTACCTGGCGCGGGTGGGCCTGGAGCTGCCGGCGATCGACGCCGCGCGACGCATGACCGGCGACCGCAAGGGCATCGCCTCGCGCCCCACCGGCCTCGCGACCCGGACGCCGGGCGAGTCGCCGGCGCTGCCGCTGTGGCAGGCGCTGGCGGAGCCCTCCGGCGGCGGCGAGGCGCTGGACGCGTTCGCGGCCTGGCTGGCGGAGAACGAAGCCCGCGTGGCCGATCCGCTGTCGCTGCTGGCGGCGATCGACGCGCTGCGCCGCGACCCCGGCTGCGCCGAGTGCCGCGCGACCCTGCGCGCCCGGCTGTGGCCGCTGCTGCCGCGCGAGGCGGCGATGGCGCCGCCGCGCACCACGCCCGACGCCCGCGGCCAGGCCTATCTCGAGGCCCTGATGACGGAGACCCCGCCGTGAACCCGCCGCTGCTGTTCGCACTCGCCCTCGGCGCGATCGCCGCCGTCGCCATGGTGCGCATGGCCCTCACCGCGACGCGCCGCGGCGACCGGTCGTGGCGACGGGGGCTGCTGGTGGCGGGCCAGGCGGCGCTCGCCGCGCTGCTGTGGGGCGTGCTGGCGCCACCGGCGCAGCCCGGCCGCCCGGTGACCCTGGTGCTGCTGACCGAGGGCGCAGAGGCCGCCGCCGTGGAATCCTCGCCCGACACCGTGCTGCTGGCCTTGCCGGGCGCGCCCGACGTCGACGGCGCGATGCCGGTGCCCGACCTGGGCACCGCGCTGCGCCGCCACCCGGGCGCCGCGTTGGTGCGCGTGCACGGCCTCGGCCTGGCCGCGCGCGATCGCGATGCGGCGCAGTGCGTGCCGCTGGCGTTCGCGCCGGCGCCGCTGCCGGCGACGCTGGTGGCGCTGTCGCTGCCGGACGCCGCGGTGCGCGGCCGCCGCTTCAGCGTGCACGGCCGCATCATCGGCCACGCCGGCGGCACGGTCGACCTGCTGGACCCGGCCGGCGTGCGGATCGACCGCGCCGCACTCGACGACGCCGGCGCCTTCGTGCTGGCCGGCGTGGCCGGCCCCGCCGGCCGCGCCGACTACCGCCTGCAGTGGCGTCGCGCCGAGCCCGGCATGGACGCCGCCTCAACCCCGGCCGACGCCTCGCCGCCGGTGGCCGAAAGCCTGGCGCTGCCGCTGCGCGTGATCGAAGGGGCGCCGCTGCGCGTACTGGTCATCGCCGGCGGCGCCAACCCGGAGCTGAAGTACCTGCGCCGCTGGGCGCTCGACGCCGGCCTGGCGCTGTCGACGCAGCTGCGCCTGGGCGGCGGCGTGCTGCTCGGCGACGACCGCCAGCCGCTGACCCTGGCGCGCCTGGCCGAGTTCGACCTGGTGGTGCTGGACGAGCGCGCCTGGCGCACGCTGGGCCGCGCCGGCCAGGCGACGCTGCGCGAGGCGGTGCGCGACGGCCTCGGCCTGCTGCTGCGCCTCACCGCCGACCCCACCGACGCGGAGCGCCGCGAACTCGCGGACTGGGGCTTCACGGTCACGCCGGTGGACGTGCCGCGCAGCCTGCGCCTGCCCGGCACCGAGCGCGCCGACCCGACCCTGCCGGGCGCCGACGATGCCGAAGTGCGCGCCACCGATGCGGCGCCGCTGCTGTCCCGGCGACCGCTCGCGCTCGCCGCCGCCGACGGGCGCCCGCTGCTGACGTCCGAGGCCGGCGATGCGCTCGCGCTCTGGCGCCCGGAAGGCCGCGGCCGCGTGGCGCTGTGGACGCTGTCGGACAGCTTCCAACTGGCCCTGGCCGGGCGCCAGGCCGCCTACGGCAGCCTGTGGTCGGCGACCGTGGGCGAACTCGCGCGCGCCCGGGCCGAGGCCGCGCTGCCCGTGCCCGCGCGCGCCTGGGTCGGCGAGCGCAGTGCGCTGTGCGGCCTGGGCGAAGACACCGTGCTGCTGGACCCGGCGGGCGATCCTCTCGCGCTGGTCCGCGATCCCGCCACCGGTGAGCGCGCCTGCGCCGCGTTCTGGCCGACCCGGGCCGGCTGGCACCTGCGTCGCGACGGCGAGCGCGAGCACGCCTTCCTGGTCCGGGATCCGGCCGAGGCGCCGGGCCTGCACGCCGCGGATCGCCAGGACGCCACCCGGGCGCTGGTGGAGGCCGCGCCGGCCGACGCCCAGGCCACGCCGCAGCCCGTCCCCGGGCCGCGCTGGCCGTGGGCCCTGGCCTGGCTGCTGCTGGCCGGCGGCCTGTGGTGGCTGGAGCGCTCGCGCCGCGGCCGCGGCTAGCGGCGCGGATCGGCCGCCAGTTCGGCGGCCAGTGCGGGCGACACGCCCGGGATGCGGGTCCAGTCGATCGCGTCGACCTGCTCGGGCGCCAGGAAGCGCCGCGCGTAGTCCAGGTACACCCGCTCGCGCAGGAACACGTCGAACAGATCGGGGTCGACGTGGTGGTCGAGCTTCATGCGCCCCAGGATCGCCAGCGATTCCGACAGCGTCTTGCCCGGCTTGTAGGGCCGGTCGCTGGCCGTGAGCGCCTCGAAGATGTCGGCGATGCCCATCACCCGCGCCTGCACGCTCATCTGCTCGCGGGTCAGGCCGCGCGGGTAGCCCTTGCCGTCCATGCGCTCGTGGTGGCCGCCGGCGTACTCGGGCACGTTGCGCAGGTGCGCGGGCCAGGGCAGCGCCTCGAGCAGGCGGATGGTCATGGTGATGTGGTGGTTGATGACCTCGCGCTCGGCGGCGGTGAGCGTGCCGCGGCGGATGGTGAGGTTCTCGACCTCGTCCTCGCTCAGGAAGGGCTGCTCGCCGCCGTCGGGGCCGCGCCAGCGGTGCCCGGCGATGCGCCGGATCGCCTCGACCCGGGCCTCGTCCATGAACTCGCCGCCGGTGTTGGCCTGGCGCACCACGGCGCGGTCGGCGTCGAGCTGGGCCAGGCGCTCGGTGTAGGTGGGCGTGTCGAGCTCGCCGTTGAGGTGGGCGATCTGGGCGTCGCGCTTGAGCACCTCGAAGCGCGTGTCGATCAGCTCGATCCGGTCGAACAGGGTCTGCAGCTTGGTGGCCTTGTCGACCACGTGCACCGGCGTGGTGATCTTGCCGCAGTCGTGCAGCAGGCCGGCGATCTTGAGTTCGTAGCGATCGGCCTCGCTCATGTCGAAGTCGGCCAGCGGCCCCACCCGCGTGCGCGCCACCGCGTCGGCCAGCAGGTTGGTGAGCACGGGCACGCGTTCGCAGTGGCCGCCGGTGTAGGGCGACTTCTCGTCGATGGCGGTGTTGATCAGGTTGATCAGCGATTCGAACAGCGCCTCGAGCTGGTCGACCAGGATGCGGTTGTTGAGCGCGATCGCGGCCTGGGAGGCCAGCGATTCCACCAGCTGCTGCTCGGCCTGGCTGAAGGCGTCGACCTCGCCGGCGGGATTGCGCGAGTTGATCAGCTGCAGCACGCCGATCACGCGGCCGTCGTGGTCCTTCATCGGCACGGTGAGGAAGGACCGCGAGCGGTAGCCGGTCTTGGCGTCGAAGGCGCGGGTGCCGCTGAAGTCGTAGCCCTCGGCCGCGTAGGCGTCGGGGACGTTGACGGTGCGGCCGGTCAGCGCGGCGTGCGCGACCACCATCGAATGGTTGGGCCGGCCCTGCGCGTCGTGCATCGGCAGCGGCGGGAAATCGATCGGCTGCCCGTGCTTGCCGCCCATCACGTAGCCGAGGGTGTGGTTGCGCAGCACCTCGAACACCAGGTGGTCGCCGTCGACGCGGTAGAGCGTGCCGCCGTCGGCGTGGGCGAACTCGCGCGCGGCCTCGAGGATGCGCTCGAGCAGGCTGGGCAGGTCGCGTTCGTTCGACAGCGCGGCGCCGATGGCGTTGAGGGTCTCGAGGCGGCTGAGGATCTGCTCTTCGCGGGTCATGGCGGCGCTGGCGGGGGACGTCGGCGACAAAATGACCCCAAAGGCGCCACCGTGCAATCTCCGGCGCGGGCGGCGGCGGCGATGTCGCGCGGTCGGGCGGCGGCGCGGCCCCCGGCCGCGACAACGGGCCGTCGCTGGGCTAGGCTCGGCCCCACGTCCCGCCCTGGCCTTGTGCGACTTGCGATCCGCCGGTTCCCTGCCCGCCCCCACCGCCTTCCGACGGCAGCCCCTGCGCGGCGTCGCGTCCTGGCGCACCACCGGCCTGCTGGTGCTGGCGCTGGCGGCCCTGCCGCTGGCCGCCGCCGCTGCGACCGCCCCCGCCGCGACCCACCCCGCGGCCACCGCCGCGCCCGCCTTCGGCCAGCGCCTGGCCGAGGCCGAGGCGCTGCGCAGCGCCGATCCCGCCCGCTTCGACCAGCTGCTGGGCGAGCTGACCGGCCGCGTGCAGGAGGCCACGCCGGCCCAGCGCGAACAGCTGGCCTACCTCAAGGCCTACCGGCTGGGCTACACCGGCCGCTTCGACCTGGCCATCGCCGCCGCCACCGACCTGTTCGAACAGTCCCGCGACCCGGCCGTCCGGCTGCGCGCGGGCGGCCTGGTGGTCAGCAGCCGCGCCGCCACCCGCGAGTTCGTCGAAGGCCTGGTGTTCCTGGACCGGATCCTGCCGCTGGTGGACGCCACCGACGACCGCGATGCGCGCCACCACGCCTGGGCCGCGGCCGGCGTGATCCACAACCAGGTGGGCCAGTACCCGCAGGCCGTGCACTACGTCGACCTGCTGATGGCCGATGGCGTGCAGGGCCGCACGCGCTGCTTCACCGGCGTGCTGCGGCTGGAGTCACTGAACTTCATGGACGCGCTGCCCGCCGATGTCGCCGACATCCAGTCCGTGGTCGACTTCTGCCTGTCGCAGAAGGAAGTGATGCTGGCCAACTTCGCCCGCCTGCAGCTGGCCAACAAGCTGGCCGCCGACCAGCAGCCGACGCTGGCCGTATCGCTGCTGGAGGAGCGGCTGGCCGAAATCGAAGCCACCGGCTACCCGCGGCTGATCGGCGAGGTTCACGCCACGCTGGCGCGGCTGAAGCAGTCGCTGGGCTGGCGCGAGGCCGCCGACGCCCACGCCCGGCGCGCCATCGAATACTCGGGCGGCATCGGCCAGTCGCCGCTGCTGGTGCAGGCGCACGACGTGCTCTATCGGAACGCCGAATTCCGCGGCGACCAGGCCGCCATGCTCGAACACTACCGCCGGTACGCCGAGGCCGACCGCGCCTACCTCGACCAGGTCAAGGCGCGCGAGCTGGCCTACCAGATGGCGCGCCACGAGTCGCTGCAAAAGACCCAGACCATCGCCCTGCTCAACGGCCAGAACGAGGTGCTGCAGCTCGAGCGCCAGGTGGCGCGCAAGACCGCCGAGGCCAACCGCCTGCTGATCGGCCTGCTCGCGCTCACCGTCGCCTCGGTCGCCTACTGGGCCTACAAGGTCAAGCGCATGCAGGTGTCGCTGCGGACGATGGCGCAGACCGATGCCCTGACCGGGGCCAGCAATCGCCACTACTTCACCCTGCGCGCCGAAGCGCTGCTCGAGCAGTGCCGGCGCAGCGGCACCGAGGCCGGGCTGGTGATGCTGGACCTGGACCACTTCAAGTCGATCAACGACCGCTTCGGCCACGCCGCCGGCGACTGGACGCTGCGCCAGGCCGCCGAGGCCTGCCTGGCGGCCTGCCCGGCCGGCGGCCTGGTCGGCCGCCTGGGCGGCGAGGAATTCGCGCTGCTCGTGGCGGGCCGGGACCTGGCGTCGACCGTGGCCCTGGCGCGCGACTGCCGGCAGCGGATCGCGGCCATCGACAGCCGCGGCGCCGGTCACGACTTCAGCGTCACCGCCAGCTTCGGCGTCGCCGGCAGCCATGCCTGCGGCCATGATTTCGACCAGCTGCTGGCCCGCGCCGACGATGCGCTTTACCGGGCCAAGCGCGAGGGCCGCGACCGCGTCTGCGTGCACGTGCCGTCCGCACTGGCCGACGCGGTGTCGCACGCCACGACCTGACCAGCGGCAGCGGCCAAGAGAAATTCTTACCTGCCTGCGCGCCCGCGCCTGTCCGCGCGTCCCGGGCCGTGGCGTTCGATGCCATGCAGCCCGCATTCATTCCCGTCGCGTGATCGAGCGCACGGATTGCCCGCGAACTGTGAAGCAGTCGCTGCATGGAGTGTGCGCAAGCGCGGAAAACCCCTTGAAACGTGCGCTATTTCCCACTGATTGCAAGTGTGAGACAGCGCGCATCCACGCCTGCCGCGCCTTCCTAGACTGCGTTCCAAGGATCCACCGCAGCCCCCGCGGATGGTCCG
Organism: Arenimonas sp.; assembly: GCF_035721105.1. Classification (GTDB taxonomy): domain Bacteria; phylum Pseudomonadota; class Gammaproteobacteria; order Xanthomonadales; family Xanthomonadaceae; genus Arenimonas. The sequence goes on along the minus strand of NZ_DASTNG010000021.1, from coordinate 36,940 downwards.
GACAAGGGAACGCCCCCATGCGCAAGTCCATCGCCCTGCTGATCATCGCCCTGCTCGCCGGCACCGCCGGCCAGGTCCAGGCCAACTCGGAGCGGGTGGCGCAGCCCGCCAGCGGCAGCACCGCGCCCGTCAGCGCCAGCGCCTCGGTGAACTTCCGCATCGTCATCCGCGAGACCCTGTCCTTCGGCCAGCAGCAGAAGGCGCGCCTGGACACGCCGCCGATGGTGCGCACGGTCAGCGTCGAGGATGGCCGCGAAGTCGTCACCCTCGCGCGGCCCTGAGCGCTTCGCCTCCGGCGGCGCCGGCCGCGCTTGCAGCGCGCCCCCGGCACCGGCTTGAATGGGCCGTCCCCGCACGGCTCCCGCCATGGCCCCGACCCTGATCGACACCCCGCGGCTCCGACTGTCCGAACTCGACGAGGGCGATGCCGCCTTCGCCCTGGAACTGCTCAATACCGAGGGCTTCCTGCAGCACATTGGCGACCGCGGCGTGCGCAGCCTGGACGACGCCCGCCGCTTCCTGCGCGAGGGCCCCTGCGCCAGCTACGCCGCGAACGGTTTCGGCCTGTGGAAGGTGACCCGGAAATCGGACGGCGCCACGGTCGGCATGAGCGGGCTGGTGCGGCGCGAGAGCCTGCCCAAGCCCGACCTGGGCTATGCCTTCCTGCCCGCCCATGCCGGCCAGGGCCTGGCCAGCGAGGCCGGCGCGGCGGTACTGGGCCACGCCTTCGGCGTGCTGCGGCTGGCGCAGGTGCTGGCGATCGTCAGCCCCGACAACGCCGGCTCGGTGCGCGTGCTGCAGAAGCTGGGCATGCGCGAATGGGGGCTGCGCGAATTCGACGGCAAGATGCTGCGGGTGTTCACCCTGGCCGCACCCGGCCATGAATGAGAACGGGGCGGGTCGCTTGCGCGACCCGCCCCGTGCTGGAAGCCTTCGCGGCGGCCTTGCGGCGCCGCGATGACGCGGCGATCAGGCCGCGGCGTCCTTGAGCTTCTTGAGCGGACGGACCTTGACCTTCACCGAGGCCGGCTTGGCGGCGAACCACTGCTCTTCCTTGGTGAACGGGTTGATGCCCTTGCGCTTGGCCTTGGCCGGCACGTTGACGACGGTGATCTTCAGCAGGCCCGGCAGGGTGAACGAACCCGCGCCCTTCTTGCTGACCGAACCGTGCACCGCGCCTTCCAGCGCGCCCATCACGGCGCGGACGTCCTTGGCGGCGACGCCGGTGGACTCGGCAATGTGCGAAACCAGGCCCGACTTGGTCAGGGCTTCCTTGATCGGCTTCGGGGCGGACGGCTTGGCAGCGGCCTTCGGGGCAGCCTTCTTCTTTGCAGCTTTCTTGGTAGCCATTTTTAGTTGTTCCCGTGGTTCTTGGGTGATTGGGGTGCCTGGAAATCCCTCCGGCACCGCGAATGTAGGGCAAGTCCGGCGCCACGCCAAGTGCAAAATCGCAAAAAACCGCTTTTTTTACGGGCTGCCCGGTCCCCCGGGATACCGGCGTCCGGTCCGGGGGCGGTGTTGCGTGGCGCCCTGCGCGGCCGGGGCACCGGCCCCGGCGACCTGGCGCCCGCCGAGCCGTTATGATGTCGCGCCCGTTTTCCAAGGACCCCGCCATGAGCGACACGCCTCCCGACCGCCTCAGCGTCAACCCGCGCAGCCCCCACTTCGACGAAGCCGTGCTGTCGCGCGGCATCGGCGTCCGCTTCAAGGGCGTCGAGCGCAACAACGTCGAGGAGTACTGCATCAGCGAGGGCTGGGTGCGGCTGCCGGTCGGCAAGTCGCTCGACCGCCACGGCAACGCCATGACCATCAAGACCAGCGGCGAAGTGGAAGTCTGGTACCTCGACCAGGAACAGTGACCCGCCGCACGCTCCCGCGCATGCGCGGCTGACGCCGGCCGGCCGGTGCGCGGAATCCGGCATTGCGTCTCGGAAACCGCTGTTTTCCGGGCGCATCGTGGCACCACGGGGACACCGGGGCGCAGCGCCCCCCGCCACGGCAGCGGCCGCGGCGGGCACCAGGCAAGGCCCCGGCCGGAGGCCCCGCATGCGCCTGGTTCCGCAGCTCATCGTCCGCATCGGCGCCGACATCCGGCTCGCCATGATCCTGCTGTTCGCCAGCCTCACGGTGATGTCCGTCATCCCCTTCGCCATCTTCCGGGCGCTGCAGGGCGACTGGATCGCCGCGACGGTGGACACGCTGATGGTGGTGACCATGGTCGGCAACGCCACCTTCGCCTGGATCACCGGCCGCACCCTGCTGGCGGGCTCGGTCAATGCGGTGATGGTCTCGGCCACCTGCGCGGTGCTGGGCGGCGTGCTGGGCACCTCGGGGCTGTTCTGGGCCTACACGGTGCTGGTGGCCAACTTCATGCTGGCGCCGCGCTGGCTGGCGCTGTGCTGCGGCCTGGCCATCATCGGCGGCGGCCTGCTGACGGCGCCCTTCGCCAGCGCGATGTCGGCCACGGCCTTCGTGGTCAGCGCCGCACTGGTGATGCTCTACGCCCTCATCTTCGCCTCGCTGACCGAGTACCAGCGCCAGCGCCTGGTCGGCCTGGCCACGCGCGACCCGCTGACCGGCGTGGCCAACCGCCGCAGCATGGAGGTCGAGCTGGCGGACGTGCTGCGCTCGCACCACGACGCCGGGGAGCCGGCGGCGATGGCGGTGATCGACCTGGACCACTTCAAGCGCGTCAACGACCTGCACGGCCACGACGCCGGCGACCGGGTGCTGCAGGCCTTCGCGCCCCTGGTCGAGCACTGCATCCGCAAGCGCGACCGCCTGTTCCGGTTCGGCGGCGAGGAGTTCGTGCTGCTGTTCCCGGCCACCGACCGGGACGGCGCCCGGGCGGCGGTGGACAAGGTGCAGCGCGAGCTGCGCGAGCACCTGGTGGGCCCGGACGGCGCGGTGACGGTGTCGATCGGCGTGGCGATGCTGGCGCCCGGTGATGACTGGCCGGCCTGGCTGGCCCGCGCCGACCAGGCGCTCTACCTGGCCAAGCGCAGCGGCCGCGACCAGGTCCGCTTCGACGATCCGGTGCCGCCGCCCGGCGAGCGCCGCCTGCAGCTGGTGGCCCGCCTGCCGACGCGCTGACCGCGCCGGCCCCGGCGGTCGCGGTACGATGGCCGCCCGCCCCTGCAGGCCAAACGAACGCGCATGGACCCGATCCTTTCGATCCGCGGCATCGGCAAGACCTACGCCTCGGGCCACGTCGCCCTAAAGTCGGTCGACCTGGACATCCACCGGGGCGAGATCTTCGCCCTGCTGGGCCCCAACGGGGCCGGCAAGACCACCCTGATCAGCATCATCTGCGGCATCGTCAACGCCAGCCGGGGCAGCGTGCTGGCCGATGGCTTCGACATCGTCGGCGAGTTCCGCCAGGCCCGCGCCCGGATCGGGCTGGTGCCGCAGGAGCTGAGCACCGACGCCTTCGAGACCGTGTGGGCGACCGTGCGGCTCAGCCGCGGCCTGTTCGGCAAGCCGCGCGACGACGCGCACCTGGAGAAGGTGCTGCGCGCGCTCAGCCTGTGGGACAAGCGCGACAGCAAGATCATGGCGCTCTCGGGCGGCATGAAGCGGCGCGTGCTGATCGCCAAGGCGCTGGCGCACGAGCCGCGCATCCTGTTCCTGGACGAACCCACCGCCGGCGTCGACGTCGAGCTGCGCCGCGACATGTGGACCCTGGTGCGCGAGCTGCGCGACCAGGGCACCACCATCATCCTGACCACGCACTACATCGAGGAGGCCGAGGAGATGGCCGACCGCATCGGCGTGATCAACCACGGCGAACTGGTGGTGGTGGAGGACAAGCACGTACTGATGCGCAAGCTGGGCAAGAAGCAGCTGGCGCTGCAGCTGCAGCAGCCGCTGGCAGGGATCCCGGCCGAGCTCGCCACGCTGCCGCTGGAGCTGTCCGCGGACGGCCTGACGCTGACCTACACCTTCGACGTGCAGGGCGAGCGCACCGGCATCGCCACCCTGCTGCGCCGGCTGGCCGACCACGGCATCGACTTCCGCGACCTGCATTCGAGCGAAAGTTCGCTCGAGGAGATCTTCGTCAACCTGGTGTCCAGCCGCGGCAAGGGAGGCCAGGCATGAACACCGGACTGAACTGGCACGCGGTGCGCGCGATCTACCGCTTCGAAATGGCGCGCACCTTCCGCACCCTGGGCGAATCGATCGTCTCGCCGGTGCTCACGACGTCGCTGTATTTCATCGTGTTCGGCGCCGCGATCGGCTCGCGCATGGGCGAAGTGGGCGGAGTGAGCTACGGCGCCTTCATCATCCCCGGCCTGATCATGCTGTCGCTGCTCAACGAGTCGATCTCGAACGCGGCCTTCGGCATCTACATGCCCAAGTGGGCCGGCACCATCTTCGAGCTGCTGTCGGCGCCGGTGGGCTGGGTCGAGGCGGTGCTGGGCTACGTCGGCGCCGCGGCCAGCAAGTCGGTGATGCTGGGGCTGCTGATCCTGGTGACGGCGCGCTTCTTCGTCGACTACGAGATCGCGCATCCGCTGGCGATGATGCTGTTCCTGCTGCTGACGGCGCTGAGCTTCAGCCTGTTCGGCTTCATCATCGGGCTGTGGGCCACCGACTTCCAGAAGCTGCAGGTGATCCCGCTGATGGTGATGACGCCGCTGACCTTCCTGGGCGGCGCCTTCTACTCGATCGACATGCTGCCGCCGGTGTGGCAGAAGGTCGCGCTGTTCAATCCGGTGGTGTACCTGATCAGCGGCTTCCGCTGGAGCTTCTTCGGGCAGTCGGACGTGGACGTGGTGGTGAGCTTCGCGGCGATCTGCGGCTTCCTGGTGGCCTGCCTGGTGGCGGTGTGGTGGATCTTCCGCACCGGGTGGCGGCTCAAGAGCTGAGCCGCCGCGGCGCCCGGATCAGGTGCCGCAGAAGGTGTGGGTGACACGCTCTTCGGGCACCGGCGCAGCCATGAAGGGCCGCTGCGGGGGACCGTCGTCGAACGGCCGTCGCACCGCCGCCAGCAGCGCCTCGAACGGCGCCAGGTCGCCTTCGGCGGCCGCGGCCAGCGCGGCTTCGACCCGGTGGTTGCGCGGGATCACGGCGGGGTTGGCGGCATCGAGCGCGGCGGCGCGGGAAGCGGCCTCGCCCGGCTCCCTCGCCAACCGCTCGCGCCAGCGCGCCAGCCAGGCGTCCATCGCCGGGGTTTTCGGCAGGCCCCCTTCGTCGCCGCGCGTGGCCCCGGACAACGCGCGGTACGACAGCGTGAAGTCCGCCTCCACCGCCTGCAGCGCTTCGAGGAAATCCCGGGCCAGGGCCTCGTCGTCCGCGGCTTCGGTGGCCAGCCCGAGCTTGCGCCGCTGGCCGGACAGCCAGTGTTCCCGATACGCCGGCGCGAAGCCTTCGATCGCGGCGCGCGCGAAGGCCACCGCGGCTTCGCCATCGTCGTCGATCAGCGGCAGCAGGCATTCGGCCAGGCGGGCCAGGTTCCACTGCGCGATGCCCGGCTGGTTGCCGTAGGCGTAGCGGCCGCGGCGGTCGATCGAGCTGAAGGTCTTGGCCGGGTGGTATTCGTCGAGGAAGGCGCAGGGGCCGTAGTCGATGGTCTCGCCGGAGACGGCCATGTTGTCTGTGTTCATCACCCCGTGCACGAAGCCGACCTGCATCCACGCGGCCACCAGCCGCGCCTGCGCGCCCACCACCGCTTCGAGCAGGGCCAGCGCCGGGTTGGCGTGCCCGGCCAGCGTCGGGTAGTGGCGATCGATGACGAACGACACCAGCTGCCGCAGCGCGGCGTGGTCCTCGCGCGCGGCGAAGAACTGGAAGGTGCCGACCCGCACGTGGCTGGCCGCGATGCGGGTGAGCACGGCGCCCGGCAGCGCGCCGTCGCGGAACACCGCCTCGCCGGTCGCCACCGCCGCCAGCGCACGCGTGGTGGGCACGCCCAGCGCATGCATTGCTTCGCTGACCAGGTATTCGCGCAGCACCGGGCCGATCGCCGCGCGGCCGTCGCCGTTGCGCGAGTACGGCGTGGGGCCGGCGCCCTTGAGCTGCACGTCGAAGCGCCGTCCGTGCGGGTCGGTCACCTCACCCAGCAGGATCGCGCGGCCGTCGCCGAGCTGGGGCACGAAGTGGCCGAACTGCTGGCCGGCATAAGCCATCGCGATCGGGCGCGCCTGGGCGGGCGGCGCATTGCCCGAGAAGATCGCCGCGGCCCGCGCCTCGAGCGCGGGGTCCAGGCCCAGGGCGTCGGCCAGCGCCGCGTTCCAGGCCAGCAGCCGCGGGGCGGCCACCGGCGTGGGTTCGACGGCCGACCAGAAGTGCGGCGGCAGGGCGGCGTAGCTGTGCTGCAGGTCCATGCCGCGCAGCTTACGCGGCTTGCCGTCGCCGAGGCGTGCCGCCGGGCGGGCGGGGCCGAAGCACGGCGCCACCCGCCCACGGGGTCAGGGCTTGGCGGCCCCGCTCACCTTGGGCGCCTCGACGAAGGGCTTGATGCCGAACTCGGGGTAGATCTCGGCCGGGAAATAGACCACGCCGTCCTTCACCACCGCGCGGATGCGCTTGATCTCGCGCAGGTCGCGGGTCGGGTCGCCGGGCACCAGGAAGAAGTCGGCCAGCTTGCCGCGCGCGATCGAGCCGGTGGACTGGTCCTGGCCGAGGTAGGCGGCCATGTCCAGCGTCGCCAGCTTCAGCACTTCGGCCGGGGTGTAGCCGAGCTGGCCAAACAGTTCGAGCTCGCGGTGGAAGTTGAACGAACCGCCGAGGTCGGTGCCCGGGATCAGCAGGATGCCGCGCGCCTTCATCCGGCGCAGGGTGTCCATCAGCTTGCCGTAGGCCAGCCGGTAGGCCTCGGCGTCGCCGGGCGCCGACATGTCGGCCCAGGCGCGCTTGGCGTCGCGCTGTGCGCCCACCGGCAGGTGGTCGATCACGTCCGCCATGCCGGCCGGCACCTCGCCGTCCTGGTTGAGCAGCAGGTTCTCGTGGATGGCGATGGTGGGCTCGACCGCCACGCCCTTGGCGGCGATGTGGTCCAGGGTCGCCTGCACCGGCGCCGAATCCAGGTCCAGCGTGGCCAGGCGCTTGAGCGCGGTCAGGCGCAGCAGGGTGCGGGTGTCTTCCTCGGGCGCCAGCACCCAGCCCAGCATGATCTGGTTGATGTGGGTGAGCTCGTCGTAGCCGGCGTCGACCATGGCGTCGGCGTTGGAGAACGCCGGCACGTGGCCGGCGACGCGCAGGCCCAGCCGGTGCGCCTCGGCGGCGGCGGCCGCGGACCATTCGGGCTTCATGCTGTTGTAGAGCTTGACCTGGTGGAAGCCGCGCGCGGCGTACCAGCGCACCGCGTCCAGCGCCTCGGCCTGGCTGCCGACCAGCATGCCGTTGTTGGAGTTGTACGGGCTGCGCCCCTCGATGAAGCCGCTGCGGTGCACGCGCGGCCCGGCGATGCGGCCGGACTCGATGCTGGCCACCAGGTCGTCGAGCACGGCGTTGTTGTTGCCCATGTCGCGCACGGTGGTGACGCCGGCGGCGACGTTGAGGATGGCGCCGCCCTGCCCCGTGTGCGAGTGCATCTCGTGCAGGCCGGCGACCAGGGTGCCGCCCTCGCCGTCGATGCGGACCTCGCCCGGCGAGGGCTTGGCGTCGAGCGGCTGCACGCTGGCGATATGGCGGCCGTTGATGACGACGCTGACGCGCTCGGACAGCGACAGCGTGGCCGGGTCGAACACGCGCACGTCGTGGAAGCGCACCGGCGCCCCGTAGCGATGCGCGGTGCGCGCCTGCAGCGCTTCCAGCCGGGCCTCGCCGAGCTCGGCGGCCAGCTTGCGCAGCCGCGCCTCCTCGGCCTCGTAGCCCTTGCGCACGACCACCGAGCCCGACGAGATCACGGCGAACAGCGCGCCGGTCTCGTCCAACTGCACGTATTCGGGATTCAGATCCAGGCCCGACACCGTGTAGGTCCGCACCGTGATGCGGTCCTTGCCGATGCCCACCTGCAGCGGCTCGCCCGGCGCCAGGCGGACTTCGCCGGCCGGCAGCGCGGCGATGCTGCGATCGGCGTCCGCCAGCAGCACGCGCGCGTACAGCCCCAGCGACCACGGGCTGGCGGACTGGCCGATGTAGAGCGCGGGCGCCGACAGCGCCTGGCGGCCCGGGCCCACCGCGTCCTTCCAGGTGGCCTCGCCGTCGGCCAGCGCGAAGGTCTCGTCGACCTTGCTGCCGAAGGTGGTGCTGCCGGTGACCGTCCAGGCGACCGGCAGGCCGTCCTCGCCCAGGGTGAGGGTCTCGGCGATGGTCGGGCCGCGGCCGTTGTTCTTGACGTCGTAGTCGATGGCGACGCGGTCGCCCTGCGTGGTGGCGACCAGGTGGCCCACCGCGTTGCCGCCGGTGACCACGGTGAAGTGCTCCTGGCCGTCGGCGGCGAAGGCCGCGTTCGACAGCAGGCAGAGTCCGGCGACAGCGGCGAACAAACGCATGGCGTGCATCCTTTTCCCCAGGGTGGGGCCACTGTCGGTCATGCGGGCGGGCGATACAAGCGGGGCCGGCACCGTGTAGTTTTTCACCGCCGGCGGAAGCCGTTTCCCGCCCCGGCGCCTCGGAACCCGCGAAAAACAAGGGTTTTCGGCTTGGCAAGCTTCGTGCAGCGCTTACCGGGAATCGCGAACTCCCTCGCGCCCCGGAGCCCACCGCCATGTTGACCTCGCCGCAAGCCCAGCACGCCCCGTCCGCCGTGCCCCCGCCGCCGTCGTCCGAGTGCCTCGAGCGCGCCATGCAGGACGTGCTGTCGCTCGAATCGGCCTTCGTCGCCAAGTTCCTGCCCTACCAGGCCATGACCCGGGTGCCGCCCGGCTACGCCGAGTTCGCCCGCTGGCATTTCCGGCGGCTGCACGACGACAGCCTGGCCTGGCGCGACGTGGCCCCGGCCTATGCGCTCGCCTGCCTGTCGCACGCCGCCTACGGCACCGCCATGGACCCGAGCCTGGAATGGGAGCTGGAGCTGCAGTGGAGCGACCTGCGCAGCCTGTCCCGGCTCGATTGGAGCAGCGCGCGCCGGCTGATCATGGATGCCTGGACCTTCCTGTCCGGCGACAAGCTGATGCCGGAAGGCCTGGACGAAGCAATCGCGGCGCACACCGCCGCGGCCGGCGACGCCGATGCCTACGTCGAGGAGGACGAGGACAGCCTGCGCGTCGACCTCGAGCTGGTGCCCGCCTACGTGGTGCTGCGCGAGTCGATGGCCGGCAAGCGCCCCGAGGAGTGGCGCACGCGCGGCCAGGCGCGCTGGGTGTCGGGGGATTCGCCGGTGCTGTCGCTGGCGATGAGCCCGGCGCTGGCGGTGCTCGATGCCGTGAGCCTGTACAGCTTCGTGGACGAGGAAGACCGCCTGCTGCTGCGGCTGGCCTTCCCGCCCAACCTGCTGCGCACGCTCGACACCGGCACCAAGACGCGGCGCGCGCTGGACCGCGACCTGCGCGAGCGCATCGAGCGCTGGCGCGAGGAACAGCACTCGGCCCTGCTGCGCGTGCCCAGCGCACTGTGCCCGGGGGAATTCAACCTGCTGGCGAACCCGGCCCACCCCGACTTCGGGCTGCTGCAGCGCATGGACGCCCTGCCGCTGGACATGGACCGCCGTCGCCGCAGCCACTGAGCCGCGGCGCCACGGCCGCCGGGTCAGGGCGGCGGCGGGAACAGCCGCCGCATCTGGTCCAGGCAGCCGACGGCGTCGGACTCCATCTGGTCGAGGATGGGTTCGATGTCGGTCCGGTCCTCGCAGCGCAGGCCCAGCACGCCGGCATTCATGAACAGGGAATTGAGGTGGTTGCGCAGCTGGTGTTCGACCTCGACCACGGTCGATCCCGGCAGCGTCACCCAGGCCCGGGCGCCTTTCGGCGGCGCCTGCTCCAGGAAGGGGCGCAAGGCGGCCAGGTAGTCGGCCAGCACCAGCCGGTCGTGCAGCGACAGCGCCGCCGGATCACGCATGCGCAGGCACAGCACGGCGGAAGCCCCGGGAGCAGAGCCCATGTCCAGGTCGAATTCCACGCACTGCACGCCCCCCGCCGCGGCGGCCGAGGGCGCGACCAGCTCGATGTCCTCGCAGCCCTTGGCCTCGAGCCAGGCCAGCATCGGCGGCGGGAACAGGAAGCCCATCTCAGGCGTGGTTTCCATCGGAGGCCTCCACGTCGGCGTCGTCGGCGCCCAGCGCCTCGTCGGGCGGCGCGGACGCCGCCTTGTAGCTGCTCAGCCGGTTGTAGATGGTCTTGGTGGTGATGCCCAGCACCTGCGCCGCCTTGGCCTTGTTGTTGTCGAAATAGGCCAGGGTCTTGAACAGCATGCGCCGCTCGATCTCGTGCATCGGCGTGCCGACCACGAAGGTGATGGTGCTGGCGGTCTCGGCCACCGGGCGCACGTCGTCCAGCGGCAGGCTGGGCGTGACCCGGTCCGACTCGGCCAGGATGTAGGCGCGCTGGATGATGTTCTTGAGCTCGCGGATGTTGCCGGGCCAGCGGTAGCGCTGCAGCAGGTCGGCGCCTTCGCGGGTGAGGGTGCGGCGGCTGCCGTAGCGATCGTTGAGGCGCTTCAGGAACAGCGTGGCGATGGGGAGGATGTCGGCCGGGCGGTCGCGCAGCGGCGGCAGGGACATCGGGAACTCGGCGAGCCGGTAGTAGAGGTCCTCGCGCAGCCGGCCGGAGTCGATGGCGTCGGCGTGCGGGCGGTTGGTGGCCGAGACGATGCGCACGTCCACGTCGATGTCCTCGCTGCCGCCGACCCGGCGGATCTGCCGGGTTTCGAGCGCGCGCAGCAGGTGCACCTGCAGGTGCACGGGCATCTCGCTGAGCTCGTCGAGGAAAAGGGTGCCGCCCTCGGCCTGCTCGAACAGGCCGACGTGGCGCGAGGCCGCGCCGGTGAAGCTGCCGCGCTCGTGGCCGAACAGCTGGCTGGTGAGCAGGTCGGCCGGCACCGCGCCGCAGTTGATGGCGACGAACGCGCCGTGGCGACCGCTCTCGGCATGGATGGCGGCGGCCACCAGCTCCTTGCCGACGCCGCTTTCGCCCTCGATGAACACCGAGGCGTCGGTGGGCGCGACCCGTCGCACCTGCTGGCGCACGGCTTCCATGGCCGCCGACGAACCGGCGATGCCGTGCCAGGGATCGCCCAGCGCCGGCTCCGGCGCCGGCAGGCGCGGCGCGGCGGTCTGCAGCAGCTGGCGGAAGCGCGCCACCTGCAGCGGCTTCACCACGTAGTCGACGATCGGCAGGTGCATGGCCTTGAGCGCCGATTCCACCGTGGGATTGCCGGTGATCAGGATCACCTGCGTGCGGCCGCCGAGATCGACGTGTTCGAGCAGCTCGAGGCCGGAGCCGTCGGGCAGCGAGAGGTCGACCAGGGCGACGTCGAAGGCGGTTTCGCGGATGCGGGCCAGGGCCTGTGCGACGGACCCGGCGATGACGACGTCGAAGTCCAGCGCGCGTGCGATTTCGGCGGCGGCCCTCACGAATCCCACGTCGTCGTCGACGATCAGCAAAGCAGTACGGTCAACCATGATGTCCACCCCCCCGAGTGGCAGTCCTTGCCAAGACTAACCGCTGGGATGGCGTTCCGTTCACCGATTTTCCCGGGGACTTCCCGGATTACACCGGAGTGAAATTTCTTCCCCCGCCCCCCGTCGTTGGCACCGTCCTTGCCCGACACCCACCACCCACCGCCCCCGAGGAGACCGCCGATGCGCACGCCCACCGCCACCCTGTCCGAACTGGTCGAAGCCCTGCATGACGGCATGGACTACCTGTACCTGGCCGCCGAACGCAGCCACCACCCGTCGCGGGTGCAGCTGTTCCACCGCATCCGCCGGCTCAAGGCCGACATCGCGGCTGACCTTGCAAGCGGCGTTGTCGGCCCTCCGCATCCGGTGCCGGAAGACGGCAGTTGGCTGGCGGCGTGGCGCCACGCCTGCCTCGGGCTGCCGGCCACCCTCGCCCACGGCCCCGACCGCGCAATGCTCACCGCCCTCGACGCCCAGGAGCTGCGCCTGCTGCGCGCCTTCCGCGACGCCATCGGCAAGGACCAGCCGACGACCCTGCGCGAACTGGCCGCGACCCACCTGCCCGAGATCGAGGAGGCCCGCGACGAGCTGCACGAGCTCAAGTCAGGGCTGGGCAGTCGCCCGGCATCGGGTCCGCGACCGTCGCGCGACGTGCTCGGCCGTGTGGTGGCGCGCCATACTCCGGGCGCGCACTGAAGCGACGCGCTGCGGCGCGCCGGACCTCAGTCTTCGTGGTCGCGCCGGGTCTTGCGCATGTGCTTGCGGCGCTCGACCGTGACCAGCGAGATCAGCACGACATAGACGACCGCCAGCGCCAGGATCTGGTTCGGGCTCCAGTGCGCGTGCCGCACCCAGGCCAGCAGGCCGATGTAGCTGGCGAGCAGCGCGGCGTAGAGGACGCCGTTGTGCACGATCGCGCGGCGCACGGCGGCGGAGCGGGCGCGGCGCAGGTAGTAGCGGGTCTCGAGCCACACCGCGCCCACGACCACGCCGATGGCCGCCGCCAGCGCGCCCAAGACCGCCAGCAGCGATTTTCCGCCCAGGCCCAGCTTGCCGGCGCCGGCGCCCAGGCCCAGTCCGGCGGCGGTCGCCTGCGCGGGCGCCATCGCCGCCACCGCCGCGCCCACCGTGGCGGCGAACGCCATGCCCGGGGCGCTGCCGCGGGCGGCGTCGGCGAAGCGCCGCAGCCATTCGGCGCGCAGCGCGTCCCGGCCGCGCTGCAGCCGCTTGCGCACCGCCGCCTCGGTCAGGCCCAGCAGGGCCGCGACTTCGCGCGTGTCCTCGCCTTCGCGGTAGTACAGCAGCAGCACGTCGCGACTGGTCTCGGGGATCTCGTCCAGGGCCTGGGCGAGATGGCGCGCGTCTTGGTCGCTGACGAATTGCTCGGCCGGTCCGTGCTGCGGCGCCGCGGCGACGGTGGCCAGGGTTTCGACCGGATCGACCGGCGTCTCGCGATAGCGCTGCGCCCGCACGTGGTCGATGGCCCGGTTGCGCGCGACCTGCCGCAACCAGGGCAGGAAGCTGCCCGGGTGGCCCAGCTGGCCGATGCGCTGCCAGGCCGTGAGGAAGGTCTCCTGCGCGATGTCTTCGCTGGTATGCACGTCGCGGGTGACCGCCAGCGCCACGCTGGCGACCATCCGCTGGGTGGCGCTGACCAGCCGGCCATAGGCCACCGCGTCGCCGCGCTGGGCGGCGGGCAGGTCGCGGGCGATCAGGCTGTCGAGGAGGTCGGGGGTCATGGCGGTGCTCGGGTGGGTGTTACCCGATACAACGAGTGGGCGCGGGAAGTGTGACATGCGGGGCCGGCCCGCCCCGGCGCCCCGCGCCGGAGGCCGGACTCAGCGATGCTGGTCGAGCAGGACCGGATTGCCGTCGGGGTCGACGACGATGCAGTGGCCGCGGCCGGTGGTGGACTCGTCGACCTCGGTGACGGGCGTGATGCCACGCGCCTTGAGCTGGCGCTGGATCTCGCGCACGTCGGTGAAAGGATCGACGTCATGGCCGTTGTTGTCCCAGCCCGGGTTGAAGCAGAGCATGTTCTTTTCGAACATGCCCTGGAACAGCCCGATCACGGTGTCGCCGTTCTTGAGGATCATCCAGCCGTGCTGCGACTGGTCGTGGAAGGCCGTGAAGCCCAGCGCTTCGTAGAAGGCGCGCGAGGCCGCGAGGTCCTTCACGGCGAGGCTGACGGAAAAATTGCCGAGGTTCATGGCGACTCCTTTCGAATCCAGGCGGCGACGGCGCCCCGGGGCGGCACGCGAATCAAGATCGTCAGACCGCCCGCCTGCCGCAGGATGCGCCCGCGTGCTGCCGGCCGCAACGGGACCCGCGTCAGTCCGAGGCCGTCGCCATCTCGGCCGCCAGCGCCGCATCCAGCGCGCCGGCGCGGACCACCGCCGGATGCGCGGCCACGCGCGCCATGTACGCGGTGATGGCCGGCAGCCTGGGCACGATGCCGAACTCGGTGGTCCACTTCAACGCGGTGCCCCAGAGCAGGTCGGCGGCGGTCAGGGTGTCGCCCAGCAGGTAGTCGCCGCGCGAGAGCTGGTCCACCAGTACCTGGATCACGGTGTCGTAATCGCCGTACGGGGAGCCGCTCGATTCCAGCGGCGCGCGCTTGTAGGCGTGGTCCACCAGTGCGGGCTCGAAGCAGGCGCCGTAGAAGGCCAGCCAGCGCAGGTAGGGTCCGCGCAGCGGGTGGTCGAAGGCCGGCGCCAGGCCGGCGGCGGGGAAACGATCGGCGAGGTAGATCGTGATCGCGACCTGTTCGGTGACCACCGCCCCGTCGTGCACCAGGGTCGGCAGCTTGCCCAGCGGGTTGATGGCAAGGAATTCGGGCGTGCGGGTTTCGCCTGCCTTGAACGACAGCGGCACCACGGCATAGTCCACGCCCAGCGCCTCGAGCAGGACGCGTGAGCCGGAGGAGCGGGACTGGGGGTTGTGGTAGAGCGTGATCATGGCGGGTCCTCGGTGGGCGGCAGGTTCGGGCAAGGTATCCGAGATTGCGGACAGTTACTGTCCTCGATAGGCTCGGCCCATGCTATCCACCTCCGCCCGCCTGCTTCGCCTGGCCAGCCTGCTGCAGTCGCGGCGGCACTGGCCCGGCGCAGCCCTGGCCGACGCGCTGGACGTGGAGGCGCGCACGCTGCGCCGCGACGTCGAGCGCCTGCGTGAACTCGGCTATCCGGTCGAAGCCTCGTCCGGCGTCGGCGGCGGCTACGCCCTGGGCCGCGGCGCGGCGCTGCCGCCGCTGATGCTCGACGACGACGAAGCCGTGGCGCTGGCCATCGCCCTGCGCGCCGCCAGCGCCAGCGTCGGCGGCATCGAGGCGACGTCGCTGCAGCTGATGGGCAAACTCGACCAGCTGATGCCGCAAAGGCTGCGCCGTCGCGCCACCGCCCTGCATGCGGTCACGCTGTCGCTGCGCACCGGCACGCCGCTGGTGGACGCCGGCCTGCTCAGCGAACTGGCCACCGCCTGCCGCGACGGCCGCGCGCTGCGCTTCAGCTATCGCAAGCACGCGGGCGAGACCACGGCGCGCCACGTGCAGCCGCAGCGACTGGCCAACTACGGCCGCCGCTGGTACCTGATCGCTTGGGATATCGAACGCGAGGACTGGCGCAGCTTCCGCATCGATCGCATCGAGGGCGGCCTGCAGCTCGGCGACCTGTTCGCGCCCCGGCCCGTCCCGCCGGACGTGGCCGCGCGATTGGAGCGCGGTATCGCCTACGCGCCGTTCGCCTGCCGCATCACGCTGCGGCTTCAAGGCAGCCTCGAGGAGCTCCAGGCGGCGCTGCCGCTTTGGTGCGGCGTGATCGAACCCGAGACAACCACCCACAGTTTGCTGCGCATGGGCGCCGAGACGCCGGAAGGCCTGTTGGCCCAGGTGCTGATGATCGACCGTGCCGTGGAGGTGGTGGATGCCGATGCCGTGGCATCGGATATCGGGCGGATCCTGGCGCGGATGTCGTCTGTGTTCAGCCGCGACGGCGCGCGGGTGGCGCCATGACGTTTCGGCGGCTAGTACTTTCGCTTCTGCTCGTGGCGGCTGCGCTGGCCAGCGTGCCGGCCATCAACTGGATCGGTGGCGAACTGGCCGCCGCGCTGCGCCTGCCCCCTGGCGGCACGCCGCGCCTGGCCTGGGACCTTGGCTGGCTGCTGCTATCGGCATGGGTTGCGGTCTTTTCTGTAGCGCGATGGTCGCCGCTTTGGCCGCGCGGCCTTGCACTGGCCTTGGGCGGCCTTTTGTTTGCCGCGTCCGTCTGGGCTGCGTGGAACATGGGCGGCGACTTCCCAGGGTGGTTTGTCACCGGCGTCCTGGTCGGAACAGCCTTGGCCGCGACTTGGGGACTGCACGCCAGCCTGCGCTGAGAAGAGCCGCCAACGTCCCTGGCCTGCTCTGAATCGCTTCGATCGCGGTTCACCGACCCGCGCAGGCGTTGATGTAGAGAATGCTCCGGGCATTGGAACGCGCGGCGACGATATCGGCGCAGCCGTCGCCGGTGAGGTCGCCAACAGCCAGGCCGTAGACCGCGCCATCGACTGCCGCGAGCGGCGTGGCGGTGTAGCGTCGGCCGTCACCCTCGTTGATCAGCACCAGACTCGGGGTGCTGTCGTTGCCAAGCACCACGTCCAGTCGGCCGTCCCGGTTGAGGTCGGCCACCGCGATCGAATACACACTGTGCTGGTCGACATCCAGCGACACGGGGGCGGAGAACTGCCCCTCGCCCTCGTTGAAATAAACGTGCGCGCCACCCCGCAGCTCGTCGCCCATGACCAGGTCGAGGCGGCCGTCACCATTGAGATCGCCCGTCGCCACGGCACGGGTGGCCGCATCGGCCGGGCCGATGGCTTGCTTCGCCGCGAATTGGCCGTGGCCATCATTGAGGAACAGGTAGCTCTGGCCAGGGTCCTGGTGCGGGACGATCAGGTCGATGCTGCCGTCGCCGTCCATGTCGGCGGCGGCAATGGTGGTGGCCGAGTCGCGCGAGAGCGGGCGGCAGGACGGGAAACGGCCCTGGCCGTCGTTGTCGCAGATGACGTTCTCGCAGAGCCTGTCCGGTCCGCCCCGGTTGGCCACGATGATGTCGGGCCGCGCGTCGCCATCCAGGTCGGCCACGGTGACGTTGCGGGTCGACCACTCCGGGTTTCCGAACGTGCCGCCGACCGTGAACTGGCCTTTCCCGTCGTTGAGGTAGACCCGTTTGGCATCCGGCCGGTCGTTGCCCACCACGAGGTCCAGGTCTTTGTCGCCATCCAGGTCCGCCAGAGCGGCGGTATAGGTCCGCTCCGCCAGCGTGCCCAGCGCGTGCCGTTCGCCGAAGTCGCCCTGCCCGTCGTTCAACAGCACCAGGTCGCGCTGCGGCCAATGGCGCCCCTTGGCCAGCACGATATCCGGATCACCATCGCCGTCCAGGTCGCCGAGGCTGGCGTTGGCCGTGTTCTCGGCGACCTCCTCGAGATAGACGAAGCGGTCGAAGTTGAAGGCCGGCGCCTGGGCTGCCGGCACGGGCCGGGAAGGGGCGCACAGGCAGCCGGTCAGGAGCAGCAGTGTCGCCACCCCGCTGGCGGGGCCGAGCTTGCTGGACATCATGCTTGCTCCCGATGGGCGGTTGGTCCGCGACGGCGGATCTGGCAGCAGTCTGCCCGATTGGCCGGGGTTGCGCAGGGCAACGGCGAGGGTGGCCGTCAGCGGACAAAACCCATTCGTGTTGCGCCAGCCCGGCTGGCTTTCCCCTGGCCAATTTGGAATCAACTCTCGACGTAGACGTAGCCGCCCGTGCCAGTGAGGAAACGCGGAATGTCCTTCAATTGGCCTTTGGGGCCGGCGCGTCAGCCTCCGCGGCGAGCGACGCCAACTGTTCCGCGGCCGGCTTATCGCCAGCGACGGCCGCCTGCCTCAGCCAACGTATCGCCGCGTCACGATCGCCCGCCTGGCCGCGGGCCAGCAGCATCTGCGCCGCATTGTAAGAACCCACCGCCGAACCCGACCGCCCCGCCCGCTCGAACATCGCCAGGGCGCTGGACGGACAGAGCATGAACGCATCCCAGCCCACGCCGGCTTCCACCAGATACTCCGGGTCGACATCGCCGACAGCCTGGTCGACAACCTGGGCCACCCAACCCGCCGCCAGCGGCACGAACACCTCGCCGTCGGCGGCCACGCCGTAGCTGCCGTTGCCATCCCGGGCAGTGAACGCCTGATGCGTGGTACGGGTCTCGCCCTTGGAGGAAATCCAAAGGAAACCGTCCTGGCCTTCGACCGGGAAGCCATCGAGCGCCCTGGACACCTGGTCAGCCAGCGAAGCGACGCCTGGCGAGGGCGAAACGCCGGACCAGGACGTCATCAGCACGACCTTCGACTCACCCTCACTCCGTGCATCGCGCAGGATGCCGGCCAGCTCATCGATTCGGAGGATGCGATTCCCGGGGCCATAAATCCGCCACGGGCTACCTTGTGCGGTCACGGTCATTACCGTCGGATCGTCGGGTATCGCCTCTGAGAACTTGTGCACCGCGTAGGCAGAGCTGACGCAGTCCTTGCCATTGGTCTCGCAGGTTGGGACCTTCTGCATCCCCTCCAGCGGACGGGCGAATGATGCGTCGCCGCAATCGGCGTGAACCAGGGTGCAGGCGAGGAACAGGCTGGAAAACAAAAAGCGTCGCATCAGGCAATCCGGGCTGCGGGCATTGGGGGAATGCTAGCGCAACCGGACGGCTGACCCTTCGGTGCTGAGAATTTCTCAAATCTATTATTGCCAACCCCACGAGACTGAGGCTGGAAGCCGAAATCTGCTACGTTGGACCTGAAGGCGTCTGGCACGCTGCCCGGCAGAGCAGAGGCAGCGTAGGGCAACGTGCAGTGAAGGATTGGCGAGACTCACTTCCGCAATCGACCCATTCCGGTCATCCAGCCACAGAGCCGGAGCGGAAATCCAGTCAACCCCAGCGGATTCATATTCACGGATCAATCTAGAGATCCTTTGAGATGGGCCTAGCATCCAACAGAAGCGTCGGCCCTTTGGAGATGCACTAAGGTTTCAGCCGAAATCAGACTGAGCAGGGGTTCCATATGCACTTAAAGGTTCTGGCTGTCCGCAACTTCAGGCGGCTTAAAAACGTTGTAGTCGACCTTGCTTCCGACATCTCCATTTTTGTCGGCGCCAACAACAGCGGCAAGACATCGGTCGGACACGCACTCCAGTTGTTCACTGGCAGCGGCCGTTTCAACATTCACGACTTTAGCGCCGAACTTTGGGCCGACATCGTTGCGTTTGGTGAGGGGGATGGCCAGGCGAGCCTTCCCACGATGGAAATCGACGTATGGTTCGAAATCGGTGCGGATGATGTTCACCGCGTCATCGATCTACTTCCCAGCCTTGCTTGGGAAGGAAAGTTGGTGGGCATGCGTATTGCGTACGCGCCAACCAATCCTACGGCGACGCATGCACGCTATGTGGAACTGCGCCAGCGCGTGCTCGATGCGGTAGCTAAGGGTGAAGACGGGGCACCCGCCTTCGATCCCTCGCCGCGCAACCTGCGGGAGTTCCTTCGCGACAGGCTACATGACGAATATGAGCTGCGCTATTTCGTACTCGATCCAGCACGATTCGATACGAACATGGTCGCTGAGGCTGGCTATGACCCAGCCACCCTCACCGGACGCGACCGGAGCGGCCGTGAGATATTGAACGGCCTTCTCCATATTGACTTTTTGAACGCGCAGCGCCATCTCTCTGACAGCCCAGGTGGCTCTCGGGCTGAGGATCTCTCCCGTGTCCTCAGTCGCTTCTACGGGCGAAACCTCGAACAGAAAGGCGAAGACATCGAAGCGTTGCGCGCCCTCGCAGCATCCGAAGTCTCGCTTAACGAACATCTCGAACGAGTGTTCGAACCGACGCTCAAGAGCTTGTCGAAGCTGGGCTATCCAGGCCTCTCAAACCCGCGGATGATAATCCGATCGGCCCTCGACCCTGCCCAGATCATGAGCGGTCGAGATGGCGCGATCGTTCACTATGCGTTGGGAGCCGATGACGGAAAGCCCGATCCGCCTACTCTACCCGATCGGTATAACGGACTTGGCTTTAAGAACCTTATCTTCATGGTCGTCGAGTTGCTCGACCTCCACGCTCGATGGCTGGCGATCGACGAAAATCGTCCCCCGGTCCACCTGATCTTCATCGAGGAGCCCGAAGCGCACCTCCATGCTCAGCTTCAACAGGCCTTCATCCGCAAGGTGATGGATATCCTAGCGCTCAAGGGCGAAGACCGCACGCACTACACGAGTCAGATCGTCATCACGACCCATTCGACTCATATCCTTTACGAACGAGGCTTCCGGCCGATTCGCTATTTTCGTCGAAGCCGTGCACAGAATGTGTCGACCACCGATGTACTCAACCTCTCGGTTTTCTACGACAGCACTGATCCGGACATCCGAAGCTTTCTCGAGCGTTATCTGAAACTCGCGCACTGCGATCTCTTCTTCGCCGATGGCACAGTGTTGGTCGAAGGCAATGTCGAAAGGCTGCTATTGCCGCAGATGATCGCCAATGCTGCCCCGCGGCTGCAATCGACCTATCTCACTACTCTAGAGATTGGTGGAGCGTTCGGCTACCGATTCAAAGCGCTGATTGAGTTTCTCGGACTGACAACGCTCATCATCACCGATCTAGACAGCGTGTTCGGTCCAAGAAAGAAGGATACCGAGGGTGCGGCACTCGCTGGCCAACCGAAAGCCGCGGAACCAGCCTCCGAGAACGCGCAAGCTGCCGACGCTACCGCTGAGGAAGTTGACGATGAGGATGACGATGACGAGGAGAATTCTCCTGTGGCTGCGGAGAAGCCCGGGAAGACCTGCATAGCAGGTCATCCGGGCGCGGCGACGTCCAATCAGACCCTGATCCAATGGCTACCGAAATGCGACACGGTCGCGGCCCTGTGGGCGGCGACGCCTGAGCAGAAAATCCAGGCGAGAACGGACAACAATGACGCTTTGGTACGCGTTGCATATCAGTGCCGGACCGATGTCACTTGGGGCGGAGAGACCTTGGCGCTAGCCGGGCGCACGCTGGAGGAAGCATTCGCGCTTGAGAATCTTGAATGGTGCCAGGACAAGAAACGTAAGCCGCTTCAGCTCCGCGTTGCCAAGGCCGACGAGAAGAATTTGATCACGCTTGCGGAACTCATCCACAAACGCGTGCAGGCTAAGAACTTTAGTAAGACCGACTTTGCGCTCGCTTTGTTAGCCGAAGATCCGAGCAGTTGGTCGGTCCCAACCTATATCTCCGAGGGCCTGAGCTGGCTTGAATCCGAGATTGCGCCGCCGGAACCGGACGCGGACCAGCCGCAAGAGAACTCCCCCCAGGGGGCACCAGTCGACGCCGGCGACGAGGTAGTGGCATGACAAGCCGGATCGGCAGTCCTGATACGCAAGCCGATCTAGATGTCCGAGCGTGTCTCGATCGGATGCCTCCACGCTCGTTTGTCATGGTCGCCGGTGCGGGGTCGGGGAAAACGACCTCGCTTATCAAAGCTATCGCGTACCTAGCGGAAACTCGCGGCCCTGCCCTGCGCCGCGCTGGGCAACAAATTGCCTGCATTACATATACCGAAGTCGCCGTCGGTGAGATTTTGGCTGATGTGGGTGCCTCGCCGCTATTCCACATCTCGACCATTCACAGTTTCCTGTGGTCAGTCATCCGGCCATTCCAGTCGGATATCGCGGCTTGGGTTGCCACCCGCATCGACGAGAAGATCGCGGAGCGACGCGCACATTACGAAAAGCCTCGGACTCAGGCGAGAACGAAGGCCCGCCTCGAACAGGAGATTGGAGATCTCGAAGCCGAACTGGCTGCGATCAGCGAAGTAGAGACTTTCGTCTACGGCACCGGCAGCAGCTACGCTGAAGGCATCCTTGGCCATGACGATATCCTCAAGCTAACCCCAGCCTGCGTCGCAGCGCATCCGCTGCTGAGGCAACTCGTCGCTAAGCGCTTTCCCTACATTTTTGTCGATGAGAGCCAAGACACCAATCCGGAAGTCGTGGAAGCGTTACGGCACATATCGGGTGAACATCCTGGCCTGTGTGTCGGGTTCTTCGGAGACCCGATGCAGAAAATCTATATGAGCGGAGCAGGCGCTGTCCCGCTGAACGACGACTGGGCGGAGATCAGCAAGCCTGAGAACTTCCGGTGCCCGACATCGGTACTCAGGGTCCTCAATGCAATCCGAGCCCATGGCGACGGTCTTGAGCAGGTGCGTGGTCGGACGATAACGGTTGATGGTATCGAGCAGCCAGTTGCCGGCACCTCCAATCTGTTCATCCTGCCGGCGGACACGGAGCGGAGTGCGCGCCTCGCGGCCGTTAGGCAGTGGCTGGCCGCCGAAACTGGCGACAATCTTTGGCTAAGCGACGTGCGAGAGGGCGATGTCCGCCTGCTTGTACTGGTGCACCGCATGGCGGCCAACCGGCTCGGGTTCCCCAATCTGTATGCTGCGCTCCATGATCGAGCCCCCATGAGTCTGAGTGAAGGGCTGAGCGATGGCACAGCTTGGCCGCTTCGTCCAATTGTTCAGCACATACTTCCTCTCGTTGTCGCTGCGCAAGCGGGCGATCGATTTACTGTGATATCGACTTTGCGCAGCGAATGCCCGAGGCTTGAACCAGCGCGGCTTCGAGGGCAAGCGACGGCCCCTGTTCTTACCGCCCTGCAGGAAGGGCTCGACGGGCTTGTCGATCTGTTGGCAGCAGGATCGCAGGCGACTATCCGGGACGTCTTGACGCATGTGCGAGATTGCGAGTTGCTGCGCCTCGATGATCGCTTCGCCATGCATCTGGCTGCAGAGGTCGTGAATGATGGCAGCAATGGCTTCGAGAACGTCCAAGCCTATCTAGCGTGCGGTGTCGACGAACTCTGGGCCTACCGGCGCTACTTTACGGAGGAGTCGCCGTTCGCGACCCATCATGGGGTTAAGGGCGCCCAGTTTGAGCGCGTATTAGTGGTTATCGATGATGAGGAGGCAGGATTCCGTCAATACTCGTACGGGAAGTATCTCGGGTACGTCCCTCTCTCGGACAACGACGACGCAAACATAGCAGCGGGTGAAGAGTCCGTTCTTGAGCGAACGCGCCGCCTCTTCTATGTGTGCTGCTCACGTGCAATTAAGGACCTGGCGGTTGTAGTCTTTGTGCCAAACAGCGAAGCTGCTCGCACCGCGATCGTTGCTCAGAACTTGTTCCCTGAGGCCGCAATTCGAGGGATAGAACATCTGAACTAGCGCCAGCACGGGGTTCCATTGGATGCCTACCGTACGGCTACGATGCAAGTGGCGACTTCTAGCCACCCCTCGATCTAAGGGAGTAGAGGAGCTAGCTCGATGGGTTCAGACATTAGCCTGCTCGGCGATCTCTGAGGCGTCATCGACTTCGATACTCAAGTAGCGCACCGTGCTCTCAGGCTTCGTTTGGCCAAGAAGCAGTTGGACGGCTCGCAGATTCCGAGTGCGACGGTAGATGAGTGAAGCTTTGGTCCTGCGCATAGTGTGGGCGCCGTAGGAGCCAGACTCGAGGCCAGCTTCCTCCACCCAGCGATTGACGATCCTGGCGTACTGACTCGTCGACAGGTAGGCGAGATCGACACTCGGCTTGTGAACAGGAAAACCGAGGGGCTTGAGATCGGAACTGGCAGTTCAAGCCTCCACGGCCTCGCGAGTCGATTGGGCAATATCGGTCTGGACGGGGCGTCCGTTTTCTTGCTGCATCAGAATCGAGCGGGACGCCATCTGCCTGCCATGGGAGACGTCGAGTACCCGGTTTTTTACTAGGTCGCAAGCGCGGAGCTTGGAGTCAATCGTCGGGTTGTAAAGTGCAAGCAGCCGGACCTTGTGGCCCAGTTGAAGCCTGATCCGAATGGCCCAGATGTCTTCGAGCTTGAGTGAAGCCTTCTGGCCGATCAGCTTTCCCGTGATCCGGGGCTCGTGGGATTGAGATGTGTTGAGACTTGCCATTTCCAATTCCTGTTGAAGGGAGTGGTCAGGGCTTTCGTGCGCCCGGCAGGATGGGTGATGCAACTCGCAGAGAACGTCTGGTTGTGGCCGATTGCGGACCTAATCCTGCGCTAAGTGATCCAAGCCGATACGCGAGGAGAGCCACCCGAAGGCAGCGCTCTCGCCGGACGTCAAACCCCGGTCGGATTCGCCTTCTCGGGATCGATCTTGTACTGCTTGATCGCCCGCGCCACGTCCTTGCCGTTCATCTTCCCTTCCGCCGCCAGCGCCGCAATCGCGGCATGCGCGATGTAGTACCGGTCGACCTCGAAGAAGCGACGCAGGTTGGCACGCGTGTCGGAACGGCCGAAGCCATCGGTACCCAGCACGGTGTAATGCATCGGCACGAAGGCGCGGATCTGGTCGGCGAAGGCGCGCACGTAGTCGGTGGCGGCGATGGCCGGGCCCTGGCGGCCTTCCAGGCACTGGGTGACGTAGGCCTTGCGCGGGGTCTTGGCCTCGGGGTTGAAGCGGTTCCAGCGCTCGGCGTCGAAGCCTTCGCGGCGCAGCTCGGTGAAGCTGGGGCAGCTCCAGATATCCGCTGACACGCCGAAGTCCTTGTCCAGCAGCTCGGCCGCGGCGATGGCTTCGCGCAGGATGGTGCCGCTGCCCAGCAGCTGCACGCGCAGCTCGCCCTTCTTGGGCTTGCCGGCGTCCTTGAGCAGGTACATGCCCTTGAGGATGCCCTCGGCCGCGCCTTCCGGCATGTCGGGGTGCGGGTAGTTCTCGTTCATCAGGGTCAGGTAGTAGTACTCGTCCACCTGGTCCTCGAGCATCTGCTTCATGCCGTGCTGCAGGATCACCGCCACTTCGAAGCCGAAGGTCGGGTCATACGCCTTGCAGTTCGGGATCGCGCCGGCCAGCAGGTGCGAGTGGCCGTCTTCGTGCTGCAGGCCTTCGCCATTCAAGGTCGTGCGGCCGGCGGTGGCGCCGAGCAGGAAGCCGCGCGAGCGCATGTCGGCCGCCTGCCAGGCGCTGTCGCCGATGCGCTGGAAGCCGAACATCGAGTAGTAGATGTAGAACGGCAGCATCGGCTGGTCGGACGAGGAATAGCTGGTCGCCGCGGCCATCCAGGAGCTGAAGGCGCCGGCTTCGGTGATGCCCTCTTCCAGCACCTGGCCGGTCTTGTCCTCGCGGTAGTACATCAGCTGGTCGGCGTCGACCGGCTTGTACTTCTGGCCGTCGCGGGCATAGATGCCGATCTGGCGGAACAGGCCCTCCATGCCGAAGGTGCGCGCCTCGTCGGCGACGATCGGCACGCACAGCGGGCCGACCTGCTTGTCGCGCAGCACGATGTTGAGCGCCTGCACGAAGCTCATGGTGGTCGAGTTCTCGCGCTCGCCGGTGCTCTTGAGCAGGCGCTCGAACACCTCGAGCTTGGGCGCGGTGAGCTGCTTGCTGGTCTTGGCGCGGCGCTGCGGAAGGTAGCCGCCCAGCTTCTCGCGTCGGGACTTGAGGTACTCCACTTCCGGCGACTTCTCGCCCGGGTGGTAGAAGGGCACCTCTGCCAGCTTGTCGTCGCTGACCGGGATCTGGAAGCGGTCGCGGAAGGCCTTCACCGCGCTGTCGTCGAGCTTCTTGGTCTGGTGGGTCGGGTTGAGCGACTCACCCCAGCTGCCCATGCCGTAGCCCTTCACGGTCTTGGCCAGGATCACGGTGGGCTGGCCCTTGTGGTGCACGGCGCTGTGGTAGGCGGCGTACACCTTGTGCGGGTCGTGGCCGCCGCGGTTGAGGCGGGTGATGTCCTGGTCGCTGAGGTTGGACACCAGCTGCAGGGTCTGTGGCGTCTTGCCGAAGAAGTTCTCGCGCGTGTAGGCGCCGCCGAAGGCCTTGCAGTTCTGGTACTCGCCGTCGACGGTGTCCATCATCACTTTCTTGAGCGAGCCGTCGGTGTCGCGCGCCAGCAGCGGATCCCAGTAGCTGCCCCAGACCAGCTTGAGCACGTTCCAGCCGGCGCCGCGGAAGCTGCCCTCGAGCTCCTGGATGATCTTGCCGTTGCCGCGCACCGGGCCGTCCAGGCGCTGCAGGTTGCAATTGATGACGAAGACCAGGTTGTCCAGGCCCTCGCGGCCGGCCACGCCGA
Organism: Arenimonas sp.; assembly: GCF_035721105.1. GTDB lineage: Bacteria > Pseudomonadota > Gammaproteobacteria > Xanthomonadales > Xanthomonadaceae > Arenimonas. The sequence goes on along the minus strand of NZ_DASTNG010000021.1, from coordinate 11,306 downwards.
TCGCGCCCAGGCTCTCGGGCTCGTCCGTCTCGCCGTCGCCCAGGAAGCACCAGACCTTGCGGTCGGACGGTTCGACCAGGCCGCGGTGCTCGAGGTACTTCAGGAAGCGCGCCTGGTAGATGGCGCTGATCGGGCCCAGGCCCATCGACACGGTCGGGGTCTGCCAGTAATCCGGCATCAGCCACGGGTGCGGGTAGCTGGAGATGCCCTTGCCGTCGACTTCCATGCGGAAGTGGTTGAGCTGGTCCTCGCTGATGCGGCCCTCGAGGAAGCTGCGGGCATAGATGCCCGGCGAGCTGTGGCCCTGGATGTAGAGGATGTCGCCCGGATGGTCGGCCGAGGGCGCGCGCCAGAAGTGGTTGAAGCCGACGTCGTAGAGCGTGGCGCCGGAGGCGAACGAGGCGATGTGGCCGCCGAGGTCGCCGGGCTTGCGGTTGGCCTTGACCACCATCGCCATCGCGTTCCAGCGGATGATGCTGCGGATGCGCCATTCCAGGGTGGCGTCGCCGTCGTGCTTGGCTTCCAGGTGCGGCGGGATGGTGTTGATGTACTGGGTGGTCGGCTGGAACGGCAGCTGGCCGCCGGCGCGGCGGGTCAGTTCGACCATGCGCTCGAGCAGGTGGTGGGCGCGCTCGGGGCCGTCGGTGTCGAGCACGGCCTTCATGGACTCGATCCACTCGCGGGTTTCGGTGGGGTCGAGGTCGTTTTCCAGTACGTCGGTCAGCCAGTTCATCGCGTCTTCCTGAGGCCGGCGGTCGGGCGCGGCCGGATGGTTTTTAGAGTCAAGGCTCGGAGTTTACCGCAGGCCGCCGGCCCGACGCCCCCGTATGTGCCGGGGCGAAACCCCGCCCGCGACCCGCGGATGCCGGGGTCGCGCGGGACATCAGGCCGGCCCGGCAGCGGGCGCGGCGTGAAAACGGCCGGCGGTCACTCGCTCTCGGCGAGCCGCGCCCGGTAGGCCTCGAGCGACGGTGGCCGACCCAGGAAACCTTCCACCAACTGCGCCGCTGGCCTGGCCCCGCCGGGCGCCAGCACCTGGTCGCGGTAGGCGCGCGCCACGGCCGGGTTGCGCACCCCTTCGGACGCGAAGCGCGTGAACAGGTCCAGGGACAGGACCTGCGCCCACATGTACTTGTAGTAGGCCGCCGACTGCGGCGCCAGGTGCGGGAACGCGTTCTGGGGACTCACGCCCGCCGGCAGCGGCTCCAGCGCGTAGCGGCCGTATTCGCGCAGGAACTGGGCGCTGAGATCGGCTTCGGGCGGACCGCGGTAGTAGGACAGCGACGCGTTGGCAAGGCTGATCTGGCGCCGGTCCAGCTGGGCCGCGCCGAAGGCGCGGGCGCGGTTCATGCGCTCGACCAGCTCGCGCGGGATCGTGCGGCCCTGCGCGTCCACCGCGAACCGGGCCAGGGTGTCGTAGTCCCAGAGGAAGTTCTCCAGCATCTTCGAGGGCACCTCGATGAAGTCGGGCTCCAGGCCGTTCATGCCGGACAGCGTCCAGCGCTTGCGCCCGGACAACATCGCGTGGATCAGGTGCCCGTACTCGTGCAGGAACAGCTCGACGCCGCGATGCTCCATCAACCCGGTGTCGTGGCCGCCGGCGGGGAAGTTGGTGACCAGGGCCGCGACCGGCAGGGACCCGCCCTCGACCCCGAAGCGGATCGGGAACACCGCCGCATGGCTGAATTTCCCGGGACGCGGATGGGTGTCGAAGTAGAAGCGCCCGATCACCTCGCCGCCGTCGAGCATTTCGTAGGCCTCCACCGACGGATGCCACACGGCGGTGCGCCAGGGCCGGATCTCCACGCCCATCAGGTCGCGGGTCAGCTGCAGGATGCCGTCGCGGACCTGGTCGTAGGCGAAGTAGCGCCGCACTTCCTGCGCATCCAGGTCGTACTGCTCCTTCTTGACCAGCTGCGTGACATAGGCCTGGCTCCAGGCCGGCACTAGGGTGGCGTCGGGCTGGTCCTGGCGCAGGCGGGCCAGCATGCGGCCGCTGTCGCGGCGCGCCTGGGCGTCACCGGCCCGCAGCAGGTCGTCGAGCAGGGCGGTCACGCGCGCCGGCGAGTCGACCATCGCGTCCTCGAGCTGCAGGGTCGCGAAATCCGGGCGCCCCAGCAGCGTGGCCAGCTCATGCCGCAGCGCGATCAGCTCGCGCAGCACCGCGTCGTTCTCCGGCGTGGCGCGGGTGCTGTTGGCCATGTACAGGCGCTCCCGCAGCGCGTCGCTGCGGGCATAGGTCAGCACCGGCAGCAGGTCCGGCTGGTCGGTGGAAATCACCACCCGGCCGTCGGCGCCGGCGGGATGCGCGGCGATGAAGTCGGCCGGCAGGCCATCGAGTTCCGCCGGCTCGGCGGTGACGGTCTTGCGGCTGTTGGCGAAGTTCTCGGCGAACTTGATCACCAGCACGGTGATCCGGTCGTTGAGCGCGGCGAGTCGTGCCCGGGTCGCCTCGTCGCGCGACACCCCGGCGCGGTCGAAGCCGGCCAGCACGCGCTTGAGCACGTGCCGGGTCTCGGCGTCGGCATCGGCGTCGGACATCGGGATGGACCGCAGGCGATCATGGACCGCGCGAGAGAGCTGTACCGCGTCCTCGGCCCGGGAGAGCCTTTCCATGCACGCGCGGGCGGCAGTCCGGATCCCGGCGTCGGGGGCCGTCGCGGCCACGATGCCGGCGTCGCGACTGGCCGAGCCCAGCACCATCGACAGGTCGTCGAACTGCCGGAACGTGTCGAGCGAGGCCGCGGCTTCGTCCGCCTCGAGCGCCTGGCGCAGCGCGGCGGCCTGTGCCAGGCGGCGATCGCAGGTGGCGGCGACCTCGGCCGCGCTCGCCGGGACCACGGCCGTTTCGAGCACGAGGCGGGGTGGCGTTGGCGGCTGTGCCTGCACCGGGGCGAAGAGAGCCAGCAGACAGCACGACAGCAGGATGCGATTCATGACGTCCCCCGATTCCCAAGCCGCAGGCTAGTCCCCGCCTTCGGTGCCCGCAAGGACGCATACCACCCGCCTCGCCCGTCGACCGGCCTCGGCGCTCGCCTGCCTGCACGCGGACCGCGCCCGGCGAGGCTATGCTGTCGTGACCCGCCCCCGAGGGGACCGATGGACGCCAACCTGCCCCGCGCCTCCGAACTGCTGGCTGCCGGCCGCCTGGGCTGGCGCCGCAGCCTGCGCACCCGGCTGATGGTCTGGTCCAGCCTGACCAGCATCGTGCTGCTGCTGGGCGTGGCGGCGGTGTTCTATGCGGCGCTGCGCGGGGTGCTGATCCAGAACGCCAAGACCGAGATCCACGGCCTGGCCAGCCAGACCGCCCGCGGCCTGGCCGCCACCCTCGAATCGGTGCAGGTCAGCGGCCAGGCCTTGGCCGCCAACGCCACCTCGGCGGTGCGGGACCCGATCCAGCAGCGTTCGCTGCTGATGGCCACCATCCAGTCCGACCCCGACATCGCCGGGGCCATGGTGATCATCGAGCCCGGCCGGCTCTCGCCCGACGACCCGGGCTTCACCTGGTACATCCGCCGCGAAGGCAGCGGCTTCTTCGAAAGCTCGGTCGAAGACCTGGGCTACGACTACCGGGTGATGCCCTGGTACACCCGCACCACCGGCCTGGGCCGGGCCTGGTGGGGCGAGCCCTATGCCAATGCCGCCACCGCCATGGAGCCCTTCGTCACCTTCAACCTGCCGCTGCGTCGGATCGGCGACGGGCCGCAGGGCGCCGTGATCGGCATGGTCAGCGTGGACGTGCCGCTGCAGCGCCTGCGCGCACAGTTGGGCGAACTGCCCGGCAGCAGCAACCTGATCCCGGTGCTGTACTCGCCCGAGCACCGGCTGGTGCTGCACCCGGATCCGGCGATCGCCATGAAGCTCGACCTCGACACCCTTGCCACCACCGGCGGCCGCAGCGACCTCGCGCCGGTGGCCGACCAGATCCGGCGCCGCCAGGACTTCGAGGTCCGCCACCGCGTCGCCAGCGGTCCGGCGCAGGGCCGGGTGCGCTACACCTTCGGCGGGCCGGTGGGCGGCACCGGCTGGTCCTTCAGCCTGTCGGTGGACGAAAAGGTGGTGCTGGCGCAGCTCGAGCGCATCACGCTGTGGGGCGTACTGGGCGGCCTGCTGGGCGTGCTGCTGTGCGTGGCGGCGGTGCGGCGCTATTCGGGCATGATCGCGCGGCCGATCGAGGACATCACCAACACCGCGCGGCACTTCGCCGACGGCGAGTTCGACTACCCGCTGGCGCACACCCAGCGCGAGGACGAGGTGGGCGTGCTGGCGCGGGCGTTCGACACCGCGCGCGGCTCGATCAAGCGACAGATGACCGAGATCGCCGACATGGGCGCGGCGCGGGCGAGGCTGGAGGGCGAGCTCAACATCGCCGCCGACATCCAGCAGGCGATGCTGCCGGCCGGCAGCGAATTCGACGCCGGCGAGGCGCACATCGAATTCCACGGCCTGCTCGAGCCGGCCAAGGCGGTGGGCGGCGACTTCTACAACCTGTTCGAGCGCGACGGCGATTCGCTGTGGTTCGTGATCGGCGACGTGTCGGACAAGGGCGTGCCGGCGGCGCTGTTCATGGCGCGCACGATGACGGTGCTGGAAGTGGCGGCGCAGCTGGGCGGTTCGCCCGGCAAGGCGCTGCGCGAAGCCGCCAAGCACCTGGTCGAGGGCAACGAGACCTGCATGTTCGCCACCGTGCTGTGCGGCGTGATCGAGCTGCGCACCGGCGCGCTGGCCCTGGCCAGCGCCGGCCACGAGCCGCCGGTGATCCTGCGCGCCGACGGCCGCCGCGAGTTCGTACCGGTGCCCACCGAAGGTCCGCTGGGCGTCGACGTGGCGCGGGAATATCCGGCATGGCGTGGCCGGCTGATGCCGGGCGACACGTTGTTCACCTATACCGACGGCATCACCGAGGCCTTCGATCGTGACGACCAGCCCTTCGGCACCGACCGCCTGCTGGCGACCCTCGATCCCGCGCTGCATGCGCGGGAACAGTGCGAGCACCTGGTCGAAGCCGTGCATGCCTTCACCGACGGCGCACCGCAGTCGGACGACATCACCGTGCTGGCCATCCGCTACCGGCGCGATGCCCGCGTGCGCGAGCGCACCATGGTGAAGGCCTCGCTGCAGCCGCCGCTGCCGGGCGACGCGGTGCGCCAGCTGCTGGCCCAGGTCGACGCCGGCCTGCGCGACCATCGCCTGCCCGCCACCCTGATGCACGACGTGCACCTGGTGGTGGAGGAAGTGGCCTGCAACGTCATCGACCACGGCGCCGAGGACGGCCGCGAGCCGACCCTGGAGCTGGTGGCCACCCTCGACGGCCACCAGCTGGCGATGGAGTTCCGCGACGACGGCCGGCCCTTCGACCCGCTGTCGCAGCCCACGCCCGACCTGTACGCCGACATCGCCGACCGCCCGATCGGCGGCCTGGGCGTCCACCTGATCCGCGAGCTGGCCGAGGAGGTCGCCTACGCGCGCGACGACGGCCACAACGTCCTGCGCATCGTCCTTCACGTCCCTGCCCCGGAGCGAACTGCATGAGCCTGAGCATCGAGATCACCCCCGCCGGCAACGGCAACCAGCGCGTGGCGCTCGCCGGCCGCCTCGACACCCACACCTACGGCGACCTGGACCAGCAGCTGGCGCCGGTGCTGGGGTCGTCGATCCATTCGCTGGTGCTGGACCTGGCGGGGCTGGACTACATCAGCTCGGCCGGCGTGCGTTCGATCTTCAAGGCGCGCAAGGCGCTGGCCGCGCGCGGCGGCAAGGTGGTGGTGGTGAACCCGAAGCCGCAGATCCAGAAGGTCTTCGACGTGGTGAAGGCGGTGCCGCTGGACGAGATCTTCTCGTCGGTGGAAGAGGCCGACGCCTACCTCGACGCGATGCAGAAGAAGGTGCTGCGCGGCGACGACGACTATTGACGGGCTATTTCGCCAGCCACAGCGCCCCGTAGACCAGCAGCGACCCCAGCACGTACAGCGTTTCCACCAGCCGCTTGCGCCCGGGCCGCTCGCGCGCGCCGGCCAGGTCCAGCAGCATCTGCCGCAGCAGGAAGGTGTAGAGGATGTAGTACAGGAAGGGCGTGACGTGCACCCAGGGCGAGAAGTCGGACAGCTGCTTGCCGAACCACCCCAGGATGGTCTCGATCTCGAGCCAGATGCCCATCAGGCCCAGCCCGGCGTTGATCAGCATCCACTTCACCTCGTCCCGACCGAAGATGGCCAGGTAGAAGACGAGGTACACGAAGATGGCGATGCCGCCGTGCAGGTAGAGGAACAGGAGCGGCGTGCCGCTCCCCGCATAGGCCATGAGGAAGCCCGACAGGCCGAACATGCCCATGTGCACGAGGAAGAACGGATAGATGAACAGCATCGGCGCCGACTCTCCCTTGCGGAAGGCCTTGCCGTTGATGGTCAGGTCTGATTTGAGCTTCATGGTCGGTTCCCCCGCGCCAAAGATCGCCGGGAACCGGGGCGGCGGCAAGCGGGCCGCGGCCGGCTAGGTCCGGCGACCGAAGCGCCGGCGCGGGACCAGCAGCTTGAGCGCGCGCTCGAACGCCTTCCGGCGCAGGCCCGGGAAGCACAGCCCCTCCCAGAGCGGCCGCAGCCAGCGGCGGCGATCGGGCTCGAGCAGGGCCTCGCGCATGCGCGCTTCCAGGCGGTACATGCGGGCCAGGCCGCGGCCCTGTTCGCGGCGCTCGGCGGGCAGGTCGGGGCGGGCGTCGATGCAGCGGTCCTGGTCGTCGGCGACTTCGCGGTACATCGCCGCCACGCGCTGCTGGCGCCGGGTCCAGGTGTCGGCATCGTTGCCGCTGCGGTCGAACACCCAGTTGCCCAGGTTGCCCTCGTGGCGGCGGTAGCCCAGCAGCGGCTCGGGCAGGCAGTGGCATTCGCCCAGCAGCACCGCGCGCAGCTGCAGGGCGTTGTCCTCGACCCGGCCCTGCAGCGGCGGCAGCGTGGTGAAGACTTCGCGCCGCACCGCCATCGACGCGCCCAGCACCGTGACCAGGTGCCCGGCGCGGCGCAGGTCGCGCTGGGTCAGCACGGCCTGCTGGCCGCGGTTGCGCGGCTTGATGATCTCGCCGCGCGGATTGATGTCGTTGACGGTGGAGCCGACGATCATCGCCTGCGGATGCTTGCGCAGGTGCGCCACCAGCCGCTCGACGCGATGCGGATAGGCGACGTCGTCGCCGGCCAGGAACACCAGGATGTCGGTGCCGGCCAGCGGCGCCAGCTCGGTCAGGTGCGCGCACAGGCCGAGGTTGCGGTCGGTGCTGCGCACCCGCAGGCGATGCGGGCCGCGGTAGTCGCGCACGCGCGCGGCGATCCGCTGCAGCGACTGGTCGCCGGAGCTGTCGTCGCTGACGATGATCTCGCAGGGTACGGTCTGCGCCAGCGCCGAGTCCAGCGCCTCCAGCAGCGTGTCCTGCATCCGGTAGGAGACCAGCAGGATCGTCGCCACCGGCGGCGCATCGGCCACGACCCCGGCCTCGAACAGCGACGGCTGGATCGAGGCGGCGGTCCGGGTGGCCATCTCAGCCCCGGGCGGCGCGGATCTGGGCGTCGACCGCCGCGATCGCGGTCATGTTGACCACGCGCCGCACCGTCGCCGAAGGGGTGAGCACGTGGGCGGCGCTGGCCAGCCCCATCAGGATCGGGCCGATGCCGACGCCGTCGGTGACGCTGCGCACCAGGTTGTAGCTGGCGTTGGCGGCATCGAGGTTGGCGAAGGCCAGCAGGTTGGCGCGGCCCGACAGCCGGGACTCGGGGAAGATGCGGCTGCGGGCTTCCTCGTTCAGGGCGATGTCGGCGTGCATCTCGCCCTCGACCTCGAGCTTGGGCGCGCGCTCGCGCAGGATCGCCAGCGCGTCGCGCATCTTCTGCGACGAGGCGCTTTCGCTCGAGCCGAAGTTGCTGTGGCTGACCAGCGCGGCCTTGGGCGTGATGCCGAACAGCTTGAGCCGGAACGCGGACTGGATGACCGACTCGGCGATCTCGGCGGCGCTGGGGTCGACGTTGACGTGGGTGTCGGTGAAGAAGAACACGCCCTTGTCGTTGAGCACCGCGCTCAGCGCCGACGGCCCCTTGCACTCGCTTTCCAGGCCCAGGATCTCGCGCACGTACTTGAGCTTGCGCACGAAGCGGCCGACCAGGCCGCACAGCAGCGCGTCGGCCTCGCCCCGGCGCACCATCAGCGCGGCGATGACCACGTCGCGCGAGCGCACGATGGCCTTGGCCGCCGAGGGCGTGATGCCCTTGCGCTGCATGATCTCGTGGTAGAGCTGCCAGTAGTCGTTGAAGCGCGGGTCGTCGTCGATGTTGGTCACGTCGACGTCGATGCCGATGCGCAGGCGCAGGCCCAGGCGCTGGATGCGGCGCTCGATCACCGCCGGGCGGCCGACCAGGATCGGCCGGGCCAGGCCTTCGTCGACCACGGTCTGCACGGCGCGCAGCACGGTTTCCTCTTCGCCCTCGGCGTAGACCACGCGCTTGCGGTCGGCGCGGGCGCGGTCGAACACCGGCTTCATCAGCAGGCCGGTGCGGAAGACCCAGCTGCTGAGCCGGTCGCGGTAGGCCTCGAGGTCGGTGATCGGGCGGGTGGCGACGCCGGAGTCCATCGCCGCCTGCGCCACCGCCGGCGCCAGCGACACCAGCAGGCGCGGGTCGAACGGGCGCGGGATCAGGTATTCGGGGCCGAAGCGCGGCGTTTCGCCCGCGTAGGCGGCGCCCAGGTCGGTGGCTTCGCGCCGGGCCAGGTCGGCGATCGCGCGCACGCAGGCCAGCTTCATCTCTTCGTTGATGGTGGTGGCGCCGACGTCCAGCGCGCCGCGGAAGATGTAGGGGAAGCAGAGCGCGTTGTTGACCTGGTTCGGGTGGTCGCTGCGGCCGGTGGCGATGATGGCGTCGGGGCGGGCCTGGCGGGCCAGCGCCGGATCGATCTCGGGCGTGGGGTTGGCCAGCGCGAAGATGACCGGGCGCGCGGCCATCTGCCGCACCATGGCTTCGGTGAGCACGTTGCCGGCCGAGACGCCGATGAACACGTCGGCGCCGACGATGATGTCGGCCAGGGTGCGCGCGGCGGTGTCGCGGGCGTAGCGGACGATGCCGTGGTTGGCGCCGCCGGGCTGCAGGTCGGCGCGGCCGGCGTGCAGCACGCCGTCGCGGTCGGTGACCAGGATGTTGCCGGGCTGCATGCCCAGCGCCACCAGCATGTCCAGGCAGGCGATGCCGGCGGCGCCGGCGCCGCTGACCGCCAGCTTCACGTCGGCGATGTCCTTGCCCACCACGTGCAGCGCGTTCAGCACCGCCGCGCCGACGATGATCGCCGTGCCGTGCTGGTCGTCGTGGAAGACGGGGATCTTGAGCCGCTCGCGCAGCTTCTTCTCGACCACGAAGCACTCGGGCGCCTTGATGTCCTCGAGGTTGATGCCGCCGAAGGTCGGCTCGAGGCTGGCGATGATGTCGACCAGCCGGTCCGGGTCGTTCTCGTTGATCTCGAGGTCGAACACGTCGATGCCGGCGAACTTCTGGAACAGCACCCCCTTGCCTTCCATCACCGGCTTGCCCGCCAGCGGGCCGATGTTGCCCAGGCCCAGCACCGCGGTGCCGTTGGTGATCACGCCCACCAGGTTGCCGCGCGCGGTGAGCGCGCTGGCCTCGCCCGGGTCGGCGACGATGGCTTCGCAGGCCGCCGCCACGCCCGGCGAATAGGCCAGGGCCAGGTCGCGCTGGGTGACCATGGCCTTGGTCGGCGAGACCTTGATCTTTCCCGCCGGTGCCTGCCGGTGGTAGTCGAGGGCGGCTTGCTTGAAGTCTTCGTGTTCGGACATGGGTCGGGGCGGTCTCGGGCGGGCGCCAGGGCGTGGCCTGGTGGGGAGGTCGATTGTAGCGGGCCGCCGTGGCCGCTGCCGACGCGCCCGTATGGCGATTGTCGGTCCGCCGCCCCGGCTGCGACACTGCCGGCGTGACCGCGCCCCGCCGCCCCCGCCCGCCGACCCCGTCCTTCGCCCCGTGGGCGGTACTGGTGCTGGCCGGCCTGGCGCAGCTGGCGCTGGCGCTCAACCCCGGCTATTTCAGCCACGACGAGCTGCAGTGGGGCGCCGCGGCCGACGTGGCCGACGGCGCCGCGCTGCCCTGGTTCCCGTGGACCGATGCCTCGATGCTGCAGTGGCGGCCGCTGACCTTCAACGCCTGGCTGCTGCTGTCGAACGCGCTGTTCGCATCGCCGCAGGCCCTGCATTCGCTGTGGGTGCTGATGGGCAGCGCGATCGCGGCCGGACTGGCCTGGCTGCTGCTGCGACTGGGGCTGGGCGTGCGCACCGCGGTGTTGGCAGGACTGGTGTTCGCCCTCAATCCCTACGCCGCCTACGTGCACGGCTGGGTGGCGACGCTGGCCGACCTGCTGTGGGTCGGCGCATCGCTGGCGCTGGCGGGGATCGTGCACGCGCTGCACCGGCGCGCCGGCGACTCACGGCGCGAGGCCCGGCGGCTGGCGCCGCGCGCCGGCGCCGCGGCCTTCGTGCTCGCGGCGGTGGCGCTGATGTCGAAGGAGTCCGCGCTGGTGATGCCGGCGCTGCTGGGCCTGGCCTGGCTGCTGGCCGGCGGCGGCCGCGTGCTGGGCGCCGCCACGCTGGGCGCCGGCGTGGCCGCTGCGGGCTACCTGGCGCTGCGCGCCGGCGTGCTGCTGGCGCCGGCCGAGGCCAGCGGCTACACGCTGGCGCCGGCCGCGGCGCCGGCGAATTTCGCGGCCTATGTGCTGTATCTGCCGATGACGCCCGCGTTCGAGGTGCAGAACGTGTGGCTGCGCACGCCCGGCCAGCTGGCCACCGCCGCGGTCCTGATGCTGGCGCTGGTGGGCGCGGTGCTGCGCGCGTCGCCGCGGCTGGGCCTGGCGATGGTGCTGGGCGCCGCGCTGTCGGTGGCGCCCGTGCTGGTGCTGCCGCAGGCCGCCACCCAGTACGGCTACGGCCTGTCGCTGTGGTGGGTGGCGTGCACGGCGCTGGCGTGGCCGCGGCTGGGCCGTCCGGCCCGCGCCCTGGTCGTGGCGCTGATGGTGCTGGTGACCTGGCATGGCGCGCGGGTGCAGCAGCAGGTGCGCGCGGTGGGCGAGCGGCAGGCCGTGTTCCAGCCGGCGCTGGCGCAGGCGCTGGCGACCCACGAGGGCGAACTGCGCCTGCTGCGCGACGCGAGGTTCGGCTGGGCCTACCAGCGGCTGACGCACGAGGTGCCGGCGTGGCGCGGCCAGCCGATCGGGGATCGGGTGCGCTGGGTGGATGCGGGGGAAGCGGCGGATTTCAGGGTTGGCGAGGATGGGGC
>NZ_DASTNG010000020.1:0-38687 GCF_035721105.1 Arenimonas sp. | reverse complement strand
GGCCAGGATCTTCCCCGTCGGCGCGCGCCCACTCCTCGCTCGCCGCATCCAGGGCGACCAGGGCGGCATCGAACTTGCCCTCGCGCGCCAGCAGGCGGCCAAGGTTGAAGCGCGCCGCGGCGCGGGCGCTGCTCGGGGCGTCGAACAGACGGTCGTGGATCGCCAGGGCGGCCTCGATGCGCTGGTGCGCGCCGATGAAGTCACCCTGGTACATGCGCAGGCGCGCGTTGTTGGAGAGGACGATGGCAGCACCGACGTCACGCGCCCCGCTCGCCTCCGCGGCCGCCACCGCGGCCTCCGAGAACGGCAGCGCGTCGGCGTAGCGCCCGACGCTGCTGTAGATGACCGCCAGGTCGGCGCCCGCCCGCGCCGCGACCCCCGCGGGCAAGTCGTCGCGGCCGACCACATCGCGATGGATGGCCTCGAACAGCCCCACCGCTCCCGCGTAGTCCTGCCGCGCCGCCAGCGCCATGGCCCGCGTCCGCCGGAGGCCCAACAGGTCCGGTCCGGGCGGGGCGTCGCCTTCGAGCGCCGCCTGGATCGGGATGGCCTCGGCCAGGGCGGCGTCCGCCAGCGCGAAGTCGCCGCGCGCCATGGCGAACGACGCCTGCCGACGCAGCGCCTGGACCAGGATCGTGGGCGCCAGCGCCTGGTCCTGGCGCGCCAGGGCGACGGCCTCGGCGATCAACCCGGCCGCTTCGTCCGCGCGCGCACGGGTCTGGAACACGTTGGCGATCGCCGAGAGCATCTGCGCGCGCAGCGCCGGCTCGCCGGAAGCCGGGTCGCGGGCGCGCTCGACGCCGAGGTCGAGCAGTTCGGCGGTGGTCGGCAGTTCGTCGCGGGGCCGGTTGGGCAGCTGCGCCGAGAACAGGCCCAGCACGAAACGGTTGAGCGCCTCGGCGCGGTCGCGCTCGCGCTCGGCCGACTGCCGCGACTGCTCGGCCTCGGCCTGGGCCGCCTGCGCGGCCTGCGCCTGGGCGCGCGCCTCGCCGGCCTGCCACAGGCTGATCGCGGTGCCGGCCAGCAGGCTCAGCACCAGCGCGCCGGCCAGCGCCGTCGGCACCGGATTGCGCTGCAGCCAGCGCGCAAGGCGATAGCCCCGGCCGCCGCGGCGGGCCTGCACGGGGTGGCCGCTGCGCCAGGCCCGCAGGTCGTCGGCGAAGGCGGCGGCCCCGGCGTAGCGCTGCGCCGGGTCGCGCAACAGCGCCTTGGCCAGGACCTGCTGCAGATCGTCCGGCAGCGCCGGCGCCGCCGGCAGCACCACTTCGCCCTGGCCCGGCGGCCAGGCCGGCGCCGCGTCGAACACCAGCGCATGCAGCAGCGCGCCCAGGCCGTAGACGTCGGTGGCGGTGGAGATGCCGCGGCCCTCGCGCTGCTCCGGCGCCGCGTAGCGCGGCGTGAACGGATAGTTGCCGCCATGGGTGAGTTCGGACGCGCCCGCCTCGAGTACCCGCGAGATGCCGAAATCGAGCAGCACCACGTGGCCCTCGGCATCCACCATGACGTTGCCGGGCTTGATGTCCCGGTGCACCACCAGGTGGCGATGCGCGTGCGCGACGGCATCGGCGACCGCGGCGACGCCCTCGGCGAGGGCGGCGAGGCCGGGCCGCGTGCGCCGGCACCAGGCGTCGATCGGCTCGCCCTCGACCAGGGCCATCGCGAACCAGGGCCGGCCATCGGGCGCCACGCCGGCGTCGTACAGCGAGGCGATGCCCGGATGCCGCAGCTGCGCCAGGATGTTGATCTCGCGTTCGAAGCGCGCCATCGCCGGGGCGTCCGGCGTCGGCAGCGCCAGCAGCTTCACCGCGGCGACCTGCTCCTCGGGCGCCACCGTCGAGCGCGCGCGGTACACCACCGACATGCCGCCGCGCCCCAGCACCGGGCCGATGCGCCAGCGGCCCAGCTGCTCCGGGGCGCCGGCGTCGGGCAGGCGCTGGTCCAGCGGACCGCTGCCGGCATCGGCGCGCTGCATGCGCTGCACGCGTTCGCGCACGCCGCCCGGGGCGGCGGCCAGTGCCTCCGCGGCAGCTGCGGGGTCGAGGTCGCGCAGGCGCTCGAACAGGGCGATCGCGTCCTGCCACAGCCGGGGATCGGTATCGTCGCGGGCCATCGGTTCATTCCATCATGGCGTGCAGGGCTGCCCGGGCGCTCGCCCAGTCTCGTTTCAAGCTACGTTCCGAGCGGCCCAGCAGTGCCACCAGTTCCGGGAACTCCAGGCCGGCGAAGAAGCGCAGCTCCACCAGGCGGGCCTTGTCGGGACTGGCCCGGGCCAGGCGCTCCAGGGCCTGGTCGAGCTCCAGCACCTGTTGGGGCGGCAGTTCCTGCACCAGCGACTCATCCAGCTCGACCCGCACCAGGCCGCCGCCGTGGCGCTCGGCCAGCCGCCGCCGCGCGTGGTCGACGATGATCCAGCGCATCGCCTGCGCCGCGGCCGCGAAGAAATGCTGGCGGCTCTCGAGCGCGATCTCGCCGCCGGCGAACAGGCGCAGGTAGGTCTCGTGCACCAGCACCGTGGGCGACAGCGTGGCGTCGCCGCCCTGCGCCAGCCGCGAGGCGGCCAGGCGGCGCAGCTCGGCGTAGAGCAGCTCGAAAGCGCGGGTCAGCGCCTGCGGATCGCCGTCGCGGGCGGCGTTGAGCCATTGCGTGATGTCGCCAGTCATCGTTCCGGCCCCCTGCGGAAACGGCCCGAACTTACCCTGCCCGCCCCGGGCTTGGCCAGCGCGGCCACCGCATCTCCATCGCCTGCGTTAGGCTGCGGAACACACCGCGCCCCGGAAGAAGATTCGATGAAGCATTGGCTGCCCACGGCCTGGAAACGACTTCAGCGTCCGTCCGCCGCGGCGGTGGGCAATGCGCGCTGGCGGGTGTTCGCGGCGTCCTGCGCGCTGCTGGGACTGTTGGCGCACCTGGTGCTGCTGCCCTGGTTCCTCTGGCGCGGCGTGCCCGAGCTGGTGACCTACAGCCTGCTGACGCTGCCGGTGTACCTGTTCGCGGCCTGGGTGTTCGTCCTGCGGCCGGGCCTGCCGCGAGGCTGGCACCTGGCCGGCACCGTGGGCGTCGGCCTGGAGCTCGCGGGACAGGGCGCGCTGGCGACCTGGCTGCTGGGCTGGGGCGCGGGCTTCCACTACTACCTGCTGCTGGTGCCGCTGGTGGTGCTGTTCTCGCCGTTCGGCCGGCCGCGGCAGCGCGCGCTGCTGTCCGCCGCCGTCGGCCTGGGCTACCTGGCGCTGTGGGACGCGAGCGGCCGGTTCGCGCCGGTGTACGCGCTGCCGCCCGACGAGCTGCGCGGCTACCTGGCGGCGAATTTCGCGCTCGTGTTCGTGGTGGTGATGGCCATCGGTTTCCTGTTCGAGCGCGCGGCCACGCGGATGGAAGGCGAGCTGGAGTGGGAGCGGCAGCGCTCCGAGCGCCTGCTGCTGAACACGCTGCCGGCGGCGATCGCGCAGCGGCTCAAGGACCGGCCGGACGAAGCCATCGCGGAACGGCACGCCGAGGTGTCGGTGCTGTTCTGCGACATCGTCGGCTTCACCCGGCTGGCCGAACGGCTGCCGCCGGAGGCGCTGGTGGACCTGCTCAACCGCGTGTTCACCGCCTTCGACGACCTGGCCGACGCGCACGGCGTGGAGAAGATCAAGACCATCGGCGACGCCTACATGGTCGCCGCCGGCCTGCCCGTGCCGCGCCCCGACCACGCCGCGGTGCTGGCGGACCTGGCGCTGGGCATGGTCGCGGCGGTGGCCGCGCTGCGCGCCGAGACCGGCCTGGGGCTGGACGTCCGCATCGGCATCCACAGCGGCCCGGTGGTGGCCGGCGTGATCGGCCGGCGCAAATTCGCTTACGATCTGTGGGGCGACGTGGTGAACACCGCGGCGCGGATGGAATCGCACGGCGTGCCCGGCGCCGTGCAGGTGACCGAAGCCACCGCACGCCTGCTCGGCGCGCGCTATCCGCTGGCGCCGCGCGGCGAACTGGACGTCAAGGGCAAGGGCGGCATGCCGGTGTTCCTGCTGCAGCCGCCCGGCTGAGGCTCAGCTGCGCAGGCCGATGCCTTTCTTCAGCAGCCACAGCCCCAGCGAACCCAGCGCCAGCACGAAGCCGGTCATCAGCGCGAACGCCGTGGTCATCGACACGTCGCTCTGGCCCAGCAGGCCGTAGCGGAAGGCGTTGACCATGTAGAAGATCGGGTTGAGGTGGGTGGCCGCCTCGGCCCAGTCCGGCAGCAGCTTCACCGAATAGAACACGCCGCCAAGGTAGGTGAGCGGGGTGAGGATGAAGGTCGGGACGATGGCGATGTCGTCGAACTTGCGGGCGTAGACCGCGTTCACGAAGCCGGCCAGCGAGAAGATGGTCGCGCCCAGCAGCACCGTCGCCAGCGTGATCAGCGGATGCGGGATGCGCACCGGG
Organism: Arenimonas sp.; assembly: GCF_035721105.1. Taxonomy (GTDB): domain Bacteria; phylum Pseudomonadota; class Gammaproteobacteria; order Xanthomonadales; family Xanthomonadaceae; genus Arenimonas. The sequence continues at coordinate 34,283 of NZ_DASTNG010000020.1, read as the reverse complement.
GTGAAGAACATCGCAATGCCCAGCACGATCGCGCCGACCATCAGCCCGCGCAGCACGCCGCCGGTGACGTAGCCGCCCAGGATCACCCAGTTGGGCATCGGGCTGACCAGCATCTCCTCGATGTGGCGGCCGAACTTGGCGCCGAAGAAGGACGAGCTGATGTTGCCGTAGGCGTTCTGGATGATCGACATCATCACCAGGCCCGGCACGATGAAGTCCATGTACGAGATGCCATCCATGGTGCCGATGCGCGACCCGATCAGGTTGCCGAAGATCAGGAAGTACAGGGTCATGGTGATGGCCGGCGGCACCAGGGTCTGGCCCCAGATGCGCAGGATGCGCGAGACCTCGCGGCGGGCGATGGTGCGCAGGGCGGTCAGGTTCTGGCTCACGCGGCTTTCTCCGGCTGGCCGGTGAGGCGCACGAACAGCTCCTCGAGGCGGTTGGACTTGGTGCGCATCGAGCGCACGCGGATGCCGGCGTCGCCGAGCGCGGCGAACACGCGGTTGAGGTCCATCTCGCGCGGCATCTCGACGTCCAGCGTGTGGGCGTTTTCGGCCAGCAGGGTGGCGCCCTCGATCCGCGGCAGGGTGGCGGGCAGGTCGCCGTCGATGTCGAGCAGGAAGCCCTCGACGTCGAGCTTGGCCAGCAGGGTGCGCATCGGGCCCTGCTCGATGATCTGGCCACGGTCGATGATGGCCAGGTTGCGGCACAGGCTCTCGGCTTCCTCGAGGTAGTGCGTGGTGAGGATGACCGTGGTGCCGGCGGCGTTGACCTCCTTGAGCGTCTTCCACATGCCGCGGCGGATCTCGATGTCGACGCCGGCGGTGGGTTCGTCGAGGATCAGCAGCCGGGGCCGGGTCATCATGGCGCGGGCGATCATCAGCCGGCGCTTCATGCCGCCCGACAGGGTGCGCGACATGGTGCGGGCCTTGTCCCAGAGCTGGGCCTTCCTGAGCTCTTCCTCGGCGCGCTTCTCGGCTTCTGCACGCGGGATGCCGTAGAAACCCGCGTAGTTGACGCAGATGTCGAACGGCTGCTCGAACATGTTGAAGTTGATCTCCTGCGGCACCAGGCCGATCTGGCGCATGGCCTCGGAGCGCTGGGCGTGAAGATCGATGCCGAAGACCTTCACGTCGCCCGAGGTCTTGTTCACGAGTGAACTGACCACGCCGATGAGGGTGGACTTGCCGGCGCCGTTGGGGCCGAGCAGGGCGTAGAAGTCGCCGGGGGCCACGGTGAGCGAGACGCCCTTGAGCGCCTGGACGCCGGTGGCATAGGTTTTCCGGAGATCGGTGATCTCGAGTGCGGGATGGTTGGACATGGGTCTCCTGGACCGCGCCGGCGCTGCGCCGGAGGTCTGCGGGCCGTATTATATCGGCCTTGCCGCCCCGCCCCCGGGATCCTTGCGGTACACAGTTTCCTGATTCCGGAGTCCGTCTTGGCCATCGTGCAGTTCCCGCTACGCCTCGTCGCCAGCCGCATGCTGGCCCCGACCGTGCGCCACCTCGCCTTCGCGCGTGACGATGGCCAGCCGCTGGACTTCATCCCGGGGCAGTTCGTGCAGGTGCACTTCAACTATCCCGACGGCACGCCGACCAAGCGCAGCTATTCGCTGGCGACCATGCACGACCACGCGATGGGCCCGGGCGAGGCGATCGAGATCGCGGTCAGCTACGTCGCCGGCGGCGCCGCCACGGCCCTGTTCGAGGCGATGGACGAGGGCCAGCAGATCCAGGCCAGCGGTCCCTACGGCCGCTTCTGCCTGGTGCCGGCCGACACCAACCGCCGCTACCTGCTCATCGGCACCGGCACCGGCATCACGCCCTACCGGGCCATGCTGCCGCGGCTGGCCGAACTGATGGCCGAACGTGGCGTCGAGGTGGTGCTGCTGTTCGGCTGCCGCAAGCCCGAGGAGCTGATCTACGGCGAGGACTTCTACGCCTTCGCCCAGGCCCATCCGAACTTCCGCTTCGTGCCCTGCTTCAGCCGCGAACTGCCGGCCGACCCGCACCCCGACGTGCGCCAGGGCTATGTGCAGGACGTGCTGGCCGAGTTCGCGCCCTCGGCCGAGGGCGACATCGCCTACCTGTGCGGCAACCCGAACATGGTCGACGCCACCTTCGAGGTGCTCAAGGCCGCCGGGCTGCCGGTGCCGCACATCCGCCGCGAGAAGTACGTCAGCAGCAAATAGCCGCCTGCCCTGGCCGGCCCGGGCGGCGGCCTGTCACCTTTTGCGCCGACGGCCGTCTGTTATCCCTGACACCCGCCGTACGACCCTGAGGTCACCATGCGAAGACTGCTACCCGTCGCCCTGCTCCTGCTGTCGCTGCCGGTTTCGGCGCGCACGCTGGGCAGCCTGGAGTTCAAGCCCTGCGAGCTGGCCCAGCCCGGCTCGGGCGCGACCCGGCAGGCCGAGTGCGCCACGCTCGAGGTGCCGGAGGATCCGTCCAGGCCCGACGGCCGCAAGATCACGCTGAAGGTGGCGCTGGCCGCCTCCAGCGCCGCCGAGCCGGCCGCCGATCCGCTGGTCTACTTCGCGGGCGGCCCCGGCCAGGCCGCGACCGAGGCCTTCGCCAGCGCGGCGCCGGCGCTGGCGCGGGTGCGCGAGAAGCGGCACCTGCTGTTCATGGACCAGCGCGGCACCGGCGGCTCGAACCCGTTGGCCTGCCGGGCGCCGGTCGAGCTGGACCTGGCCTCGCCCAGCGCCGAGCAGCAGGTGCAGTTCGCGAAGGACTGCCGTGACTCGCTCGATGCCGACCTGGCGATGTACACCACCAGCGTCGCCGCGGCCGACGTCGAGGCGCTGCGCCAGGCCATCGGCGCGCCCAAGCTCAATCTCTACGGCGGCTCCTACGGCACCCGCATGGCGCAGGAATACGCGCGCCAGCAGCCCGGCGCCGTGCGCAGCATCATCCTGGACGGCGTGGTGCCGCCGGGCCTGGTGCTGGGCAGCGAGCATGCGATCAACCTGGAGTCGGCGCTGGAGCGGATCTTCGCCAACTGCGCCGAACGGCCCGGCTGCCAGCAGGCCTTCGGCGATCCCTACCGCACGCTGTACGCGCTGCGCGACCAGGTCCGCGCCCACCCGCTGCCGGTGAACCTGCGCGATCCGCTGACCCACCAGGTGCGCGAGCTCCGGCTCGACGAAAGCGCGGTGGTGGTGATCGCGCGCCTGTTCGCCTATGCGCCGGAAACGGCGGCGCTGCTGCCACTGCTGCTGGACGAGGCCGCCAAGGGCCGGCCGCAGTCGCTGGTGGCGCAGGCGTCGCTGGTGTTCGATTCGCTGGTGGGCATGATCAACCACGGCATGCAGCTGTCGGTGATGTGCGCCGAGGACGCGCCGAGGATGCAGGCGCGTCCGGAGGACAAGGACCTCGTGCTCGGCGATGCGCTCATCGGCGGCTCCCTGGCCCAGTGCAGCGTGTGGCCCAAGGGCGTGGTGTCGGAGGACTTCCACGCACCGCTGGTGACCGACGTGCCGACGCTGCTGCTGTCGGGCGAGTTCGATCCGGTGACCCCGCCGCGCTACGCCGAGGAGGTGGCCAAGTCGCTGGGCAAGTCCCGCCACCTGGTCGGCGCTGGCCAGGGCCACATCCTGCTGCCGCGCGGCTGCACGCCGCGCCTGGTCGGCGAATTCGTCGACAAGCTCGACCCCGAAGGCCTGGACGCCAGCTGCCTGGAGGCGCTGGGCCCCGTGCCCTTCTTCCTGAACTACAACGGAGCCGAGCCGTGATCGAAGTCCGCGATTTGCACAAATCCTTCGGCAAGGTGACCGCCGTCGACGGCGTCGGCTTCTCGGCCGCCGATGGCCAGATCACCGGCCTGCTGGGCCCCAACGGCGCCGGCAAGACCACCTCGCTGCGCATGCTCTACACCCTGATGAAGCCCGATCGCGGCCAGGTGCTGGTGGACGGCATCGACGCCAACACCGACCCCGCCGGCGTGCGCCGCCGGCTGGGCGTGCTGCCGGATTCGCGCGGCCTGTACAAGCGGCTGACCAGCCGCGAGAACATCCGCTACTTCGGCCAGCTGCACGGCATGGACGACGCCCTGATCGCGCAGCGCACCGAGGCGCTGGCCAAGGCGCTGGAGATGGGCGACATCATCGACCGCCGCACCGAGGGTTTCTCGCAGGGCCAGCGGGTGAAGACCGCGATCGCCCGGGCGCTGGTGCACGACCCGCGCAACGTGATCCTGGACGAGCCCACCAATGGCCTGGACGTGATGGCGACGCGGGCGATGCGGCGCTTCCTGCTGCAGCTGCGCGCGGAGGGCCGCTGCGTGCTGTTCTCCAGCCACATCATGCAGGAGGTGGCGGCGCTGTGTGACCGCATCGTCATCATCGCCCGCGGCCAGGTGGTGGCCGAGGGCACGCCCGACGAGCTGCGCGCGCAGACCGGCGAGGACAACCTGGAGGACGCCTTCGTCAAGGCGATCGGCACCGAAGAAGGACTGATGGCATGAAGGCCGCGCTCGTCGTTTTCCTCAAGGAAGTCAAAGAAAACCTGCGCGACCGCAAGACCGTGGTCAATGCGCTGGTGATGGGGCCGCTGCTGGGGCCGGTGTTCTTCGCCATCATGATGGGCTTCATCATCAACAAGCAGCTCGACAGCGCCGAGAAGCCGCTGGTGCTGCCGGTGATCGGCGCCGAGCACGCGCCCAACCTGGTCGGCTGGCTGGTGCAGCAGGGCGTCGAGATCGCGCCCGCGCCGGCCGATGCCGAACAGGCCATCCGTGACCGCAAGGCGCGGGCGGTGCTGGTGATCCCGGCCGACTTCGGCGACTACTGGCGCAAGGGCCAGACCGCGCAGGTGCAGGTGCTGTTCGACAGCTCCGACCAGGACGGCCGGGCCCCGAAGTCGCGCATCGGCGCCCTGCTCGAGGCCTATGGCAGCCAGCAGTCGGCGCTGCGGGTGGCGGCACGAGGCCTGCATCCGGCGCTGCTGTCGCCGCTGGTGGTGGCCGACCGCGACCTGGCGAGCACGCAGCAGCGTGCGGGCCAGCTGCTCGGCTTCCTGCCGTACCTGCTGGTGCTGGGCGCCTTCCTGGGCGGCATGTACCTGGCCATCGACACCACGGCCGGCGAGCGCGAACGGCAGTCGCTGGAGCCGCTGCTGGCCAATCCGGCCACCCGGGCCGACATCGTGCTGGGCAAGCTAGGCGCCACCGCGGGCTTCGCGATGGCGAGCATGATGCTGAGCCTGGTGGCGTTCGCGATTGCGTTCCAGCACATCCCGCTCGAGCGGCTGGGCATGCGCATCGACTTCGGCCCGGGCCTGATCCTGCGCGCCGGCCTGCTGATGGTGCCGCTGGTGATGTGCTTCGCCGCGCTTCAGACGATCGTCGCCGCCTACGCCAAGAGCTACCGCGAGGCGCAGACCTACCTGTCGCTGCTGATGCTGGTGCCGATGCTTCCCTCGGTGATCCTGATGATCAACCCGATGAAGGGCGAGCTGTGGATGTCGGCGGTGCCGCTGCTGTCGCAGAACGTGCTGGTGATGGCCCTGGCCCGCGGCGAGGCGGTGGCGCTCGCGGACTTCGCGCTGAGCTTCGGCGCCAGCCTGGCCCTGGCCGTGGGCCTGGTCTGGGTGGCGATCCGCATCTACCACCGCGAGCAACTCGCCGTCTCCGCCTGACCCCTTTTCCCGTGACCCCTTTCCTTGGGGAAGAAAAAGGCCCGGCATTGCCGGGCCTTTCTGTTTCACCGTGCCTGGCCGCGGATTACATGCGGAAGGTGAAGGTGCGGGTCAGCGTGGCCGGCTGGTCCATCGGCTGGAAGCGCCAGTCGCGGACGGTGGCCAGCACTTCGCGGTCGAAGGCGCCGCGCGGGGTGGCGCGGACGACGCGGACGTTGCTGACGCTGCCGTCGGCCGCGATGCTGATCTCGACCGTGATCTCGCCGGTGATGCCCGAACGCGCCGCCGAAGCCGGGTAGGCCGGCTGCGGGGTGCGGATGCCGATCGGGGTGGTGGCGCGCGGCGGCGGGGCCGGGCGGGCCGGGGCCGGAGCCGGCGGCGGAGTGACCGGCTGGGCCGCGACCGGGGCCGGGGTCGGCGCCGCGGGGGTCGGCTCGGGCGTCGGCTCGGGGGTCGGCGGCGGCGTGGGGGCCGCGGCGGCGGCCGCGGCCGCGGCGGCGGCGCGCTGGGCGGCGGCTTCGGCGTCACGCAGGCGCTGTTCTTCGCGGGCGGCTTCCTGGGCCACGCGCTCGGCGGCGCTGGCCTGGCCCTGGGCGATGGCGTCGGTGATGCGCGGCAGCGACGGGGTCTGGGCGTCGGTCTTCTCGATCAGGCCACGCAGGCGCTCGGCCTCGGCGAAGTCCTCGCGGTTGATGGCCTGTTCGGCCGCGATGATGGCGTAGGGCATCAGGTCGATCAGGGCGCTTTCGGCCAGCGGGTCGACTTTTTCGCTGCGGGCGCGCAGGGCCAGGTAGTACTCCATGGCGTTGTCGCCGGCGGGGGCATACAGACGCTGTTCGCGCAGGGCCTGGCTGCCGCGGGCCTTGAGGTCATCGACGCTGAGGCTGGCCAGGGCGGCTTCGGCGGCCTGGGCGGCTTCCTGGGCGGCGACTTCCTCTGCGGTCGGGCCCGCAGGCTGGGCCGGAGCGGCCGCGGGGGCCGCGGCCTCGGGGGCCGCTTCGTCCTTGGAGCAGGCGGCGAGGGTCAGGCCCAGCGCCAAAGCAATGCCCCAGCGCAGGGCGCTGGACGAGGTGGAAGTCGTAGCGGTCATGTCTTTCCCCTGAAAAAAATCACCAAATCATGACGTTCAGCACATAAGAGTTTGGCCGGTTTGTCAAGCCGGTTTCGTTGCGAAGCTTGATCCGGCGCACAGATTGGGGCCTTATCGCGAGGCTGGCCGCCTGGCCCTCGCCGGGCGGCGCAACGACCTTCCAACCTGGGGATATCCATGCGCAAGGCCCTTCTTGGCTGCCTGCTGGTGCTGGGGCTGCTCGCCGCCGCCGGCTGTTCGACCCTGCCCCCGCCGGTGGAAGCACCGCCCGTGGCCTCGGCGCCTCCGCCTCCGCCTCCGCCTCCGCCGCCGCCTCCGCCGCCTCCGCCTCCTCCGCCTCCTCCGCCTCCTCCGCCGCCCCCGCCGCCCCCGCCGCCCCCGCCCCCGCCTCCGCCTCCGCCGCCGGCGAGCCAGGACGCCGCGGTCGCCGCCCAGGCCGAAGCAGCTCGCGCCGCCGCGCTGGCGCGTGAGCAGGCCATGGCCGAACGGGCGCAGGCCGAACGGGCGCAGGCCGAGCGCGCCATGGCCGAGCTGGCCGCCCGGCAGCAGCGCGAGTTCGAAGCCCGGCGTGCCAGCGAAGGGCCGACCGCCGCGCCGGCCCGGCCGGCCGCCTCCCGGCCGCCGTCGGCCCGCCCACCCTCGGCCCGGCGACCGGCTCCGCTGCCGGCGCGTCCCGCGGTCGACCCCGACAGCAACTACGCGACCATGCGCGTGTTCTACGCCACCGATCGCGAGGCCGCGCGCAATTTCACCGACACGCCGGTGGCCGAACGCTACGGCCCCGCGCGCGGCAAGGTCGAGTACGGCACCGCCGAGGTCAGCATTCCGCGTGAGCACCAGGCCGGCCTGCTGGAGTCGCCGTCGATCCTGCGGCTGGAGTTCCGCGAGGATCCGGCGCGGCACGTGGTGCTGATGGCGGTGCAGCGGCGTTCGCGCGAGCTGTTCTTCCGCGAGCTCTCGGAGCGGGTGCAGCGGTCGGAGGGCGGCAACGCCTTCCTGTTCGTGCACGGGTACAACGTGGCGTTCGCGGACGCGGCCCGGCGCACCGCGCAAATGTCCTACGACCTGGCTTTCGATGGCGCCGCGGTGTTCTACAGCTGGCCGTCACAGGCTTCGCTGCCCGGCTACACCGTCGATGAGTCGAACATCGAATGGTCGACGCCGCACATCAAGGACTTCCTGGTCGATTTCGCCGAAAAGTCCGACGCGCAGAACCTTTACCTGATCGCGCACAGCATGGGTAACCGGGGCCTGACCCGCGCGCTGCAGTCGCTGGTGCAGGAGCGGCCGGACCTTCGCGGTCGCTTCCGCGAGATCATCCTGGCCGCGCCGGACATCGATGCCGAGGTGTTCCGCCGCGACCTGGCGCCGGCGCTGCGCCAGGCCGGGCAGCGGGTCACGCTGTATGCCTCGTCGAACGACCTGGCGCTGCAGGCCTCGAAGCAGGTGCACGGCTACGCGCGCGCGGGCGACTCCGGCGATGGCCTGATGGTGCTTCCGGGCGTCGAGACCATCGATGCCACCGGCGTCGACCAGAGTGCGCTGGCGCATTCGTACTTCGTCGAGTCCCGGCCGGTGATCCGCGACATCCTCGACCTGCTGCGGCACAACCTGCCGGCCGATCGCCGGGCCGGCCTGGTCGTGGGCCAGCATCCGGGCGGGTCGTTCTGGCGCTTCCGGGAAGTGGCGACGCCGGAGCCGTAAGGCGTCGGCGTAGCCGGCGCGGGCCGGCTACTTGCCGATGCAGAAGTCGCCGAAGATGCGGCCCAGCAGGGCGTCGGCGTCGACGCGGCCGGTGATTTCGCCCAGGGCGTCCTGGGCCTGGCGCAATTCCTCGGCGGCCAGTTCGCCGGCGCCGTGGTGGAGTTGGGCGGCCGCGCGGGCGAGGGCGTCGGCGCCGCGCGCCAGCGCATCGACGTGGCGGGCCCGCGCGCTGAAGCTGCCGTCCGCGCCTTCGCCCAGGCCCGCGGCCTCCCGCAGCGCGGCGCGCAGGGCGTCCAGCCCCTGGCCATCGCGGACCGACAGCCACAGGTGGCGGCCGTCGGCGCGGGACTGCGGGGCGGGCACGCTCGCCAGCAGGTCGGCCTTGCTGTGCAGCCACAGCACGGGCACGCCCGCCGGCAGCGCCAGCGCCGGCGCGGAACCGGTGGCGTCGACGACCGCGAGCACCAGGTCGGCCTTGTCCAGCTCCTCGCGGGCGCGGCGGATGCCTTCGCGCTCGACCAGGTCGGGCGCATCGCGCAGGCCGGCCGTGTCGACCAGGGTCAGTTCGATGCCGTCGATGCGGATGCGCTCGCGCAGCAGGTCGCGGGTGGTGCCGGCGATGGCGGTGACGATGGCGCGGTCTTCGCCGGCCAGCGCATTGAGCAGCGAGGACTTGCCGGCATTGGGCGCGCCGGCGATCACGACGTGCAGGCCATCGACCAGGCGCCGGCCGCGCTCGGCGGCGGTACGCAGGGCGTCGAGCTGGGCGGCGACGCGCTGCAGTTTCTCCTGCAACTCGGGCGCGGCCAGGAAGTCGATTTCCTCGTCGGGAAAGTCCAGCGCGGCCTCGATCCAAACCCGCAGGCCGGTGAGGCCCTCGACCACCTGGTCGACGCGGCGGGAGAACTCACCCTCCAGCGATCGCCGGGCCGCGCGCGCCGCCGCCTCGCTGCCGGCGGCCACCAGGTCGGCGACCGCCTCGGCCTGGGCCAGGTCCAGCCGGCCTTCCAGGAAGGCGCGTTCGGTGAACTCGCCCGGCCGCGCCGCGCGCGCGCCCAGCGCCAGGCAGCGCCGCAACAGCTGGCCCAGCAGCACGGGGCTGCCATGGCCCTGCAGCTCCAGCACGTCTTCGCCGGTGTAGGACTGTGGCCCCGGGAAGAAGATCAGCAGGCCGTCATCGATCACCGCGCCGTCGGCGTCGCGAAACCGCAGGTAGTGCGCCTGCCGCGGGATCGGCGGGCGCCCGAGGAAGGTGGCCGCGATCGCCCGGCATCCGGCGCCACTGAGGCGCACGATCCCCACGCCAGCCGCCCCGGCCGCCGTCGCAATCGCCGCTATCGTCTCGCGCTGGGTCATGGGAGTGCGTGCTCTAACGCGGATCAAAGCGGATTAACGCGGATTGACGCGGATAAAGCAAAGGCAGGAAAAGAAAAGGGAAGCACGCCGTGCTCCCCTTTTCCTTGCTTCTTCCTGCTCTTGATCCGCTTTGATCGACGTTGATCCGCTCTGATCCGCGTTCGATTCCTTACTTGCTCACCGCCGCCGCCGGCTTGTCGCCGTGGCGCTTGCTGATGACGTACTGCTGGGCGAGGCCGAGGATGCCGTTGGTGCACCAGTACAGCACCAGGCCGGACGGGAAGAAGGCCATCATCACGCCGAACACCAGCGGCATGAAGGTCATGATCTTCTTCTGCATCGGGTCCATGCCCGGGGTCGGCGTCATCTTCTGGGTGAGGTACATCACCACGAGGTTGATCACCGGCAGGATGAAGTACGGGTCCGGCGCGGTCAGGTTCTGGATCCAGCCCAGCCACGGCGCCTGGCGCATCTCGACGCTCTCGAGCAGCATCCAGTACAGCGCGATGAAGACCGGGATGGTGATCAGGATCGGCAGGCAGCCGGCGGCGGGATTGACCTTCTCCTTCTTGTACAGGTCCATCATCGCCATCTGGAACTTCTGCTTGTCGTCGCCGTAGCGCTCCTTGAGCGATTCGATGCGCGGCTGGATGGCGCGCATCTTGGCGAAGCTCTGGTACTGCTTGGCCGACAGCGGATACAGGAACAGCTTGATGATCAGGACGGTCAGGATGATCGCCCAGCCCCAGTTGCCGCCGGTGACGTGGTCATGCAGCGGCTTGAGCACGTAGTCGAACATCGGCTGGGCGAGGAAGGTGAAGATGCCGTAGTCCAGCGTCAGCTTCAGGCCCGGCGCGATGTCCTGCATCTGCTCCTGCAGCTTGGGGCCGACCCAGAGCTGCATCTCGCGGGTCACCGACAGGCCCGGGCCGACTTCGATCGGCGCGCTGACGCCGCGGACCAGGTAGCGGGTCGTGGCGCCCGGCAGCGCGTTGATCTCGAAGCGCTGCGCTTCCTTGTCGGACGGCACCCAGGCCAGCGCGAAGTGATGCTGCAGCATCGCGATCCAGCCGCCGGTGGTTTCGCGGGTCTGCGCGCCATCCTCGAGGATGTTGGCGATCTTGTGCTTCTCGAAGCCGTCTTCCGGGCTGTACCAGGCCGGACCGACGAAGCTGTAGGTCTCGGGGTTGGTGAGGCCGAAGGTGCGCGGGGCGGGCGGCAGCGGCACGCGCTGCAGCTGCTCGTAGGCGTTGCCGCGCCAGGCCTGGCTGCCCTGGTTGCGGATTTCCTGGCGCACGGTGATCGCGTACGAGCCGCGGGTGAAGACCAGGGTCTTGCGCACGCTCAGGCCGGTGGCCGGGTCTTCCCAGACCATCGGCACCTCGAGCTGTTCGCTGCCGTCGGCCAGCTGGTAGTTGCTGCGGCCGTCCTCGGTCCGGAACGCGGCCTCGTGGGTGGGCGCGGTGCCGGTGCTGGCGATCAGGCCCGACTGCGCGACCGAGTAGTGGATCGGATCGGTGGCGAGCAGGCTCACCTTCACGTCCGGCTTGTCCTTGTCGACCGGGTAGGCCAGCAGGTCGGCGCCGACCAGGCTGACGCCGCGCGGATCGACCTGCAGGCGAAGCACGTCGGTGGTGACCGTGACCAGGCCCGCGCTGGGCGCGACCGGGGCCGCGGTCGGCACTTCGCCGGCGACCGCACTGGCGGAGGGCGCGGCGGCGGCGGACGGCACCGCCGAGGCGGCGGGTACGTCGCCTCCCGTCGGGATGGCGTCGGCGGCGGTGGCCGGGGCGCTGGATGCGACCGGGGCGGGCTGGGCCGGGCCCTTGCTCCACTCCATGAAAAGAAGGGTGGCAACGGCAAGCCAGGCGATCAGCAGGAAGGAACGGGTCTGGTTCATGGGCAGGCTGCGGGCGCCGGCGTGGGGCCGGGGCCGGGCACGTGGTCTCGGTCAGGAATCGGAGGCGGGGCGTTCGGACGCGCCCGGGGTGGCCGGCATTGTGCCGGGCGGGGGCGTGGGCTTCAACGACCGGGCGCGTTCGAGCAGCTGCTGGAACTGTGCGCGAAGGTCGTCGCTGCTGAGTTGGCTGGCGCCGGGCTGGGCGATCAGCACGTAGTCGCCGGGCGGCAGCTGGTCGCGGCCGCCGCGGAAGAGTTCACGCGCCAGCCGCTTGATGCGGTTGCGGCCCACGGCGCGCTTGTCGACCTTCTTGGACACGGCAACGCCGAGCCGAGGCACGGAGGCATCGGCCCGGACGTGGGCATGCAGTCGCAGCTGGGGGCTGGAGAGCCGGCGCCCCCCCTTGAACACCGCCTGGAACTCGGCGGAAACGCGCAGGCGCGCGCTCGGGGGGAAGGTCTTCGGCGGGGCGGGCGGGATCGTGTTCACGGTCCCTGGCTATGGCCCGCAGGTCGTCGCCGGCAAGCCGGCGAAAACGCGTCAGACGGCCAGGCGGGCCCGGCCCTTGGCGCGGCGGCGCGAGAGGATCTTGCGGCCGTCGGCGGTCTTCATGCGAGCACGGAAGCCGTGGTCACGCTTACGCTTGAGGTTGCTGGGCTGGTACGTGCGCTTGGTGGCCATGGTGGCACCCCGGTTAAAGTTTTGGGCGGAAAAGACTGCGGACTATAGCGGCCCGGCGGACCCCACGTCAAGCCAATCCCGCGTGGCGGGCATCGCCCCGCGGCGCTAGACTGCGTCCCCCCGATCACTTATCCACAGCGGCGCCCTGGCGCCACTGCTCCCCGGACTTACGCTTGAACATGGATGCTGCCTGGCCCCGCTGCCTGGAACGACTGGAAGCCGAACTGCCGGCCGAGGAAATACACGCCTGGCTCCGGCCCCTGCAGGCCGAGGCCCGGGGCGACGGGCTGACCCTGTACGCGCCCAACGCCTTCGTGGTCGACCAGGTGCGCGAGCACTACCTCGACCGCATCCGTGAGCTGATGGCGCACTTCACCGGCGGCCCGGCCCCGGTGGCGCTGGCCGTGGGGTCGATCAAGCGCGCCGAGGCCCCGCTGGCCGGCACCATGCCGGCGGCGACCCGCCCGGCGCCCGCGGTGGCCTTCGCCGGCAACCTCGACGGCCACTACACCTTCGACAACTTCGTGGAAGGCCGCAGCAACCAGCTCGGCCGCGCCGCCGCCCTGCAGGTGGCCCAGAACCCGGGCAAGGCCTACAACCCCCTGCTGCTGTACGGCGGCTCGGGCCTGGGCAAGACCCACCTGATGCACGCGGCCGGCAACCTGATGCGGTCCAACAACCCGGGCATGCGGGTGCTGTACCTGCGGTCGGAGCAGTTCTTCAGCGCGATGATGAAGTCGCTGCAGGAGAAGTCGATGGACCAGTTCAAGCGCCAGTTCCAGCAGGTGGACGCGCTGCTGATCGACGACATCCAGTTCTTCGCCGGCAAGAACACCACCCAGGAAGAGTTCTTCCATACCTTCAACGCGCTGTTCGACGGCAAGCAGCAGATCATCCTGACCTGCGACCGCTACCCGCGCGAGGTAGAGAACCTCGAGACCCGGCTCAAGACCCGCCTGACCTGGGGCCTGAGCGTGGCGATCGAACCGCCCGATTTCGAAACCCGCGCCGCCATCATCGCCGCCAAGGCGATCGAGCGCGGGGTGAAGCTGCCCGACGACGTCGCCTACCTGATCGCCAAGCGCATGCGCTCGAACGTGCGCGACCTCGAGGGCGCGCTGAACACGCTGGCGGCGCGCTCGAACTTCATGGCCAAGCCGATCACCGCCGAGTTCGCCCAGGAAACCCTGCGCGACCTGCTGCGGGCGCAGCAGCAGGTGGTGTCGATCAGCAATATCCAGAAGACCGTGGCAGACTACTACCAGCTGCGCATGGCGGACCTTTTGTCGAAGCGGCGGACCCGTTCATTGGCGCGTCCGCGGCAGATGGCGATGGCCCTGTCCAAGGAACTGACCGAGCACAGCCTGCCGGAAATCGGCGATGCCTTCGCGGGCCGGGACCATACGACCGTGATGCACGCCTGCAAGGTCATGCGCGAACTGCGCGAGATCGACGGCAAGCTGCGGGAAGACTGGGACAAGCTGCTGCGTAAACTCAGTGAATGATCTTTGCGCCAGGCCGGGCGCGAGCGTTGGGGACGGCCTGTGGACAAGCTGGGGATGCCTGGAAGGGCAAGAAGTTATCCACAACTTGTGTCACCCTGTCCCAACCCTGGCGCACAGGCTTAGCGGTACGATAAAAACGTTTTGAATCAGTGGGTTGGATGAGTTATCCGGAGATTTTCGGCCCTCCACCACCACCACTTTTTGAAATATCCACTCTTGGAGCTTGGGGATCCGCATGCGTTTCAGCCTGACGCGAGAAGTCCTACTCAAACCCCTTCAGCAGGTCGTGAACGTGGTCGAGCGCCGGCAGACCCTGCCCGTGCTGGCCAACCTGCTGGTCAGCGTCGAAGGCAGCAAGCTGTCGATGACGGGCACCGACCTCGAGGTCGAAATGGTCGCCCGTTCGGACGTGGACGACGCCCAGGCGGGCGAAACCACGATCCCGGCGCGCAAGCTGTTCGAGATCGTCCGCGCCCTGCCCGACGGCAGCCGCGTCACCATCAGCCAGACCGGCGACAAGGTGACGGTGCAGGCCGGACGCAGCCGTTTCACGCTGGCCACCCTGCCCGGCAACGATTTCCCGGCGGTCGAAGACCTGGACCTGGTCGAGCGGATCCGCGTGCCGGAAGCTGCCTTGAAAGAGCTCATCGAGCGCACCGCGTTCGCCATGGCCCAGCAGGACGTGCGCTATTACCTCAACGGCCTGCTGCTGGACCTGCGCGAGGACTCGCTGCGCTGCGTCGCCACCGACGGCCATCGCCTGGCCCTGTGCGAAGCCCCGCTGCCGGCCGGTGCCCAGACCCGCAAGCAGATCATCCTGCCGCGCAAGGGCGTGCTGGAGCTGCAGCGCCTGCTGGAAGGCGGCGACCGCGAGGTCGAGCTGGAAGTCGGCCGCAACCACCTGCGCATGCGCCGCGAGGACGTCACCTTTACCTCCAAGCTCATCGACGGCCGCTTCCCCGACTACGATGCGGTCATTCCGATCGGCGCCGACAAGGAAGTGAAGGTCGACCGCGAGGCCCTGCGTGCCGCCCTGCAGCGCGCGGCCATCCTGTCGAACGAGAAGTACCGCGGCGTGAAGCTGGAGATCAGCCCGGGCCAGCTGCGCATCGTCGCGCACAACCCGGAGCAGGAAGAGGCCCAGGAAGAAGTCGAGGCCGAAACCAAGGTCGACGGCCTGGGCATCGGCTTCAACGTCACCTACCTGCTGGATGCGCTGAGTGCGCTGCGCGAGGAGTTCGTCATCATCAACCTCCGCGACGCCAATTCGTCGGCCCTGGTCCGCGAGGCCAGCCACGAGCGCAGCCGCCACGTGGTGATGCCGCTGCGTCTGTGACCCGACCGCTTCCCGCGACCCCCTGCCGCCCGGTTCCTGCCGGGCGGCCTCGTTTCTGGCCCCGGCGGGCGGAACGAGCGGTCCTTTTCCCATGCGCCTGACCCGCCTGGACATCCAGCGCCTGCGTTGCCTGCAGGCGGTCGAGTTCCGCCCGGCGCCCGGCCTGAACCTGGTCACGGGCGGCAACGGCGCCGGCAAGACCAGCCTGATCGAGGCCATCCACCTGTTGGGCTACGGCCGCTCCTTCCGGGGCCGGGTCCGCGACGGCCTGATCCGCACCGGCAGCCCGAACCTGGAGCTTTATGCCGAATGGCTGGACGGCCAGGGCCGCACCCGCCGGGCCGGCCTGCGCCACGGCGGCAGCGACTGGGAGGCGCGCCTGGACGGGGCGCCGGCCCCCAGCCTGACCGAACTCTGCGCCGAGCTGGCCGTGGTGACCTTCGAACCCGGCAGCCACGAGCTGATTGCCGGCGGGGCGGAACACCGGCGCCGGTTCCTGGACTGGGCGCTGTTCCACGTGGAACCGGCCTTCCTGCCGGTCTGGCGGCGCTACGCCCGGGCCCTGAAGCAGCGCAACGCCCTGCTCAAGCGCGGGCCGGGTCCGGCGGCGCTGGCGCCCTGGGATCGCGAGCTGGCGGAGGCGGGCGAGGCCCTGAGCCGCCTGCGCGCCCTGTACCTGGAGCGCCTGGAGCCGGTGCTGGCCGGGACCGCCCGCGAGTTCCTGCCCGAGCTGGGCGAAGCCGGCCTGCGCTTCCTGCCGGGCTGGCGCCGCGAGGACAGCCCGCTGGAGGACGCCCTGCTGCTGGCCCGCGAGCGGGACCTGGCCCTGGGCTACACCAGCCTGGGCCCGCATCGCGCCGACTGGCGGGTCGACTACGTCGGCCTGCCGGGCCGCGAGGCCCTGTCGCGCGGCCAGGAAAAGCTGACCGCGCTGGCCTGCATCCTGGCCCAGGCCCGCGCCTTCGCGGCCGACAAGGGCGAGTGGCCGCTGGTCTGCCTGGACGACCTGGCTTCCGAGCTCGATCGCGCCCACCAGCACCAGGCCCTGGCCTCGGTCCTGAGCTCGGGCGCCCAGGTCATCCTGACCGCCACCGAGGCGCCCGCCGAGCTTCCGGGCGCGCTGGGCCCCCAGAAGCGGTTCCACGTGGAACAAGGGCGCCTGCAGACGCTCTGAGCGCCCGCATCGGGGCGGCGCACGCCGTCCTCACGCGCTATACTCGGTACTCATTATTTATAGGCGCGCCGCGGCTTCCCCGGGAGTCGCCCGCGCGCCGGTGTGGCCCAACGTGAGACCCGATCCGCGATGACCGACGAACCGATTCAGCCGCTGTCCCCGAACAACACCTACGACTCCAGCAAGATCACCGTGCTCCGTGGCCTGGAGGCCGTCCGCAAGCGTCCCGGCATGTACATCGGTGACGTGCACGACGGCACCGGCCTGCACCACATGGTGTTCGAGGTCGTGGACAACGGCATCGACGAGGCCCTGGCCGGCCACTGCGACCACCTGGTCGTGACCCTGCACAACGACGGCTCCTGCTCGGTGTCCGACAACGGCCGCGGCATCCCGACCGATATCCACAAGGAAGAGGGCGTCTCCGCGGCCGAGGTCATCATGACCGTGCTGCACGCCGGCGGTAAGTTCGACGACAACAGCTACAAGGTGTCCGGTGGCCTGCACGGCGTCGGCGTGTCGGTGGTCAACGCGCTGTCGTCCAAGCTCTGGCTCGACATCTGGCGCGATGGCCAGCACCACCAGCAGGAATACGCGGTCGGTGAGCCGGTGTATCCGCTCAAGGTCGTGGGCCCGGCCACCAAGCGCGGCACCGAGCTGCGCTTCCTGCCCAACCCCGAGATCTTCACCGACACCGAATTCCACTACGACATCCTGGCCAAGCGCCTGCGCGAGCTGAGCTTCCTCAACTCCGGCGTCAAGATCGAACTGATCGACGAGCGCGGCGAAGGCAAGCGTGACCTGTTCGAATACGAAGGCGGCATCCGCAGCTTCGTGGAACACCTGGCGGCGCTAAAAACCCCGCTGCATCAAACGGTTATCTCCGCTTCGGGTGAAAAGGACGGCATCGTCGTCGACATCGCCGTGCAGTGGACCGATGCCTACCAGGAAACGATGTTCTGCTTCACCAACAACATCCCGCAGAAGGATGGCGGTACCCACCTGATCGGCTTCCGCGCCGCGCTGACCCGCACGCTCAGCAACTACATCGAGCAGAACGGCATCGCCAAGCAGGCCAAGATCGCGCTGTCGGGCGACGACATGCGCGAAGGCATGATCGCCGTGCTGTCGGTGAAGGTGCCCGACCCCAGCTTCAGCTCGCAGACCAAGGAAAAGCTGGTCTCGTCGGAAGTGCGTCCGGCCGTGGAGTCGGTCATCGGCCAGAAGCTGGAGGAATTCCTCCAGGAGCGTCCGAACGAAGCGCGCGCGATCGCCGGCAAGATCGTCGACGCCGCCCGCGCCCGCGAAGCCGCGCGCAAGGCGCGCGACCTCACCCGCCGCAAGGGTGCGCTCGACATCGCCGGCCTGCCGGGCAAGCTCGCCGACTGCCAGGAAAAGGATCCCGCGCTGTCCGAGCTCTTCATCGTCGAGGGTGACTCCGCCGGTGGCTCGGCCAAGCAGGGCCGCAACCGCAAGACCCAGGCGATCCTGCCGCTCAAGGGCAAGATCCTCAACGTCGAGCGCGCGCGCTTCGACCGCATGCTCGCGTCCGCCGAAGTCGGCACGCTGATCACCGCGCTGGGCACCGGCATCGGCAAGGACGAGTACAACCCGGA
This sequence comes from Arenimonas sp., assembly GCF_035721105.1. GTDB lineage: Bacteria > Pseudomonadota > Gammaproteobacteria > Xanthomonadales > Xanthomonadaceae > Arenimonas. Next base: position 16,282 of record NZ_DASTNG010000020.1, on the reverse strand, counting down.
CAAGCTGCGCTACCACCGCATCATCATCATGACCGACGCCGACGTCGACGGCTCGCACATCCGCACGCTGCTGCTGACGTTCTTCTACCGGCAGATGCCCGAGCTGATCGAACGCGGCCACGTCTACATCGGCCTGCCGCCGCTGTACAAGATCAAGCAGGGCAAGAACGAGATGTACCTCAAGGATGACGGTGCGCTCAACGCCTACCTCGTCAACAACGCGGTCGAAAACGCCGAGCTGCGCCCGGGCGAAGGCCTGCCGCCGATCGCCGGCGCCGCGCTCGAGAAGCTGCTGCTCGATTTCGTCGCCGCCCGCGAAACCATCACCCGCTTCGCGCATCGCGTCGATTCGCCCGTGCTCGAAACCATGCTGGAAATGCCGCCGGTCAGCGCCGCCGACTTCGCCGACGAAGCGACGCTGGCGCCGTGGTGCCGCGAACTCGAGAAGCGCCTCAACGCCACCGGCCTGGGCCGCGCGCGCTACGTGTTCTCGATCCAGCCCGCCACCGACGACGGCCACGCCGGCGCGCTGGTCGTGCAGAAACAGCACCACGGCCTGGCCGCGACCCAGGTGCTGGCCGCGGCCCAGCTGCTGGGCGGCGAGCTGCGCCAGGTCAACGAAATGGCGGCCACCCTGCACGGCCTGCTGCAGCCCGGCGCCACCCTGGTGCGCGGCGGCAAGAGCCAGCCGGTCGCCAACTTCGTGCAGGCGCAGGAATGGCTGCTCGAGGAAGCCAAGAAGGGCCGCATGATCCAGCGCTTCAAGGGCCTGGGTGAAATGAACCCGGAGCAGCTGTGGGAAACCACCGTGAATCCGGAAACGCGGCGCCTGCTGAAGGTGCGCATCGAGGACGCCGTCGCGGCCGACCAGATCTTCGCCACGCTGATGGGTGACGTGGTCGAACCGCGCCGCGAGTTCATCGAAGACAACGCCCTGCGTGTCGCCAACCTCGACGTCTGACGACGCCGCGGTTCCCGCCCGCCACCGGTGGCTGCAACGGTGGCGGGATTCGCCGTTCAGCGGCGCCACGCTCGACCTGCTGCTGTATTTCGCGATCACGCTCGCGCTGACGCTGCTGTTCGCCGCGCCGGTCGCGGTGCAATACCAGCGCGAGCAGCAGTACGGCCCGCAGCGCGTGCAGCTCATCTTCCAGCCCTGCGAAGCCGAGCGCTGGAACGAAGCCGCGGTCAAGGCGGTGTTCGCCCGCCAGGGCGAACTGGTGTCGGCCCACGCCCCCGACGGCCTGCCGATCACCAAGTTCACCCCGGTGTGGATGCTGCCCTACGACACCGACGGCGAACGCGAGCCCGCGGTGCTCGGCTACTTCGAACTGCATCCGCATACCGGCCATCGCCCGCACATCGACGGCCAGGCGCTGGTGCAGGCCTCGGGCTGTCCGATCACCGAGATCCGGGTGTCGCCGCTGGCCAGCCTCACCGACGCCATGCAGTCGCTGCCGCAGCGCCTGGTGGGGCCGCTGACCATCGTCGCGCTGGCGGCCTCGGGCCTGGCCGCGCTGTGGACCTGGTGGCTGCGCGGCCGCCGCCTGCGGCCGCCCACGGCACCGATGCCGATCGGCCGCGCGCTGCTGCTGGCGACCCTGGCCGGCGTGCTGATGCAGGCCGTCGCCACCGGCCTGCTGCTGGCACTGCGCGCCGCCGGCCTGTGGCTCTCGCCGAGCAACCTCGAGCCCGTCCAGGCCCTGCTGCGGGCGAACCTGCCCCTGGCCTTCCTGATGGTGGCCGTGGTGGCCCCGCTGGGCGAAGAGCTGTTCTTCCGCCACCTGCTGCTGCGCCGCTTCGCCGCCGCCGGCCGGCCCTTGGCCGGGCTGTTGCTCAGCGCCGCGGTGTTCGGCGTCCTGCACGAACTCAGCCCGGCCGAGGGCAGCCGCCTCGCGCACCTGGCGATGACCGCCATCTACGTCGGCATGGGCCTGGTCTTCGGCGGACTGTACCTGCGGACCGGCCGGTTCGCCGCGGTCGCCTGGGCGCACGTGCTGGCCAACGCCCTGGCCCTCGCGCTGCTGGCGTATTCGGCCTCCTGACTCCGGGGTTACACTGGCGCCTCGCCACCGGCAGGGGATGTCCGGCGGCTCCCGGAACACGACTGGACGCCCATGAGCAAACGCCACCTTTACCTGCTGGCCTTCTCGATCATCGCGATCGCGTGCGCGGCCATCTTCTACAAGTGGAGCGTGCTCAAGTTCCCGCTGCAGCCCGATGCCCAGGTGCAGGTGTGGACCGTGCAGGCCCACGTCGAATACCAGCCGCGCGCCGCCGCCAATGCCGTCACCCTGCAGATCCCGCGCTTCACGCCCGGCTTCGCGGTGCTCGACGAGCGCTTCATCGCCCGCGGCTATTCCAAGCTCGAATCGACCCACGCCGAAGGCCGTGAAGTGCAGTGGGCCAACCGCCGCGTCGTCGGCGAACAGGACCTGTACTACCGCGCCACCATCGTGCGCAGCCAGGACCACGACACGCTGGCGCTCGACTTCGACCCGGTGATCCCGTCGCCGCCCGAACTCGAGGAGCCCTACGTCACCGCCGCCGACAGCCTGCTGGTGCAGGTGCGCGAGGGCTCGATCAACAACGTCACCTACGCCCGCGAGCTGCTGCGCCGCCTGGGCGAGGCCACGCCCAGCGAGGAGGTGGCGCTGCTGTCGGAACGCTACGGCGCCGACGAAAGCGACCGCGCCTATTTCGCCGTGCAGCTGCTGGCCCGCCGCAGCATCCCGGCCCGCGTCATCCACGGCCTGCGCCTCACCGACGAACCGCGCGAGGGCGAGGACCGCCTGCAGCCCTGGCTGATGGTGCACGACGGCCTGGCCTGGACCATCATCGACCCGCGCACCTTCGCCGAAGGGCTGCCGCCCGACCTGTTCCTCTGGAGCAGCAGCGACCGCCGCGTGCTCCAGATGGAAAGCGAAACCGCGCAGGCGGCGCTGATGTTCACCGTCAGCCGCAACCTCGCCGACGCCATGGCCATCGCCGAGCGCCGGCTGGAAGTGCAGGACGCCAACCTGGTGCGCTACTCGCTGCTGAGCCTGCCGCTGCAGGCCCAGGAAACCTACCGCGTCCTGCTGATGGTGCCGATCGGCGCCTTCATCATGCTGCTGCTGCGCAACCTGGTGGGCGTCAAGACCTACGGCACCTTCATGCCGGTGCTGATCGCGCTGGCGTTCCGTGAAACGGCCCTGGTCGCCGGCGTCACCCTGTTCGTGCTCGTGGTCGGCTTCGGCCTGCTGGTGCGCTTCTACCTCGAACGGCTGCGCCTGCTGCTGGTGCCGCGCCTGACCGCCATCCTGATCCTGGTCGTGCTGCTGATGGCTGCCGTCAGCGTGCTGTCCAACCGCCTCGGCCTGGAGGTCGGCCTCTCGGTCGCCCTGTTCCCGATGGTCATCATGGCGATGACCATCGAGCGGATGTCGGTGGCCTGGGACGAGCGCGGCGCCGGCACCGCGATCCGCGAGGGCGTGGGCACCCTGGTCGTCGCCGCGCTGGCCTACCTGGTCATGAGCTGGCAGCCGCTGGAACACCTGGTGTTCGTGTACCCGGAAGTGCTGCTGGTGCTGTTCGCCTTCGCGCTGCTGCTCGGTCGCTACTCCGGCTATCGCCTCAACGAACTGTTCCGGTTCCGGGCGCTGGCGCGCGAACCCGACCCGATCGTGCCGCCGCCGTCGCCCGGCGACGCCACCGAAACCGCGTCCTCCGGCAAGGCCTGAGCCATGGGCTGGTTCAATCCGTTCCGCGTCGCCAGGCGCCTGAGGCAGATCGGGCTGATGGGCATCGGCCAGCGCAACGCGCACTACGTGCTGATGCACAACCCGCGCAAGTTCTACCCGCGCGTCGACGACAAGCTGCTGACCAAGAAGCTGGCGCTGCAGGTCGGCTTGCCGGTGCCGGACCTGTACGCCGTGGTGCGCGAGGAACACGAGATCGCCGAGCTGCACGAAAAGCTCAAGGGCCGCGACAGCTTCGTGGTCAAGCCGGCGCATGGTTCCGGCGGCGACGGCATCCTGGTCATCTCCGGACGCCGCGGCGACAAGTACCGGCGCGCCAGCGGCTCGCTGATGACCCGCGACGAGTTCGAGCACCACCTGTCGAACGGCCTGTCCGGCCTGTTCTCGCTCGGCGGCCAGCCCGACCACCTGATCGTCGAATACTGCGTGCAGTTCGACCCGATCTTCGACAACGTCAGCTACAAGGGCGTGCCCGACATCCGCATCATTGTCTTCCTGGGCTACCCGGTGATGGCGATGATCCGCCTGCCCACGCGGCTGTCGGACGGCAAGGCCAACCTGCACCAGGGCGCCATCGGCGTCGGCATCGACCTGCCGACCGGCAAGACCAAGCGTGGCGTCTGGGGCACCGAGATCATCCGCGAACACCCGGACACCGAGCACAGCATCGTCGGCCTGGCGATCCCGCACTGGCAGGACCTGCTGCAGATGGCCTCGCGCTGCTACGAGCTTTCCGGCCTGGGCTACGTCGGCGTCGACTTCGTGCTCGACCGCGACAAGGGCCCGCTGATCCTCGAGCTCAACGCCCGCCCCGGCCTGGCCATCCAGATGGCCAACGGCAACGGGCTCGAGCACCGCCTGCGCAAGGTCGAGGCCCTGCGCGACCACGGCGAACTGTCCAAGGACCCGGCCGAGCGCGTCCGGTTCGCGATCGAGCACTTCCCGACCACCGGCTGAACAAAGCCGGCCGTTTTCACGGAAACTTAAACCCAAGGCCGCGGCGACCCGGCAAGCTGGGCCCCAGCCACCTATCCAAGCCCCGCCCAAGAAGAATGGATACGGGGGCGAACGGTCCCACCGGCCACCCGGGTTGAGCCGGGCACGCAATCCCCGTTACCCTTGCTGGCCCACACCGCGCAGGCGCGCGGCGCCAAGGAGTCCCGAAATGAAGGCTGCACTTCCGCTCAAAATCGCCGCCCTCGCCGTGTTCCTCACGGCGTCGTTCGCGGCGTCCGACGTCGACGCCCAGCGCAGTCGCGGCGGCAGCGCCCCGACCGAGCTCTACCCCGACGCCACCCGCGAAGCGCCCAAGGGCACCTACGCGCAGCGCCTGGCCAAGCAGCACAAGAAGCTGCAGGAGCTTTACGGCCAGGACGGCAAGGAAGAGGAAACCATCGCCGCCGCCGAAGAGATCATCAACCACGAGAAGGCCAAGCCCTACGACAAGGCCATCGCGATGATGACCGCCGGCGCCGCCGCGGCCGCCCTCGAGGACGATGCCCGCGCCGTTTCGTACTACTCGCGCGCCGTGGCCGAGAACGCGCTGACCAACGACAACCACTACACCGCGATGGTCAACATGGCGGCCATCCACATCAATTCGGGTGACTTCGCCAAGGCCGACGCGCTGCTGGCGACCGTCATCGCCGAGACCTCGACCAAGAACCCCGACATCTACGCGATGCAGGCGTCGAGCTTCTACAACAACGAGAAGTACGCCGAGGCCATCGCCTCGCTCAAGAAGGCCACCGAGCTCAAGGGCGCGCCGCAGTCGCAGTGGACCCAGATGATGCTGGCCGCCTACGCCGAGCTCGGCCAGGACGACCAGGCCATCACCCTGGGCGAGGAGCTGCTGGCCAAGAACCCGGACGACAAGCGCGCCATCTCCAACCTGGCCATGCTCTACAGCAACAACGACCAGCCCGAGAAGGCCGTGGCCCTGCTCGACGCCGCCCGCAAGCGCGGCCTGATGAACGAGCCGGCCGACTACGAGCGCATCTTCGCCACGTACTACAACATGGAGAAGGAAGCCGAGGCCGCCGCCGTCATCGAGGAAGGCCTGGCCAAGGGCGTGCTGCCGCAGGACGCCAAGTACTACACCATGCTGGGCCAGGCCCAGTACTTCGGCGACAACATCCCGGCCGCCATCACCGCTGCCCAGAAGGCCGCCGAGCTGTCCAAGGACGGCGAGCCGGGCCTGTTCCTGGCCCAGATCCTGAGCCAGGAGGACCGCAACGCCGAGGCCGCGGCCGCCGCCCGCGCCGCCATCGCCAAGGGCGTGAAGAAGCCCGGCGACGCCTGGATGGTCATTGCCCGCGCCGAGTTCTATTCGGACAACCTGGCGGCGGCCAAGGCCGCCTACCGGGAGGCCGCCAAGGACCCCGCCACCCGCGACCAGGCCCAGAAGGCCCTGGCCCAGATTTCCCGCTGACTGGTTGGTAAACAGGTAACCTTGGTATAAGCTAACAAGTTCCCGCCGCTCCCCGGCGGGTCACGGCTTAACGCCGGCAGACAAGAGAGCTCGAGCCGCCACCCGCATGACGGACAAGAATTACAAATACGAAGACAAGCCCCAGGGCATCAGCTGGGCTCGCATCGGCGGCAACGCATTCGCGATCGCGCTCCACGCGGTGGCGTTCATGCTCATGCTGATCCCCGTGGCCACGCCGGAGAAGCCGGACAAGGCCGATGAAGTGACCCAGGTCAGCTTCATCGAGCCGCCGCCGCCGCCCCCGCCGCCGCCGCCGCCGCCGCCGGAACCGCCGAAGGTCGTCCAGAAGATCATCGAGCAGCCCAAGCCGACGCCGGTCCCGCCGCCGCCGGAAGAGCCGCCGGTCATCTTCGACGAGCCGAGCCCGATCGACATCGAGGCCCCGCCGCCGGCCCCGCCCGCGCCGCCGGCCCCGCCCGCCGATTACGCGCCGGCCGTGGACGCGACCGGTCGCGCCATGAACCCGCCGCGCTACCCGTCGAAGGAGCTGCGTGACGGCGTGGGTGGCGTGGTGATGCTGCGCGTCACGATCGATGCCTCGGGCAACGTGCTCGACGTCCAGATTCAGAAGTCGAGCCGCAACCGCAACCTTGATCGCGCGGCCATGGATGCCGCTCGCAAGTGGAAGTTCAACCCGGGCATGCGTGGCGGCCAGAAGGTCGGTGGCGACGTCCTGGTGCCCGTGAACTTCAACCCAGGCTAAGCAATAAAAGCGTTCATCCCGTAACGGTCAATCACACAAGAAAGGCACCCTTATGCTGCAGGACATCCTCCTCACCGCCGCCGCCGCCGTCCCGGCCGCCGTTGGCGGCGCTGCCAACAACGCCGAAGCCCTGAACCAGATGGGCTTCGCCCACCTCTGGAAGGAAATGACCTCCGCACCGAGCGAGTTCCTCGTCTCCTGGGTGGTCTTCCTGATGCTGGTCGTGATGTCGTTCGGTTCGTGGTGGTACACGATCGTCAACTTCATCAAGAACACCGTCGTCTCCGGCCGCGCCGACACCGTCGTCCGCACGTTCTGGGAAACCCCGAACGCCCAGGACGCGATCCGCTTCATGGAAGAGCAGCCGGCCAACGAGCCGTTCTCCAAGATCGCGCTCGACTGCGCCCAGGCCGCTGCGCACCACCAGCGCCATGAGGGCAGCCGCCTGGTCGACGCCCTGAACCGCTCGGAGTTCATCGACCGCGCCCTGCGCCAGGCCGTGACCCGCGAGAGCGCCAAGCTCGAGAACGGCATGACCTGGCTGGCCACCGTCGGCGCCACCGCGCCCTTCGTCGGCCTGCTCGGCACCGTCTGGGGCATCTACGGCGCCCTGATCCGCATCGGCGCCACCGGCTCGGCTTCCATCGACGCCGTGGCCGGCCCGGTCGGCGAGGCGCTGATCATGACCGCCTTCGGCCTGTTCGTGGCGATCCCGGCCGTGCTTGCGTACAACGCGTTCAACCGCGCCAACCGCAACACCTATGCCAAGTTCGACACCTTCGCGCACGACCTGCACGACTTCTTCGCCACCGGCTCGCGCGTCGGCGACGCGCCGGCCAAGCGCTGAGTCCCACGGTCTAACCAGGAGTCGCAGGCATGGCCTTCTCAAGCAATTCCGGCGGTGGCGGCCCGATGGCCGACATCAACGTGACGCCCCTCGTGGACGTGATGCTGGTGCTGCTGATCATCTTCATGATCACGGCGCCTCTGATGTCGCACAAGGTCAAGGTCGATCTGCCCCAGGCCACCCTGGAAGCGAAGCCGGAAATCGACCAGCCGCCGATCACGCTGGCGATCGAAGCCAACGGCCAGGTGTACTGGAACGACGAGAAGGTCTCCACCGACATGCTCGAGGCGCGCCTGGCCGTCCTGGCCCAGCGCTCCCCGCAGCCCCAGGTGGACGTGCGCGCCGACAACGTCACGCGCTACGCGATCATCCAGGACGTGGTCAAGAAGGTCCGGGTTGCGGGTATCCGCAAGGTCGGCTTCGTGTCCTCCCCCGAGCGCTGAGGAAAGAAACCCATGGCATTCTCCTCCAACGCCGGTAGCGGCCCGATGGCCGACATCAACGTCACGCCCCTCGTGGACGTGATGCTGGTGCTCCTGATCATCTTCATGGTCACCGCCCCGGCCCTGTCCTACCAGATCCAGGTCGACCTGCCGCAGCGGTCGCAGACGCCGCCGCCGCAGCCGCTGAACCCGCCCGATCCGATCCGCCTGCGGATCGAGGCCGGCGGCACCATCACCTGGAACAACTCGCCGATGCCGATCTCGGTGCTGCAGTCGTCGCTGGAAGTCGAGGCCGAACGCTCGGTCCAGCCGACCCTGGAGCTTGAGACCGACCCGGATGCACAGTACGAAATGCTGGCCAAGGTCCTGGCTCGCGCCAAGAACGCCGGCATGGAAAAGATCTCTTTCGTGGAACCCGGCCAGTAAGGCCAGGGCTTCCCGCACCTGCAGCAACGCCGCCTCCGGGCGGCGTTTTTTTTGGCCCTGCGTAGCGCTCCCCGCGGCGCGGGGGGGGGGCGGCGTCCCTGCCTTGCCAGACCACACTTGCCGGGCGTACAAGGAAAGCGGAACCCTCGGAAGGAGTAGCGCCATGGCCTTCACCGCCGCACGGACCGCCCCCGACAGCCTGTCGGAAATGAACATCACGCCCCTGGTCGACGTCATGCTGGTGCTGCTGGTGATCTTCATGGTCACCGCGCCGCTCATGGATTTCCGGCTGCCCGTGAACCTGTCGCACCCTACCGACCAGCCGCCGCCGCCCAGCGACCCCGTGGTGCTGGACGTCGAACGCGGCGACCTGTTCCGCCTGGCTGGCGAACCGGTCACGGCCGCGGCGCTTCCGCAGGCCCTGCGGACCCTGTCGGAGGCGCGTCCGGACCTGCTGCTGAGGATCGAGGTCGACCCCGACGCGGACTACCAGTCGGCTGCCACCGCCCTGGCCGCCGTGGATCGCGCCGGCATCGAACGCTTCGGACTGGCGGACTAGGCGCCGGCCGGGGCCGCCTGGAGGATGGCGCGATAAGCCTGCACGGTCGGACCGAGTCCGTCGTGCAGGGCCTCCCCGAACAGCGCGTGCCCGATCGACACCTCCAGCACGCCCGGTACACCGCGCAGGAAGTCCCCCAGGTTGGCCTGGCTCAGGTCATGCCCGGCATTGACGCCCAGCCCCAGCGACCGGGCCTCGGCCGCGGTTGCGGCACAGCGGCCGATCTCGGCCCGCGCGTCGCCGGCGGCGTGGGCCTCGGCGTAGGGACCGGTGTAGAGCTCGATCCGGTCCACGCCCATCCCGGCGGCCAGCGACAGATCCGCGGCCCCCGCATCCATGAACAACGAAACCCGCACGCCCCAGGCCTTGAGCTGGGCCACCAGCGGCCGCAGCCGTTCGGCGTCCCGGGCGAGGTCGAAGCCGTGGTCCGAGGTCAGCTGCCCGTCACCATCGGGAACCAGCGTGGCCTGGGTAGGCCGCACCGCATCCACCAGGGCCATGAAGCCCGGGTAGCCGGGCCGGGGCGGGGCGAACGGGTTGCCTTCGAGGTTGTACTCGACCCGCCCGGCGACCACGGCCGCGAGCGCGTGCACGTCCGCCGGACGGATGTGGCGCTGGTCCGGCCGGGGATGCACGGTGATGCCGCCGGCGCCGGCCCGGATGGCCGCCTCGGCCGCCGCCACCACGCTGGGTTCGGCCCCGCCCCGGGAATTCCGGAGCACGGCCACCTTGTTGACGTTCACGCTGAGCAGGGTCATCCGCGAAGCCTACCCTGCCGCCCGGCCGTCGGAAATCCCTGCGCCGATGCACGTTACCGGGCGGGCGCTTGGAGGATAATCCGGGCATGCCCCGGCTGACCCTGCCCCGCGCGCTCTTCGTCCTCCTCGCCTGCCTGGCGGGAACGAACGTGTTCGCGAAGGCCTTGCCCGGGGATCCGCTGGCGCGGCACTTCAGCTCCGAGGAAACGCACGCCGCCCCGAGCCACTTCGACATCACCAGCGGCGCCAACGGCGAACTGTTCGTCGGCAATTACGACGGCGTGCTGCACTACGACGGCGTCGACTGGCGCCTGATCACCCTGCCCGGCCATGTCGCCGCGCGCTCGGTGGCGACCGGCAGCGATGGCCAGGTCTATGTCGGCAGCTTCGACAACTTCGGCCGCCTGGTGCGCAACGGCGGCGGCGACATCGTCTACGAGGAACTGCTGACCCGCGCCGGCCTGCGCGGGGAGGACCGCCACGTCGGCATCGTCTGGGAGGTCATCACGACCGAGGCCGGCGTGTGGTTCCACGCCGAACGCGCGCTGCACTTCATTCCCTACGACGATGCCCCTGCCCGGCGCTGGCCGCTGCCGGCCGAGGTCCGCAGCTTTTATGCCGTGGGGGAAACGCTGCTCGTGCGAGTGCATGGCAAGGGCGTGTGCCGGTTCACCGATGGCAAGTTCGAACTGCTGCCGGGAGGCGAAGCCTTCGCGGAGCGCCCGCTGTCGGGCGTGATCCCGCGCGACGGCTGGAACCTGATGATCGCCGGCGACGGCCTGTTCATTTCCGACGACAAAGGCATCCGTCGCATGACCGGCAACGCCGATCGTCGCGTCGCCGGGAAGTCCTCGTACGTCGCGCAGGCCCTCGAGGACGGCAGCATCGTCATCGGCACCCAGGACGGCGAACTGCTGCGGATCGGCGCCGACCTGCAGCCGCGCGAGGTCATCGACCTCGGCGGATTCGCCGTGCGGGCGCTGGGCCTCGATCGCGAGGGCGGCCTGTGGGTCGCGACCGAAGGCGACCTGGTGCGCCTGTCGCTGCCGTCCCCGTGGTCCTTCCTGGGCCAGGAACATGGCCTGGTCGGCAGCCCGAGCGACTTCGAGTGGTACCGCGACGCCCTTTGGCTGGCCTCCTCGCGCGGCCTGCAGCGCATGACGGTCGAAGACGACGGCAGCCTCAAGAACGAACGCCTGCCGTGGACCGACTACGAAGCCCAGGCCCTGCATGCCAGTGAGACTGGCCTGCTGATCGGCATCCGCGAGGGACTGCTGGTGCTCGATCCCGGCGCCAGCGAGCCCCGTACCCTGTTCAGGCATGCCTACCACGGCGTCTACGGCTTGCTGCAATCGCGCCACGATCCCGGCCTGGTCTATGCCGCCACCGCCTCCGACCTGATGCTGCTGCGCCGACCGGAAGGCCGCTGGCAGATCGCGGCCACCATTCCGTTCGACGGCATCAGTGCCTACGGCATCGAAGAGGCAGGTCCGGGCGAACTGTGGATGGGCGACACCCGCGGTCCCGTGCAGCGCTGGAAGCTGGATCTGTCGGCCGGCACCCTGGTCGAACGCGAGATCTACGACGACGCCCGCGGCCTGCCGGTCGATCCCGATACCGGCACCAGCATCTTCCAGTTGGACGGACGCATCCACGCGGTCAGCGGCGGCGTGGGCTACCGGATCGAAGCGGACCGCTTCGTGCCCGACCAGGCCCCGCCGGTCACCCTGGTCGACCGCCCCGATGAACTGGTGGTGCAGGCTTCGCCGCTGGGCGACTTCGCCTTCACCACCCGGCAGCTCTGGCGCCGCCTGCCCGGCGAAACCGAGTGGCGCCAGGTCTACCCCGGCTCGACCTTCTCGGCGGGCTATTCCAACCTGCACCTCGGCCGCGATGGCGTCCTGCGCATCGCTACCTGGGACGGCCTGCTGCAGTTCAATCCCGAGGAGGTCGAGGCCCGGCCGCAGCCCCTGCGCCTGCAGATGGAGCGCGTCACCGCCCGCGGCCCGGCCGGCGAATCACTGCCGCTGCCGACCCGCACCGTGGGCGACCCGGTGCAGGTCCCGCCGGGCTACGGCCTGAACCTGCGCTTTGGCATGGTCAGCATGGAAAGCGGCGCCGAGTTCCGCTACCTGCTGCACGGCGTCACGCCCGACTGGAGCGACTGGACCGACCGCGACCTGGCGATCCGCGCGCTGGCCGCCGGGGACTACGTGCTCGAGGTGCAGGCGCGCACGCGCAACGGCCGCCAGGCCGCGGCGATGAACTACCGCTTCCGCGTCGAACCGCACTGGTACGAACAGTGGTGGGTGATTGGCTTCGGCCTGCTCGCACTGGCGACCCTGGCGGTGGCGCTGACGCTGTGGGCGGTACGCCAGCGCACCGAGCGCTACCTGGCCGCCAACCGCCGGCTGGAGTCGCGCATCGCCGAACGCACGCGAGAGCTCGAGGAGCTCAACCGGCGCCTGGCCGAACTGGTCACCGAGGACGCGCTGACCGGCGTGGCCAACCGCCGCGCGCTGGAGAACGGCCTGCGCCGCGAGTGGTACCGCTGCCTGGACCAGCGCCGCCCGCTGTCGGTGCTGATGATCGACGTCGACCACTTCAAGACCTACAACGACACCCACGGCCACCTGGAAGGCGACGTCCAGCTGCGCGGCATCGCCCAGCGCCTGAACCAGCAGCATGATCCGCAGCGCGAACTGCTGGCGCGCTACGGCGGCGAAGAGTTCGCGCTGATGCTGCCCGGCGTGCACCAGGACGAAGCCCTGCGCCGCGCCGAATCGATCCGCGCCGCCATCGCGTCCAGCGACGCCGGCATGACCGTCAGCATTGGTGTCGCCGGCTTCGTGCCCGACGTGCAGGTCGAGCCCGACTCGCTGCTGAGGCGCGCCGATGCGGCGCTGTACGTGGCCAAGCGTGCGGGCCGCAACCGCGTCGCCGCCGATGCCGGCTGAGCGCCGGCGGGCCGGTACGCCGCGTCCGGAAAAAACCTGCCCGGTCTGCCAGCGGCCCTTCCAGTGGCGCAAGAAATGGGAGCGGGACTGGGACCGGGTGGTCTATTGCTCGGATGCCTGCCGGCGCGGCACGCCGCGGGCAGGCAAGCCCTGATCAGGCCTTCTTGATCAGGCCGATGATGGCCAGCAGCAGCACTGCACCGATGAAGGCGGTGATGAACAGCCCGATGTCGCCGCCGAAGGCGATGCCGAACTTCGGCAGCAGCCAGCCGCCGAAGAACGCGCCCAGCACGCCGACGACCATGTTCACCAGGACGCCGAAGCCGCGGCCCTTCATCACCACGCCGGCCAGCCAGCCGGCCAGTGCGCCAATCAGCAGGAAAATCAAAAGGTTCATGGTGTTCCCTCCCCGGGACAGTGGAGCCATCGCCGCGCGGCGCGCGGCGCGCGACGTCGTTTCAGCCCTCAGGCTAGCACGCTGCTCAGTCCTTGCCTTCCTGCGCGCGCTTGCGCGCCTCGGCCTGTTCGCGCATCTGGCGCAGCTCCTCGGGACCGAGGATGTGGCTGATGTCGCGCGACTGGCTGGAGATGCGCGAGGACATCCAGCCCAGCACCCAGGCCACCATGAAGCCGAGTGCGCCGGCCAGGAACACCAGCACGCCCAGGGTAGGCATCGTGCGGACCATCGCCAGGGCCAGGCAGGCGATGGAGGCGAGCAGGTAGAGCCAATGCATGCGGGCAGCCTCCGGATTTTCGGGGGAGTGTAGCCCAAGCCGGGCCGGTCGCGCCGACCCGCCGGGGCAGGCTCAGAGCAGCGGTGAAAACAGCCGCGCGCAGGCCTGGCCCAGACGTCGGGGGAAGGGCGCCGCCGGCCGGTCCGCGCGGATTTCCCGGCAGTGTTCCAGGTCCTGCAGCAGCTGCCGCTCCAGCGCCGCGGCCAGCCCTTCGTCATGCAGCAGCACGCTGAGCTCGAAGTTGAGCCGGAAGCTGCGATGGTCGAAGTTGGCGCTGCCGGCCAGCAGCGTGTCGGCGTCGATCAGCAGGGCCTTGGTGTGCAGCATGCGCGGCACGTACTCGAACACGCGCACCCCGGCCGCCAGCAGTTCGTCGTAGTACGACCGCGCCGCCGCGCTGACCACGATCGAATCGCTGCGCGCCGGCACGATCACCCGCACGTCCAGCCCGCGCAGCGCCGCCGAGGCCAGCGCCATCCGCGCCGCCTCGCCCGGCACGAAGTAGGGCGTCACCAGCCACACCCGCCGGTTGGCCTGGTGGATGGCCTCCACCTGGACCCGGTGGATCGCTTCCCACGGCGAATCCGGTCCGGCCGGCAGCACCTGCGCCAGGATGTGGCCCGGCTCGACCGCGGGCCACAGCCGCGCGTCGCGCAGCGCGGTGCCGGTGGCGTAGTTCCAGTCCTCCAGGAAGGCCAGCTGCAGCCAGCGCACCACCTCGCCCTCGAAGCGCAGGTGCAGGTCGTGGAAGGCGTCGGGCCGCACCCGCTCGTTCTCGTCGTCGGTGACGTTGATGCCGCCGGTGAAGCCGACGCGGCCGTCCACCACCACCACCTTGCGGTGGTTGCGCAGGTTCACGCGCGGGCGCCACAGCCAGCGCAGTCGCGCCGGGTGGAACCACGCCACTTCCGCCCCGGCCGCGCGCAGCGGCGCCAGGAACACCTCGCGCAGCCGGTTCGAGCCGAGCGCGTCGAGCAGCACCCTCACCCGCACCCCCGCCTTCGCCTTGGCCACCAGCGCGTCGCGCAGGGCGGTGCCGGTCTGGTCGGGTTCGAAGATGTAGTACTCGACGTGGACGTGGTGGCTGGCCCCGGCGATGGCCTCGAGCAGCGCGTCCAGCGTCGGCCCGCCGCCCGACAGCAGGTCGGCGCGGGTCGCGCTGGACGGCGCGAAGCCGGTGCTGGACTGGCCCAGCCGCGCCAGCGTGGTGCAGTCCTCGCTGGCCCGGAGCCCCGACGGCAGGGTGTCGTCGAGGCTGGCGCGCGCGCGCGAACGGCGCAGGCGCTGTCGCCGGATCCGCTGCGGGCCCAGGAAGTGGTAGATCAGCAGGCCCAGCACCGGCAGCAGCGCCAGCGACATGATCCAGCTCAGGGTCGCGATCGGCTCGCGCTTCTGCAGCACGATCCAGCCCGCCAGCACCATCAGGTAGGCGATCCACACGCCCGCCAGCCACGGCGTGAGTTCAGGCCAGAGTTCGCTCAGCGGCATCGCGTTCGCCCGGAGTGCGCAGGACCGGGCGCCATGATGGCACGCCCGGCGCAGGCCCCGGTCATCGGGCGCCGAACAGCTGCTCGGCGCGCTGGAACAGGATCCAACTGGTGGCGATGTATTTGTCGCCGCCCTGCGGCCGGTTGCCGCGGTGGGTATGGGTGAACGCCGCGGGCGCGATCAGCAGGCTGCCGGTGCGCGGCGCGATCTTGCGGCCCTGGTACAGGAACTCGGTTTCGCCCTCGGCGAAGCCGTCGTTGAGGTAAAGCGTCCACAGCACGTGCCGGTGCAGGGTCTCGGCACTGGCGTCGCGCGGGTACAGCTCGCAGTGCCAATACGGATAGCCGCCCTGGCCGGCGGTGTAGCGCTGCAGGTTGATCGCGCCGGGGCGCAGCACGCTGCGCACCAGGTTGGCGAGCGCGGCGTCGTCCATCGCGTCGAAGTCCTCGGCGGCGATCCGGCGCAGCTGGCCGTCGGCGCCCGGCACCTGCAGCATCAGCGGCGCGATCAGCGCGTACCGGTAGGTGCGCAGGTAGGCCAGCAGGCCGCCGAAGACCGCGTTGTTCAGCGCGGCCTCCACTTCCTGCCACTGCGCGTTGCCGCTGATCTGGATGTCGCGGCTGTCCTTGAGTTCGGGCAGCACGCCGCCGCCGACCCGGCCCGGCACCGCGGCGCCGCTGGCCTCGAAGGCCGCGACGATGCGCGCGCACAGCTCGGGCGCCAGCGCGTCCTCGTAGACTTCGATGAAGTCGCCGTGGCTCACGCGGCGTCGTGCTCGGCGTGGTATTTCACCGCCGCCTCGACTTCCTTGCGCGAGCCCAGCATCACCGGCACCCGCTGGTGCAGGCCGGTGGGCGTGACCTCGAGCATGCGCTGGCGGCCGGTGCTGGCCGCGCCGCCGGCCTGTTCGACGATGAAGCTCATCGGATTGGCCTCGTACATCAGGCGCAGCTTGCCGCCCTTGTCGCGGCACTTGCTGTCGAGCGGATACGAGAAGATGCCGCCGCGGGTCATGATCCGGTGCACGTCGGCGACCATTGACGCAACCCAGCGCATGTTGAAGTCCTTGCCGCGCGGACCTTCCTTGCCGATCAGCAGGTCGTCGACGTAACGCCGCATCGGCGGTTCCCAGAAGC
>NZ_DASTNG010000019.1:0-11992 GCF_035721105.1 Arenimonas sp. | reverse complement strand
TTGTCGAGTACCGTCAACCTCCTCTCTAAAAATTTTATTGAGGAGCGCGATGACTATTTCCTGACCCGCCGGGTCACTTGATAACTTTCTACGAACCAACGCCTTCGTTTGCTCCGGCGTGAGGTCTCTTAAGTATCGCTCATTCTTATTAATGAGGTAATTTTCAAGCAATTCATCAACCGACCGCTCTCCGGCTATATATAGGCGATCAATTTGGCTTATATGGTATTTGTTTCGCTCGAGGGACGTATAGAGCGCTTCAAAGACATGAAGCTCTTCCGTCTCCGTGAAGTAGTTCGGGCGACTCGTCAAAATGCCTTTTGCTCCCGCGGAGGCCAGCTCAGCCAACGTGGCCAGACAGGTCCGCCGCTCTCTGGCGTTAAGGAACTGCGCCATCTCGTCATAGCCATCTAAGACTAGAATTACACGCCTATTCCGAATCAGATGAAATACAAAATCGATTGGAACATGACCAAGCTTGTTTGTATCCAGAAAATGATGGATAAGCGAGCGAGCATCGAATTGGCGGGTAAAGCTTCGAAGCTCAATTCGAAACGGAATTGGTTCCGCGGGATTTTTTACGTAGTCTTCGATCCAGTTACTCTGAATCTTCTGCGTAAGCGCCGTCTTACCGGTCCCGTACTCCCCCAGGACAACGAGCCATGGCGACTTTGTGCTGGAAGAGTTTTTCCATTCGCGAAGCCAGACCGTTGCCAGCTCTTCGCCTTGCGCGTCACGGAACAGCGGCTCCTCGTATGTTTCGAGGAGCGCATTGATTGTTAAATCGCCCAGCACGTGATCCGCATATGGCGAGAACTTCTCAAAGCTAGAGAAGAGTTCCGAATAGAGGTTTGTAACGATACCTGAGGCCTTCGCTCGCTCGGCCACATCGGGCGTGAACCCGTTACTTGAAACACTTAAACATGCCGCCCGTCGATCGAACTCCCTAACCAATAGAAATTTAGTCGCATCTTTGCCGTACTTGGTATTGTCTACGTACTGAATAGTCGCTTCTATATAAATCGTTGGCGCGAACGGGTCGCCCTTGGACGTAGCAACCAGATCAATTTCGGCACCATTGACCTTTTTTGAGTACTCAACACTGTAATTGTTCAGCTCAAGCAGGGTTCCAATGGCTAATGGCAATGATTCCGGCGAGAAATCAGATTCCGCCTTAGTCGAGACGTTAGAATCCGCTTCGATCTGCGTCGTTGCCGATTTGCTTTGCTTCTTTGCCATAGACGCAGCCTCAGCTATAGAAGGTATAGAAAAGTATTTGTGTGCAAAAACTCTCTTACTTTTGAGCGAGAACCAATTACTTAGCAATCGCGTCGTTGTCTTTACATATTCCTGCGGTACTCCCCGCCGACCTCATACAACGCATGGCTTATCTGCCCCAGCGAGTGGGTCTTAACCGCCTCCATCAGCGCCGCGAAAATGTTCTGGCGCTCCCGGGCGGTGTTCTGCAGGTAGGTTAGGCCATGGCGGGCGGCGTTCGGGCCTGAAGCCCCCCCTACGAGGGCGAGAGAATTTCTCGCCGCCTGGAACGTCCGCACATTGGCGATCTGGGCGGCCTTTTCCGGCTCGGTGCTGCGGATCAGCTCGATGGTGGTGGTCACCTCGCCCGCGTGGTCCTTGGGCAGGAAGGTATTCACGCCCACGAGCGGCAAGCTGCCGTCGTGCTTCTTGTGCTCGTAGTACAGGCTTTCTTCCTGGATCTTGCCGCGCTGGTACATGGTATCCATCGCACCAAGCACGCCGCCGCGCTCCGAAAGCGCCTCGAACTCCTTGTACACGGCCTCTTCCACCAGGTCGGTCAGCTGTTCGACGGCGAAGCTGCCCTGCCAGGGGTTCTCGTTGAAGTTCAGGCCCAGCTCTTTGTTGATGATCATCTGGATCGCCACGGCGCGTCGCACGCTTTCTTCGGTCGGCGTGGTGATGGCTTCGTCGTAGGCGTTGGTGTGCAGGCTGTTGCAGTTGTCGAACAGGGCGTACAGGGCCTGCAGCGTGGTGCGGATGTCGTTGAACTGGATTTCCTGGGCGTGCAGGCTGCGACCGCTGGTCTGGATGTGGTACTTCAGCATCTGGCTGCGTTCGTTGGCGCCGTAGCGCTCGCGCATGGCGCGGGCCCAGATGCGGCGGGCGACGCGGCCGATCACGGTGTACTCGGGGTCCATGCCGTTCGAGAAGAAGAACGACAGGTTGGGCGCGAAGTCGTCCACCTTCATGCCGCGGGCCAGGTAGTACTCGACGATGGTGAAGCCGTTGGACAGGGTGAAGGCGAGCTGGCTGATCGGGTTCGCCCCGGCCTCGGCGATGTGGTAGCCACTGATCGACACCGAGTAGAAGTTGCGGACCTTCTGGTCGACGAAGTACTGCTGGATGTCGCCCATCATGCGCAGGGCGAACTCGGTGCTGAAGATGCAGGTGTTCTGGGCCTGGTCTTCCTTCAGGATGTCGGCCTGCACGGTGCCGCGCACGGTGTTGAGCGTGTAGGTCTTGATCTTCTCGTAGGTCTCGGCGTCCACCAGCTGGTCGCCGGTGACGCCCAGCAGGCCCAGGCCCAGGCCGTCATTGGTGGGCGGGATCTCGCCGTGGTACTCGGGGCGCTTCTTGCCCTCGAAGAAGGCTTCGATCTTTTTGTGTGCGTCATCCCAACGGGCTTGGTCCTCCCTAAGGTATTTCTCAACTTGTTGGTCGATGGCGGTGTTCATGAACATGGCCAGGATCATCGGCGCCGGGCCGTTGATGGTCATGCTCACGGACGTGGTCGGGGCGCACAGGTCGAAGCCGGAGTACAGCTTCTTCATGTCGTCCAGCGTGGCGATGGACACGCCCGAGTTGCCGATCTTGCCGTAGATGTCGGGGCGCTCGGCCGGGTCTTCGCCGTACAGGGTGACGCTGTCGAAGGCCGTGCTCAGGCGGGCGGCCGGCTGGCCGACGCTGAGGTAGTGGAAGCGGCGGTTGGTGCGCTCGGGCGTGCCCTCGCCCGCGAACATGCGGATGGGGTCTTCGCCGGTGCGGCGGTAGGGGTACACGCCGCCGGTGTACGGATAGGCGCCGGGCAGGTTTTCCTTGCCCAGGAAGGTCAGCAGCTCGCCCCAGCTGGTGTACTTCGGGGCGGCGATCTTCGGGATCTTCTGGTGGCTGAGCGATTCGCGGTAGTTCTCGACCTTGATCGCCTTGCCGCGGACGCTGTACTCGGTCACCTCGTCGGTCACCGACTTGAGGCGCTCGGGCCATTCGCGCAGCAGGGCCACGGACTCGGCGCTCAGCGCCTTCACCGCGTCGTTGTAGCGCT
The DNA here is from genome assembly GCF_035721105.1 of Arenimonas sp. Taxonomy (GTDB): domain Bacteria; phylum Pseudomonadota; class Gammaproteobacteria; order Xanthomonadales; family Xanthomonadaceae; genus Arenimonas. The sequence continues at coordinate 8,691 of NZ_DASTNG010000019.1, read as the reverse complement.
GGCGCAGGGTGACCAGGCTGCGGTCGACGGTGGCGGCGCGGCGCTCTTCCAGCGGGCGGCCTTCGGCGGCGCCCTGGGCCTGCTGCCACTTGAACACGACCTTGCGGCGCTCGCCGCCGGTGCGGCGCTCGCCGCAGGCGGGGTATTCGGTGCCGCTGGGCGAGCTGCCGGACGGGGCGCGCTGCAGGATCAGGTGGTGCGGGTCGTACTGGTCGAGCTGGCGCGGCAGGTCCGGGTCCTCCAGGTCACGCAGCGACTGCCAGTAGTGCTGGGCGCGGTCGGCGGCTTCGGCCTGGCGCTCGATGCTGGCGTTGATCTGGCGGCCCTGCTCGGAGATCTCGGCCAGGTAGCGGGTGCGGGCGCCGGGGATCAGCACGGTGGCGCGCGGTTCCTTGAGCGTCACGTCCACGTTGGGGTTGAAGTCGCAGCGCGGGCTGCCGACGGCCGGCGCGCCCCCTGTAGGCGCGCCTTCAGGCGCGAAGCCCTTCGCCGAAAGATTAGCGCCTGAAGGCGCGCCTGCGGACGGGGTCGAGAGCTTCTGGCGAAGGAGGCGGCAGAGGTTGGCGAACATCCAGCTGACGCCGGGATCATTGAACTGCGAGGCGATGGTGGGATAGACCGGCACCTCCTCGTCCTTGAGCTGGAAGGCGACGCGGTTGCGCTTCCACTGCTTGCGCACGTCGCGCAGGGCGTCTTCGGCGCCGCGCTTGTCGAACTTGTTCAGCACGACCAGCTCGGCGAAGTCGAGCATGTCGATCTTCTCGAGCTGGCTGGGGGCGCCGAAGTCGCTGGTCATCACGTAGACCGGGAAGTCGACCAGGTCGACAATCTCGGAGTCGGACTGGCCGATGCCGGCGGTTTCCACCAGCACCAGGTCGAAGTCCTGGCCGCGCAGGAAGGCCACGCAGTCCTTGAGCACGGCATTGGTGGCCACGTGCTGGCGGCGGGTGGCCATCGAACGCATGAAGATGCGCGGGCTGCGCAGCGAGTTCATGCGGATGCGGTCGCCCAGCAGGGCGCCGCCGGTGCGGCGGCGGGTCGGGTCGACCGAGATCACCGCGATCCGCATCTCCGGGAAGTGCTGCAGGAAGCGGTTCATGATCTCGTCGGTGACGGACGACTTGCCGGCGCCGCCGGTGCCCGTCAGGCCGATGACCGGGGTCTTGCCGCCGGCCAGCTGCCATTCTTTGCGGAGGGTGGCCAACTGGCCCTCGTCGATGGCACCCGACTCGATGTCGCTGAGCATCCTGCCAATCGCAATCTCGCCAGCAAATGAACCAGGTTCATTTGTCCGCCCCTTCCCCTTCCCCTTCTTGCCGCTGCCGTCGCCGGACAATTGAACCTGGTTCATTTGCTGGCGCTTTTCCCGGGCGACTTGGGTGCGGCGGACCAGGTCTTCGATCATCGCCACCAGGCCCATCTGCATGCCGTCGTTGGGGTGGTAGATGCGCTCGACGCCGTAGTCCTGCAGTTCCTTGATCTCTTCCGGCGTGATGGTGCCGCCGCCGCCGCCGAACACGCGGATATGCGAGGCGCCGCGCTCGCGCAGCATGTCGACCATGTACTTGAAGTATTCGGTGTGGCCGCCCTGGTAGCTGCTCAGGGCGATGCCGTCCGCGTCTTCCTGCAGCGCGGCGCGCACCACGTCCTCGACGCTGCGGTTGTGGCCCAGGTGCACCACCTCCACGCCCTGGGCCTGGATCAGCCTGCGCATGATGTTGATGGCGGCGTCGTGGCCGTCGAACAGGCTGGCGGCGGTGACGAAGCGGAGCGGGCTGCGCTCGGCCTGGGTGTCCGGGAGGGAATTGGCGGGGGTGCTCATGGGGCGCGCTCGTACGGCAAGGGGCGGGATCGCCCGATTGTAGCGCCGACCGTATGGTTCGCCCTACACGGGGTGTGAAGCGCCCTCTCCCCAACCCCTCTCCCGTGCCGGGAGAGGGGCTCAGCCTCGGCTCAGCCGCCCAGCTGCTCGCAGAAGGCCTTGGCGAAGGTGCTGCGGCGGATGTCGCAAGCATCGCGCCCCTCTTCCGCCACCAGGTCCAGCCGCGCCGCCCGCAGGCGGTCGATCTCGGCCCCGCGGCGGAAGGCGACCTCGCGCTGCAGCCGCGCCCGGCGGTGGTCGTCCAGGCCGGATTCGAAGGTGACGCGGTGGTCCACCAGCGCCCGCCAGGGCACGAAGATGGCGTGGAGCTCGCCGTCGGCCACCGCGAAGAAACCGGCGCCGAACAGGTCGGCGCTGGCGCTGTGCGCCGACAGCCGCCACTCGCCGCCGTCGCGGTAATGCAGGGTCGAGGCCACCGACAGCGGCGGCGCCACGGCGCGGCCGCGGGCCTCGGCGCTGATCATGATGCCGCGCAGGCTGCCGATCGGATTGGAGTGGGTGATGTCGCCGGCGCGCAGGATGACGTTGCCGCCCTCCCAGTCCAGCCCCGTGAGCTGCCCGAACAGCAGCTCGCCGCTGTCGAGCAGCAGCAGGGCCTTCTGCAGGTCGGGATTGACCTCGCCCATCCAGCGCGGCGGCTGCGGCAGGCCGTACAGCAGCCCGGCGCCGTAGCCGAAGGTCCCCGGGAGGTCATCGATGCGCGTCGTGGGCATGATCGACAGTCTAGGCAAGCCGGGCTGAACTTGCACCGGCCAGAAAAAAGCGGGGCCGACCCATGTCCGGTGCCGGCCCCGCCGCCCCACGCAAGCGGTTACTTGTTGACGATCTCGCGGTGCATCGGCGCCAGCTTGGCCAGCAGCTTGTTCTGCGCGGCGAACGGGATGTCGTGCTGGTTCATGGCCACCTGCAGCACTTCCACCAGGGCGTTGAAGTCGCCGCGGCCGATCTGCATGTCGCGGTGCGAGCTCTTCATGTCGCGGCCGGTGTAGGTGCAGTCACCGCCCAGGATCACGCAGAACTGCTCGGTGAGCTGGCGCTTGACCCGCACCTGGTCGGCATTGGCGAAGAACGGACCGGTGCGCGGGTCGGCGACCAGGCCGGCCATGAAGGTCTCCATCAGCGCCGTCAGGCCGGCCTCGCCGCCGAAGTCCTCGAGCACCGGGCGCAGCTCCGGGTGCGCCGGGGCCGGGTCGGGCGCGGTCGGGTCGTTCATCGCGGCGGTGTCGCCCGCGGCCTCGGCGGCGTCCAGGCGCGCTTCTTCATCCAGCATGGCCTGTTCCTCGGCGGACACCGCGGTGTCCTGGGCGGCCAGCGGGCCGGCGGCGAGCAGCAGGGCGAAGGTGATCGAAAGCAGGGTTTTCATGGGGTTCTCCGGGGAAGTCAGAAGCCGACCTGCAGCGAGGCGTAGACGCCGCGCTGGTCGTCGCGGATGACGATGTTGCCGAGGTCGACGTAGGCGACGGTCAGCGACACGTTCTTGATCGGGGCCCAGGCCACGAACACGTCCCAGGCATCGTCCTCGTCGGCGATGCCCAGGTTGTTGGGCTTGGTGCGGTACTCGGCGCCGATGGCCAGGTTGCGGCTCAGCAGGTAGGCGGCCGAGCCTTCGAACTGGGCCTCGTAGCTGTCGTTGCGGTCGCCGCCGAAGCCCAGGATGCCGAACTGGTTGGCCTTGGTGAAGCGCACGGTGCCGTTGAGCAGCAGGCTCTGCGCCAGGTACAGCTTGGTGGCGCTGACGTAGTAGTCGACGCCGCTGTCGTCCTGCGCTCCGACGAAGGCCAGCACGCCCGGCTGGTCGTTCTTCTTGTACTGCGCGCCGATCGCGATCTGCGGCAGCCAGCTGTCCTGCTCGAGCACCGCGTCGCCGGCCACCTTGACCTTCACGCCAATGGTGTCCTGGGTGAAGGTGAAGCCATTGCCCAGGCCCAGCAGGCCGCCCACGGCTTCGGTGTCGAATTCCTGGCGCGACACGCTCAGCTCGACCCGGTCGTAGAAGCCGACCAGGACGCCGTAGCTGTCGAGCGTGTAGTCGTCGACGCCGACGTTGGTGTAGAAGGCGTTCGCGCCGATCTGGTCGCGGGTGCCGTAGCCGCCGATCACGGCCCAGGGCGTCAGGCCGCCGCCGGCCGAACCTTCGACCTGGCTGACGCCGCCGGTGAGCAGCAGCTTGCCGCTGGTGCCGGCGCCGTCCTGGGCCTGCGCGGCGCCGGTGGCGGCAAGCAGGGCCAGCGCGAGCGCGAGGCGACGGGGAGTGGGGTTGCGGGTGCTCATCAGCGATTCCTCGAAAGTTCAGCGGTGGAAGGCGGCGTGATGGCGTCGCCCGGACGGGGCGTCGGCATCGGGAAATAGCGGGTCACGTCGGCGCTCAGGTCCGCCGGCACGCGCACCAGGAACCAGACCCCGGCGACGCCGTCGCCGCCGGCCGCGCCGCGCCGGCGATCCGAGATCCAGCGGTACAGCGGCCTGCCCTGCCAGGCCCACATCGGGCGACCGTCGGAGCTGCGTGCCAGGGTGAAGGGGCCGTGCGGCTCGGCGCCGGGCTCGGCGTAGTGCGGCGGCCACAGGGCTTCGCACTTGGCGTCGCAGTTGCTCTGGCCGGGCAGGTCGGGGGTGTAGGTGTAAAGCGCGCGGCCGCCCTGCTCCACCAGGATGCCGGCGCGCTGCCACACCGGCACCGGGCTGGCGAGCGCGACTTCCAGCGGCGACGGCGGCCGCGGCTTGGCCGGGGGCGCCGCGCTGGCGACCAGGGCCAGGCAGGCCAGGAACAGCGTGACCAGCACGCTGGCAAGGAAACGGGTCATCGGTGGGCTTCCGCGTCAGGGGTTCAACCAGCCTTACGCGGCGGCCGTGGCGGACGGATGCAGCCCGACCCGTTTTTTTTTCAGCCGGCGCTGCCGGGCAGCTGGCCCGGGTCGGGGATCAGTTCGCTGCGGATCATCAGCAGCGCGCCCCGCGGGGCCAGGAAGGGCTGGTGGCGCTCGCCCGGCGGCGCCAGCAGGAAGTCGCCGGCGAAGTACTCGATGCCGTCGTGGATCACCGAGCCCTCCAGCACCAGGCACTCTTCCTCGCGGGTGTGCGGGTGCGAAGGCACCCGTGCGCCGGCCGCGATCCGCCAGAGACTGGTCTGGGTGCCTTCGACCGGGTCGCGACGCAGGGTCTTGATGACGATGCCGGGCACGAACGGGACCCACTCGCCCTCGTCGGCACGCACGACCTTCGTGCGGGACTGGGTCGCGGCGGCCAGGATCCGCGCGCGCAGCGCCTCGGCCCGCGCCGGCGGCGGCGCGTCGGCGGGCAGGACGCCGGCCAGGGCGGCCAGCAGCAGGTCGTTGGGGGCGGGACGACGGGTGCTCATTCGGAGACTCCTTCGGCCATCAATGCGGCGCGCATCGCGGCCAGGCCGCGACGGGCGTGCGACTTCACCGTGCCCAGGGGCAGGCCGGTGCGCGCTGCGATTTCAGGCTGGGAAAGTTCCTCCTGGAAAGTCAGTTCAATGACGCGGCGTTGGGCCGGGGTCAGCGCGTGGAAGGCGCGCTGGACCGCCTGGGCATTGTCGAGGCGGTCGAGCAGTTCGTGGCCGGGATCGTCTTCACCTGATCCATACGTATCCTCGGCGCCCTCCGGATGCAGCGGCACCTCCATCCGCTGCCGGCGGCCGCGGCGCTGCTTGTCGATGGCCCGGCTCCAGGTCAGCGTGAGCAGCCAGGCCATGACGGCGCCGCGCTCGGGGCAGAAGCCCACGGCCTGGTCCCAGACCTGCAGGAAGACGTCGCTGACCACTTCCTCGGCGTCCTGCGGCTGGCGCAGCACGCGCATGGCCAGGCCGTAGACCCGCGGCAGCGCCAGGTCGTAGAGCTGTCCCAGCGCCGCGGCGTCGCCGAACCGGATGCGGCCGACCAGGGCCACCAGGTCGGCTTCATCGGCGCTGGCGGGGGCGTTCTCGGGGTTGGCAGGCAGGCTGGCGATCGGGCGCATCCGCGTGAAGACGGCGCCATTGGGCTGGCGGCGACGGCTACGCCGCGTGAAGCCGACGGCGGCAGGGACCGCGCCGGCCGGCCAGGATCGCGGGCAAAAAAAATGGGCGATCGCGTGGCGACCGCCCAAACACCCTGCTCCAGGGTCTTGGCCGGCTGCCTTCCGGGGAGAGACAAGGCGGCCGAGCATTGATACCAACGCTGCGCTGCGGCAAGACCGGCCAAGCCCGGCACTGCCCGATTAGAGCGATTGCTTTACACTACGGCGCGCCTGGACCTGGGGCGGCGGCTGCCAAACCAGACTTTATCTTCGTAATTCAACAACTTGCGGATACTTTTTAAAGTAACCACGCCCGCCTGCCGCTGCGCAGGCCCGCGCCATCCGCCGGACCGGAGCTACCCCCATGATCTTCGAAACCATCTCCACCTCGGGCCACGAGGAAGTGGTGTTCTGCCATAACAAGGACGCGGGCCTGAAGGCCATCATCGCGATCCACAACACCGTGCTGGGCCCCGCGCTCGGCGGCACCCGCATGTGGCCCTACGCCAGCGAGGCGGAGGCCCTGAACGACGTGCTGCGCCTGAGCCGCGGCATGACCTACAAGGCGGCGGTGTCGGGCCTGAACCTGGGCGGCGGCAAGGCGGTGATCTGGGGCGATCCGAACAAGGACAAGTCCGAGGCGCTGTTCCGCGCCTTCGGCCGCTTCGTCAACTCGCTGGGCGGCCGCTACATCACCGCCGAGGACGTCGGCATCGACGTCAACGACATGGAATACGTGCTGCGCGAGACCGAGTTCGTCACCGGCGTGCACCAGGTCCACGGCGGCTCGGGCGACCCGTCGCCGTTCACCGCCTACGGCACCCTGCAGGGCCTGATGGCCGCGCTGCAGGTCAAGTACGGCAACGAGGAAGTGGGCGACTACAGCTACGCCGTGCAGGGCGTCGGCCACGTCGGCATGGAGTTCGTGAAGCTGCTGCGCGAGCGCGGCGCCAAGGTCTTCGTCACCGACATCAACAAGGATTCGGTGCAGCGCGCCGTCGATGAGTTCGGCTGCGAGGCCGTGGCCCTGGACGAGATCTACGACGTCGACGCCGACGTGTACTCGCCGACCGCCCTGGGCGGCACGGTGAACGCCAACACCCTGCCCCGCCTCAAGTGCAAGGTGATCTGCGGCGCCGCCAACAACCAGCTGGCGACCGACGAAATGGGCGTCGAGCTCGAGTCCAAGGGCATCCTGTACGCCCCGGACTACGCGGTGAACGCCGGCGGCCTGATGAACGTCTCGCTCGAGATCGACGGCTACAACCGCGAGCGTGCGATGCGCATGATGCGCACCATCTACTACAACCTGGGCCGCATCTTCGAGATCGCCAAGCGCGACGGCATCCCGACCAACAAGGCCGCCGACCGCATGGCCGAAGAGCGCATCAGCGCGATCGGCAAGCTGCGCCTGCCGCACCTGGGCGCCCCGGCGCCGCGCTTCCAGGGCCGCCGCGGCAACTGAGTCCCCGCGGGGCCGGGTTCGTAACCTGGCCCCGTCCGGCGTGCGCTGACCGCCTGTTCACCCGGACGCGGTCAGACTTCGCCCCCCATCCAGACACGGAGTCGTCATGCGTACCTTTCCCCTCGGCGAAGACCTCGATGCCCTGCGCGACGCCGTCCGGCGTTTCGCCGACGCCGAGATCGCGCCGCGGGCGGCGCAGATCGACCACGACAACCTGTTCCCGGCCGACCTGTGGCCGAAGCTCGGCGAGCTGGGCCTGCTGGGCCTGACCGTTCCTTCGGAATACGGCGGCTCGGACATGGGCTACCTGGCCCACCTCGTGGCCATGGAAGAGATCTCTCGCGCCTCGGGCTCGGTCGGCCTGAGCTACGGCGCGCATTCCAACCTCTGCGTGGCCAACCTCTACGGCAACGGCAACGAGGCCCAGCGCCGCAAGTACCTGCCCGGCCTGTGCAGCGGCGAGCTCAAGGGCGCGCTGGCGATGAGCGAGCCGGGCGCCGGCTCCGACGTGGTCGGCTCGATGAGCTGCCGCGCCGAGCTGCGCAACGGCACCTGGGTCGCCAACGGCAACAAGATGTGGATCACCAACGGCCCCGAGGCCGACGTGCTGATCGTCTACATGCGCACCGCCGGCAAGGAAGCGGGCTCGCGCTGCATGACCGCCTTCCTGGTCGAGAAGGGCATGAAGGGCTTCAGCACCGCGCAGAAGCTCGACAAGCTGGGCATGCGCGGCTCCAACACCTGCGAGCTGGTGTTCGAGGACTGCGAGATTCCCGCCGAAAACGTGCTGGGTGAGGTCAACCAGGGCGTCAAGGTGCTCATGAGCGGCCTCAACACCGAGCGCCTGGTGCTCACCGGCGGCCCGATCGGCCTGATGCAGGCGGCGCTGGACATCGCCCTGCCCTACGTCCGCGAGCGCAAGCAGTTCGACCAGGCCATCGGCACCTTCGGCCTGATGCAGGGCAAGATCGCCGACATGTACACCGCGCTGCAGTCGTCGCGGGCGTTCGCCTACCAGGTGGCCCGCGACTTCGACGCCGGCCACGCCAGCCGGGTCGACTCCGCCGCCTGCCTGCTGCACGCCAGCGAAGGCGCCGTGCAGGTCGCGCTGGAGGGCATCCAGGCCCTGGGCGGCAACGGCTACATCAACGAATACGCCACCGGCCGGATCCTGCGCGACGCCAAGCTCTACGCCATCGGCGCCGGCACCAACGAAATCCGCCGCATGTTGATCGGCCGCGAACTCTTCGACGGCCGCGACTGACGGCACCCGGCGTCGGCCACAGCCGCCGTTCGACCGCCTCGACGCCCCCCCCCTGTAGGAGCGCCT
>NZ_DASTNG010000018.1:0-47191 GCF_035721105.1 Arenimonas sp. | reverse complement strand
CGTGGCGCTGGCCTACGGCACCAGCGAGAACGACGCCCTCGCCCAGCAACTCGGCCTGCCACTGCTGGCCAAGTTCCGCGCCCAATACGAACCGGCGGCTGGAACGCCCAGCACACCGCCGCCCGCGGCCAGGCCCGCGGCCAGGGAGATCACGGCGGAAGCCGCCCCGGCCAAGGGCGCGACCACCGCCAACGCGGCGGGCCGGGCCCAGCATCCGGGCGGCGAGCCCGGCCTCGTGCAGCTCACGCCGGTGCGCTCGGGCCAGCAGTTGTATGCCGAGAACCGCGATCTCAGCGTGCTGGGGACCGTCGGCGCCGGCGCCGAGGTGATCGCCGACGGCTCCATCCACGTCTACGGCGCCCTGCGCGGCCGCGCCCTCGCCGGCGCCGGCGGGCTGGCCTCCGCGCGCATCTTCTGCCGTGAATTCCACGCGGAGCTGGTGGCCGTGGCCGGGCACTACAAGGTGCTCGAGGAAATCCCGAAGGAGCTGCTCGGCAAGGCCGTGCAGATCTGGCTGGAGAATGACAAGCTGCGCATCGAGCAACTCGACTGAAACCCCATCAAAAGCGCGACCAACGCGCATCGTTACGGAGAAGAACATTGGCTGAAATCATCGTGGTCACCTCGGGCAAGGGCGGCGTCGGCAAGACCACCACCAGCGCCAGCATCGCCTGCGGCCTGGCCAAGGCCGGCAAGAAGACCGCCGTCATCGACTTCGACGTCGGCCTGCGCAACCTCGACCTGATCATGGGCTGCGAGCGCCGGGTGGTTTACGACTTCGTCAACGTCGTCAACGACGAGGCCAACCTCAAGCAGGCCCTGATCAAGGACAAGCGCTTCGAGAACCTGTTCGTGCTGGCCGCGTCGCAGACCCGCGACAAGGACGCGCTGACCATGGAAGGCGTCGAGAAGGTGCTCAAGGCGCTGGGCGAGGAAGGCTTCGACTTCATCGTCTGCGACTCGCCGGCCGGCATCGAGAAGGGCGCGTTCCTGGCGATGTATTTCGCCGACCGCGCCGTGGTGGTGGTGAACCCGGAAGTGTCCTCGGTGCGCGACTCCGACCGCATCCTGGGCCTGCTGGCCTCCAAGACCCGCAAGGCCGAACAGGGCGAGCGCGTGCAGGAACACCTGCTGCTCACCCGCTACAGCCCCAAGCGCGTCGAGGCCGGCGACATGCTCTCGATCGGCGACGTGCAGGAGATCCTGGGCCTGGACGTGGTCGGCGTCATCCCGGAATCCCCCGAGGTGCTGCAGAGCTCCAACGCCGGCGTGCCGGTGATCCTGGACGAGACCTCGCCCGCCGGGCAGGCCTACACCGACGCCGTCGCGCGCATCCTCGGCGAGGCCCGCCCGATGCGATTCACCACCGTCGAGAAGAAGGGTTTCTTCTCCAAGATGTTCGGGGGTTGAGCCATGGGCATCCTTGATTTCCTCACCCAGCGCAACAAGAACACCGCCAACGTCGCCAAGAACCGCCTGCAGATCCTGATCCAGCAGGAGCGTTCGATGCGCGGCGCCCCCGACTACCTGCCGCTGCTGCAGCGCGAGCTGCTGGAAGTGATCCGCAAGTACATCAACGTCGACTCCGACGCGGTGAAGGTGGGCCTGCACAAGGACGGCGACAACGACCTGCTCGACATCTCCGTGGCGCTGCCCGAGAAGGCCGCGCCCGCCGCCAACGGCTGAACGCCATGCCCCGCGACGACATGACGGCACCGGCCCCCGCCGGTGCCGTTTCCACATCCGGGGCCGGCGCGGCGACGGTGCTGACCGTGGGCGACATCGGCTTCGAGGCGCCCGCCGCGCTGCTGGCCCGCCACGGCCTGGTGCTGGCGCCGGTCGCCGCCGGCGCGCCGATCCCCGGCAGCTACTGGGGCGAATGCGAAGCCGGGCTGGTCGGCAGCACCGTCTTCGCCCGGCCCGACACGCCGGTGCATTCGCTGCTGCACGAAGCCTGCCACCTGATCGTGATGCCGCCCGAGCGGCGCGCCGCCGTGCACACCGACGCCACCGATTCGGTGCCCGAGGAGGACGCGGCCTGCTACCTTCAGATCCTGCTGGCGGACGCCCTGCCCGGCGTCGGCCGCGACCGCCTGATGGCCGACATGGACGCCTGGGGCTACAGCTTCCGGCTCGGCTCGGCCCGGGCCTGGTTCGAGCACGACGCCGAGGACGCCCGCGCCTTCCTCGCCGCCCGCGCCCTCCTGCCCAACACCTCCCTGCCCAACGCCCTCCTTCCCAACGCCCTCCTGCCCAACGCCCTCCTGCCCAACGCACCCCTGTAGGAGCGCCTTCAGGCGCGAAGCCTTTCGGCGCGAAGCCTGTCGGTGCGAAGTCTGTCGGCGGGAGGCCTTTCGGCGAAAAGATTCGCGCCTGAAGGCGCTCCTACAGGGGGTGTCGGCTTGCGGAGGGGGGGGCGGGGGGTCTAGCCTTCGGGCACCCTGCCCTGCGCAGCGACTCCCGACCCGAAACCGGAGCTTGACCCGTGAAAACCCAACGCGCCCTGCTGGCGCTCGCCATTTCCACCAGCCTGCTGCTCGCCGCCGGCTGCAGCTCGTCCGACACCAACCCGACCACCGCGGGCCAGCCCGGCAGCACCGCCGCCGGCAGCGAGGACGCCGACGCCTTCGTGGCGCGCGTCAACAAGACCATCAAGGACGCGACGCCGGAACTGACCTCGGCCTCGTGGCTGGGCGCCACCTACATCAACGAAGACACCGCCCGCGTCGAAGCCGCTGCCAACGAGCGCTGGCTGACCAAGAACAACGAATTCGTCGAGCAGGCCAAGACCTACGACCCCGCGGGCCTGACGCCCGCCACCGCGCGCACCCTGCACCTGCTCAAGGTCAGCGCGTCGATGCCGGCCCCGCGCGACCCGGCCAAGCTCAAGGAACTCACCGAGATCGCCAGCCGCATGGGCCAGACCTACGGCGCCGGCAAGTGGTGCGTGGGCGAGGAGTGCAAGGACATCGGCCAGGTCAGCGAGATCCTCGCCGACACCGAGGGCAGCAGCTACGAAGAGATGAAGGCGGCCTGGGAAGGCTGGCACACCATTGCCCAGCCGATGCGCAAGGACTACCAGCGCTTCGTCGAACTGACCAACCAGGGCGCCACCGAAATGGGCTTCGCCAACACCGGCGACGTCTGGCGCGCGGGCTATGACATGCCGGCGGCCGACTTCAAGGCCGAGGCCGACCGCCTCTGGGGCCAGGTGCAGCCGCTGTACGAGCAGCTGCAGTGCTACACCCGCGAGAAGCTGGTGTCCAAGTACGGCGACAAGGGCTCGGTGGACGGCATGATCCCGGCCCACCTCACCGGCAACCTGTGGCAGCAGGACTGGGGCGCGCTGTGGCCGCTGCTCGAGCCCTACCAGGGCGCCGGCAGCCTGGACATCAACAGCGCGCTGCAGAAGCAGCGTGACGCGATCCTGGCCGGGATGGTCTCGGACGCCGGCGGCCTGTCCAAGCTGACGGCCGCGCAGCAGGTCGAGCTCGAGCGCAAGGCCGACCTCGAGATGGCCACCCGCATGACCAAGCTGGCCGAAAGCTTCTACACCGGCCTGGGCATGCCGGCGCTGCCGGAGGGCTTCTACACGCGCTCGCAGCTGGTGCAGCCGCGCGACCGCGACGTGGTCTGCCACGCCAGCGCCTGGCAGATGAACCCGGACGCCACCGACGTGCGCATCAAGATGTGCATCAAGCCGACCGAGGAAGAGCTGACCACCATCTACCACGAGCTCGGCCACATCTATTACTACCTGGCCTACAAGGACCAGCCGCCGATGTTCCAGACCGGCGCCCATGACGGCTTCCACGAGGCCATCGGCGACACCATCGTGCTGTCGATGACGCCGGACTACCTGGCCTCGATCGGCCTGGTCGAGAAGCCGGCGGTCAGCAACGAGGCCGTGATCAACTCGCAGATGCGCATGGCGCTGCAGAAGGTCGCGTTCCTGCCCTTCGGCCTGATGATCGACCAGTGGCGCTGGGGCGTGTTTGACGGCTCGATCGCGCCGGACCGCTACAACGCGGCCTGGTGGGAGCTCAAGGCCAAGTACCAGGGCGTGGCCCCGGCCGGCGGCCCGCGCGGCGAGGAGTTCTTCGACGCCGGCGCCAAGTACCACGTGCCGGGCAACACGCCCTACACGCGCTACTTCCTGTCGCACATCCTGCAGTTCCAGTTCTACAAGGCGCTGTGCGACGCGTCGGGCCACACCGGCCCGCTGTACACCTGCAGCTTCGCCAACAACCCCGAGGCCGGCAAGCGCTACTGGGCCATGATGGAGCGCGGCGCCAGCCAGCCGTGGCAGCAGACGCTGAAGGAGCTGACCGGCGGCGAGCAGATGGACGCCTCGGCGGTGCTGGAGTACTTCGCGCCGCTGCAGACCTGGCTGCAGGAGCAGAACCAGGGCAAGACCTGCGGCTGGGACGCCGCCAAGTCCTGATCCCCCGGACGACGTGACACCCGACGGCCGGCGAAGCGATTCGCCGGCCGTTTTTCATGGCCGGGCCGGGGCGGTTCCCAGCGGCGCGACGGGGCGCGATACTGGTCCGTCCCTCCGACGGCCGCCGCCATGAACCCTCGCCTGCCCGATCCGCTTGCCCCGCAGCCCCTGTCGCACGCCCGCTCGCTCGACGCCGCGTTCTACACCGGCGACGGCATGGTGGCGCGCGACCGCGAGGCGGTGTTCGCGCGCAGCTGGCAGCTGGTGGGCCACCAAACCGCACTGGCCGACGCCGGCGACCACCTGGTCACCGACGTCGGCGGCATCCCGGTGGTGGTGATCCGCGACACCGAGGGCCGCCTGCGCGCCTTCCACAACGTTTGCCGCCACCGCGCAGGGCCGCTGGCCACCTGCGACGGCAAGGGCGCCAAGGTGCTGCGCTGCAAGTACCACGGCTGGACCTACACGCTCGACGGCATGCTGCGCAGCGCGCCGGAAATGCAGGCCACCGAGGACTTCGACGTGGCCGAGGTGCGGCTGCCCGAGCTGCGCGTCGATACCTGGCAGGGCCTGGTGTTCGTGGCCGGCGACGGCGCGGTGCCTTTCGCCGATTTCAGCCGCGGCCTCGACGGCCCGCTGCGCGCGCTGTCGCCCAGGGACTATGTCTTCCACAAGCGTTTCCGCTACGAAGTCGCCTGCAACTGGAAGGTCTACTGCGACAACTACCTCGAGGGCTACCACGTCCCGCACATCCACCCGGGCCTGAACAGCCTGCTGGACTACCGCCAGTACGTCACCGAGTGCGGCGACTGGTTCTCCTACCAGTACAGCCCGCTGGCCAGCGATGCCGGCCTTTACGGCGACGGCGACGCGGTCTACTACTTCATCTACCCCAACACCAGGCTCAACCTGCTGCCCGGCCGCCTGCAGACCAACCGCGTGCTGCCGCTGGGCGCCGACCGCTGCATCGTCGAGTTCGACTACTACTACGCCCCCGGCGACGACGCCGCGGCCCGGCACCAGGCCGACCACGACTTCGCGCACCAGGTGCAGGACGAAGACATCGGGATCTGCGAACACGTCCAGCGCGGCCTCGCCTCCGGCGCCTACGTCCCCGGCCGCCTCAACCCCCTCCGCGAAAACGCCGTCCACCACTTCCACGAACTGCTGCGCGCCGCGTATCGCGCTCCGTAGGGAAAGCGTTTTAGCCACGGATGAACACGGAAGACGCCACGGATAAAAGCAAAGAAAGGCCGAGCGGGAAAAGAGCCAGAGATTCTTGCTGGGCCTCGGCGGCGGTGGGGATCTTGCATCGCTCCAACAATGATATTGCGCTATTTGCTTTTATCCGTGGCGTCTTCCGTGTTCATCCGTGGCTAAAAAAGCTTGTACTCACTCCGCCCCCGGATCCCGCACCCCGTGGGCGAGGTACCAGCGCCAGAGCCCGTACGCGACGGCGGTGAAGAGGGAGGCGGTGAGGGCGAGGGCCAGGCCGCTGTGGCTGACCAGGGGCGAGAGCAGGCCGGCGATGGCGGCGTTCGAGACCAGGCCGACGAAGGCCTGCATCGAGGACGCGCTGCCGCGCTGGCGGGGGTACATGTCCAGGATCGACAGCGTGACGATCGGGAACACCAGCGCGATGCCGAACGCGCCCAGCGCCGTCGGCAGCACCGCCCAGGGCAGCGACGGCGACTCGGTGAGCGCGTTGTAGCCGATGTTGTAGGCCGCCGCCACGCCGCAGCACAGGAAGCCCCACTCCACCAGCCGGCGCCCGCTCATGCGGCCCGCCGCGCGTCCGCTGGCGAAGGCGCCCAGCATCATGCCGCCGATGGTGGGCGCGAAGAACCACACGAAGTCCTGCTCGCCCAGGTCCAGCAGGTCCATCACGAAGGCCGGCGCCGAAGCGATGTAGAGGAACAGCGCCCCGAAGTTGGCGGTGCCCGCCAGCGTCAGCAGCCGGAAGCGCCGGTTCGACAGCATCGACCCGTAGTCGCGCGCCAGCGTCATCGGATGCAGCGGGACGCGGTGCTCCGGCGGATGGCTCTCGGGCAGGCCCCAGGCCGTGAGCGCCATCAGCAGCAGCCCGAAGCCGGCCAGGAACCAGAAGATACCGTGCCAGTCCGAGAAGCCCAGGATCCAGCCGCCGATCACCGGCGCGATCGCCGGGGCGATGCCGAAGATCATCGAGACCTGGCTCATCATCCGCTGCGCGTCGTCGCCCTGCAGGCAGTCGCGCACCACCGCGCGCCCGACGATCAGGCCGACGCCGGCCGACAGGCCCTGCAGCCCGCGGTAGACCAGCATCGTGGTCATGTCGGTGGCCAGCGCCGCACCGACCGAGGCCAGCGTGAACACGGCGATGCCCGCCAGCATCACCTTCTTGCGGCCGATGGCGTCCGAGATCGGGCCATGGAACAGCGACATCGCCGCATAGCCGACCAGGTACACGCTGATCGTCTGCTGCATGGCCAGCTTGCCCACGCCCAGGTCGTCGGCCATCACCAGGAAAGCCGGGAACACCGTGTCGATCGAGAACGGACCGAACATCGCCAGGCCGCCCAGGATGAAGGCCAGGCGCGCGCGCGAAATGGAAAGATGGGGGATCATCGGGGGCCGGGACGGAGAACCGTGCCAGCATACCGTCCCCTCCCCGCCGCCGCTTGAACCCGGGCGCCCCGAACCCCATCCGAGCGGCCATGACCGACACCCCTTCCGCCGCCCCCGAAGCCCCGCCGGTCGCCGAGCGCAGCCTGGCCGCCATCCTGCGCGAGCTGGGGCCCTTCCTGCGCCCCTACCTGGGCCGCATCCTGCTGGCGATGGCCTGCCTGGTGGCCGCCAAGCTGGCCAACCTCGGCGTACCGCTGGTGCTCAAGCAGCTGGTGGACCGCCTGGACGTAGCGCCATCGCTGCTGATGCTCCCGATCGGCCTGCTGCTGGCCTACGGCGCCTCGCGGCTGTCGGTGACGCTGTTCACCGAGCTGCGCGGCATCATCTTCGCCCGGGTCATGGCGCGCAGCTCGCGCACCGTGATGCTGCGGGTGTTCCGGCACCTGCACGCGCTGAGCCTGCGCTTCCACCTCAACCGCCGCACCGGCGGCGTGGCCCGCGACGTCGAGCGCGGCGGCACCGCCATTTCCGACCTGCTCGACTGGACCATCTACACGATCCTGCCGACCCTGCTCGAGATCACCCTGGTCACGGCCGTGCTGGTCTGGGCCTACGACTGGGGCTTCGCCGCGATCACCCTGGGCACGATCGCGCTCTACGTGGCCTGGACCTTCCGCGTCACCGAATGGCGCACGCGCTTCTACCGGGCCGCGGTCGAGGCCGACACCCGCGCCAGCGCCCGGGCGGTCGACTCGCTGCTCAACTACGAGACGGTGAAGTACTTCAACAACGAGGAGCACGAGGCCCGCCGCTACGACGAGCACCTGGTGCAGATGGAAGAGGCCTCGGTGAAGAGCCTCAAGTCGCTGGCGGTGCTGAACCTGGGCCAGAGCGCCATCGTCGCGGTCGGCATCACCGCGCTGATGTGGCGCGCGGCCGCCGGCGTGGCCGCCGGCACGATGACCATCGGCGACCTGGTGCTGGTGAACGCCTACCTGCTGCAGCTGTCGGCGCCGCTGAACTTCCTGGGCATGGTCTACCGCGAGGTGAAGCAGGCGATCACCAACATCGAGCGCCTTTTCGGGCTGCTGGACGAGGCCCAGGAAGTACGCGACCGCCCCGGCGCCCGTGCCCTGGTCACGCACCAGCCCGAGGTGTCGTTCCAGGACGTGCGCTTTGGCTACGACGGCCGCCGCGAGATCCTGCACGGCGTCAGCTTCACCATCCCGCCGGGCGGCACGCTGGCGGTGGTGGGGCATTCGGGCAGCGGCAAGTCGACGCTGTCGCGCCTGCTGTACCGGTTCTACGAAATCCAGTCGGGCGCCATCCGCATCGACGGCCAGGACCTGCGCGACCTGCAGCAGGAAAGCGTGCGCGCGGCGATCGGCATCGTCCCGCAGGACACCGTGCTGTTCAACGACTCCATCCGCTACAACATCCGCTACGGCCGCCCCGGCGCCAGCGACGCCGAGGTCGAGGCCGCGGCGCGCTCGGCGCACATCCACGACTTCATCCTGACCCTGCCCGACGGCTACGACAGCGAGGTCGGCGAACGCGGCCTCAAGCTCAGCGGCGGCGAGAAGCAGCGCGTGGCCATCGCCCGCGCCCTGCTCAAGAACCCGGCCGTGCTGATCTTCGACGAGGCCACCTCGGCCCTGGACTCCGCCAGCGAACAGGCCATCCAGGACGAACTCGACCGCATCGCGGTCGGCCGCACCACCCTGGTCATCGCCCACCGCCTGTCCACCGTGATGGACGCCGACGAGATCCTGGTGCTCGACCAGGGCCGGGTGGTCGAGCGCGGCAGCCACGCCGCCCTGCTGGCCGGCAACGGCCACTACGCCCGGATGTGGCGCCTGCAGCAGCAGGAACAGGTCCTCGCCGATTGAGGTTCCCCGGGGCTGGAGGCCCCGTCGCCGAGCGGCTATGGTGCGGGCCATGGACCCTTTCCGGCCCGCCCGCCTCCGTCCCGCCTGCGCCGTGCTCCTGGCGTGGTGGGGGCTGTGCCTTCCCGCCCAGGCCCAGGACCCGGGCGCACCGGACCCGGCGGCCACCGGGACATGGATGGCCCTGCAGGCCGACGCCGCCCCCTGGCTGGAGCTGTTCGCCAGCGCCGGCGCCGGTGACGCCGGACGCATCGAGGCCATCGCCTGGCAGGCCCGGCTGGCGCGCGCCGCGCGCTCGCCCACCCATCTGCAGCACTGGCGACGCCTGGCCGATGCCGCCAAGGCCGGCGGCTTCCGACGGCCGCACTTCGGCGCCCTGTCGGTGCTCAGCGACGAGGCCTACCGCCGTGCCGACATCGAAGCGGTGGAAGCGATCGAGAACGAGGCCCTGGCCACCGCCCGCGGCTGGGGCGACCGCCGGGAAGAGGCGGCCTCGCTCTACGGCCTGGGCCTGGCGGCGAACGCCAGCGGGCGGCCGGACCTGGCGGAAACCCGCTTCCGCGAAGCCATCGCCGTCTGGCGCGCCAGCGGCGACCGGCGCGGCACCGCCATCGGCGAGCGGGGCCTGAGCCGGGTGCTGGAAGTCCGCGGCCGCTATGCCGAAACCGTCGAGCTCCAGGTCTCGGCGCTGGAAGTGTTGATCGAGGAAGGCAAGCCGATCGAACAGTCCGAGAGCTACTACTCGCTGGCCCGTCTGTTCATGAACCTGGGCGACCACGACGCCGCGCTGCGCGGCGTCAACGAAGCGATCCGCCTGATGGGCGACGCGCCGCCGGACTTCCCGCTGGGCCTGAACCTGGTGCTGCGGTCGAACGTGCTGCGCCTGCAGGGCGAACTGGAGCCCGCGCTGGCCGACGCCGACGCGGCCACGGCGGCGTTCGCGCGCACCGGCAGCCCGATCGGCGCCGGCCTCGCCGGCCTGGCGCGCGGCCAGGCGCTGGCTGCGGTGGGACGCGGCGACGAGGGCCTGGCGGTGCTGCGCGAGGCGCGCGCGACCGCAGTCGGGATCCGCGAGCGCGTGCTGGAGTCGGACCTTTCCTTCGCCGAAGGCTACGTGCTGGTCCGCCTGGGCCGGCACCGCGAGGCGCTGGCGCCGCTGGCCGTTGCCCTGGCCATCGGCGAGGAGCTCAAGCTCGACCGGCTGCTGCAGGACGTGTCGATCGAGCAGGAAAAAGCCTACTCGGCGCTGGGCCTGACGGCGGACGCACTGGCCGCGAGCAAGCGCGCCTACGAAGCCCGCGAGCGCATGACCGCCCTGCAGGACATCGGCCGACTGGCCTCGGACAATGCCCGCCGGCCCGACGCCGCCCGCGATCGCTTCATGGCGCTCGAGGCGCCGGCCGCCGATACCCCGGCGCCGGCGGCCATCCGCGCCGCCGGAGGCGATCCGCTGCCGCGCTGGGCCTGGGCCCTGGCGCTACCCACCCTGTTGCTGCTTTGGGGCCTGGTGCGCCTGCTGCGCCACGTGCGGCGCCTGCGCGCGGAGAAGCACCAGATCAGCTCGCGCCAGCAGGCGCTGGAGAGCGAACACCGTGCGCTGCGCGAGCGCGTCAGCCTCGATCCGCTCACCGGCTGCCTCACGCGCACCGCCTTCGCCGGCGAACTGGCGTCGCTGCTGGCGCATGCCGACAACCACGGGCGTTCCGTCGCCCTGCTGGTCTTCGACCTCGACAACTTCAAGGCCATCAACGACCAGCACGGCCACCTCGCCGGCGACGAGGCGCTGCGACTGGTCACCGGCATCGCGCGCGGCAAGCTGCGCAGCGACGACCTGCTGGGCCGCTTCGGCGGCGATGAATACCTGGTCGCCTGCGAGGGCCTGGACCTGGCCTCGGCCGAGGCGCTGGCCGAGCAGATGCGCTTCGACGTGGTCTGGCGCGCGCCGGAACACCAGCCGCCGATGCCCGGGCTGTCGATCAGCATCGGCGTGGCGATCGCCGATCCGGCGCGCGGCTACGATCCGGAGTCGCTGTTCCAGCGGGCGGACACGGCGCTGTACCGCGCCAAGCGCGGCGGCCGGAACCAGGTGCAGGTGGACCTGCCGGGCGAAGCGCCGGAACCCGACAGCCGCCGCGCCCGCCAGTGGGGCGACGCCCTGGCCGAGTAGTTGCGCTAGGCGGCGCCGAGCAGCGGGCCGACGGCCAGGTACAGGCCGACCACGATGATGGCCACGAAGGCCAGCCGGAGCACGAAGGCGGTGATCTTCCAGGCCAGCACCAGGCCCAGCACCACCAGGAAAATTCCCAACCAGCTCATACGCTTGTTCCTTGTCTCGACGGGGTCATCCTCCGGCCCCGGGGCCGGTAGAATGACGCCATCGTTGCCTTGCCGAGCCTGACCCCCGCATGACCGAGCCTGCCCGCCCCACCTTCCACGGCTTCGAACAGATCCCGCTGCGCGAGTACGCCGAGCGCGCCTACCTCGACTATTCGATGTACGTGGTGCTCGACCGCGCGCTGCCCTTCCTGGGCGACGGCCTCAAGCCGGTGCAGCGCCGCATCATCTACGCCATGAGCGAGCTCGGCCTGGGCGCGGCCGCCAAGCCCAAGAAGTCCGCCCGCACCGTCGGCGACGTGATCGGCAAGTTCCACCCGCACGGCGACAGCGCCTGCTACGAAGCGCTGGTGCTGATGGCCCAGCCCTTCTCCTACCGCTACCCGCTGATCGAAGGCCAGGGCAACTTCGGCTCCACCGACGACCCGAAGTCGTTCGCGGCCATGCGCTACACCGAGTCCAAGCTCACCCCGATCGCCGAAGTGCTGCTGGGCGAACTGGCCCAGGGCACCGCCGACTGGGTGCCCAACTTCGACGGCACCCTGCAGGAGCCGAGCTGGCTGCCGGCGCGCCTGCCGCACCTGCTGCTCAACGGCACCACCGGCATCGCGGTCGGCATGGCCACCGACATCCCGCCGCACAACCTCAACGAGGTCGCCAGCGCGGCGATCCGCCTGCTCGACGACCCCGACGCCAGCGTGCGCGACCTGTGCGAGCACGTGCGCGGCCCCGACTACCCGACCACCGCCGAGATCATCACCCCGGCCGCCGACCTGGTGCAGATGTACGAGACCGGCCACGGCAGCGTCCGCGCGCGCGCCACCTGGACCCGCGAGAACGCCAACATCGTCATCACCGCGCTGCCCTACCAGGTGTCGCCGTCCAAGATCATGGAGCAGGTGGCGCTGCAGATGCGGGCCAAGAAGCTGCCCTGGCTCGAGGACCTGCGCGACGAGTCCGACCACGAGAACCCGGTGCGCCTGGTCATGGTCCCGCGCAGCAACCGGGTCGACTTCGAGGCCCTGATGGGCCACCTGTTCGCCACCACCGACCTGGAGAAGAGTTTCCGGGTCAACTTCAACATCATCGGCCTCGACGGCCGGCCGCAGGTCAAGAACCTCAAGGCCTTCCTGTCCGAATGGCTGCTGTTCCGCACCGACACGGTCGCGCGCCGCCTGCGCCACCGCCTCGAGCGCGTCGAGCGCCGCCTGCACCTGCTCGAAGGCCTGCTCATCGCCTTCCTCAACCTCGACGAAGTCATCCGCATCATCCGCACCGAGGACGAGCCCAAGCCGGTGCTGATGGCGCGCTTCGGCCTCAGCGACGACCAGGCCGAGTACATCCTCGAGACCAAGCTCAAGCAGCTCGCGCGCCTGGAGGAAATGAAGATCCGCGGCGAGCAGGACGAACTGGCGAAGGAAGCCGAGAAGATCAAGGGCATCCTCGAGTCCAAGGCCAAGCTCAAGAAGCAGGTCAAGGACGAGCTGCTGGCCGACGCGAAGAAGTTCGGCGACGCCCGCCGTTCGCCGCTGGTGCAGCGCGAGGCCGCGCAGGCGATCAGCGAGACCGACCTGGTGCCCAGCGAGCCGGTGACCGTGGTGCTGTCGAAGAAGGGCTGGATCCGCAGCGCCAAGGGCCACGACGTCGAGGCCGCCGCGCTCAGCTACCGCGACGGCGACGGCCTGCTGCAGGCGGTGCGCGGCCGCAGCACGCAGCAGGTGGCGTTCCTGGACTCCACCGGCCGCAGCTACTCGACGCTGGCGCACACCCTGCCCAGCGCGCGCGGCAACGGCGAGCCGCTCAGCGGCCGCTTCGCGCCGCCGGCGGGCGCCAGCTTCGTCGGCCTGGCCGCGGCCGAGAACGACGTGCGCTACGTGCTGGCCTCGAGCCACGGCTATGGCTTCGTCACCCGCTTCGAGAACTTCACCGGCCGCAACAAGGCCGGCAAGGCCCTGCTCAACCCCGGCGACGGCGACGTGCTGCCGCCGGTGCCGGTGGTGGACGCCGGCACCGACTGGGTCGTGTCGGTCACCAGCGCGGGCCATCTGCTGGCCTTCCCGCTGGGCGAGCTGCCCGAGCTGGACAAGGGCAAGGGCAACAAGCTGATCCAGATCCCGCCGGCGAAGCTCAAGTCGGGCGAGGAGAAGGTCATCGCCATCGCCAGCGTCAAGCAGGGCGGCGAGCTCACCATCTATTCGGGCCGCCAGAAGCTGGTGCTGTCCTGGCGCGACCTGCAGGCCTACGAGGGCGCGCGCGCCAGCCGCGGCAACCTGCTGCCGCGCGGCTTCACCAAGGTCGACCGGATCGAGGCCAGCGCATGACGCCGCTGCCGCCCTGCCCCGCCTGCGCCTCGGTCTTCGCCTACGAGGACGGCGGCCGGCTGAACTGCCCGGAGTGCGGCCATGAATGGTCGCCGGGCGAAGCCGCCGAACCCGCGGAGGCCGCGAAGGTCGTGCGCGACGCCAACGGCAACGCCCTGGCCGACGGCGACAGCGTCACGGTCGTCAAGGACCTCAAGATCAAGGGGTCGTCGTCGGTGGTGAAGATCGGCACCAAGGTCCGCAACATCCGCCTGGTCGACGGCGACCACGACATCGACTGCAAGATCGACGGCATCGGTGCGATGAAGCTCAAGTCCGCCTTCGTCAAGAAGGACTGACCGCGCCCCCGGTCACGCCACGCGCCGGGCGGCGTAATGGAACAACCACGCGGCCGCCAGCCACGCCGCGCACATCACGCCGGTGAACACGAACACGTGGCCCAGGCCGGCGAGCCACGCGTACAGGCAGACGGCCAGCTGGGCGGCGGCGGTGGCGACCATGACCCAGGCCATGGCGCCTGCGCGGAAGAGAACGCCCAGCGAACCCGCCACGGCCACGGCGACCACGCCGAAGAACAGCGCGTTGGCCGGGTTGCCTTCGTTGCCGAGGATGCCCACGGCCAGGTTGGCCCAGACCGTCAGGAAGCACGCACCCGTCGCGATGCCGGCCGCCAGCACGTAGGCATTGCCGCGGGCGATGCGCGCCGCGATTTCGTAGGCCATGCCGACCGCCAACAGCATGACGCCCATCGCGATGAAATCCGCGGCGTCCCAGTCGACCTCGTCCGTGAACTGCATCGCCACCCACGGCAGGAGCAGCAGGGCGGCGGCGCCGCCCCAGACCAGGCGGCGAACGCCGCGACCGCGCAGTGTGTCCTGTTCCAGGATGCCCGCCATGCCCTGACTCCCCATGCTTCGTTCCCTGCCCGGCCGGGCGGGCTGGGCGTGATGCTGCACAGCATATCTGGCTTTTCCCGGGCAGCTTCGGGCAAGAAATGAGCCGGCGACCCGCTTCGAGGGCATGACCGCGTTAGCAGCACTGCACCAAAACGCAGTTCTTGGCCCGTCAATTTTTCTCGATGCATTGACCGTGCACGGCACGGCCACGAATCTCGCCCCCGGCGCAGATCGCGCCACTCTCCCCATAGTCACTCAACAAGGTAACAAGCCATGCGAATGAAGAACCGACTCCTCCTGGCCGGCGCCCTCCTCCTCAGCTCGCTGGGCCTGGCGGCCAGCGCCGGCGCCAACACCACCTGCGTTCCCTTCAACATGTACTGGAACGAGTGCACGGTGACCTACCTCGACCCGGCCACCGGCGAGTGGATGCAGGAAATCTACTACCAGCCCGTGCAGGGCCTGTACGACTCGATCGATCCGTAACCGGACCCGGCGGGCACGGCCCGCGGCCTCGCCGCCGGGCGACGAGGTTCCCCCTCGCCGCCGGTGGCCGGGTTCGCGGGCCACTCGGTCCCGGGAGCGCGGAAGAACGACCGCGAGCCCACTGGCGGCGGCCGCCCGCCGGACCGCGCGGCGTTATAGTCGGGCAATCGCTGCCCGGAGCCGCCCATGTCCCTGACTTTCCCGATGCGCGCCCTCCTCCTGGCCGCCGTGGTGCTCTCGCCGGCGCCCGGCCTGGCCCAAGCCCGGTCGGCACAGCTCAGCCCGGAACAATCCGAAGCCGCCGCCGCCCGCTACCAGCAGTACTGCGCGCTCTGCCATGGCCCCGACCGCGCCGGCCATGCCAACGACCACGCACCTTCGCTCAAGTCCCCTTCCCTGATCGCGACCGGCACGCCGGTGGTGATCGGCGAAGCCATCGCCTACGGCCGCCCCGGCACGCCGATGGGCGCCTACCACGTCGAAATGGGCGGCCCGCTGACGCGCCAGGAGATCCGCGAACTGGCGTTCTGGCTGATGGACATGGCGCCGACCGACCCGATCCCGGTCGCCGACCGCGTCGAGGGTGACCTCGCGCTGGGCGCCGAGGTCTATGCCCAGCACTGCGCCAGCTGCCACGGTGCCGAGGGCGAAGGCGGTACCGGCACCGCGCTCGGCAACGCCACCATGCTCGCGCTGACGCCCGACGGCTTCCTGCGGCACGCGATCGAGAACGGCCGCGAAGGCACGCCGATGGTGGCCTTCAAGGACGTACTGGGCCCGGCGCAGATCGACGGCGTCACCGCCTTCCTGCGCAGCCGCAGCGCCGGCTGGGCCGTACCCGCGCCCAGGCTGCACCAGCCGCCGGCGCTGGACGCCTACGTCATCAATCCCGACGCCGCCGCGCCCGAGTTCACGCTCACCGACGGCCTGTACGTCAGCGCCGCCGAACTCGACCGCGAGCTCAAGGCCCGCAAGCGCATGGTGCTGCTCGACACCCGCGTGACCTCGATGTGGGAACGCGCCCACATCGAAGGCGCCGTGCCGGGCCCGTACTACGCGAGCCGCGAGGAAGTGATGGCGAACCTGCCCACCGACGGCACCTGGATCGTCGCCTACTGCGAATGCCCGCGCGCCGCGGCCGAATCGGTCGTGCGCCGGCTGCGCGAGGCCGGCGTGCCGAACACCGCGGTGCTTTGGGAGGGCATCCAGGGCTGGGTGAGCCTGGGCTACCCGGTGGTGCAGGGCCGCGCCGCGGTGGCCACGTCGCCGTGATGCGGACAGCGGCCCGCGGCCTGGTGATCGCGCTGGCGGCCAGCCCGGCGGGGCTCGCCCGGGCCAGCGGCTCGCCCGTCACCGATGAGGTCGCGTGGGTCGCCGTCGCGTGGCTGGCGCTGTGCGCGCTGATCGTGGTGGCCAGTTTGGTGATGGCCCTGCGCCGCGGCCGGCAGCGCGGCGCACGTGCGGGCTGGCGTTTCTTCGGCGGTGCGCTGGTCACCCTGTCGGTCTCGGCGTTCGCGACCACCTGGCTGGTCGAGGCGCCCTTCGCCAACGCACTGCCCCCGCCCTGGGGCCTGGGACTGGTCGTGCTGCTGCCCACCCTGCTGATCTGGCTGGCCTTCGTGCTTGCGATTCGGCTAGACGACGGCCGGGAAGAAAACCGCGCCTGGAAAGCCACGCGCTGACGCCCACCCCGCCATCCCGCCCCGGAGCCCGCCATGAGCCCCACCCTGTTCGCCCTTACCGGCTTCATCGCCTGGTCGCTGTTGCTGCTGGTGCTGATGGAAGCCATCCGCTGCAAGCTGGTGCTCACCCGCGAAGTCGCGGCCAATGGCTTCACGCCCGACAACGCGCGGCTGTCGCCCTTCATGCAGCGGCTGGCGCGCGCGCACGCCAACTGCCTCGAGGGCCTGCCGATCTTCGGCGGCCTGATGCTGGTGGCGCTGGTCGCCGGGCGCACCGCCGTCACCGACCCGCTGGCCTACGCCTTCCTGGCGGCCCGGGGGCTGCAGTCGCTGATCCACCTGGCCTCCGTCTCCGCCGCGGCGGTCACGCTGCGCTTCACGGCGTTCGCGGTGCAGATGGCGATCGGGCTGGCCTGGGCCTGGGGCCTGTTGGCCGCGGCCTGATCCCGGCGGGCTGGTATCCTGCCGACCTCGCCGGCAGCGGCGCTTATTCCGGCCCACCCCGCGATGATCAACAACGATGTCCTGCGCAGCCTCCGCTTCATGCTCGACCTGGCCGATGCCACGCTCATCGGGATCGCCCGCCTGCCCGACCCCGGCTTCGAGCTGGCGCGCGAGGACCTCGCGGCCTACCTCAAGCGCGAGGGCGAGGACGGCTTCCAGGAATGCCCCGACGCGGTGCTGGCGCACGTGCTCGACGGGCTGGTGATCCACTACCGCGGCGTGAACCCGGACCTGCCGGCGCGCCCCGTGGACAAGCGCCTCACCAACAACCTGGTGCTCAAGAAGCTGCGCGTCGCCTTCGAGCTCAAGGACGTGGACATGCACCAGGCCTTCGAGGACGCCGGCCACCCGGTGTCCAAGCCCGAGCTGTCGGCCTTCTTCCGCCAGCCGGGCCACAAGAACTACCGCGCCTGCGGCGACCAGCTGCTGCGCAACTTCCTGAAGGGGCTGACCATGCGCAGCCGCGGGGTCTGATCCGCGCGCCTTCGTCGCCACCGTCCGGCACCGGCTTGCATCGCGTCGCCGCAGGCCCTAGCGTGGCCTCGCCACCCCCCGGCGCCTCGAGAGCATCCCCATGAAAACCACCGCCATCGTCCTGTTCATCCTCGTGCTTTCCGCCTGCGGCAGCTTGCCGGCCGGCCAGGCCTACAAGGGCGGCGACACCGTCCTGGTCTGCCACAAGGGCAAGAAGACGCTGGAGCTGCCGACCAATGCTGCCGAAGCGCACATCAACCACGGCGACCGCTACGGCCGCTGCTGATCCGATGACGCCACGGGCCGTCCTGTCCTTCTGGTTCGAGGAGATCGCGCCGGCGCGCTGGTGGTCGGTCGATCCGGCCTTCGACGCCAGCCTGCGCGACCGCTTCGGCGAGCTGCTGGCGCAGGCGGCGGCCGGTGAATGCCAGCCCTGGCGCACCGAAGCGCCCGGCCGGCTGGCCGAAGTGATCGTGCTCGACCAGTTCTCGCGCAACATCCACCGCGGCACGCCCGCGGCCTTCGCCCAGGACCCGATGGCGCTCGCCCTGGCGCAGGAGGCGGTCGCCGCCGGCGCGCTGGCGGAGCTGTCGGCCATCGAGCGCAACTTCCTGCTGATGCCCTACATGCACAGCGAATCGCGCCGGGTGCACGCCTGGGCCGAGGCGCTCTACCGCGAGCACGCGCCGCCCGACAACCTGGACTTCGAGCTGCGGCACAAGGCCATCATCGACCGCTTCGGGCGCTACCCGCACCGCAACGCGATCCTGGGCCGGGCCTCCACGCCCGAGGAAACCGCCTTCCTGGCCCAGCCCGGCTCGAGCTTCTGACCCCGCCGGGCCGCCATGGCAACCGCGGGGGACATCGGCCATCCTAGGCGACGATTCCCGAAGCGACCCCGACCCGCCATGCGCAAAGCCCTACGACTGCTGTCCCGCCTGCTGATCGTCCTGCTGCTCCTGGCCCTGCTGGCCGCCGGCGTGGCCTGGTGGCTGGCCCGCGGCAGCCTGGCGACCCTGGACGGCGAACTGGCGATCGAGGGCCTGTCGGCGCCGGTGGTGGTGACCCGCGATGCCTTGGGCGTCGCCACCATCGAAGCGGCGAACGAGGCGGACGCCGCCCGCGCGCTGGGATTCCTGCACGCGCAGGAGCGGTACTTCGAAATGGACCTGCTGCGGCGCTCGGCCGCGGGTGAACTGTCGGCACTGTTCGGGCCGCTGGCGCTCGAGCGCGACAAGCAGGTCCGCGTGCACCGCCTGCGCGCCCGCGTCGATGAATCGCTGCGCAGCATCGCCGGCGACCGCCTGCCGGTGCTCGAAGCCTACCGCGATGGCGTCAACGCCGGCCTGCTGGCGCTCGACCGCAAGCCCTGGCCCTACCTGCTGCTGCAGGCCGAGCCGGCGCCTTGGACCGTGCCCGACACCGCGCTCGCCGGCTACGCGATGTTCTTCGACCTGCAGGACGAGACCAACTCGCGCGAGCTTGCGCTGTGGCGCATCCGCGAGGCGGTGCCGGCGCCGCTGTACGACCTGATCGCCACCGACGGCAGCGAGTGGGACGCGCCGCTGCTGGGCGACGCGCGCGGCAATGCGGTGCTGCCGGGACCGGACGTGCTCGACCTGCGCACCCTGCCCGTGCCCGGCGAAGCCGGCGACATCGCGGTCTCGGAGCCGGCGGCGCCGGGCAGCAACAACTTCGCGGTGGCCGGCTCGCGCACGGCCGACGGCCGCGCCATCGTCGCCAACGACATGCACCTGGGCCTGGGCGCGCCCAACCTCTGGTTCCGCGCGCGGCTGCGCTACCCCGACGCGCGCGCGCCGGACGGCCGGGTCGACGTCAGCGGCTTCACCCTGCCCGGCATCCCCGCCGTCATCGTCGGCAGCAACACCTACGTGGCCTGGGGCTTCACCAACAGCTACGGCGACTGGCTCGACTTCTACC
Organism: Arenimonas sp.; assembly: GCF_035721105.1. Classification (GTDB taxonomy): domain Bacteria; phylum Pseudomonadota; class Gammaproteobacteria; order Xanthomonadales; family Xanthomonadaceae; genus Arenimonas. The sequence continues at coordinate 27,616 of NZ_DASTNG010000018.1, read as the reverse complement.
GCGTCGAGTTCACCGACAAGGAAAAGCGCAAGTACCGCGTGCCCGACGGCGTCGCCGCGCTGCGGGTGGACAGCGAGTGGATCGAGGTCAAGGGCGGCGAGCCGGTCGAACTGGTGGTGCGGGAGACGCGCTGGGGCCCGATCACCCGCGAGCTGCCCGACGGCACCGCGCTGGCGCTGCGCTGGACCGCGCAGCTGCCCGGCTCGCTGAACTTCGGCCTGGCCGACCTGGCCCATGTCGGCGGCCTCGATGAAGGCCTGGCCGTCGCCGACACCGCCGGCATCCCCGCCCAGAACCTGATGATGGCCGACCGCAGCGGCCGCATCGCCTGGCGCCTGACCGCGCAGATGCCCGAGCGCGCCGGCGACTGCACGCCGAAGGCGCCGCTGCGGGTCGAGCAGGGCTGCCGCTGGGCCGGCTGGCTGCCGCCCACCGAGAACCCCAGCGTGGTCGACCCGGCCGACGGCGTGCTGTGGACGGCCAATGCCCGCGTGGTGGACGGCGACGCGCTGGCCCTGGTCGGCGACGGTGGCTACGCCAATGGCGCCCGCGCGAAGCAGATCCGCGACGTGCTGCAGGCTAGGCCCGTGCTGGCCGAGCGCGACCTGCTGGAGGTGCAGCTCGATGATCGCGCGCTGTTCCTGGACCGCTGGCACCAGCTGCTGGTCGACGAAGCCGCGCGCAGCGGCCAGCCCGACCTGCAGGCCCTGGCCGCCGCGTCCGCCGACTGGAGCGGTCGCGCCGGCGTCGACAGCGTCGGCTACCGGCTGGTGCGCGGCTGGCGCCTGGCGGTGGTGGAGCGCATCCAGAACGGCCTCACCGCCCCGGCCCAGGCCGCGCTGGGCGAGGACTTCGTGATGCCCGACCTGCCGCAGATCGAATCGGTGGCCTGGCCCCTGCTGCAGTCTCGCCCGGCGCACCTGCTGCCGCGCCGCTTCGACAGCTGGGACGGGCTGCTGGCCGATGCCGCCCGCGAGCTGCGCATCCAGCTCGAAGCCGCCGGCCCGCTCGACCAGCGTCGCTGGGGCGAGCGCAATACCGCGCGCATTTGCCATCCGCTGGCGGGGGCGCTGCCGGCCCTGCTGCGCGGCCCGCTGTGCATGCCGGCCGAACCGCTTCGCGGCGACGGCCACATGCCGCTGGTGCAGTCGCCAAGCTTCGGCGCCAGCCAGCGCATGGTGGTGTCGCCGGGTCACGAGGCCGACGCCTTCGGGCACATGCCCGGCGGCCAGAGCGGCCACCCGCTGTCGCCGTTCTGGGGGGCCGGCCACGAAGCCTGGGTCCGGGGCGAGCCGACCCCGTTCCTGCCCGGCGAAACGGTCCATCGCCTGGACCTGCGACCCGCCGCGGCCCCGGAAATGTGAACAAGTTCACGTTTTGGTGAATAAAAGCTGACAGGCGTCACGATTTGGGCCATAAACGGCCCACTGCCCCGCCCTGCTCCGCGGGTGCAGCGACGGGTGGATCGCCGTCAGGGGGAGCGATTCGCCTTACCGATTCCAATACCCGGTGAGGTGGATTCAAATGCAGTTCCTGATTGTCCTGCTGACGCACTGGCGTCGCACCATGCTGGCCCGCCAGGCCGCCACCGTCCGCCAGGCGGTGCTCGCCATGAACGCCGAACAGCGCAAGCAAACCACCGACCTGACCCTGGCCGAGATCCAGGCCGCGGCGCGCCTGCCGGCGCCGCACCTGCACGGCGACAACGAGGCCACGCCCTACCGTCCGTGGACGCCGGTGGCGGCCGTCGCCGCCGCGCGCGCCAAGGACCGCTCGATCCAGCTGCGCCAGCGCAGCATCGCGCTGTGGCTGGCGGTGGTTTACCACGAGACCCGCGGCAGCCGGCACGAAGGCCTGCTGGCCGTGCACCGCGAGGTGCTGGGCATCCTGCGCGAGCTCAAGGACCACAAGCCGGCCACGGCCACCGAACAAGCCTGGTTCAACCAGGCCGCCTGAGCATGGGAGGGCGGTAAGCGGGGGTCAGCGGGACAGCAGTCGCTCGGCGATGGCTCGGTAAAGCGCGGGGAGGCGCTCGAGTTCATCCACCGCGACGCGCTCGTCGACCTTGTGGATGGTGGCGTTCACCGGACCCACCTCCACCACCTCGGCGCCCAGGGGCGCGATGAAGCGGGCGTCCGAGGTGCCGCCGCCGGTGTTCTCATCCGGCGTCGTGCCGCACTGCTCCTCCAGCACCGCCCGCACGGCGGCGCGCAGCCGGCCCTCGCCGGTCAGGAAGGGTTCGCCGCCGCGGTGCCAGCGCAGGTCGTACTGCAGGCCATGGCGATCGAGCACGGCATGCACCTCGCGCTCCAGCGCCCCGGCCGACCAGCCCGGGTTGTAGCGGAAGTTGAACAGCACCTCGCAGTGCCCCGGGATGACGTTGTTGGCGCCGGTGCCGGCATGGATGTTCGAGACCTGGAAGCTCGAGGCCGGGAACTCCGGATAGCCTTCGTCCCAGCGCCGCGCCGCCAGTTCGGCCAGCGCCGGCATCGCCTGGTGGATCGGATTGCGGGCCTTCTCCGGGTAGGCCACGTGGCCTTGGATGCCGTGCACCGTCAAGGTGCCCGAGAGCGTGCCGCGGCGGCCGACGCGCAGCAGGTCGCCCAGGACCTCCTTCGAGGACGGTTCGCCGGTGACGCAGAAATCGATGCGGCGGCCGCTGGCGCGGAAGTGCTCGGCGACCCTGCGCACGCCGTCGATGGCGTCGCCCTCCTCGTCCGAGGTCAGCAGCAGGGCCACCGTGCCCGGGTGGTCGGGCTGCGCGGCCACGAACTGCTCGAGCGCGAGCACGAAGGCGGCCACGCTGCCCTTCATGTCGGCGGCGCCGCGGCCGTACAGGTAGCCGTCGCGGATCGTCGGCGTGAACGGATCGCTGGCCCAGGCCTCGCGCGGCCCCGGCGGCACCACGTCGGTGTGGCCGAGGAAGCACAGCACCTCGCCGCCGTCGCCGTGGCTGGCCCAGAGGTTCTTCACCGCGCCGAAGTCGATCTGTTCGCAGCGGAAGCCGGCGCGCGCCAGCCGCTCGGAAATCATGGCCTGGCAGCCGGCATCGTCGGGCGTCACCGACGGCCGCGCGATCAGTTCCTTGGCGAGGGCCAGCACGTCGCTCATTTCTTCATCCCGAACCGGAGCTTCCAGCCGTTGTCGGTGAATCCTACGCTGACCGTGCCGTCGTCGGTCACCAGCACCGGGCGCTTCACCAGCGCCGGATGCTCCTTGAGCAGCAGGGTCCACTCGGGATCGGAGGCCGGCGACTTGCGCGCCTCCGGCAGCTGCCGCCAGGTGGTCGAGGCGCGGTTGATGAGCTTGTCCCAGCCGCCCAGCTGCCCGGCCCAGGCCTTGAGGGTTTCGGCCGGCACCCGGTTCGCGCGGTAGTCCACGAACGCGTGCGCGATCTCGAAGCGCTTGAGCCAGTTGCGCGCCTTCTTGCAGGTGTCGCAGGTGTCGAGGCCGTAGAGCGTGGTCATTCCACCGCACCCCGCAGCAGTTCATTCACCGAGGTCTTGGCGCGGGTCTTGGCGTCGACCTGCTTCACGATCACGGCGCAGTAGAGCGAGTACTTGCCGTCGGCGGAAGGCAGCGAGCCCGACACCACGACGCTGCCGGCCGGCACGCGGCCGTAGCTGATCTCGCCGGTGGCGCGGTTGTAGATGCGGGTGCTCTGGCCGATGAACACGCCCATGCCGATCACGCTGCCCTTCTCCACCACCACGCCCTCGACCACCTCGGCGCGGGCGCCGATGAAGCAGTCATCCTCGATGATGGTCGGGCCGGCCTGCAGCGGCTCGAGCACGCCGCCGATGCCGGCGCCGCCCGAGAGGTGGCAGTTCTTGCCGATCTGGGCGCAGCTGCCGACCGTGGCCCAGGTGTCGACCATGGTGCCGGCGCCCACGTAGGCGCCGATGTTCACGAAGCTGGGCATCAGCACCACGTCCTTGCCGACGTGGGCGCCGGCGCGGACGATCGCGCCCGGGACGACACGCGCGCCCAGCTTCTGGAAGTCGCCTTCGTCGAAGCCCTCGAAGCGCAGCGGCACCTTGTCCCAGAACGGCGCCGGGTAGCTTTCCACCAGCTGCATGTCGTTGACCCGGAAGTAGAGCAGCACGGCCTTCTTCAGCCACTGGTTCACCTCCCAGCCCTTGCCGGCCGGGGCCGCGACGCGGGCCTTGCCGGATTCGAGCAGGGCGATCGCCTCCTCCACCGCCGGGCGGGTGGAGCCCTCGATCTCGGCCGCGCTCAGCGTCGCGCGGCGCTCGAAGGCGTCCTCGATGATCGCCTGCAGCTGCTCAAGGGCGGGCTTCTTTCTTGCCATGGTCCGTCTCTCCGTCGACGCAGGCCACGATGGCCTGGCTCAGCTTGTCCAACAGGGCCTGGTCCTCGACGGCGCGATCGCGCTCGTCGGTGAGCAGGAAGAAATCTTCGACCTTCTCGCCGAAGGTGGCGATGCGGGCGTCGTGCACGCGCAGCCGGTGCTGGCGCAGCACCTGGGCCACGCCGGCCAGCAGCCCGGGCTGGTCGGTGCAGACCAGGCTCATGCGGGTGCGGCGGCCGTCGGCCACGGTGTCGAACGCCACGCGCGCCGGCACCCGGAAGTGGCGCAGCTGGCGCGGCGCCGCGCGCCGCACCGGGCGCACGCGCGCGGGGTCGCGCAGCGCGGCCTTGATCGCCGCGACCACCGCCTCGGTTTCCGGGGCGATGCCCTGCGGCGCGATCAGCTGGAAGGTATCGAGCGCGTGGCCGTCGCTGGAGTTGAGCACCCGCGCCTCGAGCACGTTCAGGCCCAGCCGGTCGAGCGTGGCCACCAGCGCCGCGAACAGGCCGTCGCGGTCGAGCGCACGCACGAACACCTCCAGCCCGCCCGCCTGCAGGTGCGGCCGCACCAGCACCACGGTGTCACCAGCCTCGGATTCGGCGATGCCGCGGGTCTGCCAGGCGATCTGTTCGGGCCGGTAGCGCAGGAAGCCGACGTCGGGATACGCGGCCCAGATGCCCTCCACCGTGGCTTCGTCCAGCCCCTCGCCGAGCAGGCGCTCCATCGCCTTGGCGCGGGTCTCGGCCATGATCTCGTTGGCGTGCACCGGGTTTTCCAGGCCGCGGCGCAGCGCGAAGCGGGTGGCCGAGTACAGGTCGGCCAGCAGCCGGTCCTTCCAGGCGTTCCACAGCTTGGGGCTGGTGCCGGCGATGTCGGCGCAGGTGAGCAGGTACAGGTAGTCCAGGTGCTCGCGGTCGGCGACCTTGTTGGCGAAGCGCGCCACCACCTCCGGGTCGGAGATGTCCTGGCGCTGCGCGGTGACCGACATCAGCAGGTGCTGCTCGACCAGCCAGGCCAGCAGGTCGGCGTCCGCGGCGGGCATGGCGTGCACCTGCGCGAACTCGCGCGCATCCACCGCGCCCAGTTCGGAATGGTCGCCGCCGCGGCCCTTGGCGATGTCGTGGAACAGCCCGGCCAGCAGCAGCAGGTGCGGCTTGCGCAGGCGCGGCAGCACCTCGTGCGCGATCGCGAAGCGTTCGTCGGCGCGGCTGGCGAAGCCGGCCATGTGCGCCAGCACCGTCAGGGTGTGCTGGTCGACCGTGTAGACGTGGAAGAGGTCGTACTGCATCCGCCCCGACACCCTGCCGAAGGCCGGCAGGTAGCGCGCCAGCACGCCCAGCCGGGCCATGCGGGTCAGCGTTGCCACCGCCTGCCCGGACTCGAGCAGCGCCATGAAGCGCTGCCGCACCTCGGGCGGCTGCTCGTCGCAGGGCCGGATCGCCGAGAGCGACTCGCCCAGCGCGCGCGCCGTTTCCGAATGCAGGCCGCGGGCGCCGGGCGCCTGGTCCCAGGCCGCGAACAGCGCCAGCATCGGCGCCAGTCCCTCGCGCAGGCGCTCCGGCTCGCGCATCGCCAGGTAGCCGTGGCGCAGCGCGTAGCCCTCGGCCACCGGCACCGCCGACGCCTCGCCCGACAGCTGCTCCTCGAAGCGCTGCAGCAGGCGGTCGTTGATCCGCATCACGGTGGCGGCGCTGCGGAAGAAGGCCTGCATCATCTGTTCGACCGCGAGGTTGTCGCGGTGCTCGTCCTTCAGGCCCAGCATCGCCGCCAGCGTCTTCTGGTGGTCGAAGCCCAGCCGCTCCTCCCGCCGCCCCGCCAGCAGGTGCAGGCCGAAGCGCAGCCGCGCCAGCTGGCGCCATTCGCGCTCGAGGCTGGCGCACTCGTCCTCGCCCAGCAGGCCCAGCGGCACCAGCGCGCGCAGGCCGGGCACGCCGTACAGGCGCATGCCCATCCAGGTCACGGTCTGCAGGTCGCGCAGGCCGCCCGGGCCCTCCTTGAGGTTGGGCTCGAGGTTGTGGGCGGTGTCGTGGAAGCGCAGGTGCCGGCTGCGCTGCTCCTCGCGCTTGGCGGCGAAATACTCGGCCGGCGGCCACAGCGCGGTCGGCGCCAGCGCCGCGGCCAGCGCCGCGGGCGCGGCGGCGTCGCCGGCCAGTGACCGGCACTCCATCAGCGAGGTCAGCACGGTGATGTCCTCGCGCGCGGCCTCGACGCACTGGTCCAGCGAGCGCACCGCCTGGCTGGTGGCCAGGCCGGCGTCCCAGAGCAGCGAGAAGAAGCGGCCGATGGCGGCCTCGTGCGCCTTCTGCGCGGCCGGTTCGCCCAGCACCAGCAGGTCGATGTCGGACTGCGGGTAGAGCTCGGCGCGACCGTAGCCGCCGGTGGCCAGCAGCTGCAGCGGCGCGTCCGGCGGCAGGCAGCGGGCCCAGGCCGAGGCGACCACGAGGTCGCTGGCTTCGCAGCACAGGCTGACCAGGCGGTCGATGGCCTCGCCGGCCTCGAACCGGCGCCGCAGTTCGCCGCGACGGGCGGCCAGGCCGGCCTTGGCGGCTTCGCGCCAGGCGGCATCGTCCGCGGCGGCGGCGAGGGCCGGCGCCAGCGGGGGATCGGGCGTGGGGACGGCGCTCACCGGCCGGCCCCGGTCACAGGTCGTTGTCGTCGCCGGGCAGGCGGGTCAGGATCTCGACGCCGTCGTCGGTCACGGCCACGGTGTGTTCCCACTGGGCCGAGAGCGACTTGTCGCGGGTGACCACCGTCCAGCCGTCGCCCAGCAGCTTGGTGTGGCGGCTGCCCTCGTTGATCATCGGCTCGATGGTGAAGGTCATGCCCTTCTGCAGCACGACGCCGGACATCGGCTGGCCGTAGTGCAGGACCTGCGGGTCCTCGTGGTAGATCTGGCCGATGCCGTGGCCGCAGTACTCGCGCACCACGCTGAAGCGCTCGCCCTCGGCATACTTCTGGATGGCGTGGCCGATGTCGCCCAGGGTGGCGCCGGGCTTGACCACCCGGATGCCGCGGAACATGGCCTCGCGGGTCACGTCGACCAGCCGCCGGGCCTTGACGCTGGGCTCGCCGACGAAGTACATCCGGCTGGTGTCGCCGTGCCAGCCGTCCTTGATGACGGTGACGTCGATGTTGATGATGTCGCCGTCCTTGAGGACCTTGGACTCGCTCGGGATGCCGTGGCAGATGACGTTGTTGACCGAGGTGCAGACCGTGGCCGGGAAGCCCTTGTAGCCGACGTTGGCCGGGATGGCCTTCTGGACCTCGACGATGTGGTCGTGGCAGATCCGGTCCAGCTCGGCCGTGGTCACGCCGGGCTTCACGTGCGGGGCGACGACCTGCAGGACCTCGGCGGCCAGGCGGCCGGCGACGCGCATGCGCTCGATGTCTTCGGGGGTCTTGATGGTGATCCTCATGGGCCGGGATTATCCATTACTTGCGGGGGGTTAGGCCAGCGGGCTATACTCCCGCGGCTCGAAACGGCCCGTTCCCTACCCGGCACGATCCGTCCAGAGCCGCCCACGCCGGGCGTCACCGGTGAATACACACACCAGGCCATCCCCCGTCCCGGGGTGCCTCGGGATCCGGCCGCAAGGCCCGCCCAAGGTTCGAGACGGCCGCCTGGTGGAGGCCCAACCCCGGAGCTTCGAAGCCGCCAGCGTGCGGCCGGCTCCCTATTCCAAGGAAACACCCATGACCCAGGTCACCATGCGCCAGATGCTGGAAGCCGGCGTTCACTTCGGCCACCAGACCCGCTACTGGAACCCCAAGATGGGCCCGTACATCTTCGGCGCCCGCGGCAAGATCCATATCATCAACCTCGAGAAGACCCTCCCGCTCTTCACCGACGCGATGAACTTCATCTCGGGCATCGCCCAGAAGCGCGGCACCATCCTGTTCGTCGGCACCAAGCGCTCGGCGCGCGAGTCGATCAAGGAAGAGGCGATCCGCTGCAACCAGCCGTACATGAGCATGCGCTGGCTCGGCGGCACCCTGACCAACTTCGCCACCGTGAAGAAGTCGGTCGCCCGCCTGAAGGAGCTCGAGGCCGCCGAGACCGACGGCACCTTCGAGAAGCTGGTCAAGCACGAAGTGCTGGGCCTGCGCCGCGAGCGTGACAAGCTGGAAGCCTCGCTGGGCGGCATCAAGGAAATGAACCGCCTGCCGGACGCGCTGTTCGTGATCGACATCGGCCACGAGAACATCGCCGTGCAGGAAGCCAAGAAGCTCGGCATCCCGGTCATCGCCGTGGTCGACACCAACTACGACCCCAACCTGGTCGACTACGCCATCCCGGGCAACGACGACGCCATCCGCGCCGTGCAGCTGTACGTCCGCGCCGCGGCCGACGCCGTGCTCGAGGGCAAGGCCGCTTCGCCGCAGGCCCACGTCGCCGCCGACGAGTTCGTCGAGCTCGACGCCGAAGGCAACCCGGTCGCCAAGGAAGACAAGAAGGCCGCCCCGCGCGGTCCGCGCCCGCCGCGCGACGACGCCAAGCGCGCCCCGCGCGCGCCCCGCGCCGCCAAGTAAGTCATCCCGGCGTCATGCCGCGGCGCCATCGTGCGCCGCGGCCCCTTTCCGGCCGTGGCGACCACCGTCGCCGCGCCCACTACTGATTTGGAGAACCCCATGGAAATCACCGCATCGATGGTCAAGGACCTTCGCGAGCGCACCGGCGCCGGCATGATGGAGTGCAAGAAGGCCCTGACCGAGAACACCGGCAACATCGACGCCGCCGCCGAATGGCTGCGCAAGTCGGGCCTGGCCAAGGCCGACAAGAAGGCCGACCGCGTGGCCGCCGAAGGCCGCATCGTGGCCGCCCAGGACGGCGGCAAGGCCGTGCTGGTCGAGGTCAACTCCGAGACCGACTTCGTGGCCAAGGACGACAACTTCCTGGCCTTCACCGCCGCCGTCGCGCAGGCCGCGCTGGCCTCGGGCGCCGCTGACGCCGAAGCCCTGAAGTCGGCCAAGCTGGCCTCGGGCGAGACCGTCGAGGAAGGCCGCGCCGCCGTCATCGCCAAGGTCGGCGAGAAGGTCGACGTGCGCCGCCTGGCCCGCGTCGACACCGCCAACCACGTCGCCGCCTACATCCACGGCGGCCGCATCGGCGTGCTGGTCGAGCTCAAGGGCGGCGACGCCGACCTGGCCCGCGGCATCGCCATGCACGTGGCGGCGATGAACCCGCCGTACAACAAGGCGGCCGACGTGCCGGCCGACTTCCTGGCCAAGGAAAAGGAAATCGAGCTGGCCAAGATGTCCGAGAAGGACAAGGCCAAGCCGGCCGAGATCCTCGAGAAGATCATCGGCGGCAAGGTCGCCAAGATCGTCAACGAGGTCACCCTCTACGGCCAGCCGTACGTGCTCAACACCGACCTGTCGGTCGAGGCCACCCTGAAGGCCGCCGGCGCCGAAGTCGTCGGCTTCCAGCGCCTGGCCGTCGGCGAAGGCATCGAGAAGGTCGTCGAGGACTACGCCGCCGAAGTCGCCAAGGCGATGGCCGTCTAATCGACGCCCACCCGGCTGCACGAAAAACCCGGCTTCGGCCGGGTTTTTTGTTTTTAGCCACGGATGAACACAGATGAACACGGATAGAGCAAAAGCCATTGGCTGGATTCGAAGCTCCTAACCCATGTTCTTGGCTTTATCCGTGTTCATCCGTGTTCATCCGTGGCAAAAAAACGTCTTTGGCCGGGCGCCTCGGGACGGAAGCCCCTCCTACCGGCCGCGCGGGCACACGTGATCGTCACGGCGGGGGCGCGGATCGGCTAGAATCCGCGCGTTTGCCTGCCCCCGGAGAGTCCCATGAGTGCCGCCCCGCTGAAGTACCGCCGCATCCTGCTGAAACTCTCGGGCGAGGCGCTGATGGGGAACGTGGATTACGGCATCGACCCGGTGGTGATCAGCGACCTGGCGGCCGAGATCGTCGCCGTGCAGCGCGCCGGCGCCGAAGTCGGCCTGGTGATCGGCGGCGGCAACATCTTCCGCGGCGCCGGCCTGGCGGCCGCGGGCATGGACCGGGTCACCGGCGACCACATGGGCATGCTGGCCACCGTCATCAACGCCCTGGCCATGGCCGACGCCCTCGAGAAGCAGGGCGGCTTCGCCCGCGTGATGAGCGCCATCAAGATCAACGAAGTCTGCGAGGACTACATCCGCCGCCGCGCCATCCGGCACATGGAAAAGGGCCGCATCGCCCTGTTCGCGGCCGGCACCGGCAACCCCTTCTTCACCACCGACTCGGCCGCCGCCCTGCGCGCCAGCGAGATCGGCGCCGACCTGCTGCTCAAGGCCACCAAGGTCGACGGCATATACGACGCCGACCCGAAGAAGAACCCGGGCGCCAGGAAGTACGACCGCCTCACCTACGACGAGGTCATCGCCCGCAACCTGCAGGTGATGGACACCGCCGCCTTCGCCCTGTGCCGCGACAACCAGGTGCCGCTGCGCATCTACGACATGATGCAGCCCGGCGCCCTGATGCGGATCCTCCGCGGCGAGGACCTGGGCACCCTGGTCAGCGCCTGAGCCGACGGCCCCCTGCCCGCCTATAATGCCCGATTGCCCAGATCCGACGCGGAGCCCAAGATGCTGAACGACATCAAGAAAGACGCCACCACCCGCATGGCCAAGAGCGTGGACGGCTTCCGCCAGGAGCTCACCAAGCTGCGCACCGGCCGCGCCACCACCGCCCTGGTCGACCACCTGAAGGTGAACTACTACGGCTCGGACATGCCGCTGTCGCAGGTCGCCACCGTGTCGGTCGCCGACGCCCGCTCGCTGCTGATCACACCCTGGGAAAAGGGCATGGTGGCCGCGGTCGAGAAGGCCATCCTGTCCTCCGACCTGGGCCTGAACCCGAACACCGCCGGCACCGCCATCCGCATCAACCTGCCGCCGCTCACCGAGGAGCGCCGCAAGGAGCTGTCCAAGCACGTGCACGCCGAGGGCGAGAACTCCAAGGTCGCCATCCGCAACATCCGCCGCGACGCCATCCAGGGCGTCAAGGAACTGCTGAAGGAAAAGCAGGTCACCGAGGACGACGCCCGCCGCGCCGAGGACGAGATCCAGAAGCTCACCGACAAGCACGTCAAGGACGTCGACGAAGTCGTGAAGGCCAAGGAACAGGAACTGATGGCGGTCTGAGCCACGCCGCCCGAATGACCGCCGCCCCGCCCTCCCCGCGCCTGCCGCGCCACCTCGCCGTCATCATGGACGGCAACGGGCGCTGGGCCGAACGCCGCCAGCGCCCGCGCACCCTCGGCCACCGCGCCGGGGCCAAGGCCGTGCAGGTCTGTGTCGACCATTGCCTGGACCGCGGCATCGAAGCGCTCACCCTGTTCGCCTTCTCCAGCGAGAACTGGAACCGGCCGCAGGAGGAAGTGGGCGCGCTGATGAAGCTGTTCCTGCGCATGCTCGACTCCGAGGTGGACGAGCTGCACCGGCGCGGCGTGCGCGTGGCCTTCATCGGCGACCGCGCCGGCTTCCCCGAGGCGATCCGCCTGCGCATGGCCCAGGCCGAGGCGGCCGTGCCGGCGCCGGTGCGCCTGGTGCTGACCATCGCCGCCGGCTACGGCGGCCGCTGGGACATCACCGAAGCCTGCCGCGCGCTCGCCACCGAGGCCGCCGCCGGCCGGCTCGACCCGGCCGCCATCGACGAAGCCCTGGTCGGCCGCCACCTCGGCCTGGCCGGCCTGCCCGCACCCGATCTTTTCATCCGCACCGGCGGCGACCTGCGCATCAGCAACTTCCTGCTGTGGCAGCTGGCCTACACCGAGCTGTGGTTCACCGAAACCCTCTGGCCCGACCTCGATCGCTCGGTGCTCGATGCCGCCCTGGCCGCGTTCGCCGACCGCGAACGCCGCTTCGGCCTGACCAGTGCCCAGGTGGCCGGGAGTCCTGAATGAGCCGCCGCCAACGCGTCACCACCGCCCTGGTCCTGGCCCCGCTGCCGATCCTGGCCCTGCTGTTCCTGCCCACCCCGTGGCTGGCCGCCCTGGTCGCCGCGGTGATGCTGGCCGGGCTGTGGGAATGGACGGCGTTCGCGGGCCTGGAGGAAAAGCTGCCGCGCGTGCTCTTCCTCACCGCCAACGCGCTGATGATGGCCGCCCTGGTCTGGGGCGGCGGACCGAGCCTGTTCACGCTGAAGCTGCTGAGCCTGGTCGGCGTGGTCTGGTGGGCGCTGGTGTGCCTGTGGCTGGCCCGCCCCGGCCTGGGCAAGGGCGACAGCCAGGGCGCCCGCGGCATGAAGCTGCTGGCCGGCAGCCTGTGCGTGCTGCCCGCCTGGTGCGCGCTGGGCTGGCTGCATGCCGACGGCGAGCTCGGGCCGCGCTGGACCCTGTTCGCGGTGCTGCTGGTGTGGGCGGCCGACAGCGGCGCCTATTTCGCCGGCTCGCGCTGGGGCAAGCGCAAGCTGGCGCCCGCGATCAGCCCGGGCAAGAGCTGGGAGGGCGTCTGGGGCGGCCTGGCCACCACCGCGCTGCTGGCGGTGCTGGCGCTGCCGCTGCTGGGCCTGGGCTGGACCTCGCTGCCGGCGCTGGTGCTGCTGACCGTGCTCACCGCCGGCATCTCGGTGGTCGGCGACCTGTTCGAAAGCCTGATGAAGCGGCATTCGGGCGTGAAGGACTCCGGCGCCCTGTTCCCCGGCCACGGCGGCCTGATGGACCGGCTCGACAGCCTGCTCGCCGCGCTGCCGGTGTTCGTGGTGGGCAAGGCATGGCTGGGCCTCTGAAGACGATCGCGCTGCTCGGGGCCACCGGTTCGATCGGCGGCTCCACCCTCGACGTCGTCGCGCGGCACCCCGACCGCTTCCGCATCGGCGCGCTCAGCGCCCACTCCCGCGTCGGCGAACTGCTGGCGCTGTGCGCGCGGTTCCGGCCGGATTCAGCCGTGGTCACCGACCCGGACGGCTACGCCGCGCTGCGCGACGGCCTGCGCGCCCTGGGCCTGCCCACGCGCGCCCTGGCCGGCCCCGCGGCGCTGGACGAGGTCGCCGCCGATCCCGCCAACGACACCGTGGTCGCGGCCATCGTCGGCGCCGCCGGGGTCGCCTCGACGCTGGCCGCGGCCCGCGCCGGCAAGCGCCTGCTGCTGGCCAACAAGGAATCGGTGGTGCTGGCCGGCGACCTGCTGATGCAGGCCGTGGCCGCCGGCGGCGCCACCCTGCTGCCGGTCGACAGCGAACACAACGCGATCTTCCAGTGCCTGCCGGCCGACGGCCGCCACGGCGGCGTCCGCCGGCTGCTGCTGACCGCGTCGGGTGGCCCCTTCCGCGGCCGGTCGCGCGACTCGTTGGCCGCGGTCACCCCCGACCAGGCCTGCGCGCACCCGAACTGGGTGATGGGCCGCAAGATCTCGGTCGACTCGGCCACCCTGATGAACAAGGGCCTGGAGGTGATCGAGGCGCACCACCTGTTCGGTCTGGCGGCGGCGCGGATCGAGGTGGTGGTGCATCCGCAGAGCGTCATCCACTCGCTGGTGGACTACGTCGACGGCTCGGTGCTGGCGCAGCTGGGCAACCCCGACATGCGCACCGCGATCGCCTACGGCCTGGCCTGGCCCGAGCGCATCGACTCGGGCGTGGCGCCGCTGGACCTGGCGGCCCTGGCCCGCTTCGACTTCGCCGCCCCGGACCTGGTCGCCTTCCCCTGCCTGGCGCTGGCCTTCCGCGCGCTGGCGGCCGGCGGCAGCGCGCCGGCGGTACTCAACGCCGCCAACGAGATCGCGGTTTCAGCCTTTCTTCAGGGCGAACTCGGTTTCCTAGGCATTCCCGACCTCATCCAGGCCTGCCTTGACGCCATGCCCGCATCGCCCGCCGGCTCCCTGGACGACCTGATGGCCATCGACGCCGACGCCCGGCGCCTCGCCCGCAGCCTCGTGGCCCGGGGTCCCCGGCCATGAACGAGTTCTTCGGTTCGATCTGGTGGCTGCTGGTCAGCCTGGGCCTGCTGGTCACTTTCCACGAGTTCGGCCACTACTGGGTTGCCCGCCGCTGCGGCGTGCGCGTGCTGCGCTTCTCGGTCGGTTTCGGCAGGCCGCTCTGGACCCGGATCGGCAAGGACGGCACCGAATACGTCCTGGCCATGCTGCCGCTGGGCGGCTACGTGAAGATGCTCGACGAGCGCGAAGTCGAGGTCGCCCCCGAGGAGCGGCACCAGAGCTTCAACGCCAAGTCGGTCTACCAGCGCATCGCCATCGTCGCGGCCGGTCCGGCGGCCAACCTGCTGCTGTGCATCGCCCTGCTGTGGCTGATGTTCGTGATCGGCAAGCCGGACGTGGCGCCGGACCTGGGCCGGGTCGAGGGCCTGGCCGCCGAGGCCGGCTTCCAGCCCGGCGACCGCCTGCTGGAGGTCGCCGGCCGCGCCACGCCGACCTGGACCGACGCCGGCATCGCCCTGTCCACCGCCATCATCGACCGCCAGCCCACCCCGGTGCGGGTGCGCACCGCGGACGGCGGCGAAACCCTGCGCCAGCTGCCGCTCGACCGTCCGGGCCTGGCGCTGCGGGAAGAGGCGCCCTTCCAGGACCTGGGCCTGTCGCTGCCCTACCCGGCCGTGGTCGGCGAGGTCATGGCCGGCAGCGCGGCCGACGGCCAGCTGCGGGTCGGCGACCGGATCGTCTCGCTCGAGGGTGAGCCGATCGACGGCTACGACCAGATCGGCCCCCGCGTGCAGCACCTGGCGGCGCCCGGACGCACCCTGGACCTGGGGGTTGAGCGCGGCGACAGGCGCCTGACGGTATCGATCGACCCCCGCCTGACCGACGAGGACGGCACCCGCGCCTGGCGCCTTGGCATCCTGCCGGCGCCCCCCGAACTGGACGCCATCCAGCGCTACGGCGCGCTGCAGGCGGTCCCGGCGGCCCTGGGCCAGACCCGCCAGATGGCCTCCGACGTGGTCGGGATGCTGTGGCGGATGGTCACCGGCAAGGCGTCGCTGCAGAACATCTCGGGCCCGATCACCATCGCCCGGGTCGCCAACGGCAGCGCCCGGCTGGGCCCGGCCTGGTTCCTGAATTTCCTCGCGATCCTGTCCCTGAGCCTGTGCATCATGAACCTGCTGCCCATCCCGGTCTTGGATGGGGGGCACCTGCTGTATTACCTTATCGAGCTGGTCAAGGGCAGCCCGGTCGGCGAGCGTGCGCTCGTGGCGGGCCAGTTCATCGGCTTGGCCATGCTGGCCAGCCTCATGGGACTGGCCTTCTACAACGACATTCTCCGGCTCGGTTCCTGACCCCCACCCTTTTCGCGGGCGCCCTTGCGCCCGCCGCCAACGGATTGATGATGACGCGACCCATTGCTCGCCGCTGCCTCCTGAGCCTCGCGCTCGCCGCCGCCCTCGCCGGGCCCGTGCAGGCGCAGAACCAGCCCGCCTTCACCGTGTCGGACATCCGCGTCGAGGGGCTGCAGCGCATCTCCGCCGGCACGGTGTTCACCTACCTGCCGGTCGAGAAGGGCGACACCCTCGACCGCAGCACCTCGGCCGAGGCCATCCGCGCGCTGTTCCAGACCGGCTTCTTCAGCGACGTCCGGCTCGAGCGCCAGGGCGACATCCTGGTGGTGGTGGTGACCGAGCGTCCCGCCATCAACACCATCACCCTGACCGGCAACAAGGACATCAAGTCCGAGGACCTGCTGGCGGGCCTGCGCAACATCGGCCTGGCCGAGGGCGAGACATTCAACCCGCTCAACCTCGACCGCGTCACCCAGGAACTGATCCGCCAGTACAACAACCGCGGCAAGTACAACGCCTCGATCACGCCGACCGTGACCACGCTCGACCGCAACCGCGTCGACATCGCGATCGTGGTCGAGGAAGGCAAGGCCTCGCGCATCAGCGACATCAACATCGTCGGCAACCAGACCTACCCCGAGTACGAACTGCGCAAGGGCTGGGAGTCGGGCACCACGAACTGGCTGTCCTGGTACCGCCGCGACGACCAGTACTCGCGCGAGAAGCTCTCGGGCGACCTCGAGAAGCTGACCAACTACTACCTCGACCGCGGCTACGTCGACTTCAACGTCGAGTCCACCCAGGTCGCGATCAGCCCCGACAAGCAGGACATCTTCGTCACGGCCAACATCGCCGAGGGCGACGTCTACACCATCTCCTCGACCAAGGTCTCGGGCGACACCATCCTGCCGATCGAGGAAATCGAGAAGCTGGTCATCCTCAAGGAAGGCGACACCTTCTCGCGGCGCCTGGTCGAGCTGACCTCCGACGCGGTCATCGCCACCCTGGGCAACATCGGCTACGCCTTCGCCCAGGTCAACCCGGTGCCCGAGATCGACCGCGAGAAGCGCACGATCGGCATCAACTTCTTCGTCGACCCGGGCCCGCGCGTCCAGGTGCGCCGGATCATCTTCAAGGGCAACGTGGGCACCTCGGACGAGGTCATGCGCCGCGAGATGCGCCAGTTCGAGGGCGCCTGGTTCTCGCAGGCCGCCATCGACCGCTCCAAGGTCCGCCTGCAGCGCCTGGGCTTCTTCGAGACCGTCGACGTCGAGACGCCGGAAGTCGCCGGCCGTCCCGACCAGGTCGACCTGGTGATGAACGTCAAGGAGCGCAACTCGGGCCAGTTCACCTTCGGCCTGGGCTACCAGCAGAACTTCGGCCTGGTCACCACGGTCCAGCTGGTGCAGAACAACTTCCTGGGCACCGGCAACCGCGTCAGCCTGTCGCTGCAGAACAACAGCTTCTCGAACCAGTTCTCGCTGGGCTTCACCGACCCGTACTTCACCGACGACGGCGTCAGCCTCGGCTACAACCTCACCTACAGCGACTACAGCTACTCGAACCGCGACGCCAACCTGGCGCAGTTCGACAACGCCGTCGCCTCCGGCGAAGTGATCCTGGGCATCCCGCTGACCGAGACCGACAGCATCAGCCTGTCGCTGGGCATCGACCGCAACCAGATCACCACCGATGACTTCGGCACGCCGCCGCTGCTGATCGACTACCTGGTCGACGCGCTCGGCGACCGCGCGCGCTTCCCGCAGTTCCACGTCGGCGACGACACCGACCCGAACACGCCGATCGAGAACGACGACGCCGACCCGACCACCACCGATCCGCTGACGCTGGGCCCGTTCCGCAAGTGGAACGTCAACGCCTGGCGCCTCAAGACCGGCTGGCAGCGCGACTCGCGCAACGACTTCCTGATGCCGACCCGCGGCACCCTGCACCGCATCGGTGCCGAGATCGTGCTGCCGGGCAGCGACATCGAGTACTACCGCCTGAGCTACGAGTTCGAGAACTACCGCCCGATCACCCGCTGGCTGGGCCTGAAGTCGGCCCTGGACGTGGGCTACGGCGACAGCTACGGCGTCACCAAGGACCGCCAGTGCCGCGTCTACGACGACTTCGGCAGCGTCGTCACCGGCGTCACCCGCAGCTGCGGCATGCCCTTCTTCAGCAACTACTACGCGGGCGGCCCGAGCTCGGTGCGCGGCTTCGAGGTCAACACCATCGGTCCGTTCTACCGGTTCTCGGACACCTTCCGCCAGCCGATTGGCGGTCCGTTCAAGACCGTGGGCAGCTTCGAGTTCTACTTCCCGACCCTGTTCGACAGCCCGAGCACCCGCCTGTCGGCCTTCATCGACTACGGCAACATCTACCGCAGCGTCGACGAGTGGGAAGCCAAGACCCTGCGCGTGTCGGCCGGCCTGGCCGTGCAGTGGCAGTCGCCGATGGGTCCGATCTCGATCAGCTACGCGCTGCCGCTGCAGCGCGAGCGCGTCGACCAGATCGAGCGCCTGCAGTTCACCTTCGGCGGCCAGTTCTGAGGCGGCCGCCCTGGCCGTGCAGCCGCCACGCTTCGACCTGGCCGGCCTCGCCGACCGGTTCGGGCTGGAGCTGCGCGGCGACGGCGGCACCCTGATCGAAGGCGTCGGCACCCTCGCGGGTGCCCGCGCCGGCCAGCTGGGGTTCCTGGCCAACCCCCGCTATCGCGCCGAGCTGGCCGGCACCGCCGCCAGCGCCGTGGTCGTGTCGGCACAGGATGCCGCGGACTGCCCGGTGCCTTGCCTGGTGGCGAAGTCCCCCTACGTCGCGTTCGCGAAGATCGCCGCGCTGTTCGAGCCGGTACCGGCCGCGGCGCCGGGCGTGCATGCCAGCGCCGCCATCGATCCCTCGGCCCACGTCGATCCCGCCGCGCAGGTCGGTCCCTTCTGCAGCATCGGCGCCCGCAGCCGCATCGGCGCCGGCGCGGTGCTCGGTCCCGGCTGCGTGGTCGGCGACGACTGCGAGGTCGGCCCCGGCAGCGTGCTGGTGGCGCGCGTCACCCTGGTGGCGCGGGTGCGGCTGGGCGCGCGGGTGCGGGTGCATACCGGCGCCGTGCTCGGCGCCGACGGCTTCGGCCTGGCGATGGACGGCGGGCACTGGATCAAGGTGCCGCAGCTGGGCGGCGTGGTGGTCGGCGACGACTGCGAGATCGGTGCCAACACCTGCATCGACCGGGGCGCCATCGAGGACACCGTGCTCGAACAGGACGTGCGCCTCGACAACCTCATCCAGATCGGCCACAACGTCCGCATCGGCGCCCACTCGGCCCTGGCCGGCTGCGTGGCGGTGGCGGGCTCGGCGCGCATCGGCGCCTACTGCCTGGTCGGCGGCGGGGCCGGCATCGCCGGCCACCTGGAGATCTGCGACCGGGTAACGGTCACCGCCATGAGCCTGGTCACCCAGTCGATCACCGCGCCGGGCGAGTACTCCTCGGGCATGCCGGTGCAGGAAAGCCGGCTGTGGCGCCGCAATGGCGCCCGTTTCAGGCAATTGGACCAGCTGGCGCGTAAGATAGGCGCCCTGTCCAAGGATTGACCGCAAGGAACCCGATGAGCGACGACGCCATCAAGCTGCCCGTGGATGTCTCGTGCATCCTGCACCTGCTGCCCCACCGCTATCCCTTCCTGTTGGTGGACCGGGTGGTCGAGCTCGTGCCGAACCAGCGGATCCGTGCGTACAAGAACGTCACCTTCAACGAGCCGTTCTTCCAGGGCCATTTCCCCGGTCGTCCGGTCATGCCCGGCGTGCTGGTCATCGAGGCCATGGCCCAGGCCGGCGGCCTGCTGACCCAGCTGTCGCAGCCGCGCGACAAGATCAGCGAAGGCAAGCTGTTCTACCTGGTGAAGGTCGACAACGCGCGCTTCAACCGCATGGTGGTGCCGGGCGACAAGCTCGACTTCGAGGTCACGCTCAAGCGGACGATCCGCAACATGGCGCTGTACGAGTGCGTCGCGAGCGTCGATGGCCAGGTCGTGGCCAGCGCCGAGACCCTCTGCGCCGAAGGCAAGGAGTGACATGATCCACCCGTCCGCGCAGATCGACCCCGGGGCACGCCTGGGCACCGGCGTGCAGGTCGGTGCCTTCGCGGTGATCGGGCCGGACGTCGAGATCGGCGACGACAGCCGGATCGGCCCGCACAGCGTCATCACCGGGCCGACCCGCATCGGTCGCGGCAACGTCATCCACGCCCACGCCACGGTCGGCAACGACCCGCAGGACAAGAAGTTCCACGGCGAGCGCACCGAACTGGTGATCGGCGACCGCAACACGATCTTCGAGTTCACCACGCTCAGCCGCGGCACCGCCGACGGCGGCGGCATCACCCGCATCGGCGACGACAACTGGATCATGGCCTACGTGCACGTGGCGCACGACTGCGTCATCGGCAACCAGTGCATCCTGGCCAACAACGCCACCCTCGCCGGCCACGCGGTGCTGGGTGACTGGGTCATTCTGGGCGGCTTCGCGGCCATCCACCAGTTCTGCAAGATCGGCGCGCACGCCTTCATCGGCATGGGCAGCCTGGTCAACGCCGACGTGCCGCCGTTCGTGATGGTGGCCGACAAGTACGCCGAACCCCGCGGCATCAACGCGGAGGGCCTCAAGCGCCGCGGCTTCGACGCCGAGCGCATCGCCGCGATCAAGCGCGCGTACCGTGCGCTGTACATGTCGGGCAAGCCGATGGCCGAGGTGCGCGAGCAGCTCGCACAGGGCGCGAACGAATCGCAGGACGTGCGGCTGATGCTCGAGTTCATCGAGCGCAGCGGGCGCGGCCTGCTGCGCTGACCCGCGCACCGGCCGTGGCCGGCGTCACCCTGAAACCTTCGCTGGAGCTGGCCCTCGCGGCCGGCAAGCGCCTGCGCGTGGCGGTGGTCGCCGGCGAGGCCTCCGGCGACCTGCTGGCCTCGGGCCTGGTGCGCGAACTCCGGCTGCGCTTCCCCGAGGCCGAATTCGCCGGCGTCGGCGGCGAGCACCTGCGCGCGGCCGGCCTGGACGCCTGGCACGACTGCTCGGAGCTGGCGGTGATGGGCCTGGTCGAAGTGCTGCGGCACCTGCCGCGGCTGCTGCGCCTGCGCAAGCAGCTGCGCGAACGGCTGCTGGCCTGGCGACCCGACGTCTTCATCGGCGTCGACGCGCCGGACTTCAACCTGGGCCTGGAGCGCAGGCTCAAGCAGGCCGGCATCCGCACCGTGCACTACGTCAGCCCTTCGGTCTGGGCCTGGCGCGAGGGCCGTGCCGCCCGGATCGGCCGCAGCGCCGACCGGGTGCTGTGCCTGTTCCCGATGGAGCCGCCGATCTACGCGCGCCATGGCGTCGACGCCCGCTTCGTCGGCCATCCGCTGGCCGACGCCTTCCCGCTCGAGCCCGACCGCGCCGGCGCCCGCGAACGCCTGGGCCTGCCGGCCGACGCGCCGGTGCTGGCCCTGCTGCCCGGCAGCCGGCTGGGCGAGATCGATCGCCTGTTCCCGAAATTCATCGAGGCCGCGCGCCGCGTCACCGTGCAGGTGCCGGACCTGGCCGTGGTGGTGCCGGCCGCCAATCCCGACTGCCGCGCCGCGATCGAACGCGGCCTGCTGGCGCAGCCGCTGGCCAACGTGATGGTCACCGATGGCCGGGCCCATGACGCCATGGTCGCTTCCGACGTGGTGCTGCTGGCCTCGGGCACCGCGGCGCTGGAGGGCCTGCTGGCGAAGCGGCCGATGGTGGTCGGCTACCGCATTTCGGCGCTCACCTACCGGCTGGTGATGCTGCTCGGCATGATGCGCGTGAACCGCTACAGCCTGCCCAACGTGCTGGCGAACGAGCCGATCGTGCCCGAGCTGATGCAGCAGGACTGCACGCCCGAGAACCTGGCCGAGGCCGTGATGCACTGGTTCCGCCAGCCCGAGGCGCGCGCCGCGCTGATGCCGCGCTACCTCGCCATCCACGAACGCCTGCGCCGGAATGCCTCGTCCGCCGCCGCCGACGCCGTGGTCGAACTGCTGACCGCGCCGTGAGCGACGCCCGCGTCGCCGGCGTCGACGAAGCCGGCCGCGGTCCGCTGGCCGGCCCGGTCGCGGTGGCCGCGGTGATCCTGGACCCGTCGCGCCCGATCGCCGGCCTGGGCGATTCGAAGGCGCTCAGCGAAGCCCGGCGCGATGCGCTGGCGCCGCTGATCCGCGAACGTGCGCTGGCCTGGCACCTGGAGCTGGTGGGCATCGAGGAAATCGACCGCCTCAACATCCTGCACGCGACCCTGGCCGGAATGACGCGCGCGGTGCGCGCCCTGGCACCGGCCGCCACCCTGGCGCTGGTCGACGGCAACCGGCTGCCGCCCGGCCTGCCCTGCCCCGCGCAGGCGCTGGTGAAGGGCGATGCCCGCGAGCCGGCGATCATGGCGGCGTCGATCCTGGCCAAGGTCGCGCGCGACCAGCACATGCGCGAACTCGAAGCGATCCATCCCGGCTACGGCTTCGCCCTGCACAAGGGCTACCCGACGCCCGAGCACCTCGCGGCGCTGCGTCGGCTGGGTCCCTGCCCGGCGCACCGGCGCAGTTTCGCGCCGGTCCGCGCCTGCCTGGCGAGTCCGCTGCCGGGCATTTGACAGCGCCCCCGCGCAGGCGTAGACCAAGCCCTGCATCCCGGCAGATGCGGCTGCCCGCGGCAACCGCCGACCAGCCACGCGCAGCGCCCCTCCACCGGCCGGCAGCGAGACCTGCCATGCGCCACGACGCCCCCCTTCCCGCCACGCCCGCCCTGCCCCTGAACGCCGCGCGCGCCGGCCTCCTCGATGACGCCGGCGACGCCCCGGTCGCGCTCGAGGGCCAGGCCGTCGCCGACTTCAACGCGCTGCTGCACGAACTGCATCCCGACGCGCCCCACGTCGAAGCCGCCGCCATCGCCAGCGTCGCGCGCTGGCTGGTCGCGCTGCCGCCGGCGCAGTCCGAAGCGCTGCTGCAGGCGCGCCTGGGCCGCCTGCAGGAGCTGCGCGACCTCGCCGTCGATCCCGACTGGGGCATCGAACCGGCGCTGGCGCGGCGCATCTACCGCCTGCTCGACTACGTGTCGCAGCCGCGCGACCTGATCCCCGACGACCTGCCGCGCGTGGGCCGCCTGGACGACGCCCTGCTGGTCGAACTGGCCTGGCCGATGGTGGCGGAGGAACTCGAGGACTTCCGCGACTTCTGTCGTTTCCGCGAGGAATCCGGCGCCCACTTCGGCGGCCACCCCAGCCGCGACGACTGGCTGGCCGCGCGCCTGGAGGAAGGCGCGCTGTGGGAGCAGCTGCATCGCGTGCGCAGCCACCACTACATCGAGTACGGCCCGAGCGAAGGCGGGCTGCGCGTGGTGTGACGTCGCGCCGAGCGGCGCGACGCGGCGCGACGCAGCGCGAAACTGTCGCGATGCTGAATTAGCCCGAACGTCACGCTGACTTCATGGCGTCGTGGCGCGCGTTGCAACGGTCCATGCTGGCCGCGCATCCCAAGGGATGTGCGTACAGGTCCCGGAGCGGTTCCGGGCACCGCCGCCAAACCGGACATTGCCATGGACGCCCGCCACGACCCTTCCCCGCTCGCGCTGCCGCTGCCGCCGGAATCCGCCGCGTCGCGCCGCCGCCAGGTCGGCAGCCTGGAACTGCGCGACGCCGCCGTGCAGCGGTTCAACGAACTGCTGTCGCACATCGCCCCGGACGCGCCCAGCGTCAGCGCCGACCAGCTGGTGACGCTGGCGCGCTGGCTGCAGGACCAGCCGCCCGAGCGCGCGGTCGCGATCCTGTCCGAGCGCCTGGCGCGCGCCGAACACCTGCGCCGCATGCTCGAGGACGGCGACTGGGACGTCGGCGTCGACACCCGCGAACGCGCCCGCCTGCTGATCGGCTACCTCTACCAGGTCGACGACCTGATCCCGGACTCGCAGCCGCTGGTCGGCCACCTCGACGACGCCCTGCTGGTCGAACTGGCCTGGCCGGCCTTCGCCGACGAAACCCTCGACTACGGCGACTTCTGCCGCTTCCGCGCCAGCGAGCGCCCGCGCGGCACCCCGCGCGAGCGCCGCCTGGCCTGGGAGACCGCCTGCCTGGCCGAAGTGGCCCTGATCCAGCAGCGGCGCCAGGTGCGCGCCCGCCACTACGTCGGCGGCGAACCGCTGCAGGCGCTGTTCCGCGTCGGATGATGTTGCAACGGGGCGGGCGGCAAGGCCTGGCAACAGGGACTGTCAAGCCTTGTCCGCCCCCACCCTCGGGGTAAACTGCCGGTCGGTCCTCGGTCCCCGGCATGACGCCCCGATTCGTCCACCTGCACCTGCATAGCGAGTATTCGCTCACCGACTCGACCATCCGCATCCCGGAGCTGGTCGGGCGCTGCGCGGCGCTCGGCATGCCCGCGGTGGCGGTCACCGACACCAGCAACCTGTTCGCACTGGTGAAGTTCTACAAGGCGGCCGAACCGGCCGGGCTCAAGCCCGTCGCCGGCGCCGACCTCTGGCTGGCCGCCGACGGCGGCCCGCCCTCGCGCCTCACCCTGCTGTGCCAGGACCGCGAGGGCTACCTGGCCCTGTCGCGCCTGATCAGCCGCGCCTTCCTGGAAGGCCACGCCGGCGACTACGTGGCGATCGAGCCGGACTGGCTGTACCGCGACTGTGCCGGCCTGGTCGCCATCGCCGGGCGCGAGAGCCTGCTGGGCCAGCTGCTGGCCGCGGGCCGCGAGGAACAGGCCGGGCGCCTGCTGGGCCAGTGGCGCGCCGCCTTCCCCGACCGCCTGTACCTGGAGCTGACCCGCACCGGCCGCGACGGCGAGGAAGCCTTCAACGCCGCCGCCGTCGCCCTGGCCGGACACCACGACCTGCCGCTGCTGGCCAGCAACGACGTGCGCTTCCTCTCGCCCGACGATTTCGAGGCGCACGAGGCGCGCGTGTGCATCGCCACCGGCCGCGTGCTCGACGACCCCAAGCGGCCGCGCGACTACAGCCGCGAGCAGTACCTCAAGTCGCCCGAGGAAATGGCCGAGCTGTTCGCCGACCTGCCCGAAGCGCTGGAAAACACCGTCGAGCTGGCCAAGCGCTGCAACCTGGAGCTGAGCCTGGGCAAGTACTACCTGCCCGACTTCCCGGTGCCCGAGGGCCACACGCTCGACAGCTGGATCCGCGAGGAGTCGCACCGCGGCCTCGACGGCCGGCTGGCCAAGTTCGAGGTCGCGCCCGGCCACGACGCCGCCGGCTATCGCGCGCGCCTGGACATCGAGCTCGACGTCATCTGCAAGATGGGCTTCCCGGGCTACTTCCTGATCGTCGCGGACTTCATCAACTGGTCCAAGCGCAACGACATCCCGGTCGGCCCGGGCCGCGGCTCCGGTGCCGGCTCGCTGGTGGCCTGGGCGCTGGGCATCACCGACCTGGACCCGATCCGCTACGACCTGCTGTTCGAGCACTTCCTGAATCCGGAACGCGTGTCGATGCCCGACTTCGACATCGACTTCTGCATGGACCGGCGCGACGAGGTGATCGACTACGTCGGCCGCAAGTACGGCCGCGACAAGGTCAGCCAGATCATCACCTACGGCACGATGGCGGCCAAGGCGGCCATCCGCGACTGCGGCCGCGTGCTCGGCTACCCCTACGGCTTCGTCGACTCGGTGGCCAAGCTCATCCCGCTGACGCTGGGCGTCACGCTCGAGGACGCGCTGGGCCTGAGCGAAGCCGCGAAGAAGAACGCCGACCTTGCCTCGGCCGAGCTGATCCAGCGCTACCGCGACGAAGACGACGTGCGCGACCTGGTCGACCTGGCGCGCAGCCTCGAGGACCTGACCCGCAACGCCGGCAAGCACGCCGGCGGCGTGGTGATCGCGCCGACCCCGCTCACCGACTTCAGCCCGCTGTTCGCCGAACACGTCGCCAAGGGCGAGACCGCGAAGTCGGTCGTCACCCAGTTCGACAAGGACGACGTGGAAGCCGTGGGCCTGGTGAAGTTCGACTTCCTGGGCCTGCGCACGCTGACCATCATCGACTGGGCGGTGAAGGCGATCAACGTGCGGCGCCAGCGCGCCGACGTGCCGCCGCTCGACATCCTGGCGCTGCCGCTGGACGACCCGGGCACCTACGCGCTGCTGTCCAAGGGCCAGACCACCGCGGTGTTCCAGTTCGAATCGCGCGGCATGAAGGAGTACATCAAGAAACTCCAGCCGGCGCACTTCGAGGACCTGATCGCGCTGGCCGCGCTGTACCGCCCGGGCCCGCTGGGCGCGGGCATGGTCGACGACTTCATCGACCGCCGCCACGGCCGCGCCGAGGTCAGCTACCCGCATCCGCTGCTCGAGGCCATCCTCAAGCCCACCTACGGCGTGATCGTCTACCAGGAACAGGTGATGCAGATCGCCCAGGTCCTGGCCGGCTACTCGCTCGGCGGCGCCGACCTGCTGCGGCGCGCGATGGGCAAGAAGAAGCCCGAGGAGATGGCGAAGGAGCGCGTCAAGTTCGAGGCCGGCGCGGCGGCGCAGGGCATCGGCCCCGATTTCGCCAGCCCGATCTTCGACCTGATGGAGAAGTTCGCGGACTACGGCTTCAACAAGTCGCACTCCGCGGCCTACGCGCTGGTCGCCTACCAGACCGCGTGGCTCAAGGCGCACCACCCGGCCGAGTTCATGGCGGCGACGATGTCCTCGGACATGGACAACACCGACAAGGTGGTGACCTTCCTCGAGGAGTCGCGCGAGATCGGCCTGTCGGTGCTGCCGCCGGACGTGAACGAATCCGAATACATGTTCGTGGCGCTGGACCCGAAGACGGTGCGCTACGGCCTGGGCGCGGTGAAGGGCGTCGGCCGTGGCGCCTGCGAATCGATCGTCGAGGCGCGCCAGGCCGGCGGGCCATTCCGCGACCTGCTCGATTTCCTGCGCCGGGTCGATTCGTCCAAGCTCAACCGGCGCGTGCTCGAGGCGCTGGTGAACGCGGGCGCGCTCGACGCGCTGGGCGCCAACCGCGCCTCGCTGATGCTGCAGCTGCCCGAGGTGATCAAGGCCACCGAGCAGTTGGCGCGCGAGCGCGCCGCCGGCCAGGTGTCGCTGTTCGGCGGCGGCGGCGCCGAGCCGGAGATCCACCTGGACCTGCCCGAGGCGCCCGACTGGCCGCTGGAAACCAAGCTGCTTGGCGAGCGCGAGACCCTGGGCCACTACCTCAGCGGCCATCCGCTGGATCCGTGGCGGGGCGAGCTGCAGTCGCTGGTGGGCGTGGGCCTGGGCGACCTGGACGCGCTGTGGAGCGCGAAGAAGGATCGCCGCGGCGAGGCGGCGGTGGTGCTGGCCGGCATCGTCACGGCGACGCGGCGACGCGGCGACACGATGGGCTTCGCGCGCATCGAGGACGGGCGCGGCCAGCTCGAGGTGGCATTCTTCCGCGAGGCCTTCGCCGAGTGCGCGCACCTGCTCTCGCGCGACCGCATCCTGCTGGTCGAGGGCAACCTCGCCGAAGACCAGTTCAGCGGTGGCTTCGTGCTGCGGGCGCGCCAGTGCTGGGACTTCCGGGCGCTCTGTGCGCAGCACGCGCGCCGCCTGGCGCTCACGGTCGACCTGCGGGCGCAGGGCACCTGGGACCGGCTGCAGCAGGTGCTGTCGGGCTTCCGCCCCGGCGCCACGCCGCTGCGCCTGGACCTGCTGACCAGCGCGCGCGCCCGGGGCTCTCTCGACGTCAACGGCAGCGAAGGCGTGCGCACGGAACCCGAGCTCATCAGCCAGCTGCGCGCCCTCCCCGGCGTCAGCCAGGTCTCCCTGCAGCTCCACCGCCCCTGGCAACAAGGCGGCTAACCCCCCTCCCTGCCCCCCTGTAGGAGGGCCTTCAGGCCCGAATCTTTTCGCCTTCTGCTCCGGGGCGCCTCGGACCGTCGCTTCCTCGCGCCGGGATAGTCCACGGCGACAGGGCGCCTCGGACCCTCGCCTCCTTGGGCCGGGATAGTCCACGGCGACAGGGCGTCGTACGCGAGGTCCCTTTCCCGGGGACGCCGTGAATCCATCCATGGAGG
This sequence comes from Arenimonas sp., assembly GCF_035721105.1. GTDB lineage: Bacteria > Pseudomonadota > Gammaproteobacteria > Xanthomonadales > Xanthomonadaceae > Arenimonas. The sequence continues at coordinate 39 of NZ_DASTNG010000018.1, read as the reverse complement.
CTTCTCGAAAACGTCCATGTTTTCGAGACCCCGGGAAAG
>NZ_DASTNG010000017.1:0-112293 GCF_035721105.1 Arenimonas sp. | reverse complement strand
CGGCGATCTTGGCCAGGGCCTCGAAGCCGTCCGTCGCCGTCACCACGTCGCAGCCCTCCTTCTTGAGAAGGGTCTCGGCGGTGCGCCGGATGGTCTTGGAATCGTCGATGACCATGACCCGCAAGCCGGCCAGGTGGTTGTCTTCCATCTCACTCCCCATTGCGATGCTTTCCCTGGCAGTGCGCGGCCCCTAGCGGGTTCCGCACATTATTAGCTTATATCCCAGCCGAGGCGGAATGTGTCAAGCACGGCACGGTTCCGGTGTGACCGACCTCACCCTCCCCGGGATGCCCTGATAGTCTAAGGCTCCGCGAGGATGGAGATGCAGCGCCGATGGCACTGGACGTGGCCGTGGTGATGGATCCGATCGGCAGTATCAAGATCGGCAAGGATACAAGCTTTGCGATGATGCTCGAGGCCCGGCGTCGCGGGCACCGGCTGCATTACGTCGCGCCCGGCGGCCTGTCGCTGGACGGCGAGCGGGCCATGGCCCGGATGGCGGCGGCCGAGGTCCGGGACGACCCGGCCGACTGGGTCACCCTGGGCCCGGTCGAGCGCCGCCCGCTGGCGGCCATGGACGTGGTGCTGGTCCGGACCGACCCCCCGTTCGACGCCAACTACTTATATGACACCCACATCCTGGGCCTGGCCCAGGCCGAGGGGGTGCTGGTGGTCAACGACCCCCGGGGCCTGCGGGACCTGAACGAGAAGCTGGGCGCCCTGCTCTTCCCGCAGTGCTGCCCCCCGACCCGGGTCTCCCGGGACGCGGCCGAGCTGCGGGCCTTCGTGGCCGAGCACGGGGACGCCGTGCTCAAGCCGCTGGACGGCATGGGCGGCCGCTCGATCTTCCGGGTCCGCACCGGCGACACCAACCTGAACGTGATCCTGGAAACCCTGACCGACAACGGCCGCAACCTGGCCCTGGCCCAGCGCTACCTGCCGGAGATCAAGGACGGCGACAAGCGCATCCTGCTGGTCGACGGCGAGCCGGTGCCCTACTGCCTGGCCCGCATCCCCCAGGGCGACGAGTTCCGCGGCAACCTGGCCGCCGGCGGCCGCGGCGAGGGCCGTCCGCTGTCGGACCGCGACCGCTGGATCGCCGCCCAGGTCGGCCCCGAGCTCAAGCGCCGGGGCATGCTGTTCGTAGGCCTGGACGTGATCGGCGACTACCTCACCGAGGTCAACGTCACCAGTCCGACCTGCGTGCGCGAGCTCGACGCCCAGTTCGGGCTCAACATCGCCGGCCAGCTGTTCGACGCCATCGAGGCCCGCCGGGCCGGCCGCGGCTGAGATGGCGGCGCCCGTCATCGGCCCGGCCGAGCGGCTCAGCGCCACCCTGGCGCTGAGCCTGGTCGTGTTCGGGGTGCTGGTCCTGGGCGTGGGCTTCGCCCGAGACGCCGCGGCCCCGATCACCCCGACCCTGGACGTGATCCTGACCGAGACCCGCAGCGACGCCGCCCCCGAGGACGCCGACTTCATCGCCCAGGCCAACAACCAGGGCGGCGGCGACAGCGACGTGGCCGAGCGCCCGCGCGAGGAGCAGCTGGCGCCGGTGCCCAAGCCCGAGCCCGGCCTGGCCCCGGAAACCCTGGTCGCCCAGGCCCCGCCGCCCGAGCCCGAGCCGACCCCGCGCGTGCTCACCACGACGGCCGACAGCGACTTCGCCCTGCCCGTCCCCAAGGACCAGCGCGAGACCGAGCCCAGCGCGCTGGCCCCCGGCCGCGAGCTGATCGAGCAAAGCCTGGAGATGGCCCGCCTGGCGGCGGAGATCGAGCGCAAGCAGGAGCTGCGCGCCAAGCGACCCAAGCGCAAGTTCGTCTCGGCCAGCACCCAGGAATACGAGTACGCCAGCTACCTGCGCGCCTGGGTGGTGAAGGTCGAGCGCGTCGGCAACCTCAACTACCCCGACGAGGCCCGCCGCCGCGGCCTGGGCGGCCGGCTGGTGATGACGGTGGCGGTGCGCCGCGACGGCAGCATCGAGGAAATCCTGCTCAACCGCAGCTCCGGGCTGGGCGTGCTGGACCAGGCCGCGATGCGCATCGTGCGCCTGTCCGAACCCTTCCCGCCGCTGCCGCGCACCGACGAGAACATCGACGTGCTGCACATCACCCGCACCTGGCAGTTCCGCAACGGCAGCGTCGCCAGCGAGTAGCCCGCCCGGCCGCGCGTCGGGGCGACGCGCGGGGCCTCAGCTCAGCAGCGCGTCGATCACGGCCATGCGCACCGGCAGGCCGTTGGCCACCTGGGCCAGCACCCGCGACTGCGGGCCATCGGCCACCGCGCCGTCGATCTCGATGCCGCGGTTCATCGGGCCCGGGTGCATCACGATGGCGTCGGGCGCGGCCAGCGCCAGCCGCCGCGGGTCCAGGCCGTAGTCGCGGAAGTAGTCCTCGAGCGAGGCCACCAGGCCCTGCTCCATCCGCTCGCGCTGCAGGCGCAGCATGATCGCGACGTCGACGCCGGCGACCGCATCGTCGAAACGTTCGACCACGCGGCAGCCGCGCAGAGTGTGCGCATCGGGCAGCAGGTTGGCCGGACCGCAGACGCGGATCTCGCCGCAGCCCAGCGCGCGCAGCGCGTGCAGGTCGGAGCGGGCCACGCGCGAATGCAGCAGGTCGCCGGCCACCAGCACCTTCAGCGCGGACAGGTCATGGCCCTTGGCCTGGCGCAGCGTCAGCATGTCCAGCAGGCCCTGGGTCGGGTGCGAGGCGCGGCCGTCGCCGGCGTTGATCACGTGGGTGCCGGGGTTGGCGCCGGCGGCCAGCTCGGCCACCGCGCCATCGCTGGCGTGGCGGATCACGAAGACGTCGACGCCCATCGCTTCGATCGTCTTGAGGGTGTCGAGCGGACTCTCGCCCTTCTTGGTCGACGAGGTGGCGACGTCGAAGTTCAGCACGTCCATGCCCAGGCGGGTCGCCGCCAGCTGGAAGCTGCTGCGGGTGCGGGTGCTGGCTTCGAAGAACAGCGTGCACAGCGTGCGCCCGGCGTGCCGGCCGCGCAGGGCGGTGCCGGCGTGGGCGTGCGGCAGCATCTGGCCGGCGCGCTCGAGCAGGTCGTCGAGCCGGGCGGCCGGAAGGCCGTCGAGGGTCAGCAGGTGGTGGAAGCGGCCGTCGGGCGTGGTCTGCAGGGCGTGGCTCATGGGGTGGCGTCACCGGGTTCGAGGGGCGTGCGGGTGGTCGGGTCGGCCAGCCAGCGTTCGAGGATCACCACGGCGGCGACGGCGTCGAGCTGGTCGGCCTGCGAGCGCTTGCGGGCGCCGGCGGCGCGGCCGGCGGCGAAGCGCTGCGCGGCCTCGATCGAGCTGCGGCCTTCGTCCACCTGCTGCACCGGCAGCGCGTAGCGGCGCGCGAGCTCGCGGGCAAAGCCGCGGGCGCGCTGGCGGGCGGGCTGGTCGCCACCGTCGGCCGGGATCGGGTCGCCGACCACCAGCGCGTCCGGGCGCCAGTCGCGCATCCAGCGGTCGAGCCGGGGCCAGTCCGGGCCGCCGGCGTGCACGTCGAGCACGCCCACCTCGCGGGCGCTGAGCGACACGGTGTTGCCGACGGCCACGCCGATGCGCCTGGCGCCGACGTCGAAGCCAAGCAGGGTGACGGGGCCGGTCATGCGTGGCCCGAGTAGTCGGCCAGGGTGGACAGGTCGACGCCCAGCCGGCGGGCGGCGGCGTGCCAGCGCTCGCCCAGCGGGGTCTCGAACACGATGGCCTGGTCGGCCGGCACGGTCAGCCAGCTGTTCTGGGCCAGCTCGGCCTCGAGCTGGCCGGCCTCCCAGCCGGCGTAACCCAGCGCCACCAGCACCTGGCGCGGACCGCCGCCGCGGGCCAGGGCCTCGAGGATGTCGCGCGAGGTGGTGACCGACAGGCCCGGGGCCACGTGCAGGGTCGACGCCCATTCGCTGTCGTCGCCGTGCAGGACGAAGCCGCGGTCGGGGAACACGGGACCGCCGGCGACGATGGCGCGGTCCGCGAGCGCGCGGTCCCCGGTCGGCAGCTTGAGCTGGTCGAGCAGTTCGCCGACCGTGTAGTCGGCCAGCCGGTTGATGACGATGCCCATGGCGCCGTCGGCGTCGTGCTGGCAGACCAGGGTCACGGACCGCTGGAAATTCGGATCGTCCAGCGCCGGCATCGCTACCAGGAAGTGATCGGCCAGGGACGGGATGCCATGCATGCCGCCATTCTACCGCGCGCAAAAAGGGGTCAGAGTAAATATTTGTTTGAAACAAATATTTACTCTGACCCCTTTTCCGGGCGGGTTACTTGGCTTCGGAGAGCTCGACGCCGTCCAGGCCCTGGGACAGGGTGCGGGCGTCGCCGCCCTGGGCGAGCTTGATCTTGAGGCGGACCTCGTTGGCCGAGTCGGCGAAGCGCAGGGCGTCCTCGTAGCTGATCTCGCCGGCCTGGTAGAGCTCGAACAGCGCCTGGTCGAAGGTCTTCATGCCCAGGTTGGTCGACTCCTTCATGACGTCCTTGATCTTGTGGATCTCGCCGTCGCGGATGTAGTCCTGCACCAGCGGCGTGCCGAGCAGGATCTCCATCGCCACGCGGCGCGACTTGCCGTCCGGGGTCGGGATCAGCTGCTGCGCGACCACGCCCTTGAGGTTCATCGAAAGGTCCATCAGCAGCTGGCTGCGGCGGTCTTCCGGGAAGAAGTTGATGATGCGGTCCATCGCCTGGTTGGCGTTGTTGGCGTGCAGCGTGCACAGCACCAGGTGGCCGGTTTCGGCGAAGGCGATGGCGTGGTCCATGCCCTCGCGGGTGCGCACCTCGCCGATCATGATCACGTCGGGCGCCTGGCGCAGGGTGTTCTTGAGCGCCGCGTCCCAGCTGTCGGTGTCGATGCCGACTTCACGCTGGGTGATGATGCAGCCCTCGTGCTTGTGCACGAACTCGATCGGGTCCTCGATGGTGATGATGTGGCCCGAGGAGTTCATGTTGCGGTAGCCGATCATGGCCGCCAGCGAGGTCGACTTGCCGGTGCCGGTGGCGCCGACGAACAGGATGATGCCGCGCTTGGTCATCGCCAGCGTCTTGATGACGGCCGGCAGGCTCAGCTCTTCGACGGTCGGGATGCGGGTCTCGATGCGACGGAGCACCATGCCGACCTGGTTGCGCTGGTAGAAGCAGGACACGCGGAAGCGGCCGACGCCGGACACGCCGATGGCGAAGTTGCACTCGTGGGTCTTTTCGAACTCCTCGCGCTGCGAGGGGTTCATGACGTTGAGCACCAGGTCGCGCGACTGCTGCGGGGTCAGCGGATTCTGGGTGATGGGCGACAGCTTGCCGTTGACCTTCATCGACGGCGGCACGCCGGCCGTGATGAACAGGTCCGAGGCCTTCTTGTGCGCCATCAGCTTCAGGAAGGAGGTGAAGTCGATGCTGCTCATGCGTGCTCCTGTTCTGCCACCGTGGCCTTGGCCCGGTGGCGGTGCTCATGTGGCGTCCTGCCAGCCCCCCGACCGGCAGCGGCGTCAGTCGAAAAGCTTCTTTTCCTTGGCGTATTCCTTGGCCTGCAGCTTGGTCACCAGGCCGCGCTTGACCATGTCCTGGAGGCACTGGTCGAGGGTCTGCATGCCGTACTGCTGGCCGGTCTGGATCGCCGAGTACATCTGCGCCACCTTGTCCTCGCGGATCAGGTTACGGATGGCGGGGGTGGCGATCATGATCTCGTGCGCCGCGACGCGGCCGCCACCGACCTTCTTGAGCAGCGACTGCGAAATGACCGCGCGCAGCGACTCGGAAAGCATGGAGCGGACCATCGGCTTTTCGCCGGCCGGGAACACGTCGATGATGCGGTCGATGGTCTTGGCCGCCGACGAGGTGTGCAGGGTCGCGAACACCAGGTGGCCGGTCTCCGCGGCGGTCAGCGCCAGGCGGATGGTTTCCAGGTCGCGCATCTCGCCGACCAGGATGTAGTCGGGGTCTTCGCGCAGCGCCGAGCGCAGGGCCTCGTTGAAGCCATGGGTGTCGCGGTGCACTTCGCGCTGGTTGACCAGGCACTTCTGCGAGGTGTGCACGAACTCGATCGGATCCTCGACGGTGAGGATGTGGCCGAATTCGTTCTTGTTCACGCTGTCGACCATGGCCGCCAGGGTGGTGGACTTGCCCGAACCGGTCGGACCGGTCACCAGCACCAGGCCCTGGGGCTGCTGCACCAGTTCACCGAAGATCTTGGGCGCGGCCAGCTCCTCGAGCGTGAGGATCTGGCTGGGAATGGTCCGGAACACGGCGCCGGCGCCGCGGTTCTGGTTGAAGGCGTTGACGCGGAAGCGCGCCAGGCCCGGGATTTCGAAGGAGAAGTCGACCTCGAGGAAGTCCTCGTAGTCGCGGCGCTGCTTGTCCGACATGATGTCGTACACCAGCGCGTGGACCTGCTTGTGGTCCAGGGCCGGGATGTTGATTCGGCGGACGTCACCGTCGACGCGGATCATGGGCGGCAACCCGGCCGACAGATGGAGGTCGGAGGCCTTGTTCTTGACCGAGAATGCCAACAGTTCGGCGATGTCCATTTTCTTGTGTCCCCTCAGCGCATCAAACGGATAGGCGACCGCGCGTCCCCGGGGCAGTATAGCCCTATCCACGAAGGTGAATACCCCCCATGGCAGCGCTGCACCCGACTCTTCACGACGTCCTGCAAACCATTGAAAACGCGGCCTTGCTGGCAGGCCGGCCACGGCAGGTGCAGCTACTGGCCGTGTCCAAGACCCGGCCCGCCCCGGCGGTGCGCGCGCTCGCCGCGGCCGGCCAGCGCGCCTTCGGCGAGAACTACGTCCAGGAAGGCGTCGCCAAGGCCCGCGAGCTGCACGACCTGGGGCTGGAATGGCACCTGATCGGCCACCTGCAGTCGAACAAGTGCCGGGAGGCGGCCGAGTGGTTCGACTGGGTGCAGTCGGTCGACCGCATGAAGCTGGTGGCGGCCCTGGACCAGGCCCGCCCCGCCGACCGCCCACCGCTGAACGTGCTGCTGCAGGTGAACGTGGACGGCGAGGCCGGCAAGTCCGGCTGCCGCCCGGACGAGGTGATGGCCCTGGCGGACGCCGTGGCCGCCGCGCCGCGCCTGCGCCTGCGCGGCCTGATGGCCATCCCGGAGCCGCATCCCGACCCGGCGCACCGCCGCGCCAGCTTCCACCGGCTCCGGCAGCTGCAGGACGCGGTCGCCGCCCGCCACGCCGGCGTCGACACCCTGTCGATGGGCATGAGCGACGACTTCGCGCTGGCCATCGCCGAGGGCGCCACGCTGGTCCGGATCGGCACTGCCCTGTTCGGCCCGCGCGCCCCGTGAACCCCTTACCCGACGGATCTTCCCAATGAACAACCACGCGATCGCATTCATCGGCGGCGGCAACATGGCCCGCAGCCTCATCGGCGGCCTGCTGGCCCAGGGCCGCGCGCCCGAGACCCTGCGCGTGGCCGAGCCGGTCGCGGCCCTGCGCGAGGCGCTGGCCGCCGACTTCGGCGTGCGGGTCCGCGACACCGGCCCCGAAGCCGCCGACGGCGCCGCCACCTGGGTGCTGGCGGTCAAGCCGCAGGTGATGCGCGAGGTCTGTGAAGGCCTGGCCACCCTGGCGCAGATCCATCGCCCGCTGGTGGTGTCGATCGCCGCGGGCATCCCCACCGCAAGGATCGACCAGTGGCTGGGCGGCGGCCAGGCCGTGGTCCGCGCCATGCCCAACACCCCGGCGCTGCTGGGCGCCGGCGCGACCGGTCTGTTCGCCAACGCCACGGTCGGCGCGGGCCAGCGTGAAGAAGCGAACGCGCTGATGCAGGCCGCCGGACTCACCGCCTGGATCGACGACGAGGCGCTGATGGACGCCGTGACCGCCGTCTCCGGCAGCGGCCCGGCCTACGTGTTCCTGCTCGCCGAGGCGATGCAGGCCGCCGGCGAGGCGCAGGGCCTCGCGCCCGACACCGCCCGCACCCTGGTGCTGCAGACCCTGTTGGGCGCGGCGCGCATGCTCAGCGAATCCGGCGAACCGGCCGCCGTGCTGCGCCAGCGCGTCACCTCGCCCGGCGGCACCACCCAGGCCGCGATCGAATCCTTCGAGGCCAACGGGTTCCGCGATCTCGTCGCCCGGGCCATCTCCGCCGCCACCCACCGCGGTCGCCAGCTCGCCGCCGGTTGAGCCAGGTTTCGACGCGGGTGGCGGCCGGGCCGTCCGGAGATGGACGGAGGAGAGGGCGGGCGCGATGATGGGCGCCCACCCCCAGGAGGACTGGCCATGCGCCCGATGACTGCCGTGATCGCCCTGTTTGCGCTGCTGGCCGCCGTGCCGGCGCTGGCCGAGAACTCCCTGCGTGCCGGCGACATCACCGTCCACTTCAACGCCCTGCCCTCGACCACGCTCACGCCGGAAGTGGCGCGCGCGAACGGCATCACCCGCTCCGCCAACCGGGCGCTGGTGAACATCGCCGTGCGCCAGGGCGAGCCCGGGGCCGACCGCGCCGTCCCCGCGACGGTGACGGTGTCGGCCACCAACCTCAACGGCCAGCGGGTCGACCTGCGCATGCGCGAGGTCCGCGAGGGTGAGGCCATCTACTACCTGGGCGAAGCGCGCACCTCGGGCCACGAGACGCTCACCTTCGACCTGTCGGTGACGCCGGAAGGCGCCGACAAGCCGATCCGCACCGTGTTCCGCCAGGAGTTCTTCGGCCAGTGAGCCTGCTGCTGGTACGCCACGGCCAGGCGAGCTACGGCGCCGCCGACTACGACAACCTGTCCGAACGCGGCCACCTGCAGGCGCGCCGCCTGGGCGAGTGGCTGGCGCGCGGCGGCCATCGCTTCCAAGCCGTGGTGGTCGGCGGCATGCGCCGGCACCGCCAGACCGCCGACGGCGTGATCGAGGCCTTCGCCGCGCAGGGGCTGGCGCTGCCCGAACCGGTCGCCGACCCGGGTTTCGCCGAGTTCGACCACGAGGCGGTGTTCAGCACCTGGCTGCGCGAGAACGCGACCCACCCGGTCGCGATCGCCAGCCGCAGCGGCCTGCCGCGCGACGTCGGCGCCATGCTGCAGGCAGCGCTGCTGGCCTGGGCCCGGGACGAACTGCCCGGCCTGCCGGAAAGCTGGGCCGCCTTCGGCGCGCGCGTGCATTCGGCCGGCGAGCGGCTCGAGGCGCTGGCCGGCGATGGCGAGGCGCTGGTGCTCAGCTCCGGCGGGGTGATCTCGCGGCTGGCGCAGATCGCGCTGGACGTGCCCGACCACCGCGCGGTCGAACTCAACCTGGCGCTGCGCAACAGCGCCCTGAGCGAATTCCACCCGCACGCCGGCCGCCTGCGCCTGGGCAGCTGGAACGCGCTGCCGCACCTGCACGGCGCGCGCGAGCTCTGGACCTACTACTGAGCATGCCGTTCACGCCCCTCCACCTCGGGCCGGGCCTGGTCTTCAAGGCGATCGGAGGCCGGCATTTCAGCTTCATGGTGTTCGGCGGCGCGCAGGTGTTGATGGACATCGAGCCGCTGCTGGGCATCGTCAACGGCTGGCCCAGCCTGCACGGCACCACCCACAACCTGGCCGGCGCACTGCTGATCGGCACGCTCGCCGGCGCCATCGGCCGCCCCGTCAGCGAACGCGTGCTGCGCTGGCTGCGCATCGCGCATGCACCGTTCACCTGGCGCGCCTCGTTCCTCGCGGCCTACGCCGGCACTTTTTCACACATCGCACTCGATGCGCTGATGCACGCCGACATGGCGCCGCTCTGGCCACTTCGCGACGGCAACGCCTGGCTCGGCGCGCTGTCGCTCGAGCACCTGCACCTGGCCTGCCTGGCCACGGCGCTGCTGGGCGGCGCGGTGCTTGCCGTGCGCGCCCTCCTCGCCCGTCCGAAAAGCGACCCCCGCCGATGACCGACACCCCACCCCCGGCCGCCACCGACGCGCTGGCCCTGCCCGAAGCCGCGCTCGCCGACTACCTGCAGGCGCAGCTGCCCGGGTTCCGCGGACCGCTCACGGCCACCAAGTTCAAGGGCGGGCAGTCCAACCCGACCTACCGCATCGACGCCGCCAGCGGCACGTACGTGTTGCGCCGCAAGCCGCCCGGCGTGCTGCTGCCGTCGGCGCACGCGGTGGACCGCGAGTTCCGCGTGCTGCAGGCCCTGCACGGCGGCCCGGCGCCGGTGGCGCGGCCGCTGCACCTGTGCACCGACGCGTCGGTGATCGGCGCGATGTTCTACCTGATGGACTTCGTCGACGGCCGCATCTTCTGGGACCCGTCGCTGCCGGACCTGGCGCCCGCCGGGCGCGGCGCGCTCTACGCCGGCATCATCGACGCGATGGCCGCGCTGCACACGATCGACCCGGCGGCGGTGGGCCTGGCCGACTTCGGCAAGCCCGGCAACTACTTCGCCCGCCAGCTGCACCGCTGGACCGAGCAGTACCGCGCCAGCGAGACCGGGCCTATCCCGGCGATGGACGCCCTGATCGCCGCCCTGCCCGCCCGCTGCCCGGCCGACGACGGCAGCGTGGCCCTGGTGCACGGCGACTTCCGCATCGACAACCTGATGTTCGATCCGGTGCAGCCGAAGGTGATCGCCATCGTCGACTGGGAGTTGTCCACGCTGGGCCACCCGCTCGCCGACCTGGGTTACTTCTGCATGGCCCTGCGCCTGCCGCGCAACCCGGCCCTGCCCGGCCTGGCCGGCCTGGACCGCACGGCGCTGGGCATCCCGGACGAGGCGGCGCTGCTGGCGCGCTATTCCGGCCTCACCGGCCGCCCGATCCCGGCCGACTGGCCCTTCGTCCTCGCCTTCAGCTTCTTCCGCCTGGCGGCCATCGCCCAGGGGGTCGCCAAACGCGCCCAACAGGGCAACGCCTCCAGCGACCAGGCGGTCCAGGCGGGGCGCATGACCGCCCTGCTGGCGCAGCTTGGCGTGGACGTCTTGGGCTGACGGGGGGTGGGGGTTTTTAAAATTTGAACGCGGATCAAAGCGGAAACTTCGGATAAGAGCGGATAAAGCGAAATGGGTTTAGTGCGCGCCGAGACTGGAGTCATTGGCCTCGACGCCCACCGTCGCGAAATCGGCGCGCCAAATTAAAAATTCCGCTTTTATCCGAAGTTTCCGCTTTGATCCGCGTTCAAATTTTAAAATCCCGCCCACCCGCGAATCACGGCCGCCATGGCGCGCACGCCGTCGGTGAGGGCGGCGGGGCCGGGTTGGAGGATGAGGGGGGATTTGATTTCGTGCAGGTCGCCGGTGCGGACGGCGGGCACGGTGTCCCAGCCCAGGCGTGAGGCCACCTTCGCGGGCTGGAATTTCTTGCCGCACCAGGAGCCGAACACGATGTCGGGGGCGCGGGCGATGATCTCGTCGTCGTTGGCCAGGATGCGGTGCCTGGCCAGCGACTGCGCCGCCAGTTCGGGGAAGATGTCGTCGCCGCCGGCGATGCGCACCAGTTCGGCCACCCACTGGATGCCGCTGATGCGCGGCTCGTCCCACTCTTCGAAGTAGACCTTCGGGCGGCGCGGCAGGGTCGCGGCTTCGGCGGCGATCACGTCGAGGCCACGACGCAGTGCATCGGAGTAGTCATTCGCCGGGCCGGCGGCGCCCACCAGCGCGCCCAGGCGGCGCACGTAATCGATGATGCCGTCGACGCTGCGGTGGTTGCTGATCCACACCTCGACGCCGCGCCGCACCAGCTCGGCGGCGATGTCGGCCTGGATGTCGGAGAAGCCGACCACGAAGTCGGGCCGCAGCGCCAGGATCTCGTCGATCTTGGCCGACGTGAAGGCGCTGACCTTGGGCTTTTCCTTGCGCGCCTTCGCCGGCCGCACCGTGAAGCCGGAAATCCCGACGATGCGGTCCTGCTCGCCCAGCGCGTACAGGACTTCGGTGGGCTCTTCGGTCAGGCAGACGATGCGGCGCGGGCCGTGGCTCACGGGAACAGCAGCCGCCGGGTCCAATGGCCGTCGACGCGCGCGTAGCTTTGGCGCTCGTGCAGGCGGTACTTGGCGCCGTACCAGAACTCGATGCGCTCGGGCACGACCCGGAACCCGGACCAGTGCGGCGGCCGCGGCACCTCGCCGCCGGCGAACTTCTTCTCGAAGGCGTCGATGCGCGCCTCGAACAGCTCGCGCGAATCGAGCACCTGCGACTGCAGCGAGGCCCAGGCGCCGATCTGGCTGGCGCGCGGCCGCGAGGCGAAGTAGGCGTCGGCCTCGGCCAGGTCCACCGGCTCGACCGTGCCTTCGACCTTCACCTGCACCTGCTCGCGCAGCTGCTTCCACAGGAACAGCAGCGCGGCCTGCGGGTTGGCCGCCAGCTGCTGGCCCTTGCGGCTGTCGTAGTTGGTGTAGAACACGAAGCCGCGGGCATCGAAGGCCTTGAGCAGCACCGTGCGCGCGGAAGGCCGCCCCTGCGCGTCGCAGGTGGCGACCGTCATCGCGGTCGGTTCCGGGTCACCCCCGGCGGTGGCCTCCGCCAGCAGGGTGGCGAAGGTGTCCAGGGCTTCGGCGTACAGGTCGGTCATGCGGGGATCCTCGTTTGCGACATTGTCGCTCCGAAGGCACCCCGCCTGCATCCGCCGGTCAGCTGACGATGAAGCTGACGCGCATGTTCACGCGCCATTCGCTCACCGCGCCGTCGGCGCCGCAGACGACCTTGATGTCGTTGACCCAGGCGCCCTGGATGTTCTTGACGCTCTTGCCGACCTTCTTCAGGCCGGCCTGCACGGCATCCTCGATGCCTTTCTTGGACGAGGAGGACACTTCGATCACCTTGGTGACGGTAGCCATGACGCTCTCCATTCCTGCCCGGTGGCGGGCCGGTCGACTATACGCCCGCCCCGCCGGGGAGGCTGGCGTAGCCGGCGCGGTAGTCGGGGAAGGCCGGGGTCCAGCCGGTGGCGCGCAGGCGGCCGTTGGCCACGCGGCGGCCGGTGGCGGGCCCCGCCGCCCCGGCGGCCAGCGGCGGCAGGCCGTCGCGGGCGCGCAACCAGGCCAGCACGTCCTGCTCCAGGGCCGGCAGGTCGTCATTGCCCAGCAGCAGGCGCGGCGGCGCGGCCAGGTCGAGCAGGTGCGACAGCGCCGCGGCGGCGTCGTCGGCATGGATGCGGTTGGTCCAGCGGCGCGCGCCGGGCTGGTCGCCGCGGGCCTTGCGCAGCAGGGCGCCGCGGCCGGGGCCGTAGATGCCCGAGCAGCGCAGCGTGGTCGCGCCCGGATGCCCGGCCAGCGACTGCTCGGCCTCCAGCAGCACGCGACCGTTGAAGGCCGGTGGCCGCGCCGGCGTGTCCTCGTCGACCCACTCGCCGGCGTCCTCGGCGTAGACGGCGGTGGAGGACACGAACACGACGCGCGCAGGGCGGCAGGCGTCGATCGCCCGGCGCAGGCCGTCGAGGTACAGGGCGCGATAGGCGGCCTCGTCGCGGACGTCGGGCGCGGCGCAAAACACCAGCGCCGCCACGCCGTGCGGCAGGGCCGCCAGGCCGTCGCCGGTGGCCAGGTCGGCGCGCTGCCAGCGAAGCCCGGGCAGCGCCTCGCCGACGCCGCGGCGCAGCGCGACCACCTCGTCGCCGCGCGCGATCCGGCGCCGCGCCAGGCGCAGCCCGACGTCACCCGCGCCGGCGACCACCACCGGTCCGGCGCTCATCGCGGCACCCGCGGCGCAGGGTGGAACGCGGGCATCGGGTTCGACGAAGCATTCATGCCGGGATGCTAGCATCGCGTCCCATGAATCCCGCTCCCAACCTCGTCCTGGTCGGCCCGATGGGCGCCGGCAAGACCTCGATCGGCAAGCGCCTCGCGGTGCGGCTGGGCCTGGTCTTCGTCGACTGCGACCACCGCCTGGAGGAAGTCACCGGCGCCGCGGTGCCGCTGATCTTCGAGTGCGAGGGCGAGGCCGGCTTCCGCGCCCGCGAGACGGCGCTGATCGCCGACCTGATGCGCGGCCAGGGCCAGCTGATCGCCACCGGCGGCGGTGCGGTGCTGGCCGAGGCCAACCGCAAGCGGCTCAGCGAACGCGGCTTCGTGGTCAACCTGCAGGTCAGCGTGGCCCAGCAGATCGAGCGCCTGGGCCGCGACCGCAGCCGGCCGCTGCTGGCGGTGGGCGACAAGCGCGCCAAGCTTGAATCGCTGGCGGTCGAGCGCGGCCCGATCTACCGCGACCTCGCCGACCTGGCCTTCGACGCCGACGGCCTGAGCGTCGCCATCGCCGCCGAGCGCCTGGGCGCCCTGGTCGAACAGCGCTGGCAGCGCACGGAAGCCGCCTGATGGCCGTGCACGAGCTACAAGTCGAACTGGGCGCACGCGCCTACCCGATCCGCATCGGCCGCGGCCTGCTGGATGCGCCCGAGGCGCTGGCCGCGCTGGTCACGGGCCGCCACGCGCTGGTCGTCACCGACGGCAACGTCGCGCCGCACTACCTGGCGCGGGTGCAGGCGGCGCTGGCCGGCAAGACGCTGCAGGTGAAGGTGCTGCCGCCGGGCGAACAGGAGAAGACGCTGGCGCGCTTCAACGAGCTGATCGCCACGCTGGCCGCGATGGGCGCCAGCCGCGACACCACCGTCATCGCCCTGGGCGGCGGCGTGGTCGGCGACCTGGCCGGCTTCGCCGCGGCCTGCTGGATGCGCGGGGTGCGCTTCGTGCAGCTGCCCACCACGCTGCTGGCGATGGTCGATTCCTCGGTCGGCGGCAAGACCGCGGTCGACCTGCCGCAGGGCAAGAACCTGGTCGGCGCCTTCCACCAGCCGGCGGCCGTGCTGGCCGACACCGCCACCCTCGACACCCTGCCCGAGCGCGAGCTCAGCGCCGGGCTGGCCGAGGTGGTGAAGTACGGCGCGATCGCCGATGCCGGGTTCTTCGCCTGGCTCGAGGACAACGCCGAGGCGCTGATGGCGCGCAACCCGGATGCGCTGGCCCACGCCATCGCCACCAGCTGCCGGCACAAGGCCGGCATCGTCGCCCGCGACGAGACCGAGCAGGGCGAGCGGATGCTGCTCAACTTCGGCCACACCTTCGGCCACGCGATCGAGACCGAACAGGCTTACGGCGGCCTGCTCCACGGCGAGGCGATCGCGGTGGGCATGGTGCTGGCGGCGCGACTGTCGGCCGACCGCGGCCGCGCGCCTTGGTCCGACACGGCGCGGCTGGCGGCCCTGCTTGAGCGCTTCGACCTGCCGGTGGCGCTGCCCGCCGGCCTCTCGGCCCAGGCGCTGTTGGCGCACATGGCGCTGGACAAGAAGGCCGTCTCCGGCCGGATCCGCCTGATCCTCTGGGCCGGCCTGGGCCAGGCCGAAGTCGTCCCCGACGTCCCGGCCGCCGAAATCCTCCCCGTCCTCGAAGCCTGACCCCCTCCCCCTCCGCCTCCCCTGTAGGAGCGCCTTCAGGCGCGAATCTTTTGATTCTTTGGCGCCGGACCCGCCTGTCGCGAAGGTCCGCCGTACGCGAGGGTCCTTTCCCGGGCACGCCGTGAACCCATCCATGGGGGCTCATCGAAAACGTCCGTGTTTTCGATGTCCCGGGAAAGGACCCTCGCGCACGGCGGACCGCGTGCCATCCGGGCCGGGCTGTCGAGTACGAAACACGCGCGAGCCCGCGGCCTCCACCCAGTGGAGCAGCGCCTGGAACTTGCCGGACTCCTGGACGTTCATCCCGGCCCGGCGGGCGATCGCCGGGAACGGGCCCGGAGCCAGGAACCGGGAACCAGCGAAGAGCTTCGCGCCTGAAGGCGCTCCTACAGGGGGGCTGCGGGGTAGAATGGGGCCTTATGCGCCTATTGATGCAGCAGAAACCCCTTGCCGGCGAAGCGCCGAAGTACGTCCAGCTGATGCTCCAGCAGGACCTGCTCGGCGGCTGGACGCTGCTGCGCGAAACCGGCCAGATCGGCGGCAAGGCCTCGCTCAAGCGCGAGCAGTACCTCGAGCGCGGCGCCGCCCTGTCCGCGTTCGAGAAAGCCCGCGATGCCCAGGTCCGCAAGGGCTTCCTGGTGATGTTCGCCCAAGGCGCCGACGCGCCCCGTTGACTGGATTTGCCGTGACCCTGAAGAACGATCGTTTCCTGCGCGCGCTGCGGCGCGAACCCGTGGACTGCACGCCCGTGTGGCTGATGCGCCAGGCCGGCCGCTACCTGCCGGAGTACCGCGCCACCCGCGCCCAGGCCGGCAGCTTCATGGGCCTGGCCACGAATCCGGAGCTGGCCTGCGAGGTCACGCTGCAGCCGCTGCGCCGCTACGCGCTCGACGCCGCGATCCTGTTCTCCGACATCCTCACGGTGCCCGATGCGATGGGCCTGGGGCTGTACTTCGCCGATGGCGAGGGTCCGAAGTTCGAGCGCCCGGTGCGCACGCCGGCCGACATCGCCAGGCTCGCGGTGCCCGACATGGGCAGCTCGCTGCGCTACGTCATGGACGCCGTGGCCCTGATCCGCCGCGAGCTCGACGGCAGCGTGCCGCTGATCGGCTTCTCCGGCAGCCCCTGGACGCTGGCCTGCTACATGGTCGAAGGCGGCGGCAGCAAGGATTTCGCCCGCATCAAGTCGATGGCGCTCAACGAGCCCGCCGCACTGCACCGCCTGCTCGAAGTCACCACCGACGCCGTCATCGCCTACCTCGCCGCGCAGCGCGCCGCGGGTGCGCAGGCGCTGCAGGTGTTTGATACCTGGGGCGGCGTGCTGGCCCCGCACGTTTACCGCGAGTTCTCGCTGCGCTACCTGCAGCGCATCGCCGCCGAGCTCCCGCGCGGCGACGGCGCCGAGCGCACGCCGCTGATCCTGTTCGGCAAGGGCAACGCGCCCTACCTCGAGGACCTGGCCGCGACCGGCACCGAAGGCCTGGGCGTGGACTGGACCGTGTCGCTGGGCGAGGCGCGCCGCCGCACCGGCGGCCGCGTCGCCCTGCAGGGCAACCTGGACCCGGCGACGCTGTACGCCTCGCCCGAGGGCATCCGCGCGGAAGTGAAGCGCGCGCTCGACGACTACGCCGCGGCCAACGGGGGCTCGTGCGCGGGCCACGTGTTCAACCTGGGCCACGGCATGTCGCCGGACATGGACCCGGCGCACGTGGGCGTGCTGGTCGACGCGGTGCACGACTTCAGCCGCCAGGCCTGAGCTCCGGCGGTCGCGCCGGGCCCAGCCCGGCAATGGCCAGCGCCAGCAGTTCGCCGGTGACCGGCTTGCGCAGGAAGCCATGCATGCCCGCCGCCCGGGCCTCGGGCTCGGCCTGGGGATCGGCGCGTGCGGTGAGCGCGAGCAGCGGCAGGGTTTCGCCGCGGGTGCGCAGCAGCCGCGCCAGCTGCAGGCCATCGAGGCCGGGCAGGTCCAGGTCGAGCACCGCCACGTCGTAGTGATCCGTCGCCAGTTCGGCCAGCGCGCCCAGCGCGTGCGGCACGTGGCGCACGCGGTGTCCCTGCTGCTGCAGCAGCGCGGCCACGACTTCGGCCACCACCGCATCATCCTCCACCAGCAGCAGGCGCCGGGGCGGCCCCGCGGCAGGCGGCAGCGCGCAGCCTGTCGCCGGTGCCGCGACCGCCGGCAGCGGCAGGCTGACCTGGAAATGCGCGCCCTGCCCCGGCGCGCTGTGCACCGAAATGCCGCCGCCCATCGCCACCGCCAACTCGCGGCAGATCGCCAGCCCCAGCCCGGTGCCGCCGCTGCCGCTGCCGGCGCCGCCCTGCTCGAAGCGCCGGAACAGCCGCGCCTGCTCCTCCGGCCCAAGGCCCGGGCCGTCGTCGTGCACGGACAGCACCAGGCCCTCGGGCTGCCGCGGCTCGACCCGCAGGCGCACCCCGCCCACGTCGCAGAACTTGATGGCGTTGTGACCGAGGTTGAACAGGATCTGCCGCAGCCGGGTGGCGTCGCCGAGCAGCGCCACCGGCAGCCCCGGCGCACAGGCCAGTTCGAAGCGCAGCCCCTTGGCTTCGGCCAGCGGGCGCAGCAGGTCGGCCACTTCGTCCAGCAGCGGCCGCAGCGTGAACGGGGCCAGCGCCAGCTCCAGCCGGCCGGCCTCGATGCGGGCCAGGT
This sequence comes from Arenimonas sp., assembly GCF_035721105.1. Classification (GTDB taxonomy): domain Bacteria; phylum Pseudomonadota; class Gammaproteobacteria; order Xanthomonadales; family Xanthomonadaceae; genus Arenimonas. Next base: position 94,360 of record NZ_DASTNG010000017.1, on the reverse strand, counting down.
CGAGCGCGTCGTTCACCAGCCGCAGCAGGTGCTGGCCGGCGCGCTGGATGGCGGCGACCTGGCCGCGCTGGCGCGGATCCAGCGCCCCGCCCTGCAGCAGCTCGGCCATGCCCAGCACGCCGGTCATCGGCGTGCGGATCTCGTGGCCCAGGGTGGCCAGGAAGCGACTCTTGGCCTCGGAGTGCTGTTCGGCCAGCTGCTGCCGGGCCCGGGTCAGGCGCCAGGCCTCGCGGCGACGATGGCGCGCGCGCAGCTCGCGGCTGGCCAACGCCGCCAGCACCAGCGCCAGCAGGCCGAACAGGGCCAGCGCGTACTGGCCCTGCCACCACGGCGGCTCGACCCAGACCGCGAGGCCCGGCCGCTCGCGCCACGTGCCATCGCGGCCGGCCCAGGCGATGCGCAGCCGGTAGCTGCCGGGCGCCAGGCGCTGGAACAGGCGCTCGCCGAGGGGCTCGGGCTCGATCCAGCCGGGATCGTGGCCCTCGAGCCAGAAGCGGATGCGCGGCGACGTGGGCGACGACGATGGCACCAGCCGCACGCGAACGCGCAGCGCGTCGTCGTCCGGGGCCAGCCGCAGCAGCCGGGCATCGACCGGCAGCGCGTGGACCTTGCCGTCGACCAGCCTCTCCAGCGCGACCACCGCCAGCGCCGCGGGTTCGCGCGCCGCAGATAACGCCGGGGCCACCCCGGGCGCGCGCGGCAACGACGCATCCGGCATCACCGAGGGCGGCACCTCCGTCGCGAGCGCCATCGCCGCGGCCAGCATCGACGCCCCTGCCAGCGCCCGGACGCATCGCACGACGCCGCAGGGCTGCCCGCGACCCGCCTCGCCCTGCGCAACATTGGGTTTCGGGCCCATGCACCCTCCAGTCACCGCGTCGGCCTAGACTACGGCGAGGCCCGCGTCCGGGCTGTAGGAGAACGCCCATGGCGATCGGATCACGATGGCTGCCCGGTGTGCTGATGCTGGCCCTCGCCGGCCCGGCCGGTGCCGCCGCGCGCGAGTACCAGCTGGACCCGGTGCACACGCGCATCGCCTTCCAGGTCGACCACGCCGGACTGTCGCGGGCGATCGGCACGTTTTCCGGCGCCACGGGCACGCTGGTGTTCGACGAGGACGACTGGACCAGCGCCACGCTCGAGGTCGCCATCCCGCTCGAGAGCCTCGACCTCGGCGACGCGCAGTGGCGCGAGCGCGTGCTCGACCGCACCTTCCTCGACGCCGGCGGGCAGCCGGTGGCGCGCTTCGTGTCGACCCGGGTGGAGCCGACCGGCGAGGACCGCGCCCGCGTTTACGGCGACCTGAGCCTGCGCGGACAGACCCACGAGGTCACGCTGGACGTGACGCTGAACGCCCTCAAGCGGCATCCCCTCACCTTCAAGCGCACGGCCGGTTTTTCCGCCACCGGCACGCTGGTGCGCCAGGATTTCGGCATGACATCCTGGGCCCGCCTGGTCGGCGCCGAGGTCACGCTGCAGATCGAAGCCGAAGCCATCCGCGGCCGCGCCGACACCGACACCGACACCGACACCGACGACGACGACGCGACCCGGGCCGACACGCCCGATTCCACCCCCGCACGGGAGAACGACGATGCCGATCAAGAATGACGCCGACCGCTGGGGCTGGATCAGCCTGGGCATCCACTGGCTGACGGTGGTGATGGTGCTGGGCCTGGTGGTGGTCGGTTTCCTGATGCAGGAAATGCCGAACTCGCCGGCCAAGTTCAACCTCTATTCGATGCACAAGATGTTCGGCCTCACGGTGCTGGGGCTGACCGTGCTGCGGCTGCTTTGGCGGCTGTTCGCCGGGACGCCGGCGCCGGTGGCCGGCACGCCGCGCTGGCAGGCGGCCGCGGCCAGCCTCGCCCACGGCGCGCTCTACCTGATCCTGCTGGCGATGCCGGTCAGCGGCTGGCTCTACCACTCGGCCTCGGGCTATCCGCCGCGCAACCTCAGCTGGTTCGGCCTGTTCAAGCTGCCCAGCCTGAGCGATCGCGACGAAGGCCTGCGCGACGCCGCGCTGGCCGCGCACGAGTGGCTGTTCATCGCGCTGGCGGTCATCGTCACGGTGCATGCACTGGCCGCGCTGAAGCATCACTACGTCGATCGCGATCGCACCCTGGCGCGCATGCTGCCCCTGGCCAAGCCCGCGCCCAAACCCCAAGACCCGCCCGGAGCCTGACCATGCGCCTTCCCGTCTTCCTCGCCCTGCTGCTGGCCGCCGCCGGCGCCCACGCCGCCGACTACACCGCCCAGGCCGGTTCGACGCTGGGCTTCGAAGCCCAGTACCAGGGCGAAGCCATCGCCGGCAAATTCGCCCGGTTCACGCCGGCGATCCGCTTCGATCCGGCCAACCTGGCGACCTCGCGCTTCGACGTGCGCATCGACCTGGCCAGCGCCACCACCGGCAACCCCGACTACGACGGCGAACTGCGCGGCCAGTCCTTCCTCGACAGCGTCACCCGGCCCGAGGCCCGCTACGTCGCCACCCGTTTCCGCGCGCTCGGCGGCAACCGCTTCGTGGCCGAAGGCGAACTGACGCTGCGCGGCGTGACCCAGCCCGCGCCGCTCACCTTCACCTGGACCGCCGGCGCCCAGCCGGTGCTGGCGGGCGAAGCGGTGCTCAAGCGCCTGGCCTTCGAGGTCGGCGCCGGCGAGTGGAGCGATCCCGAGGTGATCCGCGACGAAGTGAAGGTCACCACGCGACTGGTGCTCGCGCCTTCGAACTGATTCACGGCCAGTACGCTTCGGGCCTGAAGGCCCTCCTGCAGATGCACCTCTGTAGGAGGGCCTCCAGGCCCGAAGCTTTTCAATCCGCCAGGAACGCGCGCACCGCCTCCGCGCCAAACGGCCACGCCAGCTCCCGGCCCGAATCCTCCCGCCGCAGCACCGGGATGCGTTCGCCGTAGCGCACTTCCAGCGCGGCATCGCCGTCGATCCACACCGATTCGAAGTCGGCCACGCCGGCGGCGGCCAGTGCGTCCCAGGCCAGGTCGCAAAGATGGCAGTCGTCGCGCTGGATCAGGGTCAATCGCATGGCGTGGCCGGCAGTTCGCCGGCGTACAGTCGCTTCGGCGGGATGGCGCATAGAATACGGTCCTTCCCAAGGAACCCGCATCCCCATGGCCGTCAGCGTCTTCGACCTCTTCAAGATCGGCATCGGGCCCTCGTCCTCGCACACGGTCGGGCCGATGCGCGCCGCGGCGCGCTTCACGCGCCACTGGCTGGAGGAAGGCGGGCTGCTGGCGCGCACGACGCGCGTGCGCGCCGAGGTGTTCGGCTCGCTGGCCCTCACCGGCCGCGGCCACGGCACCGACAAGGCCGTGCTGATGGGCCTCGAGGGCCACTGGCCGAACGAGATCGACCCCGACGTCATCCCCGCCGCGCTCGAGCGCATCCGCAAGCAAAAGAAGCTGCAGCTGCTCGGCCGGCACGAGATCGCCTTCGACGAAAAGCACGACCTGGTGATGAACAAACGCCAGAAGCTGCCCTTCCACACCAACGGCATGCGCTTCACCGCCTACGACGCCGCCGGCGACATCCTGGCCACGCGCGACTACTACTCGGTCGGCGGTGGCTTCGTGGTCAACACCGACGAGGCCGCCGAAGACCGCATCGTCGCCGACACCACCGAACTGCCCTACCCGTTCCACTCCGGCGACGAGCTGCTGCAGCGCTGCACCGACAGCGGCCTGGACATGGCCGGCATCATGCTGGCCAATGAAAAGGCCTGGCGCAGCGAGGACGAGATCACCGCCGGCCTGCGCGAGCTGTGGCAGGCCATGCAGGACTGCACCGCGCGCGGCATCCGCGAGAAAGGCACCCTGCCCGGCGGCCTGCACGTGGCGCGCCGCGCGCCGTCGCTGCACGCCGAGCTGGCGTCCAAGCCCGAGGCCGGCATGCGCGACCCGCTCACCGTGCTCGACTGGGTGAACCTGTACGCGCTGGCCGTGAACGAAGAGAACGCCGCCGGCGGCCGCGTCGTCACCGCGCCCACCAACGGCGCCGCCGGCATCATCCCGGCCGTGCTGCACTACTACGACCGTTTCTGCCCGGGCTCGAACGAGAAGGGCGTGTTCACCTTCCTGCTCACCGCCGCGGCCATCGGCATCCTCTACAAGGAAAACGCCTCGATCTCCGGCGCCGAGGTCGGCTGCCAGGGCGAAGTGGGCGTGGCCTGCTCGATGGCCGCCGCCGGCCTGGCCGCCGCCCTCGGCGGCAGCCCGGGCCAGGTCGAGAACGCCGCCGAGATCGGCATGGAGCACAACCTGGGCCTGACCTGCGACCCGATCGGCGGCCTGGTCCAGATCCCCTGCATCGAGCGCAATGCGATGGGCGCGGTGAAGGCCATCAACGCCTCGCGCATGGCCCTGCGCGGCGACGGCAAGCACAAGGTCTCGCTGGACAAGGTCATCAAGACCATGCGCGACACCGGCCGCGACATGCAGGACAAGTACAAGGAAACCAGCCGCGGCGGACTGGCGGTCAACGTCATCGAGTGCTGAGCGACCCGGCCGGAGGGGGACCGGGGTCACGGTGCAGGACATCCGTGCTTGCCGGTGGCGGGGGGTTGGCGCGATAGTCAAAGCCAGCCTGCCGCGGAGTGCCCCCGTGCCGATCTCGCGCCTAGTCCGACCCTGGCTCCTTTGCCTGCTGGCGCTGCTGGCCGCGGGGCGGGCGGTTGCGCTGGACCCCGACAAGGCCTTCCACCACTACGTCCGCAACACCTGGAGCATCGAACAGGGGCTGCCGCAGATCAGCGCCCTGGCCATCGCCCAGGACCGCCAGGGCTACGTGTGGGTGGGCACCCAGTCCGGCCTGGCCCGCTTCGACGGGGTCCGCTTCACCGTCTACACGCCCGACAGCGCGCCCGGCCTGCCCGGCCTGTGGATCCATGACCTGCTGGTGGACCCGGAAAACCGGCTCTGGGTCTCGACCTACCGCGGCGTGGCCGTGCACGAGGCCGGCCGGTTCCGCACCCTCCCGCTGGCGGGGGCCGAGCCCGGCGGCTTCACCGACACCCGCGACCTGGTCCTTACCGATCGCGGCGAACTGCTGGTAGCGGCCCAGACGGGCGTGCTGCGCGTGCAGGACGACACGCTGGTGCTGGCCTATCCGCTGCCGCGCCCGGCCACCGCCCTGCTGGCCAGCGGCGACGACCTGTGGGTCGGGCAGCGCGGCCGGGTGGTGAGGCTGGCGGGCGGCGCCAGCGAGATCATGCCGCTGCCCGCGGGCGACGAGGACACCGTGGTCACCGAGCTGCTGCAGGCCCAGGGCCGGCTGTGGGCGGGCACCAGCGGCGGCCTGTTCTATCGCGAAGGCGACCAGTGGAAGCGGCATGAAGGTGGCGCGCCGCTGTCGCGCGCGCCGATCGAGGCGATGTTCGAGGACCGCGACGGCAACCTGTGGGTCGGCATGGTCGAGGACCTGGCGCGCCTGCGCAACGGCCGCGTGCGCGAGCTGGTCACCGGCGAGGTCGACGCTGCGGCGGTGCGCGCGATGTTCGAGGACCGCGAGGGCAATCTCTGGTTCGGCGGCCAGTGGGAGGGCCTGACCCGCGTGTGGAACGGCTGGACCCGCCGCTACGGCAGCCGCGAAGGCCTCGAAGACCCGGTGCTATGGTCGGTGGCGCGCGGCCCCGACGGCCGGCTCTGGGCCGGCAGCAATTCCGGGCTGAGCGTGATGGAGGGCGGCCGCTTCCGCGAGGTGGTGAGCGGCGACCAGCTGCCGCACCCCAATGCCTACACCCTGCTGCCCGAGGAGGATGCGGTCTGGATCGGCACCCGCCGCGGCCTGGCGGTGCTGCGCGGCGAGCGCCTGGAGCGGCCGAAGGCCTTCAACGCCTTCCGCGGCGCGCAGGTGAACGGCATCCTGCGCGACCACCGCGGCGCGCTGTGGTTCGCCACCAGCCAGGGCCTGTACCGGCAGGCCCGCGACGAGCTGCGCGGCTTCGGCGCGGCCGACGGCCTGCGCGACCCGCGCACCCGCCTGCTGCACGAGACCCGCGACGGCCGCCTGGTGCTGGGCACGCAAAGCGGCCTGTACGAAGTGATCGGCGACCGCATCAAGCCCCTCGGCCTCGACACCGGCCTGGGCCCCGACGTCGACGTCACCGCCATCCACGAACTGGCCGACGGCGAGCTGGTCGTCGGCACGCTGTCCGAGGAAGTCTTCCTGTCGCGCAAGGGCCGCTGGACCCGCTTCGGCGTCGAGCAGGGCATGCCGGTGAACGCGGCCTTCTTCATCACCCACGACCGCCAGGGCTACCTGTGGGTCGCCGGCATCCGCGGCATCCAGCGCATCCGCCTGCGCGAGATGTTCGCCGTGGCCGACGGCGAGGCCGAGCGCGTGCAGGGCGAGATGCTGCTCAACGAGCGCGGCGATCGCCGCGGCGGCCAGAAGGGCGACTGCTGCAACGGCGCCGGCAATGCCAAGGGCTTCCTGTTCGGCGGCGAGCTGTACCTGCCGACCCGCAGCGGCCTGGTGGTGATGTCGACCGAGGGCATCATCAAGAGCGAAGTGGCGCCGCGCACCCTGATCGAGCGCGTGCGGGTCGGGGACGCGTGGCGCGTGGCCGATCCCACCGCCCCGTGGCGACTGGGCCAGGACGACCGCGACCTGAGCTTCGACTTCACCGTGCTCAGCTTCCAGGATCCCAAGAGCGTGGAGCTGCGCTACCGCCTGGTCGGCTACGACGACGACTGGCGCGATCTCGAGGACGTCACCCGCCGCAGCGTGAACTACACCAACCTGCCGCCCGGCTCCTACGTCTTCGAGGCCTACGGCGCCAACAGCGCCGGGGTCTGGAGCCCGGCGCCGGCCCAGCTGGGCTTCCACATCCAGCCGCGCTTCCACGAGACCGGGCTGTTCCAGCTGCTGGTGGCCGGCGTGCTGGCCAGCCTGGTCTACGCCGGCTACCGGCGCCAACAGGGCGCGCACCAGCGCCAGCGCGAATCGCTCGAAGCCCTGGTCAGCCAGCGCACCGAGGCGCTGGAGGTGGCCAACTTCCGGCTCGAGGAGGCCAGCCAGACCGACCCGCTGACCGGCCTGCGCAACCGCCGCTACCTGGCCAACCAGATCCCGGCCGACATCGCCTACTACGACCGCGAAGTCGTGCGCCGCGCCACCCCGGGCGAAGTGATGGTGTTCGCCCTGGTCGACGTGGACCACTTCAAGGCCGTCAACGACCGCTACGGCCACGCCGCCGGCGACCGCGTGCTGCAGCAGTTCGCCCAGGTCCTGGGCCACCTGGTGCGCACCGGCGACTACATCGCGCGCTGGGGCGGCGAGGAGTTCCTGGTCGTGTTCCGACCCATGCCGAACCGGCACCTGCCGATCCTGGGCGAGCGCATCCGCCAGGCCATCGCCAGCCACCGCTTCGACGTCGGCACGGACGAGCCGATCTCGCTCACCTGCTCGATCGGCTTCATCGAATGCCCGCTGTTCCGGGACGCCCGCGGCAGCCTGGGCTGGGAGCAGATGGTGGAGCTGGCCGACCGCGCCCTGTACCACGTGAAGGCCCACGGCCGGAACGGCTGGGCCGCCTACCGGCCCCTGCCCCACGCCGACCTGCCCGGGCTGCTGGCCGCCCTTCAGAACGGCGAGGCCGACCTGCTGGCCTCGGGCAAGTTCGAGCTGCTGGGCTCGGACGGGGTGCGCGCCCCCTAGTCGGGGGCGGGTCCCGCGGCCTATCCTCGGGGCATGCAACAGCACACCCGCCGGATCGGACTGTTCGCCCTCTTGGTGGCGCTGTACGTGGCCGGCGGCGCCTATTCCCACGCACTGATCGACGGCACCGACGAGGTCACGCTGTTCTGGCCCGCCTCGGGCGTGGCGCTGGCGGGCGTGATGCGGTTCGGCGTGCGCTGGGCGGTGTTCGTGCCGATCGGCGGGCTGCTGGTGCACCTGCTGTTCGCGCCGGTGCCGCTCGGTTTCCTGCCCTGGTCGCTGGCCAGCAATTTCATCGGCGTGCTGGTGGGGGCGTCGCTGCTCAAGCGCGCCCAGGGCAACGACCCGCTGACGGTCGACTTCGGCCTGCGGGCGCTGGCCGGCGGCATGGCGATGGCGCTCACCAGCGCCGCCATCGGCACGGTGGGCATGGTGCAGGCCGGCCTGATCCCCCTGGCGGGGCTGCCGGCCGCGGTGGCCACCTGGTTCCTGGGCGACCTGCTGGGCGTGGCCAGCGTGGCGCCGGCGGTGCTGCTGGCGCTGGCCCGCCGCGAACGCCGCCGGGTCGGCGACGGCACCGGCTACGCGGCCGAGCCCGAGCAGCTGCTGTGGAACGTGGTGATGGCCGCCAGCTACCTGCTGATGGCCTGGGTCGGCAGCCTGGGCGGCAACTATGCGCTCGGCCTGGTGGCGCTGCCGCTGGGCGTGCTGGTGTGGAGCGCGCTGCGCTTCCCGCCGCTGCACACGGCGCTGGCGATCGCCGTGACCATGCTGCTGGTGGCCGGCATGGCCGGCATGGCGCTGGCGGGCTACCCGGCGCCGGCGCACACCCGCGACAGCATCAGCCTGCTGTCCTTCCTGATCGCGGTGGCGGCGCTGCCGATGATCCTCTCGTTCGCGATGCACCAGCAGCGCACCGGCGCCGCCCACCTGATCCAGCGCGCCAACACCGACCCGCTGACCGGCCTGGCCAACCGCAACGCCTTCGAGGAGCAGGTGCGCGCCGCACTGGCCGAGCTCGGCGCGCCGCAGATGGCGCTGGCCTACCTGGACCTGGACCACTTCAAGCTGATCAACGACACCGCCAGCCACGTCGCCGGCGACAGCATGATCCGCGGCGTGGCCGGGGTGATCGAGGCGCACCGCCACCGCGGCGACCTGCTGGCCCGCACCGGCGGCGACGAGTTCGCGCTGCTGCTGCGCAACTGCACGCCGATGGTGGCCGAGGACCGCGCCCGCGCCCTGCTGCGCGCCATCGAGGGCTATCGCTGCGGCTGGGACGGGCAGATGCTGGCCACCACCGCCAGCGTCGGCCTGGTGTCCTGCCAGCCCGGCCAGTGCGACTACGCGCAGCTGCTGTCGCAGGCCGATGCCGCCTGCTTCACCGCCAAGGAACAGGGCGGCAACCGGGTCTGCCTGGCCAGCCTCGACGGCGGCGAGCTGCTCGACCGCACCGCCGCGATGAAGTGGGTGGTACGCATCCGCGAGTCGCTCGAGCACCACGCGCTGGAGCTGCACTGCCAGAGCATCGTGCCGCTGCGCGAGGGCCTGCAGGAGGGCCGCCACTTCGAGGTGCTGCTGCGACTGCGCGACCCGCGCACGGGCGAGCTGATGATGCCGGGGCGCTTCATGCCCGCGGCCGAGCGCTTCCACCTGGGCACGCGCATCGACCGCGAGGTGATCGGCCGGACCCTGGACTGGATGGCCACCAACCCGGACGCCGCCGCCACCGTGCATACCTGCGCCATCAACCTCTCGGGCGATGCGCTGATCGACGACGGCTTCATCGGCTACGTGGCCGAACGCCTGCGGCGCGGGAATTTCCCGGGCAGCAAGCTGTGCTTCGAGGTCACCGAAACCAGCGCGGTGCGCGACCTGGCCCGGGCCCAGCGCTTCATCACCGAGATGCGCTCGCTGGGCTGCCGCTTCGCCCTCGATGACTTCGGCACCGGCTTCTGCTCGTTCAACTACGTGCAGGCGCTGGACGTGGACTACTTCAAGATCGACGGCAGCTTCGTGCGCGACATGGACACCTCGCCGCTGTCGCTGGCGGTGGTGCGCTCGATCAACGAGATCGCGCACGTGCTGGGCAAGCACAGCATCGCCGAGCACACCGAGTCCGAAGCCCAGCGCAAGGCGCTGGCCGCGATGGGCGTGGACTATGCGCAGGGCCACGCGGTGGACCGGCCGCTGCCGATCGGCACCTATTTCGCGGCGCCGGCGCGGGGCTTCTGGGAGTGAAGGCCTGGCGCTGGCTGGCCTGCGCCCTGCTGGGCGTCGTCGGCCCCGCCGTCGCGGATGACGACAGCCCGGCCGAGCTGGTGATCGAGCGCCGCGGCCAGGACGTGGTCGCCTACGCCGTGAACCGGCTGGCCGGCCCGGTGGAAGTCGAGCTCAACGCGCTGGAGCTGGTCGACATGGCCAACGACACCGCCCTGCCCCTGCGCCAGGTGCTGCCGCCGCGGGCGCGGGTGCGGCTGGTCCGGCTGACGGCGCTGTCGGCCAATGCCCGGCAGTCGCTGCGCCTGGACGCCACCGCCGGCGAACCGGGCCAGGTCGCGCGCGACGTGGTCTATTCGCTGCCGGTGGACGAGCGCCGCTTCGAGCTGGGCCAGGGCTTCCACGGTGGCTTCAGCCACCAGGACCGCGCCAACCGCTACGCCGTCGACCTGATCGTGCCCGAGGGCACGCCGGTGCTGGCCGCCCGCGCCGGCGTGGTGATGCAGGCCGAGGGCAACTTCCGCGAAGGCGGGGTTGACCCGGCCCTGGCCAACCGCGCCAACCTCATCCGGGTCCTGCACGAGGACGGCAGCATGGCGCTGTACGCCCACCTGCAGCCGGACGGGGTCTTCGTCCGCCCGGGCGACACGGTGTCGCTGGGGCAGGTCATCGGTCGCACCGGCAACACGGGCTACTCCAGCGGGCCGCATCTGCATTTCGCGGTCCAGGTCAATGCTGGGCTGGCCTTGGCCGCCATTCCTTTTCGCATGGTCGGGCCGGCTGGCTTCCTGCCGTTGGAGTAAGAGCGGTTTACACGGATCAGAGCGGAAAAGGCGGATAAGAGCCGATAAGGCTTGAGTGGTTTTCGGCGGTTTTTGGGTGCTGGCGTGGATCAGACCATCTTTTGCTCTATCCGCGTTTATCCGTGTTTATCCGCTTTTATCCGCGTTGAATCAGGCCAGGCACCGCTTCGCGCTCAGAACGAGTAGCGGGCGATCAGCTGGTACACCGGGCCGGCGGATTCGGTCTCGAGTTCGTATTCGTCGTAGTCGCGGTTGGCCTGGTCGATGCCGTTGTCGAACTTGTCGAAGACCTCGTCCTTGCTGGCGTCCAGCAGGTTGGAGCCGGTCAGGCGGACGGAGAGCTTGTCGCCGAAGCGCTTTTCGATGAAGACCTCTAGGTCGGCGCCGTAGGACGTGCGGACTTCCTCGGCCAGGATGCGCAGCTCGGCGTCGCCCTGCTTGCGGTAGCTGGCGCCGAAGGAGGCCGCCAGCGACGGCATGTCGTGGATGAAGCCGAGGTTGTAGACGTAGCGGGCCTGGTTGTTGAAGCGGCGCTCACCGAACGCATCGTCGACCGAGCTGTCGAGCCAGGAATAGTTCACGAACACGCCCGTGTTGGGCAGGCCCAGCGCGGTCAGCGGCGTCGAGGCGTCGAACTCGATGCCGTACACGTAGCCGTCGCCGACGTTGGCCGCGGTGTAGACGAAGCTCTGCGGGTCGAACACCGGATAGCCCGGCGTGGTCTCGTCGGCGCCCGGGTTCTCGTCCAGGAAGTCCTCGACGTCGTCGGCATAGTCATCGAGCGCGGTTTCGTTCGGCACGCCCGTGTTCACCACCTCGATCAGGTCGGTGATGTCGCGGTAGAACAGGTTCACGCCGACGATGCCCTTGCGGCCCAGGCGGCGCTCGAAGCCCAGGTCGATGCCCCAGGCCGTCTCGGGATCGAGCTGCGGGTTGCCCAGGAAATCGTTGTCGCCGTACTCCTCCTCCAGCAGCAGCGGCAGCACGAAGTCGAAGCCCGGGCGGCGCACCGTGCGGCCCAGCGACAGGCTCAGGCGGTCGTCTTCGCCCAGGTTCCAGCGCAGGCTGGCCGAGGGCAGCAGCACCGCATAGTCGTTGTCCTCGCGGTCGCCGTCGGCCGCCACGGCCACGTCGGTGGTTTCGTAGCGCAGGCCGGCCTGCCATTCCAGCACGTCGCCGCCCGAGACCATCAGGTAGGGATCGAGCCGGCGCTCATCGATGCGGCTGGTGCGGCGGTCGAAGTCGGTGAGCGGCGGCAGCGGCTCGCCCTCGACGTCGGTGGCGGATTCGGCGATGCGGATGTCGGCGTCGCGGGACTTGTCCATCGCGTCCAGGCCGAACTCGAAGCGGCTGCCCGCCAGGTCGCGCACGTGCGCCAGCTTCAGCGAGGACTCGGTGTCCTCGACGTCGGTCAGGGTGCGCTCGCCCTCGAACTCGTCGAAGGACGGCGGCGTGTCGTCATCGTCGTAGCCGGTCTCGACCTCGGTGTCGAACTGCTCGTCTTTGAACGCCGCGTACCCGAAGTCGATCTCGGTGCGGCCACCGGCCATGTCGAACTCATAGGCGGCGCCCAGCGCGAGGTTGGTCTGGTCGATCTCGACCACCTGGCGGTTCACGGACAGCAGGTTGTCGCGGGAGGTGCCGGTCGGCGCGTTGTACTCGATGGAGTCCTCGGTCTGGGTACGGTCGGTGAGCACGTACAGGCCGGTGAGCTTGAGCTCGCCGCTGCCGACCTCGCGGGTGTAGGACACGTTGCCCGAGTAGTCGGTGCCGTCGCGGACGTCGGTCTGGTCCTCGCGATTGTCGAAGTCGCCGCCCGGCTCGCTCAGCCGGGTGCTGAACTTGGCCTTCGGATTGTAGCGGCCCTGCACGTTGATGCCGCCCAGCAGCCGCCCGCCGCCGACATCGCCGCTGGCCACGGCGCCGTAGGTCGGCTTCACTTCGCCGTCGTCGAAGCGCAGCGCACCGGCGCGCACGTAGGCACCGTCGAACTCGAAGGCGTCACGCAGCACGATGTTGAGCGCACCGGCGACCGCATCGCCGGAGCGGTTGGCGCTGGGCGCGCGCACGATCTCGATGCGCTCGACCAGCTCGGCCGGGATGCGGTCGACGAAGAAGCTGCGGTCGGCGCCGGCGCCCGGCACCTTCTTGCCGTTGATCAGGATCTGAGTGTAGCCCGGATCCAGGCCGCGCAGCTGGGCGCCGTCGTATTCAAGTACGTCGGAAACGAAGGCCACGCTCGGCACGCGCTTGAGCATGTCGCCCACGGTCAGCGGCTCGAAGCGCTGGAAATACTCGAGGTCGTAGCTCAGGGTCGGGGCGATGTCGGCGCTGCGGTCGCGGTAGATGATCTCGCCCTGCACCACGATGGCGTCGAGTTCGCGCACCGCGCCGTCCGGCGAGAGCGCCGGAGCCGGCGACTGCGCGGCGGCGAGGCCTGCGCTGGCCAGCAGGGCGCCGGCGATGGCCAGCGAGAGTCGGGACGCGATCGGTCGGTTCGTCATTGCCATGGGTTCCCCTGGGATGGATGCGGGGATTTCTACGTGGCGCACGTGGCCGAAATATGACGGATGACGCTGTCATGTCCCTGCCTTGTGACTGCGATACAAGCGTCACCGAACCCTTCCCTTCCCGGAGTCCCGATGCGCCCCGCCCTGCTCCCGCTCGCCCTGCTGCCCCTGCTGATCGCCGCCGCCTGCTCGGCGCCGACGCCCGACGCCGTGCCCACCACCGACGCGGTGCGCGACCGCGAGCCGGACGAGAACGGCGAGGTCGATCCGCTGCTGGCCGGGTCCGGCATCGCCCACGCGGTGGTGCCCGAAGCTTTCCTGAGCGCGATGGTCCCGGCCGACAACATCGACTCTCCGGCCGCGTGGACCGCGCCTGACGGCAGCACCTGGGTGATCGCCACCGCCAAGGAAGGCGACAAGGGCCTGGTGGTCTACGACGGCGACACCGGCGCGACCCTGCGCAGCGTCGGCACCGTCGGGCCGGCGCTGGGACAGTTCAACCGGCCCAACGGCGTGGCGGTCGTGGGCGACCTGCTGTTCGTGGTCGAGCGCGACAACGCCCGGGTGCAGGTGCTGTCCCTGCCCGGCTTCGAGCCGCGGCTGGGCTTCGGCCAGGACGCACTGCAAAAGCCCTACGGGCTGTGGGTACGCGCCCATGCGCCGGACGACCTGGAGGTGCTGGTCAGCGACGCCTACATGGCCGGCCAGGACGCCGGCGACGAAGACATCCTGCCGCCGATGGCCGAGCTGGACCACCGCATCCATCGCTACCGCGTGCGCGGCGACGCCGCCGCCCTGACGGCCGAGCCGACCGGCCCGTTCGGCGCCACCAGCGTGCTGGGCGCGATCCGCATCCCCGAATCGCTGTGGGGCGACGTCGCCAACGACCGCCTGCTGATCGCCGAGGAAGACGTCGCCACCGGCACCGGCTACCGCGAGTACGCGCTGGACGGCCAGTTCAAGGGCCGCTCGATCGGCGTTGGCCGTTTCAAGGCGCAGGCCGAAGGCGTGACGCTCTGGGCCTGCGACGACGGCAGCGGTTACTGGATCGCCACCGACCAGTTCAAGGACCACAGCCTGTTCCACGTCTTCGACCGCGTCACCCTGGACCCGCTGGGCGCCTTCGCCGGCAACACCATCGCCAACACCGACGGCGTGTGGCTGCACCAGGCCGGCACCCGCCGCTTCCCCGCCGGCGTCTTCTATGCCGTACACGACGACATGGGCATCGGCGCCTTCGACTGGCGCGACATCGCCGCCGCCCTCGGACTACAGGAGCAGTGCACGGCGCCTTGATGGCGTAGTGCCGCACTGAACCGAACCTCAGCACACATGAGGTGAAAAGATTTGAACGCGGATAAGAGCGGAAACATCAGATAAGAGCGGATAAAACTCAAGTGGTCCAACGCGCGATCAATCGTCTCGCGCAGGCCCCCTTATTTTCTGCTCTATCGGCCCTTATCCGCCTTTTCCGCTTTGATCCGTGTAACCCGCTCTTCCCCCAATCGAAGCCTCAGCCCACCACCCGCAACAAATCATCCAACAGCGCAGCCGCCGTAACCCCAGCCCCCGCACCGGGCCCCTGGATCTGCAGCGGACGCTCCCGATAGCGGCTGCTCCAAACCGCGACGCGATTGTCGCAGCCGCGACCGACGGCGATCGGATCGTCCGGCGCCAGCGACTCCAGGCCGATCCGGGCGCCGGCGGCGTCGAAGCGCGCGACGTAGCGCAGCACGCGACCGTCGCCGCGGGCCCGGGCGGCGCGTTCGCCGAGTGGACCGTCGAGTCCGCGCAGGGCGGCGTCGACCTCGCCCGCGGCCGCGGCCTGCAGCGCCGGGGTCAGCAGCGAATCCACCCGCACCTCCTCGGACTCCAGCGGGTAGCCGGCCGTGCGCGCCAGGATCAGCAGCTTGCGGCGCACGTCTTCGCCCGAGAGATCGACGCGCGGATCCGGCTCGGCATAGCCCTGGGCCACCGCCGCGCGCACGCGGTCGGAGAAGGCCTCGCGGCCGTCGTAGCCGTCGAACAGCCAGGCCAGCGTGCCCGACAGCACGCCGACGATGGCGCCGATGCGGTCGCCGCCGGCGCGCAGTTGGCGCAGGGTCGCCAGCAGCGGCAGCCCGGCGCCGACGGTGGCGGCGTCGCCGTAGCGGCGCTCGGCGTTCACCAGCTGCGCGATCTCGTGCTGGCGCAGCAGCGGACCGCCCAGGCCCAGCTTGTTCGCACTGACCACGTGCAGGCCCTGGCGCAGCCAGCGCGGATGCCAGGCCGCAAGCTCGGCCGATGCCGTCGCGTCGACGACGATGTCGCCCGGACCGAAGTGCGCGGGCAAGGCGCCGCCGCCGTCGTGGGGTTCGCAGACCGGCAGGGCGGCGGCGCCCGTCGACGACGCGAGGGACGGCGGTGCCGCGCGGGGCCCGTCGCTGCGCGCCAGCGCCTCGGCGCAGGCCGCGGCGGCCAGGCCCGCGGTCGCCTGCAGGCGGCGGCGCGAGGTCGCCACGAACTGCAGCGACAGGCGCGGATCGTTGCGTTCGGCCAGTCGCGCCAGCAGCGCGCGGCCGACGGTACCCACGCCCAGCAGCGCCACGCGTGCCGGCGTCGCTGCCGTGCCGGGTACGGCCGGTGCCAGGGCCTCCCGCGGCCGGTTCACGACAGCACCGCCGGGGACGACACGCGCGCCGCGCGCGCCAGCGCCGCCCCGAGGTCGGCCTCCAGGTCTTCCAGCGCCTCGATGCCGACGGACAGGCGCAAGAGGCCCTCGCCGATGCCGGCGTTCCGGCGCGCCTCGGCCGACATCGCCGCGTGCGTCATCGTGGCCGGATGGGCCACCAGGCTCTCCACGCCGCCCAGCGATTCGGCCAGGGTGACGTGGCGCAAGCCGTCGAGGAAGGCGCGCACCGCCGGCACGCCGCCCGCGAGCTCCAGCGACAGCATCGCGCCGAAGCCGCGCTGCTGTCGCGCGGCCAGCGCGTGGCCCGGGTGCGTGGCCAGGCCGGGATAGTGCACGGCGGCGCAGGCCGGGTGCCGCTGCAGGCGCTCGGCCAGCGCGGCGGCGTTTTCCTGGTGCACGCGCAGGCGCGCGTCCAGGGTGCGCAGGCCGCGCAGGGTCAGGAAACTGTCGAAGGGCGAGCCGGTGAGGCCTAGGGCATTCGCCCACCAGGCCAGGGACTCGTGCCGCGCCGCGTCGCGCGCGACCACCGCGCCACCGACCACGTCGCTGTGGCCGTTGATGTACTTGGTGGTCGAGTGCAGCACGTAGTCGGCGCCGAACTCGATCGGACGCTGCAGCGCCGGCGACAGGAAGGTGTTGTCCACCAGCGCCAGCGCCCCGGCCGCGTGGGCGGCGGCGATGACGGCCTGCAGGTCGGTGATGCGCAGCAGCGGATTCGACGGCGTCTCGATCCAGACCAGCGCGGTTGGCGTCGCCAGTGCGGCGGCCAGCGCCCGCGGGTCGGCCAGGTCGACCAGGGCCAGCGTGAAGCGGCCCTTGCGCGCGAGCGCATCGAACAGCCGCCAGCTGCCGCCGTAGCAGTCATGCGTCACCACCAGCCGGTCGCCCGGCTGCAGCACCGCTTCCAGCACCAGCGTGATCGCGGCCAGGCCGGTGGCGGTGACCACGGCATTGGCGCCGCCCTCGAGCTCGGCCAGCGCCTCGGCCAGCTGGTCGCGGGTCGGGTTGCCGCTGCGGGTGTAGTCGTAGCGGCGCTTGCGGTCGAAGCCGGCGAAACTGAAGTTGCTCGACAGCACCAAGGGCGGCGTGACCGCACCGAAGGCCGTGTCGGCGTCGATGCCGGCGCGCACCGCGACGGTGGCGGGACAGCGCGCGCTCACGCCGCACCGCCTTCGGCCGCGGCCAGGGCTTCGCGCAGCAGCCGCGCGATCGCGGCCTCCTCCTTCAGGAACGCGTCGTGGCCAAAGCGCGAGCGCAACGGCCGCAGCGTGGCCGGCGCACCGAGCGTCTCGACCAGCTGCTGCAGGTCGGCCAGCGGCACCAGGCGGTCATCCTCGACCGCGACCACGGTCGTCGGCACCCGCACGCCGGCGGGATCGACGCGGTGCAGGTCGATCGATTCGGACAGGCGCAGGAAGGCGGTGCTGGTCCAGCGCGCGGCGTAGCGCTGGCCGCAGTGCGCCAGGTAGTCCTCGGCGGCGCAGCGGGCGACGTTGCCCTGCAGCGCGGCCGGTGCATCGAAGCGTTCGCCGAATTCCTCGGGCGTGCGATAGCTGAGCATCGCGAACTGCCGGGCCAGGGCCAGGCCGCGCGACACGCTGCCCTCGCTGCGCCCCAGCGCCACGCACTGGCGCTGCAGCGCGCGCCAGGCGCTGGCGTAGGGATGGGCGCGATGGGCGCCGGAGATTGCGACGAGGCGATCGAGGCGATCGCCGTGCCGCGCCGCGAACTGCAGCCCGACCATCGCCCCGTACGAGGCGCCGACGAAGGCGCGTACCCGGCGCAGTCCGAAGTGATCGAGCACCGCGGCGAAAGCATCGGCCTGGTCAGCACTGTCGATGGGGGCGTCCAGCGCGCCGTCGGCGCCCAGCCAGTCGAGGGCCAGCACGCGGAAGCGGCGGGTATCGATGGCGCGGCCGGGGCCGACCTGCGCGTCCCACCAGCCCGGGGACGCCGCGCCCGCGACGACCTGGCGACCGGCCGAAATGCCGCCCGCCACCACGACCACCGGCGCGCCGGGCGCCCCGTGCCATTCGCCGCGGATCACGACGTGGCGCGGGCCGGCGTGGCGCAGGGGTAGTTCGCAGGGCAGCGTGAAGCCCGTGGCGCCCTGCAGGAGGGGCGTCAGGCCCGAAGCGGTTTCGACGGACGGCTTCGTCGTCAGGGTCGCGGCGAAGAGATTCGGGCCTGAAGGCCCTCCTACAGGGAGGGCCGCGGCGGGGGCGGTGATGGCGCGGACCGCCGGGATGGCGGAAACGGCCGGGGCGCGGCTGGGGGCGGGGTGGACACTCATCGCGGGGCTCCTGGGTGGGTCGGGCACCCAGGGAGGTTCTTGCGGGAAAGCGGCGTCACGTGCCCCGCCGGGGCGGGGAAGCACATGACCCATCTCTCGGCGGACGCGCGGTCCCCGCAGGAATTGGCACCTTCATGCGCGATTGCTCGTGCATGGGTTGCCCCGGCGTCTTCGGGCCTACCCCTCAGCCGGTCTCGATGGGTGTTGCGGGGTGGACTTTGCGCCTCCCTCGCGACCATGTCAATCCCTTCATGCGGATGAAGCGATGGATACGGGGCGGGATGGCCAGCCCGCCGGGGCCCGCCGCATAATCGGTGCCCATGACCACTCCGAACCGCTGGCGCCTCGCCGCCCTGCCCCTGGCCCTGCTCGTCGCCGGCTGCGCCGGCCCCGGGGCCCGTCCCGACAGCTCGTCCGGCCCGCTGCCGGACAAGACCCCGCCGCCGATGGCGCACGTGGCCGAAAGCTTCCTCACCGCGCCGATGCCCGAGCACGAGATCGATTCGGTCGCGGCCTGGAACCTGCCCGACGGCAGCACCTGGCTGATCGCCACCGGCAAGGAAACCAACCAGCTGGTGGTCTACGACGGCAACACCGGCGCGATGCTGCGCACGATCGGCGGCAAGGGCGATGCGCCCGGACAGTTCCTGCGCCCCAACGGCATCGCCGTGTTCGGCGACATCCTGTTCGTGGTCGAGCGCGACAACCACCGCGTGCAGCTGCTGGAGCTGCCCAGCTTCCGGCCGCTGCTGGCCTTCGGCGCCGATGAGCTCAAGAGCCCCTACGGGCTGTGGCTGCACGAGCTCGCCCCGCGGGAGCTGGAGCTGTTCGTCACCGACAGCTTCATGGCCGACTACCGCATCGAGCTGGCGCCGCCGCTGGACCAGCTCGACCAGCGGGTGAAGCGCTACCACGTCGACCTGCGTGGCGCCACGCCGCGCGCCACCCTGGTCGAGCAGTTCGGCGACACCAGCGAGAAAGGCGCGCTGCGCATGGTCGAATCGATCGCCGGTGATCCGGTGAACGACCGCCTGTTGATCGCGGAGGAAGACATCCGCATCGGCACCACCCTGCGCGAGTACCGGATGGACGGCACCTACACCGGCCGCAGCCTGCCGCCCGAGCGCTTCCAGGCCCAGGCCGAAGGCGTCGCGCTGTGGGCCTGCGCCGACGGCAGCGGCTACTGGATCACCGCCGACCAGAATCCCGAGCGCACCGCCTTCCACGTCTTCGACCGGCAGAGCCTGGTGTTCAAGGGCAGCTTCGCCGGCAACCAGGTCGCGGTGACCGACGGCATCTGGCTGCACGCGGTGGGCACCCGGGCGTTCCCCAACGGCGTGCTGTACGTCTCGCACAACGACGAAGGCGCCGGCGCCTTCGACTGGCGCGACATCGCCAAGGCCCTGGCCCTGCGCACCGACTGCACCACGCCCTGAGCCCCGCATAAAACGGTCCCTCACCCCGGTGAAGAGCCGTGGCTTGGCGTCGTTCCTACACCGGCACCACGTCGCAGCGCAGGCCGTTCGATGCCGGATGTCGCACCGACGCTTGCCTCGAACCCACACCCGCCGCCGGGCGGCGAGGACCCCCGATCTGGCCACCTTCCAGGCTCGCGCCGCAGCCACATCCAGTGTCCGAAGGGACACGCAGGCGCTGACGTGCTGGGTCTACGCGCCTCGGCCCGCTTAACCCACCGGATCAGCAGGAAAGATGCCCGGCCTTGGTCCTGATCCCGCACGCGTAAGCATCGGAGCGCGCGGCTGCGGGCCTTCCGTCACGCGCCGGAACCGCTACGCACCGGCGGCGCCGTGGAAGCGAGGGTCACCTCCCGCGAAATAAAGGCTTCACTGAGTGGGAGGTGACCCTCGCTTCCACGGTGACGACGGCGCGAGTCCCGGACTTCGATGCAGCGCCCTTGTTGCGGACCGCGTTGGCGGCCGCCACGAAAAAGGCCCCGGCGGATGCCGGGGCCTTTCTGGTTTGCTTGCGGGGTACTTAGCGGGTGCCGGTGCGGGTCGTGCCCATCGCCGGCGCCGCGGCCGCCGCATCGGAGGCTTCCGACGCCTCGGCCGTCACCGGCGCCGACGGCTGACCGCCGCGCCAGCTCAGCTGCAGGCCCACGCTGTAGCTGCTGCCCACGCCCGAGACGTTCTCGCCGCGGTACAGCAGGCCCAGGCCCCAGCGCGGACCCAGGTCCATATCCACGCCGCCGCCCCAGACCACGGCGTCATCGGCGTAGCTGCGCAGGCGCAGCAGGTAGTCGCTGGCGTTGGGCAGCACCACGTAGTTGATGCCCACGTCGCTCTGGTCCTTGAGCGACTTGCGGTACTCGACCAGCCAGTACGGCCGGATCATGCCCGCGCGGGTGGCCCAGGCGTTGCCACCCTCGGCGCCGATCGACATCGTGCGGCTGTCCACGCGCTGGTCGCTGTAGCTCAGGTCGTAGATGCCCAGGCCGGATTCGCGGTAGGCGTCCAGGTCGGTGCGGCTGGCGTCGAAGCGGCCGTAGCCGGCGACCCGCATCGACTCACCCTGGGCCTCGTGGCCCACGGTCAGCGACACGAAGCGCTGGTCGCCCTCGCGGTCGGCCACGCCGTAGTCGTTCACCAGCGCGCTGTAGCGGCGGATGTCGAAGTCCAGGCGGCCCGCACCCAGCACGCCGTCGACGAAGAAGCGGTCGTTGCGCCACAGGCCGTACACCGACAGCGACTTGTACTTGCCGCCCAGCGACGAGTTGTCGGCATCGAAATCGGCATCGCTGAAGCCGTTGCCGAGCGCAACGCCCATCAGCGCGTTGTCACCGACGCGGCGATCGAGGCCGAAGCTCAGGCCATCGGACTGGAAGCCGAAGGCACTGCTGCCCAGCGACGCGTCGCGGTCACCGAAGGTGATCGCACCGGCGGTCCACCAGCCCCAGCCTTCCGGCAGCGGCAGCGCGTCGCCACCCAGCGCCTGGCCGGCGTTGAGCGACAGGCCCGGGCCGAAGCCATTGCCCATGTTCAGGGCCAGCGCATTGCTCGAGGCATTGTTGCCCGAGCGCACCTGGCGCAGGCGGTCGCGGATGTTGGTCTGCTGGGCGTTGGCGAAGCGCACGCTGGCGTCCACCTGGGCCTGAAGGCCGGCCACCACGCCCGGGTCACGGGTCGGGTCCGGACGCGAATCCACGCGCAGGGTGGTCGTCACCGACGCCGCCGCGTAGTTGGCGGTCTCGGCCTGCGACGCGGTCAGCACGGTGTTGCCCGAACCGGTGATGGTGACGGTGCGGCCGCTCACCGTCGCCACCGCGGCATTCGCGCTGGTGAAGGTGAAGGCACCCGGGCTGGCGCTGGTCGGATCGGCCAGGTCGAAATCGGCCTCGCCGTAGGTCTTGAAGATGTCGTCGATCCACGCCAGGTTCGGCGCGGCCTTGCCCACGGTCAGCACGGTGCTGGCGCTGCCCGCGTTGTAGTTGGCGTCAGCGGCCTGGTTGGCGGTGATCGTGGCCGTACCGGCCGCGACGATGGTGACCGTGTTGCCGCTGACCGTGGCGACGGCCGGGTTCGAGCTGGTGTAGGTGAAGGCACCGGTGCTGTTGCTGGTCGGCGCCGGCAGCGCGAACGCGGCATCGCCGAAGGTGCGGTTGAGCGACGCCACCCAGCCGATGGCCGGCTCGGCCTTGGCGACCGTGAGCGTGGCGGTGGTGCTGCTGGCGGCGTAGTTGCCGTCGGCGGCCTGGTTGGCGGTGAGCGTGGTGACGCCCGCGCCGACCAGGGTCACGGTGTCACCGGCGACGGTGGCCACGGCCGGGTTGGAGCTGGTGTAGGTGAACGCACCGGCGCTGGCCGAAGCCGGCGGCGAGAGCGTGAACGCCGGCTCGCCGAACACGCGGTTGAGGTCGGCGAAGCCCGACAGGCCCGGATCCGCAGTGGCGACGGTGAGCGAGACCGTGGCCGAACCGGCCAGGTGGTTCGCGCCCTCGGGCTGGCTGGCCGTCAGGATCGCGCTGCCGGCACCGGTGATGGTGACGGTGTTGCCGCTGATCGTGGCCACGGCCGGGTTGTTCGAGCTGTAGGTGAAGGCGGCCGGGCTGCTGCTGGTCGGCGCCGGCAGGCTGAAGTCGGCATCGCCAAAGGTCTGGCTGAGCGGCGCGATCCAGGTCACCACCGGCACGGCCTTGGCGACCGTGAGCGTGGCGGTGGTCGAGCCGGCGGTGAAGCCGCCGTCCGCCGCCTGGTTGGCGGTGAGGGTGGTGGTGCCGGCACCCACGAGGGTGACGGTGTCGCCGCTGACCGTGGCCACGGCCGGGTTCGAGCTGGTGTAGCTGAAGGCACCGGCGCTGTCGCTGGTCGGCGGCACCAGCGCGAAGTCGGCATCGCCGAAGGTGCGGTTGATGTCGTTGAAGTTGGACAGGGTCGGCGGACCGACCGGCACGACCGCGTTCGACGGCAGCGACGGCAGGCTGTCGCCGACCGCGTTGATGGCGACGACCGTGAAGGTGTAGCTGGTGCCGTTGGTCAGGCCGGTCACCAGGATCGGGCTGGTGCCGCCGGTGGCGACGACGTTGTCCGGGCTGGAGGTGACGCGGTAGCCGGTGATGGCGGCGCCGCCGTCGGTGGCCGGCGCGGTGAAGCTGACGGTGGCCTGGGTGTTGCCCGCGACCGCGCTGGCGGCGGTTGGCGCGCCCGGCACGGTGGCACCGGCCACGGCGCCGTCGGCGTGGAAGAAGATCCGGCGGAAGGCGTAGATCCCGGAGCCGTTGTTGCCGGTGGTGGAGCCGCAGCGCCAGCCGTTGCTGGTGCTGTTGGCGCCGGTATGGATGCACATGCGCATCGGGTCGGGGTTGACCGAGAAGGTCGGGTCATCGCCGCCGTCGCAGGAGCTGCGGTTGAGCGTGGCGCCGCCCGGCGCGAAGCCCCAGGACCAGGAGCCGTTGAAGTACCAGGCGCTGCCGTTGGCCTCGCGCGCCACGTTGCCGGTGCCGGTGTCGAACATCACGTCCGCCTTGGGCGCCTGCGCCAGCAGCTGGATCGTGTTGTCGTCGTTGGTGCAGGCCATCATCATCTGCGCCTTGTTGCAGGCGGCCGAAATGGTGGCGATCGGGGTGTTGGTGGCGAAGGTCTCGCGGTGGCACTCGGTCCAGCCGCCCCCGGTGATGGTGGTCAGCGGGACATTGTTCTGGGGCCCGACGGGCGCGTAGGTGGCGACCTGGGCGGAGGCGGCTCCGGCCAACAGGAGCCAGGCGGCCAGCAGCCATGGCAAGGCGGTCAATCTAGTGAGCATCGGGGGTCCCCTGGTTTTGATTGGTTTTCGTGGGCCCGGTGCAAGCCGGGCGGGAGGTGCCCATGCAATTGCCGTGCCATCTGGCACCCCCGGCTCGCACCCCCCGAAATCCCCCGGCGAAATCCACTAACGGCGATAGCCCTCGTCACCCGTCCCGGCCCGCACGCCCGCCCGGCATGAACGAGAGTGACCAAAACTGTCACAAATGCCCGGCCCGCCCGGGCCGGGGTGGGCGGCCGGGTATAATCGCGGCCTTCCCTCTTCCAGCCTGCGCCCCGCGCGCGGCCACCCCATGTCCGAACACCTGCGCGAAACCCACCGCCGCCGCACCTTCGCCATCGTCAGCCACCCCGACGCCGGCAAGACCACCCTGACCGAGAAACTGCTGCTGTTCGGCGGCGCGATCCAGATGGCCGGCTCGGTGAAGGGCCGCAAGGCCGCCCGCCACGCCACCTCGGACTGGATGGCGCTGGAGAAGGAGCGCGGCATCTCGGTCACGTCCTCGGTGATGCAGTTCCCCTACGAGGGCCACATCGTAAACCTGCTCGACACCCCCGGCCACGCCGACTTCGGCGAGGACACCTACCGGGTGCTGACCGCGGTGGACAGCGCGCTGATGGTCATCGACGTCGCCAAGGGCGTCGAGGAGCGCACGATCAAGCTGATGGAGGTCTGCCGCCTGCGCGACACGCCGATCATGGGCTTCATCAACAAGCTCGACCGCGAGGGCAAGGAGCCGATCGAGCTGCTGGACGAAATCGAAAGCGTGCTGGGCATCCAGTGCGCGCCCATCACCTGGCCGATCGGCATGGGCCAGCGCCTCAAGGGCGTCGTGCACCTGGTGACGGGCGAAGTGCACCTGTTCGAGCAGGGCCGCAACTTCACCCGCCAGGACTCCACCATCTTCCCGTCCATCGACGCGCCCGGCCTGGCCGAGCGGATCGGCGCGCAGATGCTGGCCGACCTGAAGGACGAGCTGGCGCTGGTGCAGGGCGCTTCGCATCCCTTCGACAAGGCCGACTACCTGGCCGGCAAGCAGGCGCCGGTGTTCTTCGGCTCGGCGGTGAACAACTTCGGCGTGCAGCCGCTGCTCGACTTCTTCGTCGAGCACGCGCCGGGCCCGCAGCCGCGCGCGACCACCTCGCGCGAGATCGCGCCGGAGGAAGAAACCTTCTCCGGCTTCGTGTTCAAGATCCAGGCCAACATGGACCCGCAGCACCGCGACCGCGTCGCCTTCCTGCGCGTGTGCTCGGGCAAGTACGAGGCCGGCATGAAGGCCTTCCACGTGCGCCTGGGCAAGGACGTGAAGCTGGCGAACGCGCTGACCTTCATGGCCAGCGACCGCGAGATCGTCGAGACCGCCTACCCGGGCGACGTGATCGGCCTGCACAACCACGGCACCATTTCGATCGGCGACACCTTCAGCGCGGGCGAGACGCTGGCCTTCACCGGCATCCCCAACTTCGCGCCGGAGCTGTTCCGCCGCGCCCGCCTGCGCGACCCGCTCAAGCTCAAGCAGCTGCAGAAGGGCCTGGCCCAGCTGTCCGAGGAAGGCGCCACCCAGTTCTTCCGGCCGCTGATGAGCAACGACCTGATCCTGGGCGCGGTCGGCACGCTGCAGTTCGACGTGGTGGCCTACCGGCTCAAGGACGAGTATTCGGTGGACGCCAGCTTCGAGCCGATCACCATCACCACCGCGCGCTGGGTGAAGGGCGGCACGCCGAAGAAGCTCGAGGAGTTCCGCGAGAAGAACGCGATGAACCTGGGCCTGGACGCCGCCGGCCAGCTGGTCTACCTGGCGCCCTCGCGCGTGAACCTGCAGCTGACCATGGAGCGCTGGCCCGACCTGGAATTCGCCGCCACCCGCGAACACGCCCAGACCCTCGCCCTCGAATGACCGACTACGAGCACGACCACGAATCGCCGCGCGAGGAGCGCGCCAACGCCATCACCCACGGCATCGGCGCGCTGGCGTCGCTGGTCGGCGGCACGGTGCTCATCACGCTGTCGGCGGCCTTCGGCAACGGCTGGCAGCTGGCCGGCGCCATCGTCTTCAGCATCGCGCTGGTGCTGCTGTATTCGGCCTCGACGCTCTACCACGCCAGCCACGACCGCATCATCAAGGGCCGCTTCAAGGTCTTCGACCACTGCGCGATCTACGTGCTGATCGCTGGCACGTACACGCCCTTCACCCTGGTGGGCCTGCGCGAGGACGGCGGCTGGTGGCTGTTCGCCGCCATCTGGACCTTCGCGGTGGCGGGCGTGGTGTTCAAGCTGTTCTTCACCGGCCGCTTCAAGGGCCTGTCCACCCTGATCTACCTGGGCATGGGCTGGATGGTGGTGCTGGCGATCAAGCCGTTCCTGCGCCAGATCCCGATGGACACCCTGGGCTGGCTGCTCGGCGGCGGCCTGGCCTACACCCTGGGCACGGTCTTCTACATGAGCCGCCGCATCCCCTTCGCCCACGCCATCTGGCACGCCTTCGTCCTGATCGGCAGCGCCTGCCATTTCGTGGCCGTTACCCACCAGGTGGTGGGGGGCTGAGGGGGGCGGGTGGGAAAGGGCTTTTGGACACGGATCAAAGCGGAAAGAGCGGATAAGAGCGGATAAAGCGATAACGATTAAGAAGCCCAGAGCAAAATCCAAAAGGCTTTTGCTCTATCCGCCTTTATCCGCTCTTTCCGCTTTGATCCGTGTCCAAAAGCCCTTTCTACCCCCAACGCCGCGACACCTCAGCTGGCGATGTACTGCTGGAGCTGGGCGATTTCCTGCTGTTGGTCTTCGATGACGGCCTTGACCAGGTCGCCGATGGAAACCATGCCGACCAGGCGGCCGTCGTCGAGGACGGGCAAGTGGCGGATCTTGCGGGCGGTCATGATCTGCATGCAGGTCTGGGCGGTGTCGGTGGGGAGCACCGAGACGACCGGGCTGGACATGATGGCGCCGACCGGCGTTTCAGCCGAGGAGCGGCCCTGCAGGATGACCTTGCGGGCGTAGTCGCGTTCGGTGGCGATGCCGATCAGTTCCTGGCCCTGCATCACCAGGACCGAGCCGATGTGGTTTTCGGCCATCAGGCGGATGACCTCGAGCACCGGCGCTTCGCGCGGCACGGCGATGACGCCGCTACCCTTGTTCTCGAGGATCTGGTTCACGTTGCGCATGGGGCTGCCCTCCGTTGACCTTGCCCCGATCATAGACCCGCCGCCGCCCGCCTGCACCCCACCACCCCTGTAGGAGGGCCTTCAGGCCCGAAGCTCTCCGCCGAAAAGCTTCGGGCCTGAAGGCCCTCCTGCCGGCGCGGCGGCGAAGGGCCGGACATCGCGCACCAGGTAAAGCGGCCGCTGCTTCGCCTCCATGTACAGCCGCCCCAGGTATTCCCCGATGATCCCCAGCGCCACCAGCTGCAGCCCGCCCAGGAACAGCACCACGGTCATCAGGGACGGCCAGCCCTGCACCGGGTCGTCCCAGACCAGGGTGCGGATGATGATCCACACGCCCCAGC
Organism: Arenimonas sp.; assembly: GCF_035721105.1. Lineage (GTDB taxonomy): Bacteria > Pseudomonadota > Gammaproteobacteria > Xanthomonadales > Xanthomonadaceae > Arenimonas. The sequence goes on along the minus strand of NZ_DASTNG010000017.1, from coordinate 67,431 downwards.
CGAAGGCCGCCAGCGCGGTGAACACGCCGATGTAGGTGGCCAGGCGCAGCGGCACCGTGGAGAAGCTGGTGATGCCTTCGAGCGCCAGGTTCCACAGCTTCCAGTAGTTGAACGTGGTGCGGCCGGCCAGGCGCGGCGCGCGCTCATAGGGGAAGGCGACCTGGCGGAAGCCGACCCAGGTGAACAGGCCTTTCATGAAGCGCTGGCGCTCGCGCAGGCCGCGCAGGGCGTCGAGCACCGGGCGCGACATCAGGCGGAAGTCGCCGGTGTCGCGCGGGATGTCGGTGCGCGACAGCCAGGCCATGACCCGGTAGAAGCCGGCGGCGGTGAAGCGCTTGAACCAGGACTCGCCGTCGCGGCGGGTGCGGGTGCCGTAGACCACGTCATGGCCTTCGCGCCACTTCGCCACCAGGGCCGGGATGAGCTCCGGCGGGTCCTGGCCGTCGGCGTCGAGCACCACGGCCGCGTCGGTGTCGACGTGGTCGAGGCCGGCGGTGAGCGCCAGCTCCTTGCCGAAGTTGCGGGCCAGGCGGATCAGGCCCACGCGCGGGTCGGCCGCGGCGAAGGCTTCGAGCAGGGTCCAGGTGTCGTCGCGGCTGCCGTCGTCGACATAGAGCACGCGCGCCGACAGATCGAGGCCGTCGAGCACCTGCAGCAGGCGCGGATGGAACACCGGCAGGGCCGCGTCCTCGTTGTAGGCGGCGATGACGACGGTGAGGGTCTGGGGGGAGCTCATGGCCGCATCATAATCCGCGCGCGCTTGTAGGAGCGCCTTCAGGCGCGAAGCTTTTGGCGAAAAGATTCGCGCCTGAAGGCGCTCCTACAGGGTGGGGTCAAGGTAGGCGGGGCCGCCGAGGTTGCGGGCGTTGCGCTGGATCCAGGCGGCGCGGCGCTGCACGTAGGGTCCCGGGCTGCGCGCGCTGTAGCGCTTGGGGTTGGGCAGCACCGCGGCCAGGCGGGCGCATTCGGCCGCGGTGAGCGCGCTGGCCGGCTTGTTGAAGAAGGCCTGCGCCGCCGCTTCCGCGCCGTACACGCCGTCCCCGAACTCGGCGATGTTCACGTACACCTCCAGGATGCGCTGCTTGGGCCAGGTCAGCTCGATCAGCACCGTGTACCAGGCCTCGAGCGCCTTGCGGAAATAGCCGCCGCCGCTCCAGAGGTAGAGGTTCTTGGCCACCTGCTGGCTGATGGTGCTGCCGCCGCGGACCCGGCCGCCCTCGGCGTTCGACGCGAGCGCCTTGTCGATCGCCTCGAGGTCGAAGCCGTGGTGCTGGGGGAATTTTTGATCCTCGGCCGCCACCACGGATATCGGCAGGTAGGCCGAGATTTCGTCGTAGTCGCGCCATTCCTGCCGTAGGGAAAAGCCCTCCTCGCCCAGGCCATCCACCTGCCGCCACAGCATGAAGGCGCTCGTGGGCGGATCGACGAAGCGCAGCGGCGCCACCTGCAGGAAGGTGACGGACACGAAGACGACAGGCAGCCAGAGCAGGCGGCGCAGCCAGCGGCGAAAGCGGGAAGGTTCGGGAGTCATCGGCCGCGAAGCATGCCATACCCCCGCCCCCCGCCCCGCGAACCTGGCCACCCGCCCCCGCCAACCTCCCCCGCCAACCTCCCCCGCCAACCTCCCCTGCCACCCTCGCCTGCCAACCCTCCCTGTAGGAGCGCCTTCAGGCGCGAAGCTCTTCGCGAAAAGATTCGCGCCTGAAGGCGCTCCTACAAGGGGCAAGGCGTTATTGGGGGTGGCGGGGTAAAATCGCGGTCATGGAAAACCATCCCGACCGCGACACCCTCACCCGCTTCCTGCTCGAACGCTCCGGCATCCGCGGGGTCGTGGTGCACCTGGACCAGGCCTGGACCGAGATCGCCGGCCGCGCCGAATACCCGCCGGCCATCGCCGCCCGGCTGGGCGAGACCTGCGCCGCCGCCGCGCTGTTCACCGGCCACGCCAAGATCGACGGCCGCCTGAGCGTGCAGCTGCGCGGCACCGGCTGCCTGCGCACCCTGTTCGCCGAGTGCACCGCGGCCGGCACCCTGCGCGGCATCGCCCACTTCGAAACCCCCGTGCCCAGCCCGCTGACCCCGCGCGCTTTCGGCCCGGGCTCGCTGATGGCCATCACCATCGAATCCACCCCGCCCGGCGCCCGCGACATGACCCGCTACCAGGGCCTGGTGAGCCTGGACGCCGACAGCCTGGCCGAGGCCTTCGAGGGCTACTTCCAGCAGTCCGAGCAGCTGCCCACCCGGATGCTGCTGGCCACCCAGGCCGAGCGCGCCGCCGGCCTGATCCTGCAGAAGCTGCCCGGCGCCGAGGGCGACATGGACGGCTGGGACCGGGTGAACGCCCTGTTCGAAACCCTTGGCCCGGACGAGCTGGCCAGCCTGCCGGTGGAAACCCTGCTCTGGCGCCTCTTCCACGAGGAAGGCGTGCAGCTGCTCGACCGCCGCCCCCTGGCCTTCGCCTGCAGCTGCTCGCGCGAGCGGGTGGAGGACATGCTGCGCGGCCTGGGCGCCGACGAAGCCCGCGCCAGCCTGGAGGACGGCGTGGCCGAGGTGCACTGCGACTTCTGCGGCCGCGGCTATCGCTTCGAGGCTGAACAGATCGAGGCGTTGTTCAGCTTGGCGGTCCCTGCGCCGGGTTCCACGCGCCTGCAATAGCCCCGCGTCCTGGATAACCCCGCACCCCCACAACGCCTCGCCCTCATCAACGCCGCGCCCCTGTAGGAGCGCCTTCAGGCGCGAAGCTTTTTGGCGAAAAGATTCGCGCCTGAAGGCGCTCCTACAGAGGGGGCTTCCCAGCTGGGGGACGCAAGCGTTAAATTCCTGTAAAATCCGCGTGCCACCCCCCACCCGGGAACTTCCCGGACTGGCAAGGCTCCAAGAGAGCCACCGAGGAATGAACATGAATCCGCTGCTGCGTTCCGCCATCGCCGGTCTGCTCGCCCTGTCGGGCGCGGTCGCGTTTGCGCAGTCGCCCGCGCCGCTGGTGGTTCCCGACCAGGACGACGGCACCACCGCGCTGCCGATCATCCGCAACAACCAGGTCGAAGGCTTCCTGCTGATCGAATCGGGCGCGACCGCCGCCAACCCGGCGCGCAATTCGCTCGACCGCCTGCTGGGCCGCAACGCCACGCCCAGCCTGGGCGCCGGCATGACCTTCCCGCTGGCCAACGGCCGCCGCGTCGGCACCAACCTCTCGCTGGAAACCAATCCCACCGTCGGCCTGCTGTGCAACGGCAACGCGGTGTCGCGCAGCTTCGGCGCGCTGGCCCAGCACTGCATGGTCGCCAACCTGGCGCCCAACCCGACCGCGCCGCTGGCCCTGGCCCGCCCGGGCGTGCGCATGGAAACGCGGCTGGAAGGCAACGACGGCGCCCTCAGCGCCAGCCTCGGCCTGAACCGCTTCAGCCTGCAGTCGCCGCTGGCCCTGCCCGGCACCGCGGCGCTGGACGACGGCAGCGAAAGCCCGCTGATGCTTTCCCTGCGCAGCGCCGACTACCAGCAGGAAGACATCGGCCTGCTGGGCGAACTCAAGATCGGTGAATCCGGCTGGGTCAGCATCGGCGGCACCCTCGCCCGCGCCCGCATCGTGCCGGCCGCGCAGCTGCCCGGCGGCCTGCCGCCCGAGTGGAACACCGGCACGCTCACGATCAGTGGGGGGGTTGGCAACTTCGGTGGGGAAGTGATCGGCCGCGTCATCGAACTGCCGGGCACCAACACCCGCTACAGCGACATGGGCGTCGGCGTCACCTGGCGCGCCCCGTGGCGCGGCCGCCTCAGCCTGGGCGCCGCCAACCTGGCCCCCAGCGGCCAGAACCCGTTCAGCGCTGCCGACGAAGACAACGAAGAAACGCGCGTCCCCTACATCCGCTACGAGCAAGACCTCTGAGCGGCGCCGCCCGCGGGCGGCTCAGTCGAACAGCTTTCCCGGGTTGAGAATGCCGGCCGGATCCATCACGGCCCGGATCCCCCGCATCAGCGCGACCTCCGCCGGCGAACGCGTGCTGCCCAGGTAATCCTTCTTCGCCAGGCCGATGCCGTGCTCGGCCGAGATGCTGCCGCCGTGCGCCTGCAGCAGGTCGGCCAGCAGGCCGGTGACCTGCCCGCACTGGGCCACGAAGTCGGCGTCGGCCACGCCGGCGGGCTGCAGCACGTTGATGTGCAGGTTGCCGTCGCCGATGTGGCCGAACCACACCACCTCGAACTGCGGATAGGCCTCGGCCAGCAGCGCCTGCGCCTGGGCCAGGAAGGCCGGCAGCACGGCGATGCGCACCGAGATGTCGTTCTTGTAGGGCCGGTACGGCGCCAGCGACTCGGTCAGCCCCTCGCGCAGCCGCCACAGCTGCTTCGCCTGCGCCTCGCTGGCCGCCTGCACGCCGTCCACCACCCAGCCCTGCGCCAGGCAGTGTTCGAACGCGGCCAGGCCCGCGGCCTGCTGCGCCTCGTCGGCGGCATCGTATTCGGTGAGCACGTAGTAGGGGTGCACCGCGTCGAAGGGATAGCTGGCGCCGTGCGCGCGCACGTGCCGCAGCCCGACGTCGGTGAGGAATTCGAAGGCCTGCAGGTCCACCCGGGTGCGGAAATGCGCGAACACCTGCATCAGCGCCTCGAACGAAGGCAGCGCCAGCAGCAGGGTCTGCGCCGGCGGCAGCGGCCGGGTGAGCCGCAGCGTGGCTTCCACCACCACGCCCAGCGTGCCCTCGGCGCCGATGGCCAGGTGGCGCAGGTCGTAGCCGCTGGAGTTCTTGACCAGGCCGCGGCCCAGGTCCAGCAGCTCGCCGGTGCCGGTGACCAGCTTCAGGCCGGCCACCCATTCGCGGGTGTTGCCGAAGCGAATGACCCGGATGCCGCCGGCATTGGTGGCGATATTGCCGCCGATGCTGCAGCTGCCGCGCGAGCCGAAGTCGACCGGATAGAGCAGGCCCTGCGCCTGCGCCGCCTCCTGCACCGCCTGCAGCGGCGTGCCGGCCTGCACCGTGAGCTGGCCGTCGACCGGGTCGAAGCCCAGCACCTTGTTCATGCGCTCGAGGCTGAGCACCAGCTCGCCGCGCGCCGCCACCGCGCCGCCCGACAGCCCCGTGCGGCCGCCCGAGGGCACCACCGCCACGCCCTGGGCGCTGGCCCAGCGCATCACCGCCTGCACCTGGGCCACGTCGGCCGGGAAGGCGATGGCCAGCGGCGCCGGCGTCCAGCGCCGGGTCCAGTCGCGGCCGTAGTGCTCCAGGTCGCCGGGCTCGGTGCTGAGCCGCAGGCCGGGCACGGCGGTTTGCAGGGACGTCAGGCGCGGATCGGTCATGGCGGGCAGATCAGGCAGTGAAAGGGATGTTGCGGCGCAGCGAGTCGGGACAGCATAGTGCACCAAGGAATCTTCCTCTGCCCCCTCCCCTCCCATGGCCGCCCTGAAAACCTCATTCCCCCGGCAGGACATCCGCATCCTGCTGCTTGAAGGCGTCAGCCAGACCGCCGTAGACCAACTGCGTGCCGCCGGCTACACCAACATCGACTACCGCGCGAAGTCGCTGCCCGACGCCGAGCTGCGCGCCGCGATCGCCGACGCCCACCTGGTGGGCATCCGCTCGCGCACCCAGCTCAGCGCCGGGGTGCTGGCCGAGGCCCGCCGCCTGATCGCCGTGGGCTGCTTCTGCATCGGCACCAACCAGGTGGACCTGGACGCAGCCCAGGCGGCCGGCATCCCGGTGTTCAACGCGCCCTATTCCAACACCCGCAGCGTGGCCGAGCTGGTGATCGCCGAGGCGATCCTGCTGATGCGCGGCATCCCGCGCAAGAACGCCGAATGCCACCGCGGCGGCTGGAGCAAGACCGCCGAAGGCAGCCACGAAGTGCGCGGCAAGACCCTGGGCATCGTCGGCTACGGCCACATCGGCACCCAGGTGGGCCTGCTGGCGGAAAGCCTGGGCATGCAGGTGGTCTTCCACGACATCGAGACCAAGCTGTCCCTGGGCAACGCCCGCCCCGCCGCCGGCCTGCACGACCTGCTGGCGCAGAGCGACGTGGTGAGCCTGCACGTGCCGGAAACCCCGGCCACCCAGAACCTGATCGGCGCCGACCAGCTGGCGCGCATGAAGCCCGGCGCGCACCTGATCAACGCCTCGCGCGGCACCGTGGTCGAGATCGAGGCCCTGGCCGCGGCCCTGCGCAGCGGCCAGATCGGCGGCGCCGCGGTGGACGTGTTCCCGGTCGAGCCCAAGGGCAGCGACGAGGAATTCGCCTCGCCCCTGCGCGGCATGGACAACGTGATCCTGACCCCGCACGTGGGCGGCAGCACCCTGGAGGCCCAGGACAACATCGGCACCGAAGTGGCGGCCAAGCTGATCCGCTACAGCGACAACGGCAGCACCCTGTCGGCGGTGAACTTCCCCGAAGTGTCCCTGCCCGGCCACGCCGGCAGCCGCCGCATCCTGCACATCCACCGCAACGTGCCGGGCGTGCTGTCGCTGGCCAACGACATCTTCCGCGACCAGGGCATCAACATCGACGGCCAGTACCTGCGCACCGACGCCAAGGTGGGCTACGTGGTGATGGACGTGACGGCGAGCGAACAACAGTCCGACGTCCTGCGAAAGGCCCTCTCGGAAATCCCCGGCACCCTCCGCGTCCGCGTCCTCTACTAACCCCCCCCTGTAGGAGGGCCTTCAGGCCCGAATCTTTTCTCCACAGCCCATCGGGCCTCATGACCTTCCTACAACAACGCCCCTAGCCAACCAACCGCACCCGAAACCCCTGCGCCGCCAACTGCCCCACCAGGTCAACAAACACCGGATCATCCACCCGCACCACGCCGCCAACCTGCAGCGCGGCGAAGTACTCGATCGCCTTGCCCGGGAAGAAGACCTGCAGCGCCTGCAGCGTGCGCCCGGGCTGGTCGGCCAAGTCGTAGTGGTCGAGCAACTCCACCGCCACCGGTGAAGCCGCCGCCGGTGTATCCCCGTAGTCGTCCATGCCGTCGCACCCCTTTCAGGGCGCCAGTCTAGGCACCCCGCACCTCCGGGCCATGAGAAAGATTCACGCCCGTTCCGAGTCAACCTAGCAACTCGCGATAAACAGCCAATGTCGCTTGGCAAACCACACGCTCATCAAATACAGCAATGGCTTTTTCGCGCGCAGCTGCACCCAACGCTTTACCCAACGCAGGGTCGTCTTGAATGCGAGCAATCGCGTTGGCAAGGTGAACTGAGTTCCGGGCAGGAACCAACAAACCATCCAATCCATCAGTGACGACCTCGCGACACCCCGGTACGTCGGTTGTCACGAGGGGCAACGCGCAAGCCGCGGCCTCGATCAAGCTTTTTGGCAAGCCTTCCCGGTAACTCGGTAACACTACGACGTCAACGCTAGAGAAAAGGCCTGGCATGTCGTCGACGTGACCCAGCCACACCAGTAGACCGTCCGAGACCCACGCCCGCACTGTCTCCTCAGGGACCGCCGCGGGGTTTCCCGGATCAGGTGTGCCGGCCAGGAAGAATGTCAGCTCCCTGCCCTGTGATCGCAACAGTCGAATCGCATCAACGAACTCCGCCAAGCCCTTGTCCCACAGCAAACGGGCTGCCACTAGGACCGTCATCGCGGAGCCGGGCTCCCTCGTTCGAACTGACGGGACAAACCGCCGCAGGTCGACCCCCGAGCCGGGAATCAGTCGCACCTGATCGTCGGCAACCAGACTTGCCCGCCTGAACATGGCCACATCATCGGGGTTTTGCAGAACCAACCTCGCGCTAGGTCCACCCAATGCAAGCCGGAGCAAAATGCGCACGGGCAATCGCAGCAGCCTGGCCTTGAGGTCGGTGCTGGTGAACACGTAGCCCATGCCGGCTACCGCATTGACCCGGGCCGGGACGCCCGCCAGCCGGGCCGCCAGGGACCCATAGACCGCGCACTTGATGGTGAAGCTGTGCACCAGCGCGGGGCGCTCGCGGCGGAGCAGCCTGACTAGGTAGACCAACAGCGCGGCCTCCCGTAGAGGATTGAGGCTGCGTCGGTCCATCGGGACGGCCTCCCAGCGGAAGCCCCGGGCGATGAGCTTCTCGCCATAGGGGCCGGGCGGCGAGAGCAGCAGGACGTCGTAGCCGGCGGCCCTCAGGGCTTGCGCCAGGGAGCAGCGGAAGTTGTAGAGGTACCAGTCTGTGTTGGCGAACAGCACTACCTTCCGGTTCGCCCTTGGGGTGACCTCAGGCTGCACCGTCGACTCCCCGCGCACTGGGCCCGAAGGCACTCGCGAAGTTGGCCATGCGAAAGCCGAGCCCGGCGGCCAGCTGATCCAGCCCGGGCTTCGACAGCACCTGCCATTCGGCCGCGCTGACGTGACCGATGCGGGTGAGGCCGCGCACGGCCTCGGCCTCAGGAACGGGGTGCACCATAAGTTCGAACACGCCCTCGCCCGCTGCTTCCAACACGCAGCGGTAGTCGCCCAGCGTCGGCTGCGCCGGGATGGCGCCCAAGTCGAACAGGCTGCCCATGCCCGCGTTCCACTGCACGCGCCCCTGCCACTGACGCACGTTGCGGCGGAGCATGCGGCCCAGCAGCCACTGCCGAAGGGCACGGCCGGCGCTGGGGCGGCTGCCGCCCAGCTTGAGCAGCCAGGGCATGCGGGTGGGAATGCCCTGCGCCTCGCACAGCGCGGCGATGGCGTCGAACACCGCCGGGAAGCCGTGTACGTGCTGGTGGCTGTCGACATGCGTGGGGCGAATGCCCAGCGCCAGGTAGGCCTGGTGCTGGGCGTCGAGCTCGCGCACGAGGTGTTCGCGGCGCACACGACCGGTGAACAGCCCTCGCGCCAACGCGCTCCGCTCGTGGAAATTTCCGTCGGGACCCACCAGGCTGGGCACCGACGACGCGCCTGCCAGCGGCTTGCCCAGCGTGAGGTTGAAATGCAGACCGACGCCCAGTGCCGGATGCGCCTTGGCGATGGCGGCTGCCTCGGCGGCGGCGGGCATGTTCACCATCAGCGTGGTGCTGGTGACCGACCCGGCAAGGTGGGCGTCCAGGATGCCCTGGTTCACGGCCGGGGCCAGCCCGAAATCATCGGCGTTCACGATCAGCGTCTTCATGCAAACCTCTTGAACGCCTTGACCACGTAATGAATCGGCTCCAACAGCGCGGGCTTCGGATCAGCCGCATCGAACACCGGCCAGCAGCGGGCGCGCGTGGGCCCGGCGGCCGCCAGGTCGGGCGCGGGGAACAGGAAGCCGCGACCCTTGAAGGCGTAAAAGGCGGCCGAGACCCAGTCCTTGAGGGCGTAGCGCCACAGCACCCCATTGGACTGGGGCAGATCCGGCGGTGCGGACTGCCCCGTCAGGTCGTTGGCCGCGGCAAGCACAACTCGCTTGCCCGCCGCGTGGCTCAGGTGGAACCACAGGGTGGGCCGCGGGTTGATCTCGATGATCTTGAGCCGACCGTCGCGCGGGTCGCGCTTGAACTCCACGCCGCAGATGCCGCGATAGCCAATGGCCGGCAGGAAACGTTCGCAGATTTCGCGGGTATCGGCGTTGTCTTCGCTGATGACCAGCGACGCCGAGCCGAAGCCAGCCGGGTACTGGCGCAGCTTCCGCGCCGTGAAGCCTTGCCGCAGGCCACCTGCGGAATCCACGTAGCCGGCGAAAAGCGTAATGGACGACTCCGGCCCCGGAATGATCTCCTGGACAAACCATGCGCCCGACTCGTCCGGGATGGCTGCGACGTATTCCTGATATTGCTCGCGCGAGCGCGCCACCAGCACCTTGTGGCCCTTCAGGAAGGCCTTGGCGCGATGGATCAGCACGGGCTTGAGGATGCAGGGAAACGGGATCTCGCCGGCCAGCGCCTGCAGCTTGGCTCGGTCGGCGGCCTGCCAGATGCCCGGCGTTTCCACCCCGTGGCGGGCGCAGAGTGCATGGAAGCGGACTTTGTCGAGAAGGTCCGGCGCGGCCGCCTCGTAGCCGGCGGGGAAGATGAAGGCCGTGCGCAAGACGGCCGAGTTGTCGATCATCCACTCAATGAAGACATCGCTGGTGGCAATCAGCAAGGGCGGCTGCCCGGCGCCAGCCGCATGCGCCAGCAGCCGCGGCAGGAGGTCCTTAAGGTCCTCGATGCGCCAGGTTCCGTCGCGGTTGAAGTGAACGGATGAACGCGCCGTGGCCGGACCGAAATCCACGCCAAGCAGGCGTGCGCCTGCTTTCCCCAGCTCCCTCGCGACATACAGGCCCGTCGGGGACAGGCCCAGGATAACTGCGTGCAAGGCAGAATTTTGCACCATCAGAACAACCAAGAGTCGTAGGGGTTGTAACAAAGGGTGGCATGGCGTGACAGCGTCAGCCAAGACGCGAAGTAGAGGCCATAAATCAGGAACGGCGATGCCATGACCAAGCCGATCGTTCTCCTCCCCGAGATGACGCGGGAAAGACAGATCAAAGCCAGAATGCTCATCGGCATCACGTAGAACACCATGCGGTGCAGCGCCACGCTAGACAGTGCGCCCACCAGGACCAGCGAGAACGTGATCAGGGAGAACAGACGGAGGAGCGGGTAAATCTTGGGATAAGCGGCTTCGATGAGTGCGCGCTTCCACTCGAACAGGAGGAAGGGCAATAGCACCAGATAGTAGCGGAACCACGCCCCCGAGGAAGAATTCTCGCCGTAGATCTGCTGGACATAACGGTCACTGTAGACACTCAGGCGATCTCCAATGAGCCAGGCGACCACGGGCCCCAGAACAATCAGCGCGGCGATCAGGCGCGGCAGGGACACCGCCCTTCCGATCAAGTAGACCAAGGGCAGGAAGATGATTGCCGACGTATGGAACTGTGAGGCAACCAGAATCCAGATAGCCATGGCCAGACGCCTCTTGTCGGCGAACGCTGCGAATGCCAGCAGCAGGAAGCCCAAGGCCAGCGCCTGGCGGATGCCGGACATCCCCAGCTGGATCACGAGTACGGGGAAGCACAATGCGAGGAAGGTCAGCGGCCGCTCTGTCAGCTTGGAAAAACGTGCAAGGCAGAATATGTATATCAGGCCACTAAAGAACAGCAGACCCGTGTAGGGCAGCCCCAGATTCAGAACGAGCAGGCTCAAGAGATGGAATCCCGCCTCGCCCTGCCCGAATATCTCACCCCAGTCGAGGTGGTCCTGCAGCTGCAGGAATCGATTCTCGTAGCCGGTGAAGTCGCATCCCACTTCGTAGCGAGTGGATACAAAAATTGCGAGCGTTAGTGCAAACAAAATGGCCAGCGCACGATGGGAGGACGCCTTCTTGGCACCGAAGGCGAAGAGCGAAGCGATGGCGAAAATCAATATGTAGGGATACATCGACTGGGACTATTCCTTCGATCCACGCTGCAGCGTTTCGAAAATGCCAACCAGTCGTCGCGCCTGGGTGACGGGCGAGAATCTGGACTCGACCTCCGCACGCGCAGCAACGGCGATACGTTGTCGCAACCCGGCGTCGGCAGCCAACATTTCTATTTCGCGGCGCCAATCATCCAAGCTGGAACAAAGAACCCCGGTCCGGCCTGGGTCAATCAGTTCAAGGTTATATCCAATCGCCGAGCAGACGGGCACGACCCCCGCCGCCATGTAGGTCCGGGCTTTGCCCCCAGACTTTCCTTTCGCCCAGTCCTCGGACGGCAAGGGCATCAGGCCAATGTCGAAGCGTTTCAGAGCCTCCAGCTCGCCTTGCAGCGACCAAGGCGCCAGGACCCAAGGTACTCCCTCCATCCTGAAGTCACCGCCACCCATGATCTCGAAGCGCAGCAATGGGTTACGGGCGGCCAGATCGACCAGTACAGGCTCGATAAGCCGCAGGTACTTCACCGTGGAACTGGAGCCGAGCCAACCGATAGTGACCGGCCGGTCGTTGGTGTGCGGCGCGTGGGGCTGGATTCGCACCGTGTCCTCAGCCACCTCGACGGTCACGGCCCGGGCGCCTGACTGCCTGGCCTCGTCGCGGAGCCAGTCGTTGCCGGCGATCACGCAGTGCACGATACCGAACAACTGGCGCACTTTGTCCGCGGAGCGCACCAGGCTGGCCAGCGGGTTGTAGCGGCTGGGCTTGTGGATAAACAGCGCGTCGTCGTAGTCGAACACCAGCGTGGCGCCGCGCCAGCGCAGGAAGCGCTCAATTATCGGCGGACCGAACGGCAGCAGTTCGCGCTGCATGTAGATGATGTCGTATCGGCCATATCCCGCCAGCACGGCCAGCCGCCGCAACACGGCCTTGCCGGTTTCCCACATCTTGCGCAGCGAACGACCCTTCGAAAAACTCAGCTGGTACATGGCCTGCGTCATAAAGCTCTGCACTTGGCAATGCACGCCCAGCGCCTCGAGGTGCGGCAGGTATTGGTAAACGCGGTAGCGGCTGGAAGCGCCCTCCACCGGATAGCGGGTCAGGAATAGCACCCTCAGTCGGCGCAGAGTCTGGCCGCTCATCGGCTCACCTCTAGGCTGCGGTACACCGCCTGGTAGCGGCGGACCCCCTCGTCGAGAGAGAAGTGCACGTGCGCGGAAGCCACGCAACGCGCCGATGCTTCTGGGTCAGCCACCAGCTCAAGCAGGCGGGCCATGCCGGCACGGATGCTTGCCGGGTCGAAATCGGAGATGGCCACGCCCACGCGGTCGGCTTCCAGGATCCCGGCCATGTCGCCCACGCCGGCGTTGGCCAGGCAGGGGATGCCGCAACCCATGAACTCACCCAGCTTGGTGGGCGCGGAAGCCTGCTTGGAGAACACCGGCTTGATGAAGAAGATGCCCGCGTGCATGCGGGCCATCTGCGCGGGGACCTCGGCATGGGTGGCGCCGCGGATTTCCACCGCGTCGAGTGGAACGCCCCCGGCCTGCAGAAGTTCGCGGACGTACGCGTGGTCATTGCGGTTGATGACCAGCAACCTGGCGTCCGGCCGAAGCTCGCGAAGCTGGCGGAAGGCGGTCACCACTTCGTCGAACAAGTACCAGGTGCCGACCGAACCCACGTAGCCGAGCGTCAGCGCGCCCTGCGGTGCGCCCTGCGGCTTGAATCGGGACAGGTCGGCACAGGTGGGGATGACGCTCGCCGGCGGCATGCGCTCGTGCAGGTAGCTGAATTTCGCCAGTTCGTTGAGCCCGGCCTGCGTCAGCGAAACCACGTGGTCGGCCGCCAGCAGGAAGCGGCGCTCGAACCACTTCGCGCCGCGATAAACGCGCCCGTCGCGCGACCAGATGCCGCCATCCACTCGCTCGTCCACCCAAAACCCGCGCATGTCGAACACGTAGCGCACACCCGTCAGGCGTTTGATTATCAGCGCCATCATGGAAGGCACGTAGCTACGGGCGTGCACGACGCCCAGGCCGTGCTTGCGCACCAGACACCAGCCCACGAACGCGCCGCAGAGGATGTCCCAGAACGTGGCCACCAGCGAAAAACGCTTGTGGTAGCGCAGCGGGTGCCAGTGGATGCCGGCGTTGGCCATGCGATTGGCGATGGCTTCGCGCTGGGCAACGTTCGCCCAATCCCCTGGCCGCTCGAAGCTGAGGATGTGCACTGGATGGCCGGCGGCCAGGCGCTCCTGGTAGGCGAGCACCTGGGACTGGCCGAGGGGCTCGAGCATGCCGCTGTAGGAAAGGTAAAGCACCCCGGCGGTCATGCCACGACCTCGGAACGCCAGCCTGGGATCAATATGTCGAGATAGCGCTCTGCAACCACTTCCAGTCCGAAGTCACGGGCACGGGCTCGCAGGGCCTCCCTGTCGATCGGCGCCACCAGCGCCCCCTGCATCGCCTCGGACAACGCCTCGGCGTCACCCACGGGCACCAGCGTTCCGTACCTGCCGCCCTCGAGAATTTCAGAGGGGCCCGCGACACAGTCGGTGCTGACGATGGGAAGCCCGTACTCCATGGCTTCGACAATGACATTGCCAAATCCCTCGTACTCTGACGACAGGATGAACAAATCCGCAGAGGCATACCAAGGGCCGGGATCCTCCACGAATCCGGGCATCAGCACAGCTTCGCCCAAGCCAAGCGCCTGTACCTGGGCCGCCAACGCACCACGTTCGGGACCATCACCTAGGATGCACAGCGTCCCTCGTCCGTGAGCGGCCAACCTGGCGAAAGCATCGATGAGGACGTCTTGCCGCTTCACCCGCTTGAGCGTGCCAACGGTCAAGAATATGGGGCGTGCCGCCGAAACCAGTTGGGGTGGGACGTCCGTTCGCACGCCGGCGTTGCCCAACGCTGCAGGATTGTGAAGCACCGTGAACACCTTCCTCGGCAGGCCCGACGTCAGAGCGAGGTCATCCGCGACGCCTGCCGATACTCCAATTGCGGCATCCAACCGCGGATAAGCCCAACGCTGGCTCGCCGACAGGAACCAGCGATGCAATGCCCCGCGCCGTGCATACGCCAAGGACAGAGGTGAGTGCTCACTACAGATCACGCGGCCACGATAACCCCCAAGGCGCGCGGACAAAGCAGCGACTGCAGTCAACGGCCACATGGCCGCCAGCAGCACACGGGGCGGAGTTGAGCGCAAATACCGCGCGAGCGGCAGTATCGACCTGCGAACCCGGCCGGCATTCAAACTGAACACTGACGCACCTAGGGGCAGTTCCGCCATCAACTCGCCCCGCGCCTGCCTCAATACGAATTCGACCTCGAACCCGCGTGCGATCCAGGCACGGGCCAGACTCACGTGCAGCCTCTCGGCGCCTCCGGGGCGGAGATCGGGAAGCAGGATGGCGATCCTGCGGGAAGGCCGCGCAGCGGGGTTCATTGGGCTGTGCTCAACGTCCGATGGTACAGCCAAGCCGAGAAGCCAGCGGCATGCGTGTTCAGGTCCTCAACGGTCTTCATGGCACCTTCCACGACTGAATCCCAATTATGGCTGCAGCACACGGAAAAATCGCGATCTTCAGGCTATTCACCCAAGGTAAAAATCCGCTATGGGGCCCGGAGCGGACACTATTTGCACTGGGCAGCCCCTACTTTCTGCGACGCAATACAATGTCGATGGATTTCCTCGCATGTGCCGCGAACTGCGGATCAAAACTGCTGACCACCGCCCAGCCGGCGAGTGCAACTACACCGATGGCGATCTTGATCGGCCAATAATCCACCCCGTAGACAGCGAATGCGGTCACCCCGACCAGTGCGAAGCCCCTGATGGCAAAAAGAGTACTGCTTATGCGAGGCAGGTACCCCAGGACGATTCTTCCCGCGACCAGAAACGCGACCATCAGCCCGGCGTGGCTCACCAGATAGGCCAACGCGATACCGATCAGCCCGTAGCGCGCCATGAGGATCTTCACGAGGACCATGTAGCACACGGTCCAGGCAAGCATGATTCCCGCAGACAGGACGAAGTGCTTTCGAGCCAGTATCGCCTGGCCAATGGTCTCGGCCACCAGGCGCAGCACATCCCCGGGCAACAGCACCAAAAGAATGGTCGCCACAGGCAGAAACTCCGCACTGAACAGGATCCGGACGATCAGGTCGCCACCTGCCATCAAGCCGACGATGATCGGCGGCACGATGACCATGTAGAGCGCGATGGCCTTGTCGATCTGGTCGGCAAGCTCTTCCGGCGTCTGCGCCCGGGCGATGGAGGCGAAATAGTATCCGCTCGCGGCGGCGTAAAGACCCCCCAGGTAGACCGACGTCACCTTGAGCGCGACGCTGAACAGCCCGCTTTCCGCGATGCCGAAGTCCGTGATGATCCAGCGTGACACAAGCAATGTCGAAAAGATGGTGAGGACGGCGATGACAAGGCCGTGGATCCCAAAACCCATGTTCATTCGCACTGCCTGCCAGCGAAACGCGGCCAGCCTCGGACGACTCAGGGCCCCGATAGCCACCCGGGCACCCCAGGAGATGAGGACCAGGTACAGGAGATGTAGCGACACCAGCCCGAGCGCTGCGCCGGGGATGCCGAAGGGAACAACCAGGGCGGCGAAGACCGCAACGCTCAGCACATCGGCGGCCATGCGCGCGAACGTCAGCTGCTTAACTGACCGTGTCCCGTTGAGAAGCGATCGATACACAAGACCGGCCACGCCGACGGGAACACCCAGCAGGACCAGCACGACCAGATTGGCCCGCCCGCCCCCGTCGTCAAAGAGCATGTCCGATATCAGCGGCGACAGCAGCATGCCCAGGCCGCTGAAGCCCAGAGAAACAGCCGCGAGAAAGATGAAGGACGACGACAGCTGCGCCCGAATAGCTTCCTCGTCCTCTTCCCGCTGGTGGACGGCAATGTTGCGCGCTATACCATTGGGAACGCCCAGGCTGCTTGCGGTCAAGAACAAGCTGAAGCAGAGCGTCAGCTGATTGACGACACCGACGCCAGCCGGCCCCAGCACCAGCGCCGAGATCTTTCCCTTCAGCACCTGCGTCAGCGAGCCAAGGATGGAGGAGCCCATGAAGGCAGCCAGAGCATGCCCAAATCCGCGCTTCATCAAAGTTGCCCCGTCATGTCAGCGCCGATCCGCGAGGCCGAGGTCTTTCATGAACTCTTTGCCAGCGGGACTGTCGAAAAGCAATGCAGAGCCCTGCGGCGTGAGGTGGCCGTTGTCGCGATAGAGGACCGTATCATTTTGGAACGGGGCGCATTGGCCGTCCGGGCAGATCTGCTGCGCAAGCGATAAGAAGGGCAGATCCAGGGTACGTGCCAGGTCGGCCAGCCGCCGGTCTTCCACCCCAGCTTCGGGGTGGAGCGCGAATTCGCAGCGATCCGGGGCGCCGCCAAAGGCCGCGACACGCAGGAGACACTGGCCGGGATCAAAATCTGCCGGCGGAGGCGGCCCGACGAGGCCGACACGCAGCCCGCTGGCGCGCAGTTCGGCGATCGTGGCGTCAAGATCCGTCAAGACCGCGTCCCGATCTACGCGGGCTTCCCTCGGCATCCGCCGTATCGCTCCCGCGCGGACTCCGAGATCCCGCGAGGTGATGATCACCGTCTCCAGCCGTCCAGCGGCTACCTCTTGTTTCACCCAGGCCGTCACCGCGGCGTTGAACGCGGCGCACTCGACCTCGTAACGGCCCTTCGGGCCGGATTTTGGGCGCATGCGAGGGAAACACGACGGCAGCGCCGCCTGCCGGAACGCGACTTGCGTCGCCTCGAGGCCGTAGGCGAGATGCATCGCATAGCTGTCACCCCATAGCAGAGTCCGGGGGGTATCGCCGGTGGTGCAGTCGGCACTTGTATCCCAGTCGGTCTGACACGTGGGAGACAGGCCATAAGTACCGGCGGCCAAAGTGTCCGAAAGCGCAACGACCTGCGGTGGAAAACGGGTCGGTAGCGGCGACAGCCGAAGTGTCAGCACTACTGCCGTCAGGATGAGGGTGGCCAGGCCGGCCAGTCGGAAGACCCCCGTCCTGGTCAGGTGCGCCCGGTCCCGGAAGGGTTGTTCGACGAACCGCCAGCTGAGCCAACCCAACCCGAAGGACAGGATCGCCAGGACCCAAGCAAGTTCAAGCGTCAGACCCTCGGGCAACCGCAACCGGGCAAAGGTGAACAGCGGCTGGTGGTAAAGATAAGTGGAATAACTGATCAAGCCGACCCCGACCACCGGCCGCCAGGCAAGGCCGCGGCCAACCCAGGTGCCATGGCCCACCGCAATCAGCAACGCGGATCCCGCGACGACCGTCAGCATGTAAGGAAAGGCCGTCTCCACCGACAGCGGATCGTAGAGGACCATCGCGCCCAGGATCAGCGCTGAGGCGATCAGAGCACCTGCCTCCCTGACGGGGCGCGCAATGCCAGTCAGGTAAACCGGACTGATCGTGGCCACCAGCACACCGGCCAGCAGTTCCCATACGCGGAACGGCGTCAGATAGAACGCGGCGGAGCGCATGTGCGTGGACCCCCACGCCATCAGCGCGGCCGACAAGACCAGCGCGATCACGGACATCCACAAAAAGCAGCGCCGCCCGGTCCATCTGTGTGCGAACGCCAGGAAGAGCGGGAAGACCAGGTAATACTGTTCTTCGACCGCCAGACTCCAGAAGTGAATGAAAGGTTTTTGCTCGGCTGCCGCAGCGAAATAGCCAGTTTCTTGGTAGAAAAAGATGTTGGCTACGAAAAAGAGGGCGGCAAGGGCGGAATCGAAAAAGGACTTCAGTTCGCCTTCGAACATCCACGTCAGCGCAAAGGGCACGCACAGCGCGCAAACCACGAACATCGCCGGAAAGATGCGTCGGATGCGGCGTTCGTAGAACCGGGCGATCGAAACGTGCCCGGTCCGGTCGAATTCCGACAGCAGTAGCCTGCAGATCAGGTAGCCCGAGATCACGAAGAAGACGTCTACCCCCAGGAACCCGCCCGGAAGCGCGATTTCGCCATGGAACAGGACAACGGAAACGACGGCGATTGCCCGCAGGCCATCGATGTCCGCACGGTACGCGGTGTCAGCCATGGCACCCCGGACGCGGCGAGGACAGCTTGGAAGGCAAAGGAAGTAGAGCCAATTGGAAGTCCTCAACCCCGAGAAAATATCTAATGAAAGCCACGGCTTGCAATCTTAACCTCAAGCGTCGAACGGCGATAGTTCAGCTAGAATAGGGGGCGGGAAGGTACTCATGGCCAACGCGAACGGTTTCTAAGGAAAGTTACTATGAAAGCAGTCATTCTTGCGGGCGGTCTCGGTACGCGCCTGTCCGAAGAGACCCATCTGAAACCGAAGCCGATGGTTGAGATCGGCAGCCAGCCCATCCTGTGGCACATCATGAAGATGTATTCGCATCACGGGATAAATGACTTCGTCATCTGCTGCGGCTACAAGAGCTACATAATCAAGGAATACTTCATCAATTACGCGGCCCACTTGTCTGATCTGACTGTGGACCTGTCAACCAATGCCGTGACGGTGCATCAGAACATGGCCGAACCCTGGCGTATCACCCTGGTGGAAACCGGGGCCAATACGTTGACCGGTGGCCGGCTGAAGCGCGTGAAGGATCATGTGGGCGACGCGGATGACTTCTGCTTCACCTATGGAGACGGCGTGTCCGACATCGATATCGGCAAGCTGATCGCCTTCCACCGCGCCCACGGCAAACTTGCCACCGTGACGGCCGTCGAGCCGGCAGGCCGCTACGGTGCGCTTCAGTTGGACGGGAGCGCAGTGTCGCGGTTCACCGAAAAGCCCGCCGAGGGCTCCGGCTGGATTAACGGCGGCTTCTTCGTGCTGTCGCCCAAGGTCTTCGACTACATCGAAGGCGACCAGACCAGTTGGGAAGTCGGCCCTCTCGACCGCATCGCCGAGGAAGGCCAGCTCGAAGCCTACAAGCACAAGGGCTTCTGGCAGCCCATGGACACGCTGCGCGACAAGACCATGCTGGAAGGCCTCTGGAACAGCAACCGCGCGCCATGGAAAATCTGGGACAAGCCCTGATGACTGCCTCACCCAGCGAAGGCTTCTGGTCCGGTCGGCGCGTCGTCGTTACCGGGCACACCGGATTCAAGGGGTCATGGCTGTCGCTGTGGCTTCTGACGGCAGGCGCTCGGGTCACAGGCATAGCGCTGGAACCCGAAGGTCGACCGGCCCTGTTCGACCAGCTGGCACTGGCCGATGACATGGACAGCCGGATCGCCGACATCCGCGACCGGGACCGAATGCGGGCCCTGATGGCCGAAGCCGCCCCGGAAGTGGTGTTCCATTTGGCCGCCCAGCCCTTGGTCCTGAAAAGTTATCGCGATCCGCTGGAAACCTGGTCCACCAACGTCATGGGAACCGCCCATGTCTTGGAGGCGGTCCGGCATCTCGAGGCGCCCTGCACCGTAGTCGTCGTGACCACAGACAAGGTCTATGCCAACAGCGAATGGGAATTCGGCTACCGCGAGAACGACCCGCTGGGTGGTCACGATCCCTACAGCGCCTCCAAGGCGGGCACCGAGCTCGCCGCACAAAGCTGGCGCAAGAGCTTCTTCGCCCCGGGCGGCCACGTCAGGCTGGCCACGGCCAGGGCCGGCAACGTGATCGGCGGCGGCGACTGGTCGGAAGACCGGATCGTGCCCGACATCATGCGGGCCCTGGCGCGCAACGAGGACGTCGTGCTGCGCAACCCGGGCGCGGTGCGTCCCTGGCAGCATGTCCTTGATCCGCTCTGGGGGTATCTGTTGCTGGCACAGACCCTGCATCAGGATGCCGCTGCGATCTATCAGGATGCCTTCAATTTCGGTCCCGACCCAGAGGCTGCGCAGACCGTCCAGCGCCTGGTCGAGACAGCCTTGTCTCGCTGGCCCGGCCGCTGGAGTCCGCTGGACCCGTACGCACCGAGACTGCACGAGGCCACCCTGCTGACGCTCGATACCAGCCGTGCCCGCAACCGCCTGGGTTGGGCACCGTGTTGGGGCTTTGCCCGCGCCGTCGCCGAAACCGTCGATTGGTACCAGGTGGCCGCCGGCGCCGATAACGAAGCGATCCGTCGCAAAACACTCGAACAGATTGCGAACTTCAAAAATGAAATACACACCACTTGAAATCCCGAACCTGATCCGGATATCGCTCGAACGCCGTAGCGATGACCGCGGCTTCTTTGCCCGCCTGTTCTGTCGCGCGGAGTTCGCGCAGCAAGAACTGACGGCGGACTGGGCGCAGATCAACAACTCCCTCACGGTGCACAAGGGCACGGTGCGCGGCCTGCATTTCCAGTATCCGCCCTCCAGCGAGGTCAAACTGGTGCGCTGCATCCGGGGCGCGATATTTGACGTTGGTGTCGACCTGCGCGAGGGTTCGCCGACCTTTGGCATGTGGGCGGGAATCGAACTCTCGGCCGAGAACCGCGACATGCTTTATCTGCCGGCTGGCTTTGCCCACGGCTTCCAAGCCCTGACGGACGACAGCGAGATCATCTATTTTAACAGTGCCACCTATGCCCCCGAAATGGAAAGCGGCCTGCGGCACGATGACCCGGATGTCGCCATCCGCTGGCCGCTGCCCGTAACGTCCCTGTCCGCGCGTGACCAGACACTGCAAAGCCTTGCGCAGCTCCGTCCGGTACCCGTTCAGACGCTGTCCTGAACACGATCCGGGTCGAAAACCGACCCTATGTCCAAGCAAGCCATGGAGCTGCTCGAATGTCGTCGCGAATCCTCTATACGAAACCGTCGATCACTGATCTTGAGGTCGAATACGCCACCGATGCCGCGCGCAACGGCTGGGGAGCGCTGTGCTACGACTACATCTACAAGTTAGAGGCGAAGTTCGCTGCCTACGTGGGCACCGAGTTCGCCATCGCCACGTCCAGCTGCACCGGCGCGCTGCACATGGGCATGTCCGCCATCGGAATCGGACCGGGCGACGAGGTCATCCTGGCCGACACCAACTGGATCGCCGCGGCCTCGGTGATCGTACATCTCGGGGCCACGCCGGTCTTTGTCGACATCCTTCCCGACAGCTGGTGCATCGACCCCGACAAGGCCAGAGCCGCGATCACGCCGCGCACCAAGGCGATCATCGCCACCCATCTTTACGGCAACCTGTGCGACATGGATGCCCTACTGGATATCGGCCGCCAGCACGACCTGCCGATCATCGAGGATGCGGCCGAAGCCCTGGGCTCTGCTTGGGGCGCCCGCCAGGCGGGGTCGCGCGGCCTGTTCGGCACGTTCTCGTTTCATGGCACCAAGACCATGACAACCGGCGAGGGGGGCATGTTCGTGACCAGTGACGCGGCACTGAACCACAAGGTGCTAACCCTAAACAACCATGGCCGCGTTCCAGGCGAGACGCATCAGTTCTGGTCCCAGGTGGTCGGCTTCAAGTACAAGATGTCGAACATACAGGCGGCGATCGGATGCGCCCAGATCGAACGGATCGAGGACCTTATCGGGCGAAAGCGCGAAATATTTGCCAAGTACCGGGTCGCCCTCGCACCGATCAGCGCGATCTCGATCAACCCCGAACCCGCCGGAACCATCAATTCAGCATGGATGCCGACGGCCGTCTTCGCCCGCGAAACTGGCGTCACGCGAGAGCTGCTTCTGGCCGAATTCAAGAGCGCCAATGTCGATGCCCGGGTGTTCTTCCACCCGCTGTCAACGATGCCGATGTTCACGCATATGCCTGGCAACGTGGTGGGGCATGACATTGCCGACCGGGCAATCAACTTGCCCAGCTACCACGACATGACGGATGACGATATTTCCCGCGTCGTCAGCGTGCTCAAAGGATGCCTCGACAAGGCGCCCGCGGGCGGCACGCATGACTGAGATAGTCTTCATCGGGGCCAACAACCCGGAAACCGCCCGCATGATGGCTGCCCTGCGGGCGGCCGGCGACACTCGGCGGTTCCTAGGGTTCGTCGACAATGATCCCACCAAGAAGGGAACTATGTTTTGCGGCCTGCCGGTGTTCGGCGGATTCGACATCCTGTCCGACTGGCCCCGTGAACGGCGCTTCATCAACCTGATCACCCGCGACCCCGAAACCCGGCACGAAACTTCGCGCATCGTCACCGACTTGGGCTTCCTTCACGACAGCTTCATCCACCCCGGGATCGATGTCTCGGGCGCGCGGATCGGAGTCGGCGCCTACATCCAGGACGGCGTCATCCTGCAAGCCGCGACGGAGATCGGCGAGAACGCCTGCATCAACGCGGGCTGCGTGATCTCGCACGAGACGCGGATCGGCGCGACCAACTTCATCGCCCCCGGCGTCAAAGTGGCGGGACTGGTCACAACGGGCGAAGGCG
The DNA here is from genome assembly GCF_035721105.1 of Arenimonas sp. GTDB lineage: Bacteria > Pseudomonadota > Gammaproteobacteria > Xanthomonadales > Xanthomonadaceae > Arenimonas. Next base: position 44,781 of record NZ_DASTNG010000017.1, on the reverse strand, counting down.
TGCTGATCGGCGTGGGCGCCACGGTACTGCCACGCCTCACGCTGGGCGCCTGGTCAGTCGTAGGTGCTGGTGCTGTCGTGACACGCGATGTGCCGGAATACGCCGTCGTCGCGGGCGTTCCCGCCAAGGTCACCCGCATAAAGCCATCCCGCGACGTCCCGCGCGCCCATTCGAACCTGCCAGGAAGCCCGACATGAGCAGGGAGCCTCTTTTCAGCATCTGCGTCCCGTCCCGCGACCGTTTCGAAACCGCCAGCCGCTCCATCAGGTCCATCCTGGATCAGTCTTTCAGGGACTTCGAAATCCTCGTCTCCGACAATTCGGTTCGGGAAGGCGGGCAACTGCTGGCCTGGCTATCCGCGCTTGGTCCCGATCGCGAAAAGGTCCGGATTACCGAAACCGGAGGCAAGCTCGAGATGGACCAGAACTGGGAGGCCTGCAGCCTTCCCGCGCAGGGGCGCTATGTCCTGTTCATGGCCGATCGCTGGCTGATGCGACCCGGCGCCCTCGCCCTGATGGCGGATGTCGTGCAACGGACCGATCCGGACATCTTCTTCTGGCCCGGCCAGAAGTTCGATCATGTGCAGAAAACACATGGCGCCGAAGGCGGCCCGCCGCCGATCCATTGCATCACTGAACGGGCCGAGGACGTATTCACCACTTTCCTTCAGTTCCGCGGCTTCGAAACCAGCAATGTCTACGGTCAGCCCATCCCGAGGGCGCTGAACTCAGGCTACCGCCGCGAGCTGGGCACGCGCGCCCGCGAGATCTGGGGTGAACTGTTCCGTCCGATCTCGCCGGATTACACCTCGGCCATCGCCCTGCTGCTGCTGGCAGAGCGCTGCGTGCGAATCGACGAGATGATGTACCACCCGATCGGCAACAAGAGCAATTTTTCGGACACGACGATAAACGGCCTGGGGCATTACAAGGAAAAATGGCCGGGTTGCGAGAAATGGCGCGGCCTGGAAATCGACGTCGTGTTTCCGACGGTGCTCAACGATATCGAGCGAACCCTGGAAAAATGGCCCGAGCGCGATGTCTGGCTTGCACGCTTTAACGTGGAAAACGCATTGAAATGCGTGATCTGGGAGCTGCATTTCAAGGAGTTCAACGGTAGCCTGCTGGACACCGCCCAGATGCGCCGGGAGGTCTATGCCTTTGCCAAGACCATCGGCTTAGAAGAAGACCAGGTCCAGCGGATTCGCAATTACGACCACGCGAAGCGGCATCGCTTCGTGCCGCTGCGCAAGCTGCTCCGCGCCTGGGGCCTGTATGACAAGGCTCGCAACCTCAACAATGCGGTCCGATACCGCAAGCGCATGAAAATGCGGGAAGAGGTGTATACCCAATCCGACGTCAGGCAGCGCGACATTCTCTTTTCCTGAAAGCCGCCGATCCGCTACCGCCGCGTGCCCATGGGCCCCGGCAAGTCGCCTGATCACCACGAGCATGAGCCTTCGGCAGGAGGCCACGCTGGTCAAACTCGGCAGCAGAGGGTCAACAGGCGGCGTAGTACTCGCGATACCACTCGACGAACCGACGGACACCCTCCTCCACCTGCACCACGGGGGAGTAACCGACGTTTTGGATCAACTCGGAGACATCGGCTTCGGTGTCGGGAACATCGCCGGCCTGCAGCGGCAGCATCTCCATCCGCGCCTTTCGCCCCAGGCAGCCCTCCAATACCTCAATGTAGCGAAGCAGCTCCACCGGCTGCTCGTTGCCGATGTTGAATATCCGGTACGGAATATTGCTGGTGGCGGGGTCCGGCGCCGTGCCATCCCAGGCCGTGTTCGCGGTCGCGGGCTGGCACAGAGTTCGAATCACGCCTTCGACGATGTCGTCCACGAAAGTGAAACTGCGCTTGTGCTTGCCGTGGTTGAACACCTTAATCTGCTCGCCGGCCAGGATGGCCTTGGTGAATAGGAACAGCGCCATGTCCGGCCGACCCCAGGGCCCGTAGACGGTGAAGAAGCGTAGTCCGGTGCAGGGAATGCCATAGAGGTGCGCATAGCTGTGCGCCATCATTTCGTTGGCTTTCTTGGTAGCCGCGTACAGGGTCAACGGGTGCTCGGTCGGCTGGTGTTCGCTGAACGGCATCTTGAGGTTTGCGCCGTATACCGAACTGGTGGACGCGAACACCAGGTGCTCAACTCCGTGATGCCGGCAGCCTTCCAGAATGTGCAGAAATCCGGTGACGTTACTGCTGACGTACACGTGCGGATTCTGGGCGGCGTAACGCACGCCGGCCTGCGCCGCTAGGTTCACCACGCGCTGCGGCTTGTGGGTGGCAAACGCCAGCTCCACCGCTTCGCGATCGGCCAGGTCGGCTTCGATGTGGATGTAGTTCGGGTGGTCCATGAAGCGGGCCAGACGCGCCCTCTTCAGGTTCACGTCGTAGTAGTCGCTCATGTTGTCGAAGCCGACCACTTCGTTGCCGCGCTCGAGCAGCCGCATGGCGAGATGCGAGCCGATGAATCCGGCGGTGCCGGTTACCAGGACCTTCATTGTCAAAGCCTCCCGTCCACCGCATCCCGCGGCAGCACGTACTTCACGTCATAAACCACGCTGCTGGCCTTGCCCAGGGCACGCACGCCCTGCCCGCCCAGCTTGGCGAACTCGGCATGCCCCACGGCCAGCACGATCGCGTCGTATTCACCGCTCTTCGGCGCGCTGATCGGCGTGATGCCGTACTCGTGCTCGGCTTCGGCGGCATCCACCCAAGGGTCGTACACATCCACCTTCGCCTGGAATCCGGCCAGCTCGCCGATGATGTCCACCACGCGGGTGTTGCGCAGGTCGGGGCAGTTCTCCTTGAAAGCGAGGCCCAGCACCAGCACGCGTGCGCCCACCGGGTTGATGCCATTGCCCGCCATCAGCCGCACCACCTGGGCCGCCACGTGGGCGCCCATGCCGTCGTTGATTCGGCGGCCGGCCAGGATCACTTCCGGGTGGTAGCCGATTTCCTGCGCCTTGTGGGTTAGGTAGTAAGGATCGACGCTGATGCAGTGCCCGCCCACCAAGCCCGGGCGGAAGGGCAGGAAGTTCCACTTCGTGCCCGCCGCCTCCAGTACTTCAAGGGTATCTATGCCCAACTTGTTGAAGATCAGCGCCAGCTCGTTGATCAATGCAATGTTGACGTCGCGCTGGGTGTTCTCGATCACCTTGGCGGCCTCGGCCACCTTGATGCTGCTGGCCTTGTGGGTGCCGGCGGTGATGATGCTTCCGTACAGCGCGTCCACGAAGTCGGCCGTCGCCGGCGTCGAGCCCGAGGTCACCTTCAGGATAGTGGTCACCCGGTGCAGCTTGTCGCCCGGATTGATCCGTTCGGGGCTGTAGCCGCAGTGGAAGTCGCGGTTGAACATGAGGCCCGAAGCCTTCTCCAGCAGCGGCACGCAGACCTCTTCGGTGCAGCCGGGATAGACCGTCGACTCGTACACCACCACGTCGCCTTTCTTGAGCACGCTGCCGATGGCCTCGCTGGCCTTGACCAGCGGAGTCAGGTCGGGGCGCTTGGCCGCATCAATGGGCGTCGGCACGGTGACGATGTAGACATTGCAGCCGCGGATGGTGTCCAGCTGGCTGCCGAAGCGCAGCTTGGGACTTCCCGCCAGTTCTTCGGGGGAAACTTCCCGCGTACCGTCGCGTCCAGCTTCCAGTTCGGCCACGCGTTCCGACCGGATGTCATAGCCGACGGTTTCATATCGCTTGCCGAACTCGACCGCCAGCGGCAGGCCGACATAGCCCAGGCCGATCACGGCGATGCGCGTGTCTTCAAGATTCAGCATGGGCCAAGGGAACTCCAGTTCGATGATGGGTGCGGGGGCGCGCCAGCAGCGCCGCAAGCAACCCGGCGCTGGCCAGCAGCGCCGTGGTCCGCAGCGGGTAGTCGCCAAACGAATGCAGGGCCAGCATCAGCAGGCCGATCAGCGAAGCGCGGGTCAGCAACTTTTCCAGCGTTGCCGCGCCACGGCGTCGCCAGTGACGCCACGCGGCGGCGGCGAAGGTGACCAGCAGCGCCATGCCGATCAACAGGGCCGACCCACGGCCATCGAGCCAAAGCTCGGCGTAGTCGTTGTGCGCGTGATTGACGTAGATGTTTTCGACCGAGTCCACGTCATAGGCCTCGAAGGCACGGCGGAACCCGCCCAACCCCGTACCCAGCGGCGCGTGGTGGCCTGCGGCCTCCAGGGTCAGCTGCGTGTACCGGACGCGGGCGTCTTCCATCGGGTCCTGCGAGAAGCTCTGCATCACGCCGAACAGCGCGAACTGCACGCCTAGCAGCAGGCCGACGCCCAGCACCGCCGCCATCAGCCGCCGGGTGCCGCGCTTGTTCCGCATGGCCAGGACGGCCGGCAGACTCAGTGCAATGGCCAGCATGCCGAGCAGGATGCCGGCGCGCGAGCCTACCAAGGCCAACGCCAGGATCAGCAGCGCGGCCAGCGCCACGCCCGCCGTGGCCCACAGCAAGGCATTCCGGCCTTCGTCACGCTGCGTGTTCCACCAGGCCGCGGTACCGATCAGCACGAAGGGCAAGGCCAGGACCAGCTGGCTGGCGAAGTGGTTGCGGTTGGCGAAGAAGCCCACTGCGCTACTGCTGTTTGTCCGGTCGTAGAAATAAAGCACGCTGCCCGCGCCCGACGCCATCTGCGCCACGCCCAGCACGATCGCCACCACGGTCACCGCCACGAAGATCGCCACCAACCGCAGCCGCTGGGTGGCATCGAACTGCAGCACCGCCAGGAACATCGCCACCGCCGGCAGCAGCCAGGCCAGCGCGGTTTCGGTGCCGAAGGGCGTCAGCGTCCAGCGCGTCGTGGGCTCGAGGCCGGCGACCGCCAGCTGTTGGGCGATCTCGGCACGCGCCGGCGGCATCAGCCACAGCGCTTCGGGAATCGGCAGCAGCTGCAGCAGCGGCACCGCCAGGGGAAGTGCGGCGATCCAGGCGATGCGCGGCAGGCGGGCATCGGGCTCGGTTTCACTGCGCCACAGGGTCAGGATGACCAGCCCCGCCGCCAGCGCCTGGCACAGCGCATCGCCCACCGTGCCCTGCCCGCCGCCCAGCACCAGGCACAGCAGCAGCAGTGCGGCAGCCAGCGGCCACTGCAGGTGCGTGCCCAGCGTGCGCGGGCGGGCGGTTGGCATCATGCGTTTCCCCTGTCTGCGGTGCGCGTCCTGCGCGTCGCGAATGCCATGTGATGATAGCGGACTATGCTGCAAAACAAGCCATCGCGCCGCGCTTGAAACTTTCGCCTTGCCCATGAAAAAGGCCGCCCGGGGGCGGCCTTTCTCGCGGTGCGCGGTGCGAACCCGTTACGGGCTGGCGGCCGGCTCCTGGTAGGTGAACTTGACGCCACCGTCCTGCATCATGCCGACGATCACCAAGCCCCAGAAACCATAGACCAGCGGCTCGTACTTGCTGCGGTCGGTGCTGCGGCTGCCCACGGCCTGGGCGTAGCTGGGGCCGATGTTCTGCACGCTGGCCACGGCGCCAGCGCAGGTGGAGGTGGCCGGCACGTCGACCAGCGAGCCCGAGACCAGCGGCAGCACGCAGCCGTCGGCGAAGGTGATTTCGGCGCTGCCGCCTTCCATGACCATGACGCGGTCGCCGGCCAGCAGGGCCTGCGCGTCGGTGGCGGTGATGAATTCGTCGCCCTGGTTGACCAGCACGGTGCCCTGCTGCGCGCTGAGCGTGGCAACGCTGTCGGCAGCAAAGGCCGGGGCGGCGACGAGGGCGGAGAGGATGAGGGCGGTACGGATCATGGTGGTGCTCCCTTGGGGGGCGGGTGAAGCCGATTTGGGTTCTAGGTTAGGCCGATACGGCGGGCCTGGCAACCCTTCACGGGTTTTTTTGCTGAACCGCAGGCTATCGGGTAAATGTTTCAAATCAATTATTTGCGTCGGGCGCCGGGCGCTGCCGAGAAATCTTCAGGGCATCGAACCAGGCCCGGCCGCCGATGCGCTGCTCGGCCGGGATCCGGGCCGGCAGGCGCAGCACCAGCCACTGGGCGCCGCAGTTTTCGGCCGGCACCTCGAACTCGGCTTCGAACGCCCGCCAGGGGCCGTTGCCCATCAGCGGCCGGGTTTCGCCCAGGGCCGGGCCGCCGCTGGCGCAGGTGATGGTCCACACCAGGCCCCGCTCGGTGCGCAGGGTCTCGGGCCGGGCCTGGCCGCTGAAGGTGTAGCGGCCGGGGCCCAAGGCCAGCATCTGGCGCACGTGGGCGAAGGGCACGCGGCGGTCTTCGAAGGCGACCCGCAGGGCCAGCTTGCCGTCGGCGCCCTCGGTGGGCAGGCGGTCCACGCGGGCGCCGGCGATGCGGCCCAGGCGCCAGTGGAAGGCGCCCTGCCCCGGCTCCCATTCGAAGCTGCCGTTGTAAAGGTTGCCCAGGCCCACCAGCCGCTCGGGCGGCAGCTGGCTCACCCAGATCAGGTAGGCCGGGCCCCACTGGCCCTCGCGGCCCAGGCGGTCGACCCAGGCCGACAGCTCGGCCGGGGCCAGGCCGCCGGGGGCCTTGCGCAGGCGGTCGAACAGCGGCGCCACCGCCTCGTAGGACGGCGCCTTCGCGGCCGTGGCCACCAGCAGCCGGCCGCGCCAGGGCGGCAGGGTCGCCAGCCGGTCGGCCAGGGCCTCGTGGGCGCGGGCGTCGCTGGCCAGGCCCAGCAGTTGGGCTTCCAGGCTGGGGAACAGGCCCGGATTCACCCGCAGCAGCAGGTCCAGGTTCTGCATCGCGGCCGGCAGGTCGCCTTCGGCCAGGTGGTAGTCGAGCAGCCAGGCCTGGCTGGACAGGTCGCGCGGGGTGCGCTGCGCGGCCACGGTGAACAGGCGGGCGGCCTGGGCGCGGTCGCCGGCGGCGTCGGCCAGGGTGCCCAGGATGCGGTAGCTGCGGCCGTCCAGCGGGTTGGCGCGCAGGGCGCGGCGGGCGTGGTCGGCGGCGGCCTCGGCCTGGGCCGGGTCGGCGGCCAGGCGCAGGGCCTGGCGGTACAGGGCCTCGGGGTGGTCGCTGCGCCAGGCCAGGGCGCGGGCCGGGTTGGAAATGGCGTAGTGGTCGGCCACGCCGTTCTGCACGGCGCGCCCGCCCAGCAGCACCAGGGCGCCGGTGGCGAGGGCCAGCAGCAGGCGGCGGACGCGGGCGCGCGGCAAGGGCTCAGTCATGGATCACCTGGCTGATCTTCAGTTCGCCGTCTTCGCGGCGCAGGGTGAAGCGGATGGTGCCGCGGGTGGTGCTGCCGGGGAACAGGCGGCCCTCTTTCACCCAGGCCGCGTACTCGGCCAGCACCACGGCGCCGCTGTCGCCGGTGATCCAGCCGTTGGGCTGCAGGTCCAGGCGGCGCTCGCGGGACCGCGCGAACAGCGACTGGTAGTCGTAGACGATGGCGTCGCGCCCGCCGCGGTTGTTGCGCGCGTCGCGGGTGAACAGGCGCATCAGGGCGTTGATGTCGCCCGCCGCGTAGGCCGCGCTGAACTTCGCGAGCACGGCGCGGGCGCTGGCTTCGTCCATCGGCGCTGGCGGGGCCGTGGCCTCGGTCTCCGCTGCCGCCACGCCCTCCCCTGTAGGAGGGCCTTCAGGCCCGAAGCTTTCCGCCGCGACCTGCGGTACCGGCGCCGCTTGCGCGTCGCCGGCCAGCGGCACGGCCGGGGCGGGCGGGCGGGCGGGGTTGGGCGCGGAGATGGCGGGGGAAAGATTCGGGCCTGAAGGCCCTCCTACAGGGGAGGGGGTGGGCGCGGGGATGGCGGGCAGGAGGGGGAGGACGGGCGCGGGGAGCTCGAGGCTGGCGCGGGCGGCGCCGGGGATCGCGGGCGATTCGCGGGGCACGTCGACGGCGGGCAGCTCGACGCGGGCCAGGGTCGGGCGCGCGGCTTTTTGCTGCTGGGCGACCCACAGCAGGGCGACCAGGCTGACGGCGGCCAGGCCCAGGCCGCCCAGCACGAACACCGGCAGGCGGCGGGCGGTGCGGGCGGAGAGGATGGGGGCGGCGTCGGTTTCGCGGGAGATGCGGGCCAGCGCGACCGGGAGTTCGGTCGCGCGCGGGGCGGCGGCCGGGGCCTCGGCGGCGGCGGGCTCAGCGGCGCGCGGCGCGGCGTCGGGCGTGGGCCGGCCGCGGGTGGCGAGCCGGGACCATTCGGCGTCCTGCGCGGCTTCGGCCGCGGACTCGCCGGCGTCGGCCCCGCCCTCCCCCGCCAGCGCGCCGCTGCGGCGAAGCTGCTGCCAGGCGCGGGTGACGCGGTCGGTGTAGACGTTGTCCCAGTCGTCGGCGTTGCGGTCGGGATGCAGCCAGCGGATCAGCCAGCGGTAGTGCTCGCGGATGCGGGCGGCGGGGGCGCCGGGGTTCACGCCCAGCACGCGGTGCGGGTCGGCCCCGGCCGCGAACATCACCTGCTGCACGAAGAACACCGCGGCCTCGGCCACGCGTTCGGGCGATTCGCCGCTGGCCGCGGCGCTGGCCGCGGCCTGGGCGCCGTCGCCCGCGGCCAGGCGCAGCAGTTCGATCAGGTCGTCGGGCAGCGGCCGGTGCGCCGCCATCGCCAGCCGCGCCGGCGCACGGTAGTAGGCCAGGGCCTGCTCCAGTGCATGGCCGGCGCCGGCCATCAGCGGCGTCCCAGTTTCTTGGTCTCTTCCTGGCCGCCGTACGAGTAGTAGTTGTAGGCGCCGTAGCCGTAGCCATAGCCCGCGTGCTTGCTGCTGAACTTGGTGAGCAGCCCGCCCACCACGTGCGCGCGCGCCGCCAGCAGGCGCTTGAGCGCGTTGCGGGCCACGGTGATGCGGGTCTCGCCGGCTTCCACCACCAGCAGGGTGCCGTCGGCCAGGTTGCCCAGGATGGGCGCGTCGGCCAGGCCCATCACCGGCGGACCGTCGATGATCAGCTGGTCGAACTTCTCGCGCGCGATGCTGATCAGGCTCAGCATCTTCGGGCCCATCAGCAGCTCGGCCGGGTTGGGCGGCAGCGGGCCGGTGCTCATGTACATCAGGCCCGGGGTGTCGGTGGCGTGGATCACGTCGGTGGCCTTCACCGCGCCGGCCAGGTAGTTGCTCAGGCCCGCGGTGTTGTCCACGCCCAGCGTGCGGTGCAGCGACGGGTTGCGCAGGTCGGCGTCGATGATCAGGACGCGCTTGCCCAGCTGGGCGAAGTTGCGGGCCAGCGTGAGCGCGGTGGTCGACTTGCCCTCCGACGGCGTCGAGCTGGTGATCAGCAGGCTGCGCGGCACGCCGGTGTCGGTGGCGAACTGCAGCGCGGTGCGCACCGAGCGATACGCTTCGGCGAAGGCCGAGCGCGGATCCTCCAGCGCCTTGGCCGGGGTCATCGGCAGCTTCAGCAGCGGGATCACGCCCAGCACCGACAGGCCCAGCTGCTTCTCGACGTCTTCCGGCGCCTTCAGGGTGTCGTCCAGGTACTCGAAGGCCAGCGCCAGCAGCACGCCCAGCATCAGGCCGGCCAGCAGGCCCAGCGCCAGGTTGCGGGTGAGGCTGGGCTTGAACTTGTAGCCGTTCTGGGCGCGGTCGACGACGCTGATGTTGTTGTTGCTGACGCCGGCGGCGACGCCGATTTCCTTGTAGCGCTGCAGCAGGCCGTCGTAGAGCTCGCGGTTGGTGTCGACTTCGCGCTTGAGGATGTTGTACTGGATCGAGCGGCTCTGCAGGTCCAGCACGTCGGTCTTCACCAGCGTCATCTGCTCGGCCAGCAGGCGCTCCTGCTCCTGCGCGGCCAGGAACTCGGCCTGGATGGCGGCCTTGATGTTGCCGACCTCGGCCGCGATCTGGCGCTCGATCTCGTCGATCTGGCCCTTGAGCTGCACCATCAGCGGATAGCCCGGCTTGTACAGGCGCAGCTTGTCCTGGTAGTCGGCCAGCAGCTTGCCGCGGCTCTCCTGCAGGCCCTTGATGATCGAGGCCTCGCCGATCTCGCCCAGCAGCACCGTGCCGCGCGAGGCCTGGGCTTGGCGCCAGCGCGCCTCGGCCTTGATGCGGTCCTGGCGCGCCTGCGACAGCGCGGCGTTCAGCGAGCCCAGGTCCTGTTCGCTAAGGTTGCCGTTGCTGTCGCCGCTGCCGACGATCTGTTCCTTCTGGGCGAAGGCGACCAGTTCGCGCTCGGAGTCCTCGAGCTTGAGCCGCAGTTCCTGCAGGCGGTCCTCGAGGTAGGTCTTGGCGTAGGCCGAGGAGTCGAAGCGGCGCTCGAGGTTGCTGGCGATGAAGGCTTCCGACAGTGCATTGGCGGCGCGCTGAGAGAACGCCGGGTCCGGGCTGTCGAAGTGCACTCGCACCAGGCGCGAATTGCGCACCGGCTCGATGGTGACGCCGCGCATGATGAAGGCGGTGGCCGCGCCGTCGCGCGAGGCCAGGGCCGCCTCGGAGTCCTCGTCGGCGTCGTCGCCGCCGCCGGAGAACAGCCCGCGCAGCGCCGCCCAGGGCGACGGGGGCGACAGGCGCTCGAGCGTGTCGCCCTCGGCCAGCGACAGCGTCGAGGCGACGCGCTGGGCCAGGGCCCGGCTCTTCAGCAGTTCGTATTGGGTCTGGTAGAAGTCCGCGCCGGCGCCGCCTTCCACCGGCGACACGCCTTCGACGTCGACCACCTTGATGGTGTCGCGCTCGATCTGCAGCGAGGTGGTGGCGCGGTAGATCGGCGTCATCAGCAGCGTGCCGACCAGGGTGGCCACCAGCACGATGCCCAGCGCGCCCAGCACGGTCCAGCGGCGCTTGACCAGGATGCGCCAGTAGCTGAGCAGGTCGATCTCGTCGCTGTCGGCATTGTCCTGCGTGCGCAGGTCCAGGCTCAGCGCCTGGTTGCGGGCGGTGGCCAGGGCCTGGCGCCGCGCTTCATCCTGCGGCGCCGGCAGCTGCGGGCCGCCGGGCCGGCCGGGTTCCATCTCGTTGGACATCAGGTCATTCCCTTGGAAAGCGGCCGGTCAGTAGACGCGGAACAGATTGAAGACCGGGATGGTTTCCAGGATGCGACGCAGGCCGGTCTTGGCGCCGGACTGGTCGATCACCACGATGTCGTCGCCGTAGATCTGCGGGTCGACGGCATCGCCGGCGCGGATTTGCTTGAGGTCGAACACCGCGGCCATCTTCTGGCCGTCGACCACGCGGAAGACCACCACGCCCTGCAGGTTGGCCAGCTCGGACGGCCCGCCGCCCATGGCCAGCGCCTGCAGCAGCGAGGTCTTGCCGGTGATCGGATAGATGCCGGGCTTGGCGATCGCGCCCTCCAGCGTCACCCGCTGGCTGGTGAATTCCTTGACGAACACGCTGACCTGCGGCGACTGCAGGTACTGGTCGGACAGCTTCTGCGCCACCAGCGCCTCGAGCTCCTGCACGGTGTTGCCGCCGGCCTGGACGACGCCGATCAGGGGCAGCGAGATCTGGCCATTGCTGTTCACGCGCACGGTGCGGTTGAGGTCGTTGACCTGGAACACGCTGATCTCGAGCAGGTCCTGCGGGCCGACCCGGTATTCGCTGCTGCCGGTGTAGGCGCCGGAGTCGGCGCGGGTGTCGGGCTCGCCCAGCTCGTCGGTGGCGGTGACGGCCTTGCTGGTGCCCGACCGCACCGACTGGCTGGTCGAGGTGCCGCAGGCCACCAGCAGCGTGGCAAGGAACAGGACAGCGAGGGTCCGGAGGATGGAATGGGTCATGGGGTCTCCTGGGGGCCCGGGCGAAGCATTATGCGGTGCCAAACAGACGCTGCCAAAAACCGGGCCGCGATTCGGCGGCGCGCGGTCGTTCAGGCAAGGGCGGCAGCTGGCCCGGCGGCAGGTCGTCGAGGATGCCCTGCGGGCGGGTCAGCACCATGTGCGTGGCTTCTTCGGCGCCGACGCGGGCGGCCGCGGCCTCGCGGCCCTCGGCCAGCAGCGGCGGGCGCTTGTCGATGTGGTGCGAGTCGGTGGCGAGGATGTGCACCAGGCCTTCGTCGAGCATGCGCTCGGCCCAGTATTTCGGACGGCGGCCGAAGCGGCCGGTGAGGCTGCCGGCGGTGAGCTGCATCCACGCGCCCTGCCGCACCAGGTCGGCGAACACGGTGTAGTGGGTCTCGATCCAGCTCAGGCGCTCGGGATGGGTGATCACCGGCACGATGCCGGCGGCCATCAGGTTGAACACCGATTCGTCGAAGCGCGGCGGCGCCACGTGGTGCGGCGGCTCCAGCAGCAGGTAGCGGCTGCCGTTGATCGTGGGCACGCGGCCGCTGCGGATGCCGCCGGCCAGGTCGGGCGCCAGGTGGGTGTCGGCGCCGGTGCCCAGCTGCAGCGGGATGCCGGCCTCGGCCAGGGCCAGGCGCAGGGCGTCGACCGCGGCCTCGATGCCGGCGCGGTTGTTCTCGTACAGGCCGGGATAGATGTGCGGGGTGCAGGCGGTGAAGGTGATGCCGTCGTCCACGGCGCAGCGCGCCATCGCCAGCGACACGTCCAGCGTGGTCGGGCCGTCGTCGATGCCGGGCAGCAGGTGGCAGTGCAGGTCGATCATCCGGGGGCCTGGGTCAATGGGCTTCCGATTCCGCGGCGTCGGCGCTGGGGCCGGGCCGGCGGGCCTTGCGCCAGCCTGCCAGCCTCGCGACCGCGCGGTCGTAATCGGCGCTGAATGCGTACCAGCCCGCCAGCAACACCAGGAAGGCCAGCACCAGCAGCGGCCGGTACACGCCCAGCTTCAGCGCCACGGCCGCGGCCAGGCCCAGCAGCAGCGAGCCGCCGGCGATGATCGCCACCACGGCCGTGGCCCGGAAGCCGGCGTCGAGCAGCATGTGGTGCATGTGGTGGCGGTCGGCCGCGAAGGGCGAGCGGCCCTGGCGCCAGCGGCGGATCATCAGGGCGACGCAGTCGATCAGCGGCAGCGCCAGCGCCCACGGCCCCAGCACCGGCGACACCGGATGGTCGGGCGCCTGCGACAGCCGCACCGAACCATAGGCAATGGTGAAGCCCAGCAGCATGCTGCCGCCGTTGCCCAGGAAGACCTTGGCCCTCGCCTGCCAGGGGAAGCGCGCGTTCCAGACCAGGAAGCCCAGCACCGCCGCGGCCACCGCCAGCATGCGCTCGACCACCAGCAGGTTGCCCGAGTACAGGCCAAAGGCCGCGAACAGCACCAGCGCCACCACCGACAGGCTGCCGGCCAGGCCGTCGACGCCATCGGCCATGTTCAGCGCATTGATGACGCCGACCACGATGAACACGGTGAACGGCACCGCCAGCAGGCCGATGTTGGCCGCGGCGAAACCAAAGACGTCCTGCAGGTTGGTGGCCATCACGCCGCCGGCCAGGGCCATCAGCAGCGCCGCCACCGACTGGGCGCCGATGCGCCAGGTCCAGCGCAGGTCGTAGTAGTCGTCCAGCTGGCCCACGAGCACCAGCAGCCCGGCACCGCCGATGAAGGCCCAGGTGCGCAGGCTGTTGGTCTGTTCGAACAGCAGGAACCCGGCCACCACCACCAGGTAGATCACCAGCCCGCCCACCACCGGCATCGCGCAGCCGTGGTCCTTGCGGCCGCCGGGGTGGTCGACCAGGCCGAACCGGCGCGCCAGCGGCAGCGCCAGCGGCATCAGCAGGGTGCAGGCGGCGAAGCTGAAGGCGAGCCGCTGCCAGGCCTGGGGTTCGAGCTGGTCGATGAGTTTGAGGTAGTCCATGCGGATGAAAACGCCTTTTTCCTTTTTTCAGGCCACCCGGCCCGGTTCAGGATCGCGTTGATCCAGCAGTTTGCAGCCCGCCTGTGTCAGCCCCGCGTAGGGTCCGGGCCACGGCCATACACGTCCTCGAACCGCACGATGTCATCCTCGCCCAGGTAGCTGCCCGATTGCACCTCGATCAGCTCCAGCGGCACCTTGCCGGGGTTTTCCAGGCGGTGCTTGCTGCCCAGCGGGATGTAGGTGCTCTGGTTCTCGGCCAGCAGGAACACCTTGTCATCGCAGGTGACCCGGGCACTGCCGCTAACCACGATCCAGTGCTCGGCCCGGTGGTGGTGCATCTGCAGGCTCAGCGCCGCCCCCGGCTTGACCACGATGCGCTTGACCTGGAAGCGGTCGCCGCTGTCGATGCCGTCGTAGCTGCCCCAGGGACGATACACCTTGCGGTGCACGCTGGCCTGCGGACGACCCTGAATTTTCAGGGCAGAAACTATCTCCTTGACTTTCTGCACCTGGTCCCGCGCCGCCACCAGCAGCGCATCGTCGGTGTCGACCACGATCACGTCGTCCAGGCCCAGCAGACTGACCAGCCGGCGGCCGCCCCAGGCCAGGGTGTTGCGGCAGTCGATCGCCAGCACGTCGCCGTGGTGGGCATTGCCGTCCGGGTCCTGGTCGGCGATTTCCCACAGCGCCGACCACGAGCCTACATCGCTCCAGCCCACCGAGATCGGCAGCACGGCGGCCTGAGAAGTTTTTTCCATCACCGCGTAATCGATGGAGTCGGCCGGGCAGGCTTCGAACGCGGCCCGGTCCAGGCGCAGGAAGTCGACGTCGCGCGTGGCCCCGGCCAGCGCGGCCCGGGCCGCGGCCAGCATCGCCGGCGCGAACGCCTGCAGTTCGTCCAGGTAGCGCGAGGCCCGGAACAGGAACATGCCCGAGTTCCAGAAGTAGTCGCCGCTGGCGACGTAGGCCTGCGCCGTGGCGAGGTCCGGCTTCTCCACGAACCGTTCCACCGCCCGCACCTCCGCCCGCCCCACCGACTGCCCCTCTGTAGGAGCGCCTTCAGGCGCGAAGCCCTTCGCGGAAAGATTCGCGCCGGAAGGCGCTCCTACAGGGGACGGGGCGGCTTTGATGTAGCCGTAGCCGGTTTCGGGCGCGGCGGGCACCACGCCGAAGGTGACCAGCTGGCCGCCCTCGGCGGCGGGCACCGCGGCCTGCACGGCGGCGCGGAAGCCGGCCTCGTCGCGGATGACGTGGTCCGAGGGCAGCACCAGCAGCAGCGGATCACTGCCGTCGGCCTGGGCCTGCAGGGCCGCGGCGGCGATGGCCGGGGCGGTGTTGCGGCCCACCGGCTCGAGCAGCAGGGCGGCCGGGGTCACGCCGACCTGGCGCAGCTGTTCGGCCACCATGAAGCGGTGCTCCTCGTTCGCCACCACGATCGGCGCCCCCGCGCCCGCCAGCCCGGCCAGGCGCTGCCAGGTCGCCTGCAGCAGCGACTGCTCGCCCACCAGCGGCTGGAACTGCTTGGGATGGGTTTCGCGCGACAGCGGCCAGAGCCGGGTGCCGGAGCCGCCGGAGAGCAGGACGGGGACGATCAGGGACATGGGGGGACCGCGGGTCGGAAGCCTGCCCCCATGATGCCCGCTAGCTCTGGCCCCGAGAACCCTTCCCGTAACCTCGCCAAACGCCCCCCCGGGATTAATCCCGCCCTCCTGTAGGAGCGCCTTCAGGCGCGAATCTTTTCGCGAAGGACTCGGGGATCAACGGAATTCCCGAAAAGCTCCGCCAAAAGCTTCGCGCCTGAAGGCGCTCCTACAGGGAGGGTATCGGGCGACAGGAGGGAGGGTATCGGGCGATAAGAGGGAGGGTATCGGGCGATGGGACGGAGGGTCTCGGGCAATAGGAGGGAGGGTGTCGGGCGACAGGAGGGAGGGTATCGGGCGATGGCAGGGAGTTTGCCGGTGATAACGGGGAGGGTGTCGGGTGATAATCGGGGGATGAGCCTGCCTACCCGCGACGAACTTCGCCTTGAATGGACCCGCCAGGCCCTCGCCGATCCGGGCGCGGGGCTGGAGCGGGCGTCCAACGACGCCAGCTTCCGCAGCTACTGGCGCAGCCATTCGGCCGGCCGCGGCTGGATCGTGATGGACGCACCGCCCGACCGCGAGGACATCCGCCCGTGGCTGGACGTCGCCTCGCGGCTGGCGCGCGCCGGCGTGCACGTGCCCGAGATCCAGGCGGCTGACCCGGTGCGCGGTTTCGTGGTGATGGAAGACCTCGGCGACCGCCTGTTCCTGCCCGAGCTCAACGAGTCCACCGCCGACCGCCTGTACGGGAGCGCGCTCGACGCGCTGCTGGCGATGCAGCTGCGCGCCGACGCCAGCGACCTGCCCGCCTACGACGAGGCGCGCCTGGTCACCGAGATGGAGCTGATGCCCGAGTGGCTGCTCAAGCGCCACCTGGGCTACACGCCCGAATGCGAGGAGTGGGACGTCATCGAGTCGGCCTTCCGCGCGCTGGTGAACAACGCCCGCCTGCAGCCGCAGGTGTTCGTGCACCGCGACTACCACTCGCGCAACCTGCTGGTGACCGAACGCGACAGCCCCGGCGTGATCGACTTCCAGGACGCGGTGCGCGGCCCGGTCACCTACGACCTGGTGTCGCTGCTGCGCGACTGCTACATCGCCTGGCCCGAGGCGCGCGTCAACGCCTGGGTCGAGGACTACCGCCTGCGCCTGGTCGCCGAGGGCCTCACCAGCGTCGATGCCGCCACCTTCCTGCGCGCCTTCGACCTGATGGGCGTGCAGCGGCACCTGAAGGTGCTGGGCATCTTCTGCCGGCTCTGGTACCGCGACGGCAAGGCCGGCTACCTGCAGGACCTGCCGCTGGTGTGGCGCTACACCCGCGAGGTCGGCGCCCGCTATCCGGAAACCGCGCCGCTGGTCGCCCTGCTCGAGCGCGTCCTGGGCCGCACCGACCTGACCCTGCCGCGCGCATGACGCCCGCCACCGGCCCCGCGGCGCTGGTGTTCGCGGCCGGCAAGGGCGAGCGGATGCGGCCGCTGACGGACCACACGCCCAAGCCGCTGCTGCCGGTGCGCGGCAAGCCGCTGATCGAATGGCACCTCGAGCGCCTGGCCGCGGCCGGTGTGCGCGACGTGGTCATCAACATCGCCTGGCTGGCCGCGTGCTTCGCGCCGGCGCTGGGCGACGGCGCGCGCTGGGGCCTGCGGCTGCACTACTCGCACGAGGGCGACGAGCCGCTGGAAACCGGCGGCGGCATGCTGCAGGCACTGGCGCGCCTGGGTGATGCGCCCTTCCTGGCGGTGAACGCCGACATCTGGTGCGACTTCGACTTCGCCACCCTGCCCGCCGCGCCGTCGGGCCTGGCGCACCTGGTGATGGTGGACAACCCCGACCACAACCCGCGCGGCGATTTCGCGCTGGACGCCGACGGCCGGCTGCAGTCCGAGGGCGCGTCGCGGCTCACCTTCGCCGGCATCGGCGTCTACCGGCCGGCGCTGCTGGACGACTGGCGCACGGTGATCGGCGCGGAACCGGGCGCCCGGCTGTCGCCGCCGCGGTTCAAGCTGGCGCCGCTGCTGCGCGCGGCGATGGCACGCGGCCAGGTCACCGGCCAGCACCATCGCGGCGAATGGACCGACGTGGGCACGCCCGAACGCCTGGCCGCGCTCGGTTGATGCCGTTGCCGGGGCCGTGCGCCGCGTCACGGTTCCTGCGCGCCGGGCCCCGGGCTTCATCCGCCGCTCAGTTCCGCGGCGCCCGGCCCGGCTGGCTGCCTTGCGCCCGCCGCGGCAATGACCGCTAATGACCCGGTGCAAAACGCCGCGCCCGCCCTGACCGCACGCTCCCTGCTCCGCCACGCCTTCGAGGGCGAGGTGGCGGGCCTGCCTGCGCACGAGCGGCGCGAACAGTACCGCCGCCAGATCCAGCTGCTGCATGCGGCGATGAGCAACCTGCTGCTGGGCATGACCGTGCTGGCGGCCGTGGTGGCGCTGGCCGAGTCGCTGATCAACGGCGCGCTGTCGGCGCGGCTGGCCTGGCAGGCCGCCGGCGTGGCGGCGCTGGCCGTGATGGCCTGGCGCTACCGGCACGTGGTGTCGATCCGGCGCCGGCGCGTGCTGGGCTCGGTGTTCGGCGCGCTGCTGCTGGCCTGCCTGGCCCTGCCCACGCTGCGCTGGCCGGGCCAGTCACTGCTGCCGATGGCCGTGTTCCTGCTGCTGCCGGTCACCTGGCTGCCGCTGCTGGTGCGTCCGCACATGACCTTCGGTGGACTGGCGGTGGCGACCGCGGTGGTTGGCGCGCTGGCCTGGCAAAGCCCGGCGCCCGCCGGCGAGCTGGGCCTGTTCGCCTTCTACTACGCGCTGGCCACGGCCGCGGGCCTGCTGCTGCGGCGCGCCCGTTCGAACCTGGCCACGCGCCTGGACCGCCGGGTGGAAACGCTGTGGCAGCGCGCGGTCAGCGATCCGCTCACCGGCCTGCTCAACCGCGAGGGCTGGATGAACCTGGCCGGCACCGCGCTGGCCGAGGCGACCGAGGCCGGCCAGGTGCCGGCGGTGCTGTTCATCGACGTCGACTACTTCAAGCGCACCAACGACCAGCACGGCCACCTGGTCGGCGACCAGCTGCTGGTGATGCTGGGCGAAGTGCTGGCGGCGCGCATCGGCACCGGCGAATACTGCGCGCGCCTGGGCGGCGAGGAGTTCGCCTGCCTGCTGCCGGGCGCCAGCCTGGACCACGCGCGGCGCTTCGCCGAAAGGCTGGGCCAGGACTACCGGCTCCGCGCCAGCGAGTTCGGTTCCACGCTCAGCATCGGCATCGCGACCTGGCGGCCGGGCGACGTGCTCAACGACCTGCTCGCCCAGGCCGATGCGGCGCTGTACCAGGCCAAGCGCGAGGGCCGCGACCGGATCGTGGTGGCCAACAGCGTCTAGTTCGCGGCGTCCTGCAGCAGGGTGCGCAGGAAGGGGATGGTGACGCGCCGCTGCGCGGCCAGGCTGGCGCGATCGATGCGCTCGAGCAGGCGGGTCAGGCTGCCCAGGTCGCGATCGACCCGGCGCAGCAGGTAATCGAGCACGGCGTCGTCGAGGTCGAGCCCGCGGCGCGCGCCGCGCTGGCGCAGCACCTCGCGGCGACCGGCGTCGTCCAGCGGCGCCAGCGCCAGCCGCACGCACTGGCCCAGGCGCGTCGCCAGGTCGGGCAGGCCCAGGCCCAGCGCCGCCGGCTGCGCCCGCGCCGCGTACATCACCCCTGCGCCGCTGGCGCGGGCGCGGTTGTGGAAGTGGAACAGCGCTACTTCATCGGCCGCCTGCCCCGCGATCGCCTCCAGGCCGTCCAGGCAGACCAGGGCCGCGCCCTCCTGCGCCGACAGCGCCTGCTCCAGCCGGCCGGCGAAGGCCGGCAGCGGCAGGTAGGCGGCGCGGCGGCCGGCCGCGGTGGCTTCGGCGCAGGCGGCCAACAGCAGGTGGGTCTTGCCGCTGCCGGCCGGGCCCGCGAGGTAGAGCCAGTCGCCGGACGCGCCGCGCGCCCCGGCGCGCACGGCGTCGCGCACGTCCGGCTGGCCGTGGAAGGCGTCGAACTGCTGGTCGGGCGGCGTGCGCAGCGACAGCGGAAGCTGCGGGGTGGTCACGGCGGGTCGCGCGGTTCCCGGGACGGGGCGGTCGGGCCCGGCGCGGGCTCGCCTTCGGCCTTCGGACCAGAGGGCTCGCCGGCGGCGGACGCGTTGGCGGCGGCAGGCTCGGCGGCGGCGTCATCGTCGGCGCCATACAGCTGGCTGGCGGTGTAGCGCGCATGCGCATAACGCAGCACGACCACCAGCACCGCGGCCACCGGCAGCGCCAGCAGCACGCCCAGGAAGCCGAACAGCTGGCCGCCGGCCATGATCGCGAAGATCACCGCCACCGGATGCAGGCCGATCTTGTCGCCCACCAGCCACGGCGTCAGCCAGAAGCTTTCCAGCAGCTGCCCCAGCCCGAACACGCCCAGCACCAGCGCCAGGTGCATCAGGTCGCCGTGCTGCACCAGGGTCGCGATGACCGCCGCGCCGACGCCAACGATGGCGCCCAGGTACGGCACGAAGCTGACCAGGCCGGCGACGATGCCGATCAGGATGCCCAGGTCCACGCCCACCGCACTCAGGCCGACGGCATAGATGGCGCCCAGCGCGATCATCACGCTCAGCTGGCCGCGGATGAAGCCGCCCAGCACCTGGTCGGATTCGTGCGTCAGCCTCGACACCACCGGCTCGACCGGACGCGGCAGCAGGTCGCGCACCTTGCCGAGCATCGCGCCACCGTCGCGCATGAAGTAGAAGGTGACCACCGGGATCAGCGCCAGGTTGGCCATCCAGCCCAGGATCGCCAGGCCCGACTTCGACACGCCGCCGAACACGCTGGCGGCGACGCCGCCCGCTTCCTGCCAGTGCTTTTTCAGCAGTTCGATCAGCTGGCTGGGGTCGATGTAGCCGGCCAGGTCCAGGTTGAAGCGCTGCTCGGCCCAGGGCACCGCGGTGCCGGTGAGCCAGGCGCCGAAGCGCGGCAGCCAGTCGATCAGCTTCGAGACCTGGTTTTCGATCAGCGGGATCAGCAGCAGCACCGCCAGCACGATCACCAGGGTCATCAGCGAGAACACCAGCAGCACGGCCACCGTGCGCGAGCGGCCGCCTTGCTCGAGGCGGCGCACCAGCGGCTCGCCCAGCCAGGCCAGCAGGGCCGAGACCACGAAGGGCGTGAGGATGGGCGCCAGCAGCCACACCAGCAGGCCGACCGCGCCCGCCAGCGCCAGCCACTGCCAGCGGCGGCGGTCGCTGAAGGGATCGGGCGCCTGGGCGACCGGCGCGCTCATGGCAGCAGCCGGTAGACCGGCACGGCCGCGTCGGGGCCGGCCGGGGCCGCGACCAGCACGGTGCCGGCGGCGACGAAGCGGTCGAAGCCCTCGACGCCGACCGCGAGGTCGAGCTCAAGCTCCAGGGCATCGGCTTCGGCGCGCACCACGCGCAGGCCGCGCACCACCGCCAGCGTCTGCAGGTAACCCATGGCGCGGGTGAAGTCGGTGCCGTCGCGCAGGCCGGTGACCTGCACCACCAGCGTGGACGGTTCGCCGGCCTGCAGCGGCACCGCATCGCGGCGGGCAATGGCGTCGGCGGCGCCGTCGGCACCCGAGGCGATCGCGCGCTGCGGGCTGGGATCGCTGAACGACCAGCGGGAAAGCTCCTGGTCGCCGTCGCTGAGGATCCAGTCGGCGCTCCAGCCGGCACCGGCGCGGTACACGCGGCCCAGCAGCTGCACCTGGCCGCCGTAGCGGGCGGTGAGCGGCAGCATCGGCGCCGGGGTCTGGTTCCAGATGGTTTGCACCGCCGCCTGTTCGACCGCGCTGCCGGCCGGCATGCCGAAGCGCAGGCCGCGCTCGAGCCCGCGATCGGCCAGCGGCTTCACCACGCCCAGCTGCTGGGCGTTGACCAGGCGCGCGCCGCGGCCATCGTCGATCGCCAGCCACAGGATCGGGCGCGGCCGGTCGCCGCCCCAGTAGTCCAGGCCGGCGGCCGCGATCAGCGCGTCCACGCCGTTGGGGTCGAAGGCGAAGCTCATGGTGGTCTTGTAGACCGGCACGCCGCCGATGGCCGTGTTGCCCTGCTGATCGCTCGATTCGCTGGCGTCGCTGGTGGTCACGTAGCTCTGGGCATTGGCCAGGGCGCGGCGCACGACCGGGTCGGCGACCGCCTGCGGGTTGCCGGTCAGCTTCACCACCACCTGGGCCAGGGCCCGGGCGGTGGCGGCGCGGCGCTCGCCGGCGCCCTGCGAGATCAGCGTCACCTGGCCCTGGTACAGGCTCAGGTCGCGA
Organism: Arenimonas sp.; assembly: GCF_035721105.1. GTDB lineage: Bacteria > Pseudomonadota > Gammaproteobacteria > Xanthomonadales > Xanthomonadaceae > Arenimonas. Next base: position 23,321 of record NZ_DASTNG010000017.1, on the reverse strand, counting down.
TCGGCCGGCACCGGACCGGCCGCGGGATCGGCCAGCGGGCCGGCCACGGGCTGCGGCGCGGGCGACTCCACCGGCTGGAACTGGGCGAACACCGCCGCCGGGGCGAGGGCCAGCAGGATCAGCAGGCGGGACATCAGGGGACTCGGGCGCATGGGGGGATTCGCTGGAAACACAGGCTGCATGGTGCCGCATGGGGGGCTGGGGCGTCCAACCGGCGGGCCATGCCGTGCGGGCCTGGCGCAGCGGGACGGGACGGGAAGGGCTCCCGGGGCGAACCCCTTGTTAGAATGCCCCCCTTTCCGCGCCCGGATGCCGCCCGTGACCACCCCCACTCCCCTCACCTACCGCGACGCCGGCGTTGATATCGACGCGGGCAACGAAGTCGTCGAGCGCATCAAGCCGCTGGTCAAGCGCACCTTCCGCCCGGAAGTGATGGGCGGGCTGGGCGGCTTCGGCGCGCTGTTCAACCTCTCGGGCAAGTACCGCGAGCCGGTGCTGGTGAGCGGCACCGACGGCGTCGGCACCAAGCTCAAGCTGGCCCAGCAGCTCAACCGCCACGACACCATCGGCATCGACCTGGTCGGCATGTGCGTGAACGACGTGCTGGTGCAGGGCGCCGAGCCGCTGTTCTTCCTCGACTATTTCGCCACCGGCAAGCTGCACGTCGACACCACGGTCGCCGTGGTCGGCGGCATCGCCAAGGGCTGCGAGCTGGCCGGCTGCGCCCTGATCGGCGGCGAAACCGCCGAGATGCCCGACATGTACCCGCCGGGCGAGTACGACCTGGCCGGCTTCACCGTCGGCGCGGTCGAGAAGTCGAAGCTGCTCGACGGCGCCGCCGTGCGCGCCGGCGACGTGCTGCTGGGCATCGCCTCGTCGGGCCCGCATTCGAACGGTTACTCGCTGGTGCGCCGCATCTACGACCGCGCCGGCCGCCCCGCCGACCTGGACGTCGGCGGCGTGAAGCTGGTGGACGCGCTGATGGCGCCCACCACGATCTACGTGAAGCCGATCCTCGAGCTGCTGGGCAAGCACGCCCTGCACGCCATGGCCCACATCACCGGCGGCGGCCTGACCGAGAACATCATCCGCGTCATCCCCGACGGCCTGGGCCTGGACATCGAGGCCTCGGCCATCGTGCTGCCGCCGGTGTTCGAGTGGCTGCAGCGCGAAGGCGCGGTGTCGCGCGAGGAAATGTGGCGCACCTTCAACTGCGGCGTCGGCTTCGTGCTGGTCCTGGCCCCGGGCGACGTCGCCGCCGTCTCGGCCGACCTCGACCGCCTCGGCCTCGCCCACCGCCCCATCGGCCAGGTCGTCCCCGCACACGGCGACGAGCGCGTCCGCATCGGCTGATCGGGTGGACCGAGGGTTTGCCTCGGAGCGTTTTTTGGCCACGGATTAACACGGATGAACACGGATAAGGCTCGGGAGTGGGACCCGACGTGCGTGGGGTAGCTGGTGAATACCCACGGCGGCGAATCTTCTTTTTTTGCCCTATCCGTGCTCATCTGTGTTCATCCGTGGCAAACGTCGCTCTTCCTCTTAAACCACTGCCAGGGAACTGAACTTGCACCCAGATGGCAAGCCGACGCCGGGCTACAGCATCGCGGTACTGGCCTCGGGGCGCGGGAGCAACCTGCAGGCGCTGATGGACGCGATCGCCGCGGGTTCGCTGCCGGCGCGGATCGCCGGGGTGTTCTCGGACAAGCCCCGCTGCGGCGCCATCGCGATCGCCCGAGCCGCGGGCCTCCCGACGGTCGCGCTGCGGCCGCGCGACTTCGCCGACCGCGACGCCCACGATGAAGCGCTGTTCAGCGCCGTGGCCGCCGTTCAGCCCGATCTCATCGTCTGTGCGGGATACCTACGCATCATCAGCGCCGCATCGGTGCGACGATTCGAGGGCCGCATGATCAATATCCATCCATCGCTGCTGCCGAAGTACCCGGGCCTGGACACCCACGCGCGTGCGCTCGCCGCCGGCGACGCCGCCCATGGCGCCAGCGTGCACGTCGTGGTGCCCGAGCTCGACGCCGGCCCGCTGCTGGCGCAGGCGCGCATCCCGGTGCAGGCGGGCGACGACCCGGCCGCGCTGGCCGCCCGCCTGCTGCCGCGCGAGCACGCCCTGCTGCAGGCCACCGTCACCCTGCTCGCCCTCGGCCGCCTGCGCATCGACCGCGCGCCGGTGACGCTGGACGGCCGCGCCCTGCCGGCGCCGCTGCAGCTGGCCGCCAACCACACGCTGGAAGGAGCCTAGGCCATGCGCATCCCCCGGTTCGCCGCCGCCCTGCTGCTGGCCTTGCCGCTGGCGTCCGTCGCCGACGCGGCGGCACCACCCACCCCGTTCAGCGCCGACTACGAAGTGCTGCAGGACGGCAAGCCGCTGGGCACCGGCCAGATCAGCCTGCGCCGCCGGCCCGACGGTCGCTGGGAAATGACCACCCGCAGCGAAGCCACCAGCGGCCTGGCCGCCGCGGCCGGCGTGCGCCGCACCGAGGTGTCGGTGATCGACTGGTCGGGCGACCGGCCGCGCACCCTGGGTTATGACATGCAGCAGCAGGCGGCCTGGAACAAGCGCCGCGAAACCCTGGCCGTCGACCCGGCGGCCCGCACGGCGCGCGTCACCTACAAGGGCGCCACCCAGGCGCTGCCCTACCAGGACGGCCTGCTCGACCGCCACGCCGTCACCGCCGCCCTGATGTCGGAACTGGCCGCGGGCCGCCGCGGCGACATGGCCTTCCCGGTCGCCGGCCGCCGCGACGTCGCCACCGACCGCTACCGCACCGCCGCCAACGTCCGCCTGCGCACCGCGCTGGGCGTCGAACGCGCCATCCGCGTCGAACGCGTCCGCGACGACGACAGCGGTCGCGTCACCAAGATCTGGTTCGCCCGCAACCGCGGCTGGCTCCCGCTCCGCATCAAGCAATACGAAGCCGACGGCAGCACCCTCGACCTCCGCATCACCGCCGTGCGGTAGCAAAAGCTTTTTTGCCACGGATAAACACAGATAAACACGGATAAAGCGAAAGCGCTTTTTCTCTATCCGTGTTTATCCGTGTTCATCCGTGGCTAAAAAACTCAGCCTGGCAGACGCCGGATCTTCGCGCCAAGGGTGCCGAGCTTTTCCTCGATGTTCTCGTAGCCGCGATCGATGTGGTAGATCCGGTCGACGACGGTTTCGCCGTGGGCGACGAGGCCCGCCAGCACCAGCGAGGCCGAGGCGCGCAGGTCGGTGGCCATGATCGGGGCGCCGGTCATGCGCTCGACGCCGCGGATGATGGCGGTGTTGCCCTCGACCCGGATGTCGGCGCCCAGCCGCTGCAGCTCGTTGAGGTGCATGAAGCGGTTTTCGAAGATGGTCTCGGTGATCACGCCCACGCCCTCGGCCACCGTGTTGAGCGCCGCGAACTGCGCCTGCATGTCGGTCGGGAACGCCGGGTATGGCGCGGTAGTGAGGTTGATCGCCTTCGGGCGGCGGCCGCGCATGTCGACTTCGATCATGTCGTCGCGGGTGTTGATGTGCGCGCCGGATTCCTCCAGCTTCACCAGGATCGCGTCCATGGTGTCGGCGCGCGCGCGCCGGATGGCGACCTTGCCGCCGGTCATCGCGCCGGCCACCAGGAAAGTGCCGGCCTCGATGCGGTCGGGCAGCACGTCGTAGTGGATGCCGTTGAGGCGATCGACGCCGTGCACGACGATGCGGTTGGTGCCGGCGCCCTCGATCTGCGCGCCCATCGCGATCAGGCAGTTGGCCAGGTCGACGACCTCGGGCTCCTGCGCGCAGTTCTCCAGCACCGTGGTGCCCTTGGCCAGCGCGGCGGCCATCAGCACGTTCTCGGTGCCGGTGACGGTGATCATGTCGAACACGTAGCGGCCGCCGCGCAGGCGCTCGGCCCGGGCCTTGATGAAGCCATTCTCGACCGTGACCTCGGCGCCCAGCGCCTGCAGGCCACGGATGTGCTGCTCGACCGGGCGCGAGCCGATGGCGCAGCCGCCGGGCAGCGACACTTCGGCGTGGCCGAAGCGGGCCAGCAGCGGACCCAGCACCAGGATCGAGGCGCGCATGGTCTTCACCAGCTCGTACGGCGCCACGGTGGAGGTGATGAAGCGCGGGTCGGCGGTGATGGTCAGCTTCTCGTCCACCATCAGCTGCACGCCCATCGCGCCCAGCAGCTCCATGGTGGTGGTGACGTCGTGCAGGTGGGGGACGTTGCCGATCGAGATCGGGCCGTCGGCCAGCAGCGTCGCGGCCAGGATCGGCAGCACCGCGTTCTTGGCGCCGGAAATCTGGACTTCGCCGTTCAGCGGCTCGCCGCCCGTAATCACAATCTTCGCCATGGGCTTATCGGTCTTCTTCTGGAGTCAGGGTGCGCAGCGCCAGGGCGTGGATCTCGCCGCCCATGCGTTCGCCCAGGGTGGCGTAGACCAGGCGGTGGCGGGCCAGCGGCAGCTTGCCGCGGAAGGCTTCGCTGACCACGGTGGCCTCGAAATGCACGCCGTCGTCGCCGGTGACGCGGGCTTGGGCGCCGGGCAGGCCGGTTTCGATCAGGTTCTGGATGATGTCGGGGGTCATGGCGGACGGGGGCGCGGCTGGCGCGCAGGCCTTACAATGAGGCCCCGCATCATACCCCCAACACCCCCTGCATGAACGATCCCGCCCAGGCCCCGAAGGTCCACGACGACGCCCTGGTCGCCTCGGGCCGCACCGTCATCGCCGTCGAGGCCCAGGCCCTGGCCGCCCTGCAGGCAAGGATCGGGGCCGAGTTCGCCGCCGCCTGCCGGCTGATGCTGGCCTGCCGGGGCCGGGTGGTCTGCACCGGCATGGGCAAGTCCGGGCACATCGCCAAGAAGATCGCGGCCACCCTGGCCTCCACCGGCACCCCGGCCTTCTTCATGCACCCGGGCGAGGCCAGCCACGGCGACCTGGGCATGGTGACCGACGCCGACCTGGTGCTGGCCCTGTCCAACTCCGGCGAGTCCGACGAGATCCTGGCCATCGTCCCGGCGCTCAAGCGCCAGGGCAACGTGATGGTCAGCATGACCGGCCGGCCGGACTCGAGCCTGGGCCGCCTGGCCGACGTCCACCTCGACGCCAGCGTCCCGGCCGAAGCCTGCCCGCTGGGCCTGGCGCCCACGTCCAGCACCACCGCGGCCCTGGTCCTGGGCGATGCGCTGGCGGTGGCCCTGCTCGAGGCGCGCGGCTTCACCGCCGAGGACTTCGCCCGCTCGCACCCGGCCGGCAGCCTGGGCCGCAAGCTGCTGCTGCACATCCGCGACATCATGCACACCGGCGACGCGGTGCCGACCGTGCCGGCCGACGCCAGCACCACCACCGCCCTGCTCGAGATGACCCGCAAGCGCCTGGGCATGACCGCCGTGGTCGATGCCGACGGCGTGCTGCAGGGCGTGTTCACCGATGGCGACCTGCGCCGCGCGCTCGACGACGAGCACACCGACCTGCACGCCACCCCGGTGTCGAAGCTGATGGGCCGCGCGCCCAAGACCATCGGCGCGGACGCGCTGGCGGTCGAGGCGGCGCACCTGATGGAGGAGTTCAAGATCAGTTCGCTGGTGGTGGTCGATGCCCGGCGACGCGTGGTCGGCGCCCTGAACATTCATGACCTGTTGCGCGCCCGCGTGGTCTGATCCGGCGATGATCCTCTCCCCCAGCGACCTCCGCGCCCGCGCCGCCGGCATCCGCCTGGCCTGCTTCGACGTCGACGGCACGCTCACCGACGGCCGCCTGGTCTATGACGCCGCCGGCAACGAATCCAAGGCTTTCCACGTGCTCGACGGCCAGGGCCTGCGCCTGCTGGAGGACCACGGCATCACCGTGGCCCTGGTCACCGCGCGGGAAAGCGCCGCCGTGCTGGCCCGCGCCCGCGACCTGCGCATCGCCCACGTGCACACCGGCGTGAAGGACAAGTCCGCCACCCTGCGCATGCTCTGCGCGCAGCTGGGCGTGGGCGCCGCCGAGACCGCGCACATGGGCGACGACCTGCCCGACCTGCCGGCGCTGGCGCTGGCCGGCCTGGCTGCGGCCCCGGCCAACGCCCACCCCTGGGTAGCCGAACGCGTGCACCTGGTCACCCGCGCCCGCGGCGGCGAAGGCGCCGTGCGCGAACTGTGCGACCTGCTGCTCGAGGCCCGCGGCCTGCGCGCGGCGGTGCTCGCCCGCTTCGGCGTCGAATGAGCCGGGCCTGGCTCAACGGCGTGCTGGGCGTGCTGGCCGTGGTGCTGGTCAGCGTGGCCGTGTGGCAATGGAACCAGCAGCAGGTGCCGCCGGTGCAGGCGCCCCAGCGCTCGGACTACATCCTGCGCGACTACGAGCTGACCACCCTCGACCAGGCAGGCCGCGAGTCCTTCACGGTGCGCGGCCCCTACCTGCAGCGCGACGTTGGCGGCAAGAGCCTGAGCCTGGTCGAACCCCGCTTCTCCTTCCCGGCCGCCCAGGGCGGCCGCTGGCAGGCGCGGTCCGAGGCGGCCTGGGTCAGCCCGGACGCCGACCAGGTGCACCTGCTGCGCGCGGTCGAAATGGTGGGCCCGCCCTCGGAGACCGGCCAGCGCGTGCGCTTCGCCACCGAGCGCCTGCGGGTGCTGCCGGACGTGGACCGGGCCGACGCCGCCGGGCAAGTGACCGTCACCCACGGCGACTCTATACTCGTGGGCACCGGCCTGGACGTCGACATGCCGTCCAAGCGTTTCCAGCTGCAGAACGACGTCAAAGGACACTATGCGCCCCGCCGCAACTAGCCTGCTGATCCTCTGCCTGGCCGCCACCGGCCCGGCCCTGGCCAAGTCCACGGACCGCAGCCAGCCGATGGACATCGACGCCGATCGCACCGATGCGCTGATGGGCGACGACGCCGTATCCACGCTCGAAGGCAACGTGAAGATCCGCCAGGGCAGCCTGGAGGTCGACGCCGACCGCGCCGAAGTGCACCGCCGCGGCGGCGAGATCGACCGGATCGTACTCACCGGTTCACCCGCACGCCTGCGCCAGGTGTCCGACACGGGCGAACCCATGGACGCCCGGGCACGCCAGGTCGTCTACACGCTCACCAGCGACGTGATGGTGCTCACCGGCGGCGTCGTGATCGAGCAGCCACGCGGCAACCTGCGCGGCGAGACCATCAAGTACGACCTCGCCACCGGCCGCCTCGACGGCGGTGGCGACGGCCAGCGCGTGTCCCTCCGCATCCTGCCCAAGACCGCGCCGGCCAACTGATGCTGACCGCGGCGGGGCTGGCCAAGAGCTACAAGTCGCGCCAGGTCGTGCACGACTTCGGGCTGTCGCTGCGCCCGGGCGAAGTGGTGGGCCTGCTGGGCCCGAACGGCGCCGGCAAGACCACCTGCTTCTACATGATCGTCGGCCTGGTCGCGACCGACACCGGCCAGATCCTGCTCGACGGCAAGGACATCACCGCCCTGCCCATGCACGAACGCGCCCGCCGCGGCCTCGGCTACCTGCCGCAGGAAGCCTCGGTGTTCCGCAAGCTCACCGTGGCCGACAACATCCGCGCCGTGCTGGAACTGCGGCCCGGGCTCGACGCCCGGGCCCGCGACCGCGAGCTGGCGGCCCTGCTCGAAGAGCTGCAGATCACCCACGTCGCCACCCAGCCGGGCGCCAGCCTGTCGGGCGGCGAGCGGCGCCGGGTCGAGATCGCGCGCGCCCTGGCGGCCGCGCCGCGCTTCATGCTGCTCGACGAACCCTTCGCCGGCGTCGACCCGATCTCGGTCGGCGAGATCCAGAAGATCGTCCGCCACCTCAAGCAGCGCGGCATCGGCGTGCTCATCACCGACCACAACGTGCGCGAGACCTTGGGCATTTGCGACCGGGCGTATATCCTCAATGCCGGCCGGGTACTCGCCCAGGGTTCGCCCGATGAGGTCCTGGCCAATGCCGACGTGCGTCGGGTCTACCTGGGCGACTCCTTCCGCCTCTGAGGCCGGCCGCGCGCGGTCCCCCCGCGGAGCGCCATGAAGCCCACCCTCCAGACCCGGCTCGGCCAGCAGCTATCCCTGACGCCCCAGTTGCGCCAGGCGATCCGGCTGCTGCAGCTCTCGGCGATGGAGCTCGAGGCCGAGCTCAACCAGGCGCTGGAATCGAACCCGCTGCTCGAGCGTGAAGAAGACGCCGAGCCGGCCTTCACGCCGCCCGACGGCGACAAGCCCGCCGACGCGCCCTCGGGCGAGGACGCCGGCGACAACCCCGACAGCGGCGACTTCGACCCGGGCGAACAGCCCGACTGGTTCGACCCCAGCGCCGGCGGCAGCGAGCGCCGCGGCAACGGCGACGACGACACCGATGAATTCACCGCCGCCGCGCCCATCGACCTGCACGACCACCTGCTCTGGCAGCTGCAGCTGAGCCACCTGGGCCCGCGCGACATCGCCATCGGCCAGGCCGTGGTCGAAGCCATCAACGACGACGGCTACCTGGAGGGCCCGCTGGCCGACATCCAGGCCGCCCTGCTGCCCGAGATCAAGGCCACCGAGGCCGAGATCGAGACCGTGCTGCACATCGTCCAGCACTTCGACCCGGTGGGCGCCGGCGCCCGCAGCCTGTCCGAGTGCCTGTGCGTGCAGCTGCGCATGCTCAGCGACGACACCCCGGGCCTGGCCCTGGCCCGCGAGGTCTGCGGCCGGCACCTGGACGCGCTGGCCAAGCTGGGCGCCGCCCGGCTGGCGGCCCAGCTGCACCAGCCGGCCGAAGCCATGGACCAGGCCGTGGCCCTGCTGCGCTCGCTCGATCCCAAGCCGGGCGCCCGGATCGGCGCCGGCGAGGCGGAGTACATCGCCCCGGACGTCATCGCCTACCGCCAGGGCGGCGTCTGGAAAGTGGCCCTGGCCCCCGGCAGCCAGCCCCGGCTGGGCATCAACCGCCACTACGAGCGCCTGATCGGCAAGGCCAGCCGCGAGGACGACAGCTACCTGCGCGGCCAGCTGCAGGAGGCCCGCTGGCTGATCAAGAGCCTGGAAACCCGGGCCGACACCCTGACCCGGGTCGCCAAGGCCATCGTCCGCCAGCAGAGCGGCTTCCTGGACCACGGCAGCGTGGCCATGCGCCCGCTGACCCTGCGCGAGGTGGCCGAGGAGCTGGGCCTGCACGAGTCGACGATTTCACGCGCCACCACCCGCAAGTACCTGCGCACCCCCCGGGGCACCTTCGAGTTCAAGCACTTCTTCAGCTCCGGCATCGCCACCGAGCACGGCGGCGCGGCCTCGGCCACGGCCATCCAGGCCATGCTGCGCAAGCTGATCGAGGCCGAGAACCCCCGCGCGCCCCTGTCCGACCAGCGCCTGGCCGAGATCCTCAAGGGCGAGGGCATCCCCGTGGCCCGGCGAACCGTGGCAAAATACCGCGAAGCGATGAACATCTCCGCCTCCAACGAACGGCAGCGCCTGGCCTGAGGCCCCCTCCGATGGTGCATGCCCGTCCACGCCGCCGCGGCGAAAAGTTCCCCACCCCTTTTGACATCGGTCACGGCGCGTTGCCCGTGGCCATGTTTTGCTGTCCGTGACACCCACAGGAGGATCGTGATCATGCGGATCGACATCAGCGGCCACCAGATCGACGTCACCCCCGCCCTGCGCGACTACGTGCAGGACAAGCTGGCGCGCGTCGCGCGCCACTTCGACCATCACCTCGACGTCCGGGTCATCCTTTCGGTCGACAAGCTCGACCAGAAGGCCGAGGCCACGCTCTCGACGCCGGGCAAGACCCTGCACGCCGAGGCCGTCGCGCCCGACATGTACGCCGCCATCGACCTGCTCGCCGACAAGCTCGACCGCCTGGTGATCAAGCAGAAAGAGAAGATGACCGACCACCACCGCGGCGAGTCCGCCGCCCGCTCGGACAGCTTCGGCTGACATCGCCATGCACCTGCTGGACCTGCTCTCCCCGGCCCGCGTCAAGGCCAACGTCACCACCAGCGGCAAGAAGCGCCTGCTGGAACAACTCTCGGCGCTGCTGGCCAATGGCGCCGACGGGGAGAGCGAACGCGGCATCTACGACGGCCTGTGCGGCCGTGAACGACTCGGCAGCACCGGCCTGGGGCACGGCGTGGCGATCCCGCACGGACGCAGCGCCCGCCTGGCCAATGCCACCGGCACCTTCCTGCGGCTGGCCGAACCGGTGGACTTCAACGCCCCGGACGGCCAGCCGGTGGACCTGGTGTTCGCGCTGGTGGTGCCCGAGCATTTCGCCACGCAGCACCTGATGCTGCTGGCCAACCTGGCCGAGATGTTCGGCGACGGCGACTTCCGCCAGCGCCTGCGCCAGGCCCCGGATTCGGCCGCGCTGTACGCGCTGCTGTCGGAGTGGCAGGCCGCGCACCCGGCGGCCGCCTGACATGGCCGACCGCCTGCGCGCCCGCGAGCTGTTCGACGAACTGGGCGAGCGGCTGGAGCTGCGCTGGCAGGCCGGCCAGCGCGGCGAGACGCGGGTGATCGAACGCGGCGAGCACCTCTCGCGGCGGCCGTCGCTGGCCGGCTACCTCAACGTCATCCACCCCAACAAGGTGCAGATCATCGGCTCGGCCGAGCTGGCCTGGCTCGACGGCCTGGACGCGCGCAACCGCTGGGAAGTGCTGCAGAAGATCATGGACGCGCGGCCGCTGGCGATGGTCATCACCCAGAACCAGACCTGCCCCACCGACCTGCGCGACGCGGCCGAGGAATCCGACACCCCGCTGTGGTCGTCGCCGCGCCGCGGCTACGAGCTGCTCAACCTGCTGCAGTACCACCTGGCGCGCGCGCTGGCGCCGCGGGTGACGCTGCACGGCGTGTTCATGGAGATCTATTCGATCGGCGTGCTGATCACGGGCGATTCGGGGCTGGGCAAGAGCGAGCTGGCGCTGGAACTGGTCAGCCGCGGCCATCGCCTGGTCGCCGACGATGCGCCCGAGTTCACCCAGATCGCGCCCGACGTGCTCGACGGCACCTGCCCCGACCTGCTGCAGGACCTGCTGGAAGTGCGCGGCCTGGGCGTGATGAACATCCGCCAGATGTTCGGCGACACCGCGGTGAAGAAGAACAAGTACCTGCGCCTGGTCGTGCACCTGGTGCGCGCCCAGGACCCGTCGGCCGAGGCCATGGCGCGCATCACCGGCGAATCCACCAGCCGCAAGGTGCTGGACCTGGAGGTGCCGGTGGTGGAACTGCCGGTCGCCGCCGGCCGCAACCTGGCCGTGCTGGCCGAGGCCGCCGTGCGCCTGCACCTGCTGCGCAGCAAGGGCATGGATCCGGCCGCGGCCTTCCTGGCCCGGCACAGCGAATTCCTGATGCAGGGCGGCACGCCGTGAGCGACGCGACGCGCCCCCTGCTGATCGTGGTCAGCGGCATGTCCGGCTCGGGCAAGTCGGTGGCGCTCAACACGCTCGAGGACCTCGACTTCTTCTGCACCGACAACCTGCCGGCCGAGCTGCTGCCGCGCTTCGTGCGCTCGGTGGCCAGCGACAACCGCGGCCGGCACCGGCTGGCGGTGGGCATCGACGTGCGCAACCGCTCGCCCGACCTCACCCGCATCCCGGAGTGGCTGTCGGAGGTGGGCGACCTGGGCTTCGACCACAAGCTGGTGTATTTCGACACCCGCGACGAGGTGCTGCTCAAGCGCTATTCCGACACCCGCCGCAAGCATCCGCTGAGCCACGACGGGCTGCCGCTGGCCGACGCCATCCAGCTCGAGCGCAAGCGCATGCGGCCGCTGCAGGCCATCGCCGACCTGGTGATGGACACCTCGGAAATGAACGTGCACCAGATGCGCCGGCAGGTGATCACCGCGCTGGGCGTCGGTGCGCACCAGGGGCTGTCGCTGCTGTTCGAGTCGTTCGCCTACAAGCGCGGGCTGCCGGCCGACGCCGACTTCGTGTTCGATGCGCGCGCCCTGCCCAATCCGCACTGGGACGCCCGGCTGCGGCCGCTTTCGGGCCGCGACGCGGCGGTGCGCGAACACCTGGACCGGGACGCGCTGGTACAGGAGTTCCGCAGCCAGGTCACGACCTTCCTGGACGCCTGGGTGCCGCGCTTCGAGGCCGAGACCCGCAGCTATCTCACCGTCGCATTCGGCTGCACCGGCGGGCGGCATCGCTCGGTCTACCTGGCGGAGTCGCTCGCCCGGCACTACCGCGACCTGGGGCGCGAGGGTGTGGTGACCTTCCACCGGGAACTCGAGTAGGCCTGCGGTTCGGCGTGCTTGGGGGAAAGGGCTTTTTGACGCGGATAAGAGCGGATAAACACGGATAGGGGCGGATAGGGCAAAAGCTTGGGATGGGGCCGCGGCGCTTCCCACTTTTATGGCTTTATCGGCTCTGATCCGTGTTCATCGGCTTTGATCCGTGTTCAAAAGCATTTGATTTCTTTGCCACCCACCGCTCTGGTAATGTTCAAGCATGTCCGTGGGAATCCTGATCGTCAGCCATGAAGGGGTCGGCAGTCCGTTGCTGGGCGCCGCGCGGCGCCTCGTGGGCGCGCTGCCGCTGGCGGTGGAGGCCTTCGACGTGCCGTGGGACGCGGATGCCGACGGCGTGCTGCCGGAGGCCAGCGCCGCGCTGCGCAAGGTCGATGGCGGCGACGGCGTGCTGCTGATGGTGGATCTGTACGGCGCCACGCCCGCGCGCGTGGCGGAACGGCTTTCCCGGCTGGGCACGCCCTGCCACCGCATCAGCGGCCTGTCGCTGCCGATGCTGCTGCGGGCGCTGAACTACCCGGAACAAGCCCTGGACGACCTGGCGCGCACGGCCGCTGCCGGCGCCCGCAACGGCGTGGTGATCGACGATGCTTGAACGCGAACTCAAGGTTGGCAATCGCCTCGGCCTGCACGCACGCGCCGCGGCCAAGCTGGTGCAGGTGCTTTCGGGCTTCGGCTGCCAGGCCACGCTGACCGGCCGCGGTCGCGAGGTCAACGCCAAGTCGATCATGGGCGTGCTGCTGCTGGCCGCCGCACCCGGCGCCGTCCTGGTGCTGCGGGTGGACGGCGAGGACGAGGCGGCGGCGATGGACGCGGCCGCGGCGCTGTTCGAGCGCCGGTTCGACGAGGACGACTGATGCGCCGCGCCCTGCGCGGCCAGCCCGCGGCCCGGGGCATCGCCCTGGGGCGGGTCCGCGTCCGGCACCCGCAGGCACTGGCGGTCGAAGAACAGCGCATCACCGCCGAACAGGTTCCCGATGAAATCCTGCGCCTGCACCGCGCCCTGGACACCGCGCGCGCCGAACTGCACGGCCTGCGCGAGCGGCTGCACGGCGCGCTGGCCCAGGAGGTCGGCGAGTTCCTCGACCTGCACGCCATGATCCTGGACGACCCCGAGCTGCTGCACGGCCTGGACGACCTGGTCAGCACCGGCCGCTATTCCGCCGACTACGCCCTGAAGCTGCAGCGCGACCGCCTGGCTGCGGTGTTCGAGGGCATGCACGACGACTATTTCCGCAGCCGGCGCGAGGACCTCGACCACGTGATCGGCCGCGTCCACGCCGCGCTGCAGCGGCGCTCGGACGACACCACCGCCGGGCTGTCGGGCGAGATCCTGGTCTGCGACGCGGTCGCACCGCAGGAGTTGGCCGAACTGCAGGCCCAGGGCGTGGTCGCCGTGGTCGCGGCCACCGGCAGCCCGCTGTCGCACAGCGCCATCCTCGCCCGCAGCCTGCACCTGCCGCTGGTGCTGGGCGGCGGCGAATTGCTGGCGGTGGCCAACGACGGCAATGCGCTGATGGTTGACGGCGGCACCGGCGAACTGGTGCTAGAGCCCGGCCCCGCCGACCTCAAGCGCTACCACCGCCGCGTAGCCGAGCTCGGCAAGGAGCAGGCCCAGCTCACGCGCCTGCGGCGCCAGCCCACGCGCACCCAGGACGGCATCGGCATCCGCCTCTACGCCAACGCCGAGTCACGCGAGGACGTGGCCGAGGCGCACGCGCTGGGCGCCGACGGCATCGGCCTGTACCGCACCGAATTCCTGTTCCTGCAGCGCCGCGAACTGCCCACCGAGGACGAGCAGTTCCTGGCCTACCGCGACCTGGTGCTGGGCATGGCCGGCCGCGTGGTGACCATCCGTACGCTCGACCTGGGCGCTGACAAGGCCGACCACAGCGGCCTGGCCCTGCGCAGCGAGCCGAACCCGGCGCTGGGCCTGCGCGGCGTGCGGCTGTCGCTGGCGCACGAGGCGCTGTTCCTGACCCAGCTGCGCGCCATCCTGCGCGCCTCGGCCTACGGCCCGGTGCGGGTGCTGGTGCCGATGATCTGCGGCCGCGAGGAGATGCTGGCCGTGGTCGCCCTGCTGGACGCGGCGCGCGCCGCGCTGCTGGCCGAAGGCACGCCCACCGGCCCCTCGGTCGAACTGGGCGCGATGATCGAAGTGCCGGCCGCGGCCCTGGGCCTGCCGGACTTCGTGGACCTGGTCGACTTCGTGTCGGTCGGCACCAACGACCTGGTGCAGTACCTGCTGGCGGTCGACCGCAACCATGAGTCCCTGGGCTCGCTGTACACGCCGCGGCATCCGGCGATGCTGCGGCTGCTCGCCGAGCTGTTCGCCTACGGCCGCCGCAACGGCATCCCGGTGGCGGTCTGCGGCGAAATGGCCGGCGAAGCCGCCAACGTGCCCTTGCTGCTGGCGCTGGGCCTGCGCGAGTTCAGCCTGCATCCCTCGACCCTGCTGGAAGTACGCCGCGCCATCCGCGACGCCGACCACGCCAGCCTCCGCCGCCGCGCGCAATCGCTGCTCCGGGCGCATGACCGGGCGGCGATCGAGAAGTGGCTCGCGAGGTGAGGGGAAGAGCGGTTTTAACACGGATAAGAGCGGATAAAAGACGATAAACACGGATAGGGCAAAAGCAAACTCAATGGGTTTTCGCCGGGCGTGCGGGCTCGCGTCGAACCCCTCCCGCTCCTGCTTTATCCGTGTTTATCGTCTTTTATCCGCTCTTATCCGTGTTAAAAAGCGTTGCTTTTAAAAGACGAACCCCGTCACGAGGACGGGGTTCGGGGCAAGCCGGTCGGTGCGGGAAGCGTCAGTCGCCGAACTTTTCGTCGAAGAACGATTCCATGGCGGCATAGGCGCGCTTGGCGGCCAGGGGCTGGTACTGGCAGCCCGGGCTGTTGGCGTCGGCTTCGGCGAAGCAGTGCACGGCGCCGGCATAGTTCACGAACTGCCAGTCGGCCTTGGCGGCGGTCATTTCCTGCTGGAAGGTGGCGATCTGCTCGGCCGGGACGTAGCCGTCGTCGGCGCCGTTGAGCACCAGCAGGCTGGCCTTGACGTCGCCCGGCTGCGCCGGGATCGAGGTCGAGAGGTTGCCGTGGAAGCTGACCACGCCGGCCACGTCGGCGCCGCTGCGGGCCAGGTCCAGCACCACCGCGCCGCCGAAGCAGAAGCCGATGCCGCCGAGCTGGGCCGCGTCCAGCGGGGTCTTGGCCGACGAGCCCTTGAGCACGTCGAGCGCGGCGTTGATGCGGCCGCGCAGGGCCTCGCGGTCGGCGTAGACGGCACCGGCGGCCTTGCCGGCCTCGTCGGCGTTGGCCGGGCGCACGCCGCGGCCGTACATGTCCACCAGCAGGATCACGTAGTCGTCGGCGGCCAGCTGCTTGGCCTTCTCGACCGCGGCGTCGGTGACGCCCATCCAGTTGGGCACCATCACCAGGCCGGGACGGCGGTCGTCCTCGTCGGCGTCGTAGACCAGGTAGCCGTCGAAGGTGGTGCCGCCGTGGGTCCAGCTGACCGGTTCGGCGACGGGCTTGGCGACGGCGGTGCTGCCGAGGGCCAGCAGGGCAAGGGCAATCAGGGCGCGCATGGGATGTCCTCCGGGGAAAGTGACGGAATGATAGTCCCGGCACCGGTCCGTGGGGTCAGCGCCGCGTGAGCGTCAGGCCACGCCCAGGCCCGGGATGGCGCTGATCTGTTCGGGGTCGAAGCCGGCGGCCTTGGCGAAGTGGCGGCCGCGGGCGACGTAGTCCAGGTAGCGCGGGAAGCTGGGCGCACCGGGCGAGAGCAGCAGCACGCCGTCGGTGCCCAGGGCCTGCAGGCCCAGCTTCACCGCCTCCTCCATCTCGCCGGCCTCGGCCAGCACCATGCGATCGCCCAGCGCCAGCGTGCGCAGCTTCTCGTAAACCCGCGGACCGTTCTGGCCCATCGTGATCACCGCCGCCACCGGCTCGGCGGCGATGCGTTCGACGAACACGCCCCAGTCGAGGCCGCGGTCGTAGCCGCCGACCAGGATCGCCACGCGCCGGCCGCGGAAGCAGTCGAGCGCCGCGATGGACGCATGCGGCGTGGTCGCGATCGAATCGTTCACCGCCTCCACCCCGTTGCGCGTGCCCAGGGTCTGCAGGCGATGCGGCAGCGGCCGGAAGCCGAGCGCCGCGGCCGCCAGCGCCACCGCATCCAGCCCCAGCGCCTCGATCGCCGCCAGCGCGGCGCAAAGGTTCAGGCGATTGTGGCGACCGGGCAGCGGCAGGCTGCGGGCGTCGAGCACCGCGCGCTCGCCGCGGTAGACGCTGCCTTCGCGCAGGTGCCAGCCGTCGCCGTGGTTGAACCAGAGCACGCGCGTGGTCGGCGGCACCTCCAGCTCGACCAGGTGCGGGTCGGCGGCGTTGAACACCGCCACGCGCGGCGCCGCCCGGGTCACCAGCGCCAGCTTGTCGGCGTAGTAGCGCGCCTCGCTGCCGTGCCAGTCCAGGTGTTCCGGGAACAGGTTGAGCACCACCGCGACGTCGATCGCGCCGGCTTCGCCGGTCTGGTAGCTCGAGAGTTCGATCGCCCACACGTCCGGCGGTGGCTGCACGTCCAGCAGCTCCAGCAGCGGCAGGCCGATGTTGCCGGCCAGGGCCGTGCGTTGGCCGGCGGCGCGCAGCAGGTGCGCGATCATCGCCGTGGTGGTGGACTTGCCCTTGGTGCCGGTGACCGCCACCCGCTTGCCGGACACCGGCTCGGCGAACCACAGCCCGCTGCCGCCGATGAAGCGCACCCCGCGCAGCGCGGCATCGGCCGCGGGCGAGGCGTAGGGGCTGATGCCCGGCGACTTGATGACGATCTCGTGCTCGCACAGCGCATCGGCATCGACCGCGATCTCGATCCGCAGCGCGGGGTCCTGCATCTCGCGCAGCGGCTCGGCCTCGTCGGGCGAGCAGAACACGGTCACCGGCTGGCGCGGCAGCCGCCAGCGCAGCGCGGCCAGCGCCGCCCGGCCTTCGCGGCCATAGCCCCAGATCGCGACCCGCTTGCCCTCAAGCTCCGAAATACGCACGCAGCGGCCCCCACAGCTCGCCTGGAATGCCGTGATCATCCGAGGCTTCGAGCAGCGGCGCCAGTCCCCGCGCCTCGGGCGCCAGCTGCGGCCGGATCTCGCGGGCGTAGCGCTTGACCAGCGCGTCCTCGCGCCAGGCCGGGCTGTCGGCCAGGGCGTCCATCGCGGCGCGCGACTCGCGGCCCTCGCCCACGCACTCGAAGGGCTTGTGGTCGCGGAACTCCAGCAGCGCGTCGTAGCCCGGCGCCTGCTCGGGCTCGTCGAGCAGGTTGCGGCCGAAGATGGTCATCAGCCGCGGCTTGGGCATGAACGGCGCCAACGCCAGGAACACGAAGTGGCACTTCGGGCAGACGCCGCACCAGCGCTGCGCCGGGCGCTCGCCCAGGATATGGAAATTGCGGTTGCAGCTCGAGAAATGCTGGTCGTAGCGGTCGAGCCGGGCGAACTGCCGCGCCACCGCCAGCTCCGAGAACGGCCGCAGCAGCGAGTAGTAGTGCAGGTCGGAGGCGACGTGGCCGCGCAGGTGGGCGGCGAAGTCGCGCTCGAAGTCCCAGCCCTTCGACCACTGGTGGTTGACCTCGTCGGTGACGGTGCCGTCCTCGGCGACGATGCGGCTGCCGTAGCTGGCCGAGCGCTCGTTCGAGAACACCACCTGGTCGTGGCCGTGCAGCAGCGCGGCCAGCGCCAGGATGGCGGAATTGACCGCGGTCACCGGGATGTGGCCGTTCAGCGCGCCCTGGCGGTTGAGCTCGAACAGCCGCGGCGACAGCGTGCGGCCGATGTTGAGCAGCGCCAGCCCGGTGCGCTCGGCGCAGGCGCGGATCAGCGGCGAACTGCCGATCCAGCACACGGTCTGGTCGACCCCCAGCGCCCGCAGCGCCTCGATCGACACCAGCGAGTCCTTGCCGCCGCCAATGGCGACGATGGCGTGGCGCTTCAGGCCAACCGCCGGCGGTTCCCCCTGTAGGAGCGCCTTCAGGCGCGAAGCTTTTCGGCGAAGAGCCTTCGCGCCTGAAGGCGCTCCTACAGGGGATACGGGGGATACGGGGAAGTGGATCTTGCCGCGCAAGTGCAGGCCGTTGCGGTAGGCGAACTCGCCCAGGCCGTTCTCGTAGACCGAGGTCAGCAGCGCCGCCGTGTTGGCGTCGATGCCCTCGCCTTCGATCTCGATCCGCGGCGGCACGGCGGCCTTGTAATAGCTGACGCCGGCGATGAGGTGCAGCAGCCGCAGCGCGCGCTGCACGGCGGCGGCGCGCGCGGCATCAAGCGCGAACGGCGCGCCGGGGATGGTGATCACTTCCTCCATCACCGGGCCGTCGTCGAAGGCGTAGCCCAGCCTTGCCTCGCCCGTGGCCGGGTCGAAACGACAGTCGGTGAAGCGGAACGCGCGCACGGCGCGGGGGTCGAACTCAGTCATCGATCACATCCTCCTGCGGCAGTTCGCGCAGGTTGTAGCGGTTGGCCATCACGGCACCGTAGGCGCCGGCGTGGCCGACCAGCAGCACGTCGCCCTCGGCGGTGGCCTCGGGCAGGCGGCGCTGGCGGCCGATCACGTCGCCGGTCTCGCAGATCGGGCCGACGATCTCGCTGGCTTCGCCGGCGGGGTCGTCGAGCCGCGTCAGGTTCACGATCTCGTGCCAGGCGTTGTACAGCGCCGGGCGCAGCAGGGCATTCATGCCGCCGTCGGCGCCGATCCGGCGCAGGCCCTGCTTGCGCGTCACCTGGGTGACGCCCAGCAGCAGCACGCCGCATTCGGCGACCAGGTAGCGGCCGGGTTCAACCCACAGCGCGTAGTGCGGATAAGCGGCCTTCACCTCGGCCAGCGCCGCGGCATAGGCCGCGACGTCGAAGGGTTCGGCCTCCGGATCGTAGGCCACGCCCAGGCCGCCGCCGACGTCGATGAAACCGACCGTGCCGATGCCTTCGGCCAGCGCCGCCAGCTGCGCGTACACGGTGTGCCAGTGGCGCGCGTCGTGGATGCCGCTGCCGATGTGCGCGTGCAGGCCGGTGATGCGGGCGCCGGCGGCGCGCGCAGCCGCCAGGAACTCCGGCAGCGCCTCGGCGGCCAGGCCGAACTTGGCCTCCTTGCCGCCGGTGCGCACCTTCTCGTGGTGGCCGTGGCCGAAGCCCGGATCCAGCCGCAGCACGATGTCGCGGCCCTGGAACAGGTCCGGCCACTGCCGCAGCGGCGTCGCCGAATCGATGGTGACGTGCACGCCCCGCGCCAGTGCGGCGGCGTACTCGTCGCGCGGCGCGAAGCTGGGCGTGAACAGCACGCGGTCCGGCGCCAGGGTCGGCAGCACCCGGTACAGATGCTCCAGCTCGCCGCGCGAGACGCACTCGAAGCCGAAACCCTCGGCCTCCAGCGCCTGCAGCACGGGCGGATGCGGATTGGCCTTGAGCGCGAAGAAGCGGCGGTCGATGGCGGCGACGCCGGCGATCTCGCGGGCGCGCTCGCGCACCGTCGGCAGGTGGTACACGTAGCGCGGCGTACCGGCCTGGGCCTGGTGCAGCAGGCGACCGCGCTGGCGGTGCCACCAGGGCGTGGGCCGCAGCGTCGCCGGCTGGTCGATGCGGCGCCAGCTGGGGCCGAACACCGCCGACTCGTTCACCGGCATCGCGCCCGACTGCGCCAGGAGCGCGTGCAGGCGCGGCAGCATGCCTTCGGCCAGGCCCTCGTCGACGACGAAGGTGAGGTTGAGGTCGTTCGAGGACTGCGAGATCAGGTGCACGCGCTCGCGCCCGAACTCGGCCCAGACGTCGGACAGCTTGTGCAGCATCGAACGCATGCCGCGGCCGACCAGGGTGATGGCGGCGCAGGGCGCGATCACCTTCACCCGGCACACCTGGGCCAGGTCGGCGCAGAGCGCATCGAGCACGTTGGTGCTGACCAGGTTGTCGCTGGGGTCGAGCGAGACGGTGACGTTGGCCTCGGACGAACCGATCAGGTCGATCGACAGGCCGTGCGCCTTGAAGCGCTCGAACACGTCGGACAGGAAGCCGACCTGCTGCCACATGCCGATGGTTTCCATCGACACCAGCACGATGCCGCGGCGCGAGCTGATCGCCTTGACGCCGGGAAGCGTGGTGGCCGAGGAGTCGATGACGGTGCCGGGCATGTCCGGCCGCTCGGTGTCGCGGATCCACAGCGGCACCCGCGCCTCGCGGCAGGGATGGATGCAGCGCGGGTGCAGCACCTTGGCGCCGGTGGTGGCGATTTCCTGCGCCTCCTCGTAGTCCAGGCGCGACAGCAGGCGGGCATCGGGCACGGCGCGCGGGTTGGCGCTGAACATGCCCGGCACGTCGGTCCAGATCTCGACGCGGCGGGCGCCGAGCAGCGCGCCGAAATACGCGGCCGAGGTGTCGGAGCCGCCGCGGCCCAGGATCGCGGTGCCGCCGTCCGGCGCACGGGCGATGAAGCCCTGGGCGATCCGCAGCGACGGTCCCGCGGCGGCGAAGCGCGCGCGCAGGCCGGCGTCACCGGCGTAATCGCAGCTGGCCGAGAGCCGCTTGGCCCAGTCGGTCTGGTTGGGCAGCGGGCGCGCGTGGATCCAGTCGCGCGAATCGGTCCAGCCCACGTCCAGGCCCTGCGAGCGCAGGTAGGCGACGCCGAGCGTGGACGAGAGCAGTTCGCCCTGGGCCAGCAGCTCGGCCTGCCAGTCGAGGCTGCCGGCGGCGCGCCGCGGGTCGTCGCCCAGCGCGCGCAGCGCGGCCAGCCGCTCACCCAGCGCCTGCACCGGATCCAGGCCCAGCTCGACGCAGAACGCCTCGTGGCGCTGCACCAGCGCCGCGAGGCGGGCCGCGGTGGCGGCGGCATCGGCGTGGCCGTCGCAGATTGCCTGCAGTTCGTTGGTCACGCCCGACACGGCCGAGACCACCACCAGCACGCGCGCGCCCTCGTCCTCGGCCCGGCGTTTCATCAGGCGACCAATGGTGTCCCAGCGATGGCGTCGGGACACGCTGGTGCCTCCGAACTTCAGGACGATCCATTCCGGTGCGTCGGCACCGGCGGCGGGCGCGGTTGGGCTCATGGCTCACGGTTTAAGATGACGGGTCGCGGCGCGCGGGCGCGGCGTGCGCCAGTGTAATCGAAGGCGCCGCCGGCACGCGCCGCCGCACGTCCCCTGCCCCAGAACGGAGCTTCCCCCATGCGCCGCCGTGAATTCCTCCAGCTCGATGTCTTCGCCGACCGGCCCGGGGCCGGCAACCCGCTCGCCGTGGTGCTCGATGCCCGCGACCTCGACACCGAGGCCATGCAGGCGTTCGCGAACTGGACCAACCTGTCCGAGACCACCTTCGTGCTGCCGCCGGTCGAGGCCGGCGCCAGCTACCGCGTGCGCATCTTCACCCCGCGGCAGGAGCTGCCCTTCGCCGGCCACCCCAGCATCGGCACCGCCCACGCCGTGCTCGAGGCCGGGCTGGCGCAGCCGGTGGACGGCCAGCTGGTGCAGGAATGCGCCGCCGGCCTGCTGCCGATGACCGTGTCGGGCACGGGCGCCGGCCGCCGCATCGCCGTGCGCGCGCCGCGCGGCCGGCCGCGGCCGCTGCGGGTGCCCTATGAGAACGCGCTGTCGGCGGCGCTGGCGGACCTGCCGCGCGGCGAGCTGGCGCCGGCGCTGGTCGACAACGGCCCGGCCTGGTGGGTGGTGGAGCTGGCCGACGCCGCCGCGGTGCGGGCGATGGTGCCCGACCTCGCGGCCATCGCCGCGCTGACCGGGCTGACCGGCGCGGTCGGCCTGGCCGTGTTCGGCCGCACGCCCGCCGGCCACGACCACGCGCTGGCGGTGCGCGCCTTCTGCCCGGCCGACGGCATCCCCGAGGACCCGGTCACCGGCAGCGCCAACGCCGCCATCGCGGCCTGGATCCACGACAGCGGTGCGCTGCCGGCGATCGGCAGCCGCTACCGGGTCAGCCAGGGCCGCGAGATCGGCCGCGACGGCCGGATCGAGGTCAGCGTCGACAAGGACGGCGAGGCCTGGATCGGCGGCCAGACCCAGACCGTCATCCGCGGCACGCTGGACTGGTAACCTGCACGCCCCCACCCGGGCAGGACGCCCCATGCCGCGCCAGTTCGTACAGCTAGACGTCTTCGCCGCCAAACCCGGCGACGGCAATCCCCTCGCCGTGGTGCTCGACGCCGCCGGCCTCGACGACGCCGCCATGCAGGCGATCGCGCGCTGGACGCGGCTGCCCGAAACCACCTTCGTGCTGCCGCCGTCGACGCCCGGCGCCAGCTACCGGCTGCGCATCTTCAGCCCGCGCCGCGAGGTGCCCTTCGCCGGCCATCCCAGCATCGGCAGCGCGCACGCGGTGCTCGACGCCGGCCTGGCCACGCCGCGCGACGGCCAGCTGGTGCAGGAATGCGCGGTCGGCCTGCTGCCGATCGAGGTGCGTGGCGAAGGCCGCGACCGCCGCCTGGCGGTGCGTGCGCCGAAAGCCCGCGTGCTGGAGATCGGCCAGCCGGACGACCCGCGCCTGTTCTCGGCGCTGGAAGGCTTCACCGCCGGCGCGCTGCCGCCGGTGCTGATGGACGGCGGCCGTCGCTGGTGGCTGGCCGAGCTCAGCGACGAAGCCTCGGTGCGCCGCCTGGTGCCGCGCTGGGAGGCGGTGTCGGCGCTGGCGCGCGACCACGAGGCGATGGGGCTGTGCGTGTTCGCACGCTGCCAGGGCCGCGACTACGACCTGGTGGTGCGCGCGCTGGTCGGCCAGCCCGGCCAGGTCGAGGACGCCGCGTCCGGCGCCGCCAACGCCACCCTGGCCGCGTGGCTGCACGAGCGCCACGCCCTGCCCCGCGCCGACGGCCGCTACGTCGTCAGCCAGGGCCGCGAAGTCGGCCACGACGCGCGGCTGGAGCTGCGCGTGGACGCCGAGGGCGACGTGTGGTCGGGCGGCCAGGTGCAGACCGTGGTGCGCGGCGAGCTCGACTGGGGCTAGTGGTGCTGCCTGTGCGCGCTGGCGCTGGCGCTGGCGCTGCCGCTGACGGCTGACGGCTGATTGCTGACCGCTGATTGCTGACGGCTGATTGCTGATTGTAGGAGCGCCTTCAGGCGCGAATCTTTTCGGCGAAGGGCTTCGCGCCTGAAGGCGCTCCTACA
>NZ_DASTNG010000016.1:0-3479 GCF_035721105.1 Arenimonas sp. | reverse complement strand
GCGGACGCAGCGCCGCCGCGCGGCGCACCGCCGCGATCGCCGCCACCGTAGCCCCCGCCACCGCCACCGTAGCCACCGCCGCGCGGCGCGCCACCGCCGGCCACTCGCGCCGGGCGTTCGCTGCGCTCACCGCCCTCGCCGCCGCCCATGCCGCCGAGCATCTGCATCTCGTTGGCGATGATGTCGGTGGCGTACTTCTCGACGCCGGACTTGTCGGTGTACTTCTCGGTGCGCAGGCTGCCTTCGATGTAGACCTGGCGGCCCTTCTTGAGGTACTCGCCGGCGATCTCGGCCAGGCGGCCGAAGAACTTCACCCGGTGCCACTCGGTGCGCTCCTGCTGCTCGCCGTTCTTGTCCTTCCAGCTCTCGGACGTGGCGACGGAGATCGTGGTGATGGCCGAACCGCTCTGGCTGTAGCGCACCTCGGGGTCGTTGCCGAGGTTGCCGACCAGGATCACTTTGTTGATGCCGCGCGCCATGGCGTTCCTGCCTTTTCTTGGAATTCTGGACCGATGGCCATTATGCCAGCCTTGGCCGGCACGGGGCGTAGGCCTTGCCCGCCCGGCCCGGTCAGCCCTTGGCGGCCCGGGACGTCACCGCCCGGCCACGCGCAGCCTCTATAATCAGGCCATGTCAGCCCGCGCCCCCGACCACGCCCCGGCCCTGCCCGGCATCGCCGCGATCCAACAGCTCGCCGCCGGCGAGATGGAGGCCGTGAACCGCCTGATCCGCAGCCGCCTGGCCTCGGACGTGGTCCTGATCAACCAGATCTCCGAGCACATCATCGCCGCCGGCGGCAAGCGCCTGCGGCCGATGCTGGTGGTGCTGGCCGCCCGCGCCCTGGGCCACGCCGGCCCGGAGCCGCACCAGCTGGCCGCGATCATCGAGTTCATCCACACCTCGACCCTGCTGCACGACGACGTGGTGGACGAATCCGACCTGCGCCGCGGCCGCAAGACCGCCAATGCGCTGTGGGGCAACGCGCCCAGCGTGCTGGTCGGCGATTTCCTCTACTCGCGCAGCTTCCAGCTGATGGTCGAGCTCGATTCGATGCCGATCATGCAGGTGCTGGCCGACACCACCAACCAGATCGCCGAGGGCGAGGTGCTGCAGCTGCTGCACGTGCACAACCCCGACACCGACGAGGCCACCTACCTGCGGGTGATCGAGCGCAAGACGGCGGTGCTGTTCGCCGCCGCCACCCGGCTCGGGGCGCTGCAGGCCGGCGCCGACGCCGCCACCCAGCAGCGGCTGCACGACTTCGGCATGAACCTGGGCCTGGCCTTCCAGATCGCCGACGACGTGCTCGACTACACGGCCGACGCCGAGGCGCTGGGCAAGAACCTGGGCGACGACCTGGCCGAGGGCAAGGCGACGCTGCCGCTGATCCACGCGATGGCCCACGGTGGCGCCAAGGTCCGGGCGCGGCTGCGCGACATCGTCGAGGCCGGCGACGCCGCGGCCATGCCCGAGGTCCTGGCCGCGATTGCCCAGACCGGCGGCATCGAATACAGCCGCGAGCGCGCCGGACACTACGCCACCCTCGCCACCCGCGCCCTCGACCCGCTACCCGACAGCCCCTGGCGCGACGCCCTGCTCGGCCTCGCCAACTACGCCACCGCCCGCAACCATTGAACCTGCGCGTGCGCCATGCGCACGAAGGGCCGCGGATCGTGGCTGCTTCGCAGCGCCGCCATGTGCCTCAAATGTACGGCGCCGGCGCTGGCGCCCTGCCGACTCCAACATCCTCGCGAGACTCATCCGCCCGCCCTCGCGCCAGGCCCCACGCCTGATCTCGCTCTTGATCCTGCCCCGGTGTGCGGCTGAATTCCGGGGCGACGTCGCACGCACACAGGGGTCTTCCGAAGTGGAGGCAGGAGGCCGGAACGGCCGACATAGGTGGTCAGGACGACGCTTCCTAGTCGGGCGGAAGACCCCTGTGTGTGGGCGGCGGCGCTGCCGCGAGGTCACGGTGTATTGCCCTTCGCCCCAAGCCCAGAGCGAACGGTGACATCGGATGCCAGGTGAGGATGGGGCCGGTGGTAGGCGACGAGGGGCCGGGACCCGCATAATGCGCGGGCCTTCCCGGGAGCCGCCTGATGGCCGAAGCCGTTCGCCACGACAAGACCGCGCGACAGCTTCGGCTGTTGTCGGACGCGCTCGATACCGGCCGTCTGGGCCCGGTGCGGCGCCTGGTGAACACCCTCTCGCCGGCCGAGATCGGCAACCTGCTCGAGTCCCTGCCCGCCGCCAAGCGCGGCATCGTCTGGGGCCTGGTCGATCCCGAGGACGACGGCGAGGTGCTGGTGCACGTGGGCGACGACGTCCGCGAGTTCCTGCTGGCCGAGATGGACCCGGACGAAATCGTCGCCGCGGTCGAGGATCTCGACATCGACGACCTGGCCGAACTGGCCGAGGACCTGCCCGACACCGTCATCGACGAAGTGCTCAAGTCGATGGACCGCGAGAACCGCGAGCGGCTCGAGCAGGTCCTGAGCTACGGCGAGGACACCGCGGGCCGGTTGATGAACCCGGACGTGATCACGGTGCGCACCGACGTCACCGTCGACGTCGTGCTGCGCTACCTGCGCCTGCGCGGCGAGATCCCCGAGCACACCGACCACCTGTTCGTGGTCAGCCGCCGGCACCAGTACCTGGGCCGGATCGCCATTTCCTCGCTGCTGATCCACGCGGCGACCACGCCGATCAACGAACTGATCGACGACGAACAGCCGGCGATCACGGTCGACACGCCGGCCCACGACGTCGCCAGCCAGTTCTCCGACCATGACTGGATCTCGGCGCCGGTGGTGGACGAGAACAACATCCTGCTCGGCCGCATCACCATCGACGACGTGGTCGACATCATCCGCGACCATGCCGCGCACCAGGCGCTCGGCGCGGCCGGCCTCGACGAAGACGAAGACCTGTTCAGCCCGGTGCCGCGCGCCGCGCGCCGCCGCGCCATCTGGCTGGGCATCAACCTGGCCACTGCTTTCCTGGCCTCGTGGGTGATCGGGCGCTTCGCCGACACGCTCGAGCAGCTGGTGGCGCTGGCGGTGCTGATGCCGATCGTGGCCAGCATGGGCGGCGTCGCCGGCACCCAGACCCTGACCCTGATGGTGCGCGGCATGGCCCTGGGCCAGGTCGGCAGCGGCAACCTGCGCGCCCTCTTCAGCAAGGAAGTGATGGTCGGCTTCCTCAACGGCCTGGCCTGGGCGCTGGTGGTCGGCACGGTCTCGGGCCTGTGGTTCAGCGACGCGATGCTGGGCGTGGTGATTTCGGCGGCGATGATGACCAACCTGGTCACGGCCGCCCTGGCCGGCGTCGGCGTGCCCCTCCTGCTGCGCCGCGTGAACATCGACCCGGCCCTGGCCGGCGGCGTCGTGCTGACGACGGTCACCGACGTGATGGGCTTCTTCTCCTTCCTCGGCCTGGCCACCCTCGTCCTGCTCGACTGACCCTCCGTAGGCGCGGGG
>NZ_DASTNG010000015.1:0-31887 GCF_035721105.1 Arenimonas sp. | reverse complement strand
TGCCGCAGGTCATCCGCCAGCTGCTGCCGGTCCTGCGCCTGCTGGGCCCCGGCCAGCGCGCCCAGCTCATCCAGTTCCTGCAGCGCCTGGGCTGAAGTCCCCCGGGCTTGGCTATGATCGGGCGAGTCCCTTCGCCGGAGTTCGTCATGCGCCTTCGATCCGCTGCCTGCCTGTGCCTCGCCCTCGCCCTGTCGCCGCCGCTGGCCGCGTTCGAACAGGGGCGGGTGGTCCAGGGGGAACCGGCGGTGCTGGCCCCGCGCGAGCGGGTCGCGGTCGAGAACCGCATCCTCGCCGAGCGGCTCGACACCCTGCTGCCGCGGCTGATGGCCGAGACCGACATCGACCTGTGGCTGGTGCTTTCGCGCGAATACGCCGAGGACCCGGTCTATTTCACGCTGGTGCCGCAGCCGACCTTCGCGGCGCGCCGCACGACGCTGCTGGCCTTCCATCGCAAACCGGACGGAAGCGTCGACCGGCTGGTGGTCAATCGCTATCCGCTGGGCGAACCCTATGCCTCGGTGTGGTCGGGCGGCGACCTCGACGCGCAGTGGCAGGCGCTGGGCCAGTTGATCGCCGAGCGCGACCCCAAGCGCATCGGCATAAACGTCTCGCGCCAGTGGCCGATCGCCGACGGCCTGAGCAAGGGCCTGCACGAGCGCCTGCTGGCGGTCCTGCCCGAGGGCTACGCGGCGCGCCTGGTCTCGGCCGAGGACCTGGTGGTGCGCTGGACCGAGACGCGCACAGCTTCCGAGCAGGCGATCTATCCGCACATCGTCGCCATCGCCCGCAGCGTGGTGTCGGACGCGTTCTCATCGAAGGTGATCACGCCCGGCGCCACCCACACCGACGACGTCGCCTGGTACATCCGCCGCCGCTTCGAGTCGCTGGGGCTGCCGGTGTGGTTCATGCCGGACGTGAACTTCCAGCGCGTTGGCCTGGCCTGCGAGGAGGACGCGCCGTTTTGCGGCAGCGAGGGCATCATCCAGCCCGGCGACGTGCTGCACACCGACGTCGGCCTGTGCTACCTGAAGCTGTGCACCGACACCCAGGAAATGGGCTACGTGCTGCGCCCGGGCGAAACCGAGGTGCCCGCCGGGCTGCAGGCCGCGCTGGCCGACGGCAATCGCTGGCAGGACCTGCTGACCGGGAATTTCCGCACCGGGCGCACCGGTAGCGAGGTGCTGGCGGCCACCCGTCGCGACGCCGGCAAGGCGCGCCTGGTCTCGAGCACCTACAGCCATCCGATCGGCTTCTTCGGCCATGCGGCCGGGCCCACCATCGGCATGTGGGACGACCAGAGCGGCGGGGCCGACGGCGGCGAATGGCCGCTGCATCCCGACACCGCCTACGCCATCGAGGGCAACATCAAGGCCCGCGTGCCCGAGTGGGGCCGGCAGTGGGTGCAGGTGAAGCTGGAGCAGAGCGCGCTGTTCGACGGCGAGCGGGTGACCTACCTCGCCGGCCGCCAGACCGCCTGGCACGTCGTGCGCTGAGGCACGGCCGGCGCCGGATCGCCGGCGCGACCGGCGCGCGCGTCGGGGCCGCGGCCGGGAAGCGGCTCAGTCCGCCGGTGTCGCCGGCCGGCCGCGCAGCTTGCCCCAGGCGGTGACGCCCAGCACCACGGCGATGCCCGCCAGGATGCCGAACCCCGCCTCGGCCAGCATCGAGACCGGCAGGCCCCAGCTGCCCGCCGGCGTGATGCCCTGCACGAAGTGGTGCACGGCGGGGATCGCGTGCACCAGGATCTGGCCACCGACCAGGAACATCGCGGCGGTGCCGGCGATGGCCAGGAACTTCATCAGCCACGGCGCCGCGGCCAGGATGCCGCGGCCCAGGGCGCGCTTGGCGCGGCGGGCCGGGCCGTCGCCCGGCAGCCGGCTCAGGTACAGGCCGGCATCGTCGAGCTTCACGATGCCCGCGACCAGGCCGTACACGCCCACCGTCATGATCGCGGCGATCGCCGCCAGCACGCCCACCTGGGTGGGGAAATCCTTGGCCGCCACCGTGCCCAGGGTGATCACGATGATCTCGGCCGAGAGGATGAAGTCGGTGCGCACGGCGCCCTTGATCTTGTCCTTCTCGCGCACCACCAGGTCCACCGACTCATCGGCCACGGCCTCGCGCAGCTCGGCCGCGCGCTGTTCGCTGTCGGCCGGGTGCAGGAACTTGTGCATCAGTTTCTCGACGCCCTCGTAGCAGAGGAAGGCGCCGCCGACCATCATCAGCGCGGTCACGATCGGGACCTGGATGCCGCGGCTGGCCAGCCACTGCTCGAGCGCGCTGATGGCCAGCGCCGCCGGCACCAGGATCAGCTTGTTCACCGCGGAGCCCTTGGCCACGGCCCAGACCACCGGCAGCTCGCGGTCGGGCTTGACGCCCGCGACCTGCTGCGCGTTCAGGGCCAGGTCGTCGCCGAGCACGCCGGCGGTCTTCTTGGTGGCGACCTTGGTCATCACCGAGACGTCGTCCAGGATGGTGGCGATGTCGTCGAGCAGGGCAAGCAGGCTGGAGGCCATGACGGGTCCGGGGCATTGGCAGGCCGCGATTCTCGCATCCACGCGCCGCCGAAGGGGAGGGGACCGCCGCCGGGCGGCGGCGCCGGGGCCGGTCGGATCGCTAGAATCGACAAACACAACCGGTCGGGAGCAGGCCATGACGGACATTCGCAGCGTGGCGCGGGGCATGGGCGCGATGGGGCTGTTGCTGGCCCTGGCGGGATGCAGCGGCGCGCCGGAAGGGGCGGGCGCGTCGGAAGATCCGGCGACGGCGTCCGAGCGCGCCGGACTGGTGGCCCGGCGCGACCAGGTCGCGGCCGACCAAGCCGCGGTCGGCGCGTTCCGCATCGCCGGCACGCGCTATCGGCTCGAGGCGCAGGACACCGGCTGGAACCGGCCGTACCTGGATTTGGTGATGGAAAACGGCACGGCCCTCACGGTCACCCGCTTCACCGTGCAGGCCTCGCTGGAGTCGCCGGGGCGCGCCCAGCCCTGGATGCAGCAGGCGCTGCAGGTGCCGGTGCCGGGCGGCATCGCGCCGGGCGCGACGCACACGGTCACGCTGACGCCCAGTCCTGACTCGCCCTGGGCCTTGGCCAATGCCACGCCGGAGGCGGCGATGAAGGTCCGGGTGCTGGACGTCACCGCGTCGACGGGCCAGCTCTACCTTGGCGACGGGTCGTTCAGTCCCGACGATGCGCGGCGCCTCGCGCAACTGGACGGTGCGCCGTGAGCCGCGGCGCACGCACCGATGGCCCGGGCCACGCCGCGCGCCGCCGCGCGGTGCCCCGGCGCTGGCACCGTGTGCTGCTGGCGACGACGGCGGCGTTCGCGATCGCCGGCGTGGCGCAGGCCGAGGTCAAGGACAGCACGCCCGCCGGGTTCACGATCGAGAACACCGTGGTGGTGCCGGTGGATGCCGAAACCGCCTGGGACGCGCTGGTCGACGACGTCGACGCCTGGTGGCCGCGCGACCACACCTGGTGGGGCGAGGCGTCGACGCTGGTGATCCAGCCGCGTGCCGGCGGCTGCTTCTGCGAAACCGCGGGCGACCGCGAGACCGTGCACTTGCTGGTCACCTTCGTCGACCCGGGCCGGACGCTGCGCCTCACCGGTGGCCTGGGCCCGCTGCAGGGCATGGCCCTGGACGGCGCGTTGGAGTTCCGCCTGGCCCCGTCCGACGCCGGCGGCACGCGCATCACGCTCTGGTACCGGGTCGGCGGCTACACGCCGGACGACCTGTCGAAGTTCGCGCCGGTGGTGGACCGCGTGCAGGCGCTGCAGCTGGGCGGGCTGGCGCGCCATCTGTCGGGGACGCGCGCGCCGATCGAGGAAGAGTCCTGACTCAGAAGCGCTCGCTGGGCGGCAGGTAGCGCCACTGACCCGGCGGCATCTTCGTCAGCGGGATGCGGCCGAGGCGAATGCGGCGCATCGCCACGGCGCGCAGGCCGACCTCCGCGCACAGGTGCGCCAGCAGGCCCGGGCGCACGCCCTTGATGGCGAAGCGCAGGCGCTGTTCGCTCTGCCAGCTGACCTTGAATGCCGCCACCGGCCAGCCTTCGAATTCGGTGCCGCGGCTCAGGCGGTTCCAGCCGTAGGGCGAGAGTTCGCCTTCGACGTCGACGATGAATTCCTGTTCGAGCTTGCCCGCGTCCTCGGCCAGCCGGCGGACCACGCGGCCGTCCTGGCTGAGCACCAGCAGGCCGCTGGCGGCGTCCTCCAGCGACATCGCGACCTGTTGGTGCGCGAAGTGGCGCTTGTGCACGCGCCAGCCGCTGTCGTCGCCGTCCCAGCGATTGGCCGGCGTGGCCAGCGCCAGCGCCGCGTCGGCCGACAGGCCGGCGGGTTTGTGCAGGACGAAGGTGGCGGGTTCGGCCGCCTCCAGCCGGGCGGCCGGATCCAGGGTGACCTGCTGGTCGGTGACCTTGAACTGCGGCTCTTCCACCACGACGCCATCGACCCGGACCCAACCGCCCTGGACGTACTGCTCGGCTTCGCTGCGCGAGCAGCCGGCGATCTCGACCACGCGTTTGGAGAGACGGACGGGTTCGGTCATGGGAAAGGGGCCTTCGGAACGGGCCCCATTGTAGGCGCCCCGGCACAGGCACGGGGCGCCGGGACGGACGCCGGGCGGCGTCCGTCCCGAGGGTCAGGCCTTGCCGGACTTCTTGGACTGCTTCTCGGCGCGCTTTTCCTTCAGCGTCTTCTCCGGCTTCTTCTTCTCGGTCTTCTTCTGGTTCAGGCCCTTGGCCATGGTGGACTCCGTGCAGGATGGTTCCGGGCGGCCCATGCCGCCCGGTGCGCACAGCTTGCGCCGAGGCCGGCGCTTTTTCCACGGGGCCGGGCGACAATGCCGGCATGGACGATCGCTTCGCCAGTCGCCTGCAGCTGCCGCCCGGCCCGTGGCCGACCGTGCTCGACGCGCTGTGCGAACGCTTCCCGTCGGTGTCGCGGGCGCAGTGGCAGGACCGCATGCAGCGCGGCCTGGTCCGCGACGCCGCGGGACGGCCGCTGGACCTGGCCGCGCGCCACCGCACCGGACTCGAGCTGACCTACCGGCGCGAGGTCGCCGACGAAGTGCCGGTGCCGTTCGAGGAAACGGTGCTGTACCGGGACGCGCACCTCGTGGTCGCCGACAAGCCGCACTTCCTGCCGGTGACGCCCTCGGGCGATTACCTGGAGCACACGCTGCTGCGGCGGCTGCAGCGCCGGCTCGATCTCCCGGACCTGGTGCCACTGCACCGCATCGACCGCGCCACGGCGGGGCTGGTGCTGTTGTCCTGCGATCCGGCCTCGCGCGGGGCCTACCAGGCGCTGTTCCGCGAGCGGCGGATCGAAAAGGACTACCTCGCCCGGGCGCCGGGCCTGCCCGGCCTGGCCTTCCCGCACGTGCGCCGCAGTCGCCTCGTCGCCGGCGAGCCGTTCTTCCGCATGCGCGAGGTCGCGGGCGAGCCCAACGCCGAAACCCGGATCGAGGTGCTGGCGCGCGGCGAAGGCGACTGGCTCTACGCGCTGTCGCCCGTGACCGGCCGCAAGCACCAGCTGCGCCTGCACCTGGCGGCGCTGGGCGCGCCGATCCGCAACGACCCGCTGTATCCCGACCTGTCGCCCGCGGCCGAGGACTTCGCCCGGCCCCTCATGCTGCTGGCCCGGCAACTGGCCTTCGTCGATCCGGTCAGCGGCGAGCGGCGCGCCTTCGAGAGCCTGCGCGGGCTCTAGGCCCGGCGCCAGTCCAGCGTCAGTGCGATGCCGCCCAGCACCGCCAGCGAACCCAGCGCCAGCCGCAGGTCGATGGCTTCGCCCAGCAGCAGCACGCCGGCCAGCGCCGTGATCACCGGCACGCTCAACTGCGCGCTGCCTGCCGACTGCGGCGACAGTCCGCGCAGCGCCGCATACCAGATCGCGTAGCCCAGCCCCGACGTGAGCGCGCCCGAGGCCAGCGCCAGCAGCGCGCCCTCGAAGTCCGGTTTCAGCCAGGGCCAGGCCAGCCCCGCGGCCAGTACGGCCAGCGGCGCGGCGCGCATGAAGTTGCCGGTGGTGGCGGCCAGCGCATCCGGCAGGCCGCGACCGCGCAGCGTGTAGATGCCCCATGCCGCGCCGGCGGCGAGCATCAGCAGTGCCGGCGTCAGGGGCGGTGCGCTGAGGCCCGGCCAAAGCAGGCCGACGAGGCCGGCCAGCGCCAGCCCCAGCCCCAGGGCCTGCAGCGCGCGCCAGCGCGTGCCGCCCAGCAGGCCCGCCACCAGCATCGTCGCCTGCACGGCGCCGAACAGCAGCAGGGCGCCGGTGCCGGCGCTGAGTGCGGTGTAGGCGTAGGAGAACGCGAGCGCATAAACGAACAGGGCCGCGGCCGAGCGCCAGCTGCCGGCGGCGGGCAGCGGGCCCGGGCGCACGGCCAGCAGCACCACCAGCATCATCGCGCCCGACAGGATGCGGATGGCGGTGAAGCTGGCCGGGTCGATATCGGTGTGCGCCAGTGCCGCGCGGCACAGCAGGGAATTGCCGGCGAACGCGAGCAGGGCGAGCGTGGCGAGCCCGGCGGTGCGAAGGCGGGTAGGTGCGGAGGGCGCGTCGGGCGACGGTGCGGCAGGCATGGGTCGGGCAGGTCCGGATTCCGGGCGGGGAGGGCGCTATCATCGCCTGATGGCCAGCCTCCTGTTCAATCTTCGCAACGTATCCGACGACGAGGCCGACGAAGTCCGTGCCCTCCTGCTGGCGAACGAGATCGACTTCTACGAGACGCCGCCGAGTTTCTGGGGCGTCTCGGCCGGCGGCCTGTGGCTGCCCGGCACCACGCAGCTGGCGCAGGCCCAGGCGCTGCTGGCCGACTACCAGCAGGCCCGCGGCGAACGCGTGCGCGCCGAACGCGCGGACGCGCGCCGCGAGGGTCGTGCGCCGGGTACCTGGGACGGCATCCGTGCCCGGCCGGGACAGGCCCTCGGCGCGGTCATCGGCATCGTGCTGATGCTGGCGGTGGTGATCCTGCCGTTCCTGCTGCTGGCGCGCTGATCAGGGCGCCAGCGCCTCGAACTCGTCGTCGGGCAGGGCGATGAAGGCCCAGAACGGCCGGTCAATGTCGCGCCAGACCAGCGCCGCGCCCTCGAGCACCGCAACCAGGGTGGCGAAGCTGTCCGGATCGGCCGCGCGCAGCGCGCCCGGCGCGTGCAGGCCCAGCACGTAGCCTTCCGCCGGCAGCCAGGACAGGTCGCCCAGCGCGTCCGCCAGCGCGTCCCAGTTGTGGCCGAGGCCGGGCGGGAAGGAAAACCCGTCGGCCAGCCGCGCCATCAGTCCGGCCTTGTCGGTGCAGTCCGCCAGGTCGACGGCGACGCAGCGGAAGCCCAGCCCGTCGGCGGCCTCGAGCAGCGGCCCGAGGTCGGACGCCGTGAGGTAGAACGCGCCGGACTGGTCCGGCTCGACCAGCAGCGACTGCAGGGGCTTGAGGCTCATGGCTGCGGCTCGAACCGGCGGAAGCTTTCGTAGTGGTCGTCGGTGTACCAGTACTCGACCGGTGGCCGCCCGCCGGTGACGATGCGGCGCGGCCCGCGATGCGACAGGCCCGGCGTGCGCACGGTGAACTCGCGGTAGTAGCCGCGCGGCCGCGACGGCAGCCGGCCTTCGAAGTTGCTGAACACGCCGCCGTCCTGGCGGTGCGGATACGGGCCGTCGCGCGCGATCAGCGCCAGCGTGTCGCGGGCTTCGGGCGGCAGCCCCAACCGTTCGAAGGCGTCGACCGCGGCGGGGGCGGCCGCCGTGGGCCGGGCGGCTGCGGTCGCGTCGGTCGCTTCGCTGGTTTCGCCCGTGGCGTCGGCCAGCGCGGCGTCGATGCGGGACGGGCCGGCCGGGCCCTGCCAGAACCACAGCAGGGTGGCGATGACGGCGAGGGTGAGCAGGGGGCGCAACTTGCGCATGGCGGGTCCGGCGACGGGGGACCCGAGTCTAGCAAGCGAGGCGGGCCGCTTCCTCAGCCCGGGGGCGCGACGCGCACCTGGTTGCGGCCGGCGCGCTTGGCGGAATACATGGCCTGGTCGGCACGCCGGATCAGGCGGTCGATGTCGTCGTCGTCGTCCGGCAGCGCGGCCACGCCGATCGACACCCGCAGCGGCACCGCGGCACCGTCGGCCAGGAAACCGATGCGCGCCACCGCCGAATGGATGCGACGCGCCGTGGCCTCGGCCACCGCCAGCGGCGTGTCGGGCAGCAGCACCGTGAACTCCTCGCCGCCGTGCCGGCCGACCAGGTCGCGCGGGCGCAGCTCGCTGCGCATCGCCGAGGCCACCAGGCGCAGCGCCTGATCGCCGGTGTCATGGCCGTGTTCGTCGTTGATGCGTTTGAAGTGGTCCAGGTCGAGCACCATCATCGCGCACTGCTGCCCGGGGTCCTGCGCGACGCAGCGCCGCGCCTGCTGCAGGAAGGCGGCGCGGCTCAGCAGCCCCGTGAGCGCGTCGGTGTCGGCGACATCCTGCAGGCGTTCGAGCAGCCGCTCGCTGCCCATCAGCACGAAGCCGAGGCTGGCGACCGCCGGCGCGAGCATGGCGCCGCCCAGCAGCAGGGTTTCCACCCAGGGCTGTTCCACCCACTGGCGCGCGGCGCTGCCCTCGGCCGTGAACAGCAACACGCCGCGCACCAGCAGCACCAGCGCGCACAGCGAGAACGCCGCGCCGACGATGCCGGCATGGCTGCTGGCGCTGCGCGGGCCGCGTGCCGGCCGCAGCGCGACCACCGCGGTGCTGGCGGCGATGCCGGCGCAAAGCAGCGACAGCAGGCCGGTGCGCATCGGCTGGCCGGGCAGGGTGAAGAGCATGATCGCGCTGGCCACCGCCACCAGCAGCACCGGGGCCGCGAACCAGGGCGAGTCGGGCATGCGCCCGCGCGAGGCGACCAGGGCGCGCAGGTATTCGATGAACGAGGCCACGATCAGGGTCTTGCCGGGGACCGCCAGCTCCGGCTGGTCGACGGCCCATTCCAGCAGCAGCCAGCCCAGCGGCGCCAGCAGGATGGCGCGGGCCCAGATGCGCTGCGGACCGGCCAGGTCGTCGGGCTGGCGGGCCGCCGCCGCGTACAGGCCCGCGGACATCGCCGCGGAGGCGAGCAGGGCGATCAGGGCGCTGGCGAAGGGATCGAGATGCACCGGAGGCCCCCCCGAGCCGTGGTGATGGCGGGAGGCTAGCACGGCGGCGGCTGCCCGGGACGACGTCGTTTTCGTAACATGGGCGCTTGCTAGGCTGTCCGCCGGCCCACTTCCCAGGATTCCCCATGTCCAAAGTCTTTGACGTCGCCGTGCTCGTCGGCAGCCTGCGCGCCGACTCCCTCAACCGCCGGGTGGCCCTGGCCCTGGCCGGCATGGCCCCGTCCAGCCTGGCGCTGGACCTGGTCGAGATCGGCGACCTGCCGTTCTACAACCCGGACCTGGAGACCGAGGCGCCGCCGGCGGCCTGGGCCCGGTTCCGCGCGCGCGTGGCCCGCGCCGACGCGCTGCTGTTCGTGACGCCCGAATACAACCGGTCGGTGCCGGCGGCGCTCAAGAACGCCCTGGACGTCGGCTCGCGCCCCTACGGCAAGGGCGTGTTCGGCGGCAAGCCGGGCGCGGTGGTGACGGTGTCGCCCGGCGCGGTCGGCGGTTTCGGTGCCAACCACCACCTGCGGCAGTCGCTGGTGTTCCTGGACGTGCCGGTGATGCAGCAGCCCGAGGCCTACATCGGCGGCGCCGGCGACCTGTTCGCCGAAGACGGCAGCATCGCCAAGGCGGGCACCGGCGAGTTCCTGGGCAAGATCATCCACGCCTACGCCGACTGGGTCGCGCGCCTGGCGCGCTGAGGTCTTCGATGCGATGGCTGCGCGGGGCCAAGGCCCTCTTCGCCGGACTGCTGGTCGTGACCAGCACCCTGGTGCACGTGCCGGTGCTGCTGCTGGTGGCCCTGGCCAAGGCGCTGCTGCCGGTGCGCGCCCTGCGCCCGGCGCTGGACCGGGCGCTGATGGTGATCACCGAGAGCTGGATCGGCGTCAACAGTGCGCTGATCGACCTGTTCACCACCACCCGTTTCGTGGTCGAGGGCACCGAGGGCCTGCGCTACGGCGGCCACTACCTGGTGCTGGCCAACCACCAGAGCTGGGTCGACATCCCGGTGCTGCAGAAGGTGTTCAACCGGCGCATCCCGCTGCTGCGCTTCTTCCTCAAGAGCCAGCTGTTCTGGGTGCCGCTGCTGGGGCTGGCCTGGTGGGCGCTGGATTTCCCCTTCATGAAGCGCTACTCGCGCCAGCAGCTGGCGAAGCGCCCCGAGCTGGCCGGCCGCGACGTCGCCGCGACCCGAAAGGCCTGCGAGAAATTCCGGCACATCCCGGTCTCGATCATGAACTTCGTCGAGGGCACGCGCTTCACGCCGGCCAAGCATGCGCGCCAGGCCTCGCCGTTCGCGCACCTGCTCAAGCCCAAGGCCGGCGGCGTCGCCTTCGTGGTCGGCGCGATGGGCGAGGCGATCGACACCGTGCTGGACGTGACCCTGCACTACACGCCGGCGCGGCCGACCCTGGCCGACCTGTTCGCCAATGGCGTGCGCGAGGTCCGCGTGCACGTCCAGGCGCGGCCGGTGCCGGCGGGTCTGTCCGCAGGTGACTACGAAGCCGACCGCGCGCACCGCGTGCGCTTCCAGGGCTGGATCAACGAGATGTGGCTGGCCAAGGACGCGCGGCTGGCGGCCTGGGAGGCCCCGGGCGCGGCCCGGGGCGGCTGAGGCTCAGAGCCGCTGCGCGGCGAAGGTGTCGCACTGGCGGTAGTCGCCGCCCTCGAAGCCGATGCGGAACCAGCGCACGCGCTGCTCGGCGCTGCCGTGGGTGAAGGAGTCCGGCACCACCTGGCCGCGGGACTGTCGCTGCAGGGTGTCGTCGCCAATCGCGGTGGCCGTGGCCAGCGCTTCCTCGAGGTCGCCGGGTTCCAGCCAGGCGTGGCGCTTCTGGGCGTGGTGGGCCCAGAGCCCGGCGAAGCAGTCGGCCTGCAGCTCCTGGCGCACCAGCGGACCGTCGGCGCCCTCCACGTCGCCGCCGCGGCGACGGACGTCGTTGACCTGGGCCGAGACGCCGGTGAGGGTCTGCACGTGGTGGCCGACCTCGTGCGCGATCACGTAGGCCTCGGCGAAGTCACCGCCGCCGCCGAGGCGCTGCGCCATCTGGTCGAAGAAGCTCAGGTCGATGTAGACCTGCTGGTCGCCGGGGCAATAGAACGGCCCCACCGCCGCCGTGGCGCCGCCGCAGGCCGACTGCACCGAGCCGCTGAACAGCACCAGGGTCGGCGCCGGGTAGCGCTGGCCGCTGGCTTCGAAGATGGCGGTCCAGACGTCCTCGGTCTCGCCCAGGATGCTGGCGACGAACTGCGAGGCTTCGTCGTTGGCCTGCGGCGCGCCGGGCGGGCCCTGCGGCGCCGACGGGGCGGGCGCCTGCTGCTGCACTTCGGCCAGCAGGCCCAGCATCTCCATCGGGCTCTTGCCCATCAGCAAGCCGATCACCAGCACCGCGGCGATGCCGCCGAGGCCGAGCTTGAGGCCACCACCGCCGCCCCGGCCGCCGAGGCCGCGACGATCGTCGACGTTGCTGCTGCGTCTTGCGCTGCGCCACTTCATGGGTCGGTCTCCGCGGGGGACGGCCGATTGTTGCCCAAAGCCGGCCGCGGGGCGAGGACCGGGTTCAGCGCGCCGGCGGCGGCTCGACGGGCAGTGAGTCGACGGGCGGGGTCTCGGCCGGCGGGGTCTCGGCGGGCGCGGCCGCTTCGCTGCGCAGCGCGGCCAGGATGGCCTGGCCGGCGCGGCCGTCGGCTTCGCGGCCCAGGCGCGCCTGTTCGATCGCCAGCGCCGCGCGCGAGCGGGCACCGATCATGCCGTCCACCGCGCCGATGTCGTGGCCGCGGGCGACCAGCAGGGCCTGCAGCTCGCGGCGCTCGGCGCGCGACAGGCCGGGATCGTCGGTGGGCCAGCGCGCCTGCAGGCCGTCGCCGCCGCGCAGCCGGTCCGCCAGCAGCGCGATCGCCAGCGCATAGCTCTCGGCGGCGTTGTAGGAATAGATCGCGTCGTAGTTCTTGAACACGAGGAAGGCCGGGCCCTCGCGGCCGGCCGGCAGCAGCAGCGCGGCCGGGGTGTCGGCGGCGGCCAGCGGCTGGCCGTCGGCACGCACCACGCCGCGTCCGACCCAGTGCGAGAGCGGACGGCGCGACTGGCGGCCGTTCACCGAGGCGTCGAAGCCGTCCGGCAGCCGCACCTCGTGCCCCCAGGGCTGGCCCGGGCGCCAGCCTGCGCGGCGCAGGTAGTTCGCGGTCGAGGCCAGCGCATCGGGGACGCTGCCCACCAGGTCGCGCCGGCCGTCGCCGTCGAAGTCCACCGCGATGCGCGCATAGGTGGACGGCATGAACTGCGTATGCCCGAAGGCGCCGGCCCAGGAGCCGACCAGGCCGTCGGCGGACAGGTCGCCGGAGGCGATCAGCCGCAGCGTCGCGAACAGTTCGCCGCGGAAGAACGCCTGCCGGCGACCCTCGCACGACAGCGTTGCCAGCGAGCCCAGCAGCGGCTTGCTGCCGAAGGTGCGGCCGTAGTCGCTTTCCACGCCCCAGACCGCGACCACCGTGGCCGGGTCGACGCCGTGGCGGGCCTGCACCTGCTGCAGCAGGTCGGCATGTTCGGCCAGCATGGCCCGGCCATCGGCCACGCGCTGGTCGTCGACCAGGCCGGCGAGGTAGTCCCAGATCGCAGTGCGGAACTCGGGCTGGTAGTCGAGCGAATCCAGCACGCCCGGGTCGCGCACCAGGCCCGCGGTGTGCGTGTCCCAGGTCGCGCCGTCCACCCCTTGCGCCAGCGCCTGCGGGCGCAGCGTGGCCAGGCAGGCGTCGAGCGTGGGTTCGGCCGCCACGGCGGGCAGGGCGAGCAGGGCCAGCAGGCCGGGCAACAAGGACAGGGTCGGGCGCATCGGCGAAACCTTACGCGGCGCCGGCTGAATCGTCGCCGGCCGGGCTATGCTCGTGTCTTCCCCGCATCGGATGGCGCGCATGATCACGGTCCACCACCTCGAGAACTCCCGCTCGCAGCGGGTCTTGTGGCTGCTCGAAGAGCTCGGCGTCCCCTACGAGGTCAAGCGCTACGCCCGCGACCCCAAGACCATGCTGGCGCCGCCCGAGCTGCGCCGGGTGCATCCTTTGGGCAAGTCGCCGGTGATCACCGATGGCGACGCGGTGGTGGCCGAATCCGGCGCCATCATCGAGTACCTGGCCGACACCTACGGGCAGGGCCGGCTGCTGCCGCCGCCGGGCGACCCGGCGCGCCGCGCCTGCACCTATTGGCTGCACTACGCCGAGGGCTCGCTGATGCCGCCGCTGCTGATGACGCTGGTCTTCTCCCGGGTCCGCAGCGCGCCGATGCCGTTCTTCGCCAAGCCCATCGCCAAGGGCATCGCCGACAAGGTGATGGCTTCGTTCGTGACGCCCAATGTCGAACTGCACTTCGATTTCCTCGAGGCCACGCTGGCAAAGTCCGAGTGGTTCGCCGGCCCGGACTTCAGCGTCGCCGACATCCAGCTCAGTTTCCCGATCGAGGCGGCGGGTGCCCGTGGCGCCCTGGGCCCCCAGCGCCCGAAGCTGGCGGCCTACCTGGCCAGGATCCACGCCCGCCCGGCCTACCAGCGCGCCCTCGCCACGGGCGGCCCCTACGAACTGATGCGCTAAGCTCGGCCTGTCGCCACCCCGGAGCCTGACCATGAAGTCATCGCTGGTACTGTTGATCGCCCTGGCCGCGCCGGCCCTGGCGCAGGACGCGGACGTTCCCGCCCCGCTGGACCCGGCGGCCTTCGCCGATGCCGTCGCCGCGTGCACCCCGGCCACCCGACGCGAGCCGCACCCCTTCATCAAGGGGTTCGAGATCGAGCATGCCGTCACCGGCGAGTCCGACGGGCGCTGCGACTACGGACAGACCATGCCGGGCGGGATGCACATGCAGTGCCGCCTGGGCGAAGCCGGCCGGGCCAGCCTCGCCGAGGAGTTCCGGGAGCAGGCGGCGGGCCGGATGCAGGGCGGCACCGGCCAGCAGCCGGCCTGGACCCGCGACTGCGAGATCATCACCGCGGATGGCAAGCGCCTGCCCATGCAGGGCGGCTGAGCCGCCCCCCGGACAAGGAAGCCCATGGAATTCTCGATCACCCTGGCGATCATCATCGCCACCAGCCTGGTGTCATGGCTCGGATTCAGCAACGACGCGCTGCGGAACGCGCTGGTGCTCTGGCCGCCGGCGGTGTCGCGCCGGCACGAGTACCACCGGTTCCTCGGCTACGGCATCGTGCATGCCGATTTCATGCACCTGCTGTTCAACATGTTCACGCTGTACTTCTTCGGCCGGCTGATGGAGGGGTTCTATGCCCAGTACCTCGGTCCGCTGGGTTTCCTCTGGTTCTACCTGTCGGCGCTGGTCGTGTCGGCGCTGCCGAGTTACCTCAAGCACCGCGATGATCCGAACTACGTGACCCTGGGCGCTTCGGGCGCGGTGTCGGCCGTGTTGTTCGCCTTCATCCTGCTGCGGCCCTGGGAGCTGATCTACGTCTACTTCATCCCGGTCCCGGCGATCATCTTCGCGGCGCTCTACACCGGCTATTCGGTCTACATGAACCACCGCCAGTCCGACGGCATCAACCACAGCGCCCACCTG
The DNA here is from genome assembly GCF_035721105.1 of Arenimonas sp. Classification (GTDB taxonomy): domain Bacteria; phylum Pseudomonadota; class Gammaproteobacteria; order Xanthomonadales; family Xanthomonadaceae; genus Arenimonas. The sequence goes on along the minus strand of NZ_DASTNG010000015.1, from coordinate 17,228 downwards.
TCGGGTGCCGCCTACGGCGTGCTGTTCACGGTGCTGATGGAACCCCGGGTGCTGTCGCACTTCCTGGCCGAGCTGGTGAGCCCGGGCGGCTGAGCCGGGACTCGGCGCGGCCGTGCGAGAATGCGGCATGACCGACTTCTCGCCACTGCCCCTGCCGCCCGAACTGCAGCAGGCCCTGGAGGTACTTGAGTACCGCCAGATGACCCCCGTGCAGGCCGCCAGCCTGCCGCCGATCCTCGCCGGCCGCGACGTGATCGCCCAGGCCCGCACCGGCAGCGGCAAGACCGCCGCCTTCGGCCTGGGCCTGCTGTCGAAGCTGCAGCCCGATGCCGGCCAGGTGCAGGCGCTGGTGATGTGCCCGACCCGCGAGCTGGCCGACCAGGTCGGCAAGGAAATCCGCCGGCTGGCGCGCTTCATGCCCAACATCAAGGTCTCGGTGTTCTGTGGCGGCGTGCCGCTGCGGCCGCACCTGGCCTCGCTGGTGCATCCGCCGCACGTGGTGGTGGGCACGCCCGGCCGCCTGCAGGAGCTGATCGACGAAGGCGCGCTGGTGCTCGATGCGCTGCGCGTGGTGGTGCTGGACGAGGCCGACCGGATGCTCGACATGGGCTTTGAACCGGCCATCGCCGGCATCCTGTCGCAGGCCCCGGCGAGCCGGCAGACGCTGCTGTTCTCGGCCACCTTCCCCGAGGAAATCCGCGCCCTGGGCCGCCGCTTCCAGCGCGAGCCCGAGGAGCACACGGTCGCCGACGGCGAGGTCGCCGCCATCTTGCAGCGCTTCTACGAAGTCGAGGCGCCGCGCAAGACCGACGCCCTGGCCCTGCTGCTGGCCGACGAAAAGCCGGAGTCGGCGCTGGTCTTCTGCAACACCCGCCGCGACGTGCAGCAGGTCGCCGATGACCTGGCCCAGCGCGGCTTCTCGGTGCTGGCCCTGCACGGCGACCTCGAGCAGCGCGACCGCGACGAGGTGCTGGTCTGCTTCGGCAACCGCAGCGTGCAGGTGCTGGTGGCGACCGACGTGGCCGCGCGTGGCCTGGACATCAAGGACCTGCCGCTGGTGGTCAGCCATGGCGTGGCCAGCGACGTGGATACCCACACCCACCGCATCGGCCGCACCGGACGGGCCGGCGGCGAGGGGCTGGCGCTGGCGCTGGTGGCCTCGGACGAGCGCCGGCGCGTGGTCGGCATCGAGGAGCAGTTGGGCAAGGCCGTGCGCTGGGAGCGCATCGACCTGTCGCGCAAGGCCGGCAAGCCGGCGCCGCCGGCGATGACCACCCTGGTGGTGGACGCGGGGCGGCAGGACAAGCTGCGGCCCGGCGACCTGGTGGGCGCGCTGACCGGGGCCGCGGGGCTGCCGGCCACGGCCATCGGCAAGATCGACGGGTTCGCGACCCGGACCTATGTCGCGATCGAGCGCAGCCAGGCCAGCAAGGCCCTGGATAAGCTCAGGGCCGGAAAGATCAAGGGCCGCAACTTCCGGATCCGGAAGCTGGGCTGACGCCGCGAGCGTCGCGCCGCACGGGTGCGGCGACTCCAGCGACTGCCGAAGGCGGCGGTGGGCATCGCCGGCTCAGCGCCAGGGGCGGGCGCCCGCGGCCTGCTGGCGCGGCGCAGTGGCCAGGGCCCGGCGGCGATTGATCTCGGCGTCGAGGCGGCGGTATTCCGGCGTACCGATCTCGCCGGCCATGACGAGTTCCCAGAGCTGGATGGCCAGCTCGTCGTCCATGACCTGGCGGGTGGGGAAGGGGATGACGATGCCCATGGCGTGGTTCCTTGGTGGGGGGATGGCACCGTAGGGCGCTGCATGTTCCATGCCAGCGGGCGCGCCGGACCGTTTCCGCCGACTGCGTCACGTTTCCGGCGCCGTCGGCCCCCAGATTTTCCGGTGCCGGGCGCCCTCGACCACAAGGCCACGGTGACTTGCCCGGCCCGGCGTGACAGGATGCGCGCCACTTCTGACGCGCTGCGGCACCCGGCCGGCCCCCTTCCATGCGAGTGAACAAGCACATCAGCGACACCGGCTATTGCTCCCGGCGCGAGGCCGACCGGCTGGTCAGCGAGCGCCGCGTCACCGTCAACGGGCTGCCCGCCGGCATCGGCACCCAGGTGGAGGAGGGCGACGAGGTCCGGATCGACGGCCAGGTGCTGGCCAAGCGCGCCGCCAGGCCCGGTGTCCGCCGCCACGTCTACATCGCGCTCAACAAGCCGGTGGGCATCACCTGCACCACCGATTCGGCGGTGAAGGGCAACATCGTCGACTTCGTCGGCCACGAGCAGCGCATCTTCCCGATCGGGCGGCTGGACAAGGATTCCGAAGGGCTGATCCTGCTGACCAGCAACGGCGACATCGTCAACGAGATCCTGCGCGCCGAGAACCACAAGGAAAAGGAATACCTGGTCGGCGTGAACCAGCCGGTGACCGAGGAATTCCTGCGCGGCATGGCCAAGGGCGTGCGCATCCACGGCGAGATGACCATGCCGTGCCGCACCCGCAAGATCGCCAAGTTCGGTTTCTCGATCGTGCTGACCCAGGGCCTGAACCGGCAGATCCGCCTGATGTCGGCCGCGTTCGGCTACCGCGTCACCCAGCTGCGCCGCATCCGCATCGCCAACGTCAAGCTGGCCGAACTCAAGCCGGGCCGCTGGCGCAACCTCACCGAAGCTGAACTGCGCGGCCTGCTGCCCGCGCGCACCGAGTGGTGAGCGGCCGCGCGTCTGCTAACCTCCGCGCGGTTCCCCCACGCCCGTCCCGGAGTGCCCCGATGTCCCTGCGATCCCGACTGCTGGTCCTGCTGCTGTGCACGCCCGGCCTGGCCCTGGCGCTGGACCCGATCCGCGCGCCGCAGCCGCTGGCCGCGCCGCCGCCGCAGGCGATCGAGACCGCCAGCGGCATGAGCTACGTCGTGCTCAAGCCGGCCGCGGGGCCCGAGCGCTATTTCTCCGGGGAATGGGTCGAGTACCGCGCCGATGCCTGGAGCTCGGACGGCGTCACCCGCGCCAGCGCCCGCGAGACCGGCCCGACGGTGGCGATGCTGCGCCGGCTGGCCGCGGAACAGCCGGGCCTGGCGCGCGCCATCCTGACCACGCCGATCGGCGAGACCCGCCGCTGGTGGATCCAGCCCGACCGCCTGCTGCCCGGCTACCCGGGCATGCCCAACCTGCTGCACGTGATCGACCTGACGGTGGTCGGCGAGAACAACCCGGTGCAGGTGCCCGCCGACGTCGCCGCGCCGCCGGCCGACGCCCTGCGCACCTCGTCCGGCCTGGCCTACAAGGTGCTGGCGCGCGGGCAGGGCGAAGGCTCGCCCGGCCCGACCAGCGAGATCGTCATCCACTACAGCGGCTGGACCACCGATGGCCAGCTGTTCGACAGCTCGGTGGCTCGCGACCAGCGCGCCGTGTTCCGCCTCGACCAGCTGATCCAGGGCTGGCAGGAAGGCCTGCGGCTGATGTCGCGCGGCGATCGCTATCGCTTCTGGATCCCCGGCCACCTGGCCTATGACATGCAGCCACCGTCGCCGGGCACGCCGCGCGGCATGCTGGTGTTCGACGTGACCCTGTACGACTTCAGCGAGCCGCCGGCGCCCTGAGCCGCAGCCACTGCGCCGCGCCGGCCCCGGCGCGGCGGCCCGAGGCGAAGCAGGCGGTGAGCAGGTAGCCGCCGGTCGGTGCTTCCCAGTCGAGCATCTCGCCGGCGGCGAACAGGCCGGGGTGGCTGCGCAGCATCATCCGTTCGTCCAGCCCTTCCAGCCGGATCCCGCCGGCGCTGCTGATCGCTTCGGCGATCGGGCGCGGGCGCCGCAGCTTCAGCGGCAGGCACTTGATGTTGGCCGCGACCGTCGCCGCATCGTCCAGGCCGTCCTTGCCCAGCACCTCGCGCAGCAGGGCGGCCTTGACGCCGTCCAGGCCGGTGCTGCGACGCAGGTGTTCGCCCTGGCTGCGGCCCTTGCGGGGGCGCGACAGCTCGGCCTGCAGGCGCTCGCGCTCGCGGCCGGGCGCCAGGTCCATCAGCAGCGTGGCGGCGCCCGTGGCGGCCAGGCGGTCGCGCAGCGCGGCCGACAGCGCATAGATCAGGCTGCCCTCGATGCCGTGTTCGCTGGCCACGCATTCGCCCTGGCGCCAGGCCGGCGGCTTCGGGCCCTCGTCGATGGCCAGGCGCACGGGCTTGATCGGCGCGCCGGCGAAGTGCTGCCGGAAGAACGCCGTCCAGTCCACGTCGAAGCCGCAGTTCGAAGGCAGCAGCGGCGCCACGTCGACGCCGGCCGCCGCCAGCGGCCCGGCCCAGGCGCCGTCCGAGCCGAGCTGCGGCCAGCTGCCGCCGCCCAGCGCCAGGATCGTGGCATCTGCCGCGTACTCGCGCGCTTCGTCGGGGGTGTCGAAGCGCAGCACGCCGTCGTCGGACGGACCGCGCCAGCGATGCGAGACATGGAAGCGCACGCCCTGTTCGCGCAGGCGCCGCACCCAGCCGCGCAGCAGGGGCGCCGCCTTCAGGTCGGTCGGGAACACGCGGCCGGAGCTGCCGACGAAGGTGTCCACGCCGAGGCCGCGGGCCCACTCGCGCAGCGCATCGGCGTCGAAGTCCGCCAGCCAGCCCGCGACCTCGGCCTGGCGGCCGGCGAATCGCCGCTCGAAATCGCGTCGCGGTTCCCCGTGGGTGAGGTTGAGGCCGCCCTTGCCGGCGATCAGGAACTTGCGCCCGACCGAGCCCTTGGCCTCGAACACGTCGACCTCGCAGCCGGCCGCGCGTGCGGTTTCGGCCGCCATCAGGCCGGCGGGGCCGCCGCCGATGACGGCGACGCGGGGAGCGGGGAGGGAAGGCATGCGCGCATTCTCCCACGCGCCCCGGCGTCCCCGCGACGGCTTGCCGGGCGGCGCCGTGAGCGACGATGCTGTCGGCCTGGTCCCCTTCACCGCGAGCCGCCATGCCTTACACGCCCATCGTCGCCACGCTTGGCTACGTGCTGTCCGCCGATCGCCGCCGGGTGCTGATGGTCCATCGCAACGCGCGGCCCGGCGACCACCATCTGGGCAAGTACAACGGCCTGGGCGGCAAGCTGGAGGCGGACGAGGACGTGATGTCGGGCATGCGGCGCGAGATCCGGGAAGAAGCCGGGATCGAATGCGGGGCGATGTCGCTGCGCGGCACCATCAGCTGGCCGGGTTTCGGCAAGCACGGCGAGGACTGGCTGGGCTTCGTCTTCGTGATCGAGGCCTGGTCCGGCGAGGTGCCGCCGCGTAACGAGGAGGGGGACCTGGCCTGGGTGGAGATCGGAGCCCTGGAGACGCTGTCCCTGTGGGAGGGGGACCGCCATTTCCTGCCCCTGGTCTTCGACGGGGATCCCCGGCCGTTCCATGGGGTCATGCCCTACCGGGACGGGGTCATGCAGTCGTGGCGGTATTCGCGCTGATCGTCCGGCATCGTGAAGTGATCTCCGGTGAACGCGGTTTAATCAGTCGTTTGAAATCTGGCTGGCCGGCCGAATAACCGAATTTTCACCTCGTGGAACGTATGATTCACGGGCTGATAACACCCCACGGGTCGTTGCCAGCGTCGTTCGCTTCCCTTCGCGATCGTCCGGATCCCGCTTCCCGGGACCCTCCGCCGCCTGGCTTGGGCGACGGGACGATCGCGCTGCCCAACCCTCACGCCAAGGAGCGCCGCATGACCGATACCACGAACAACCTCTCCGACCTGATCGAGATCAGCGAAGACGGGACCGCGTTCTACGAGGAAGCGGCGCAGAAAGTGAAGGACAAGAAGCTCAGCACCCTGTTCACCCGCCTGGCCAAGGCCAAGTCCGACCTGGCGGCCGAACTCTCCGGCGAAGTGAAGCCGGTGGCCGGCAAGAAGAAGGCCACCAAGAAATCCGAAACCACCCTGGGCGAACTCAGCAACGCCTACGCCGGCCTGCGCAAGCAGTGGCCGGAAGCCGGCGCCGAGCGCTACGTGCGCATGGCCGAGGTCGAGGGCCAGCTGCAGACCACCTTCCAGAAGGTCGTCCTGGACCGCGACCACAGCTTCGTGGTGCGCGTGCTGGCCAAGCAGTACGTGTCCAAGGCCGAGGTTCTGAACAAGGAGCTGCGGGCCTGCAATCGCAATGCCTGATGGGGTGTGGGGCTTTTTAAAGCGGTTACACGGAAAGAGCGGATAAGAGCCGATAAACACGGATAGAGCCGAAAGGCTTTTAGTGGGTCTTGGTTAGAAGGAACGCCCGGCGGAAACCGGGCGTTTTTTTGTGCGCGGAGATCCGGTCTGGCCGCGGTCCAATCCAAAAGCTTTATCCGTGTTTATCGGCTCTTATCCGCTCTTTCCGTGTCCAAAAAAAAGACGCCCGGCCGAAGCCGGGCGCCTGGTCACGCTAGGAACCGGTTACTGGGCCGAAGCGGGCGCCACTTCGAGGCCGCGACGCTTGAGCAGGGGACCGACCTGCGGATCGCGGCCGCGGAAGTCGCGGAAGAGCTGCATGGCGTCCACGCTGCCGCCGCGGGAGAGCAGGGTCTTGCGGAAGTGGTCGCCGTTCTCGCGCTTGAGGCCGCCGTTTTCCTTGAACCACTCCACCGACTCCGCGTCCAGCACCTCGGACCACAGGTAGGCGTAGTAGCCCGCCGAGTAGCCGCCCATGATGTGGGAGAAGTAGGTGCTGCGGTAACGCGGCGGCACCGGGGCGTAATCCAGGCCGGCCGACTTCAGCGCCTGCGCCTCGAAGGCCAGGGTGTCGCTGGGTACTTCGTTGGCCGCCAGCTGGTGCCAGCTCTGGTCGAGCATCGCCGCCGCCAGGTACTCGGTGGTGGCGTGGCCCTGGCCGTACTGCTCGGCGGCCAGCACCTTGTCCAGCAGGGCCTGCGGGATCGGCTCGCCGGTCTGGTAGTGCTTGGCGTAGTTGGCCAGGATCGACGGCCAGGTGGCCCACATCTCGTTGACCTGCGAGGGGTACTCGACGAAGTCGCGCGGCACCGAGGTGCCGGCGAACTGCGGGTACTTCACGTTCGAGAACAGGCCGTGCAGCGCGTGGCCGAACTCATGGAACATGGTGGTGACCTCGTCGAAGGTCAGCAGGGTCGGCTGGCCCGCGGCCGGCTTCGGGATGTTGAGGTGGTTGGCCACCACCGGCTGGGTGCCGGTCAGGCCGTTCTGCGGCACGTAGGCGTTCATCCAGGCGCCACCGCGCTTGTTCGAGCGGGCGTAGAAGTCGCCCAGGAACAGGCCCAGCGGCTTGCCGTCGGCCTCGAACACCTCGTACACCATCACGTCCGGATGGTAGGTCGGCAGGTCGGTGCGGCGCTTGAAGGTCAGGCCGTAGAGCTGGCCGGCCGCTTCGAACACGCCGTTCTCGAGCACCGAGGTCATCTCGAAGTAGGGGCGCAGCTGCGACTCGTCGAAGTCGTACTTGGCCTGGCGCACCTTCTCGGCATAGAAGGCCCAGTCGGCGGCCTCGAGCGCGAAGCCGCCCTTTTCGGCGTCGATGATGGCCTGCATGTCGGCCGCTTCCTTGCGCGCGTTGGCGACCGCGGCCGGGGCCAGGTCGGACAGCAGCTTGTTGACGGCGCCAACGGTGCCGGCGGTCTCGTCCTCGAGCACGTAGGTGGCGTGGTTGGCGTAGCCCAGCAGCGCGGCGCGCTCGGCCCGCAGCTTGGCGACGCGGGCGACGATGGCGCGGTTGTCGAACTCGCCGCCGCGGCTGTTGCGGCCCAGCGAGGCGTCCATGATCTTCTTGCGCAGCGCGCGGTTGGTGAGCGAGGACAGCGGCGGCTGGCCCGAGGTGTTCATCAGCGCGATCAGGTACTGGCCTTCCTTGCCGGCGGCCTTGGCGGCTTCGGCGGCGGCGGTGATGGCGTCGGCGGACAGGCCGTCGAGCTCCTTCACGTCCGACACCAGCACGCCCGAGGCCTGCACTTCCTTGAGCACGTTCTGGCTGAAGGTGGTGGACAGGGTGGCGAGCTCGGCGTTCATGGCCTTGAGCGTGGTCTTGTCGGCATCGGAGAGGTTGGCGCCGGCGCGGACGAAGTCGGTGTGGTAACGCTCGAGCAGGCGCACCGATTCAGCGTCGAGGCCGAGGTCGTTGCGCTGGTCGTACAGCGCCTTGATGCGCGCGAACAGCTTGCCGTCGAGCACGATCGCGTCCTGGTGCGCGGCCAGCTTCGGCGCCATCTCGGCCTGCACTTTCTGCATCGCCGGGTTGGTGTTGGCGCCCGCCAGGTTGAAGAACACCGCGGCGGTGCGGTTGAGCAGGGCGCCGGTCTTCTCCATCGCGACGATGGTGTTGTCGAAGCTGGGCGCGGCCGGGTTGTTGGCGATCGCGTCGATTTCGGCGCGCTGGTCGGCCATGCCCTTCTCGAAGGCCGGCGCGTAGTGCGCGTCCTGGATCTGGTCGAAGGGCGGCAGCTGGTAGGGCAGGGTGCTGGCGGTGAAGAAGGGGTTGGCGGGCATCGGCGCGGCGGCCTCGACCGCAGGGTCATGGGCGAAGGCGGCGCCGGGCACGGCCACGCAGAGCGCGGCGGCGAGGGCGAGGGAAAGCTTGTGGGTCATGGCACGTCCTTGCAGGGTTCTTGGAGGCAGGGGTCGGATCAACCCCCGAAGCCTAACGCATGCCGCGTCCGGACAACCCCTGACGAAAGGCAGGGGCGGCGGCCGGTCGCGCCGCATTCGTAAAGGTGGCGTGAAACACGCGCCGCAGACACCGGCGCGGGGGCGCTTGCGTTAGGCTTCCCGCACCCCACCGGAGCCCGCCATGAGCAGCGTCTACGATTTCTCCGCCACCACCCTCGACGGCAAGCCGCAGTCGCTCGCCGACTTCCGCGGCAAGGCCATGCTGATCGTCAACACCGCCTCCAAGTGCGGCTTCACCCCGCAGTACGCCGGGCTCGAGAAGCTCTCGCGCGATTTCGCCGACAAGGGCCTGGTCGTGCTGGGATTCCCCTGCGACCAGTTCGGGCACCAGGAGCCGGGCGATGCCGAGGAGATCAAGAACTTCTGCTCGCTCACCTACGACGTCAGCTTCCCGATGTTCGCCAAGATCGAGGTCAACGGCGCCAAGGCGCATCCGCTCTACCAGTGGCTGAAGTCCGAGAAGTCCGGCCTGCTGGGGCTCGAGGCGATCAAGTGGAACTTCACCAAGTTCCTGGTCGACAAGGACGGCCAGGTGGTCAAGCGCTACGCGCCGACCGATACCCCCGAGAAAATCGGCAAGGACCTCGCCAAGCTGCTGGGCTGAGCCGGGTCAGGGCGCGTTCGCGGGGCGCGCCAGCGCCTCCGGGGGCAGCAGGGCGATCACTTCCTGCACGATCTCCCGGATCGATTCCTCGCCGTAGCCCAGGTGGCGCGAGGCGATCCTGCCGTCGCGGCCGATGATGAACATGTTCGGCAGCACCTTGACGCCATAGTTGCTGCCGTTGACGTCGCGCGGATCGTGCAGCCAGGTCAGCTGGGTGTCCTTGTTGGCGCGCAGGACGCCGCGGAATGCCTGACGGGTCTCGCCCTGGTTCACGGCGATGACCTCCAGGTAGTCGGGGCCGACGGTCTTGCGGATCGCGTCGAGCATCGGCAGCTCGCGGCGGCAGGGACCGCACCAGGAGGCCCAGAAGGTGACGATCACGACCTTGCCCTGGTGGGCCGACAGATCGACGTCGCGGCCCTGCCAGTCCTTGCCGTGGATGGCGGGGGGGACGCTGCCGACGGCCGGTCGCTCGTTTTCGGCGCGGGCCGGTGCGGCCGGTGCCGCCACGGCGGCGGTGGCCACCAGCACGGCGAGGCAGAGTGTCCGGAGGCGTCGGTCCATGGCGTCAGCGTGCCTCGTGCCGGTCGCGGATCCGGGCGAAGACTTCGCCCGCGGCAGGCGTCCAGACGACCCAGGCGTGGCCGCCGGGGCGGGCCAGCACCTGGTCGGCGGGCAGCGCGGGCGCCAGCAGGCCAATGGCCTTCGCAAGGCGGTCGTCCACGCCGTAGGCCAGCCACACCGCGTCGCCGCGACCGCTCGCGGCCCAGCCCTGCAGGTTGCGCCAGACCTCGCGCTGGTAGGTCTTGCGGTTGATCTCGGCCGGCCGCGGACCGGGGGCCCAGCCGGCCAGCCCGGTTTCGCCGATCTCGGCCAGCAGGCCGCGGTCGCCCAGGTAGGGCGCCAGCAGCACCAGGCCATCGAGCTCGCCCGGGTGGCTGCGCTCGTACAGCAGGGTTCCCATGCCGCCCAGCGAGGCGCCGGCCAGCCAGACGCCGGCGTAGCCGCGCGCCCGCGCCGGGGCGATCACCTCGGCGTGCAGGCGCTCGGGCATCCGGCCTTCGTAGTAATAGCCCAGGCCGACTTCGGCCAGCAGCACGTCGGCCTGCGGCCAGGCGGCCTGGATGGCGCCGGCGATGCCGCTGTCGGCCAGGCCCTGCAGGTCGTCGCCGCGGCCGGGCAGGACCACCACCAGCACCCGTCCGGAGCCGCCGGCCGGGGCTTCGACCAGGCGGGTCGCGATCGATCCGCGGGTGGCGCCGGGACTCAGGCAGCCCGTCAGCGAGGCCAGCGCGAGGGCCAGCAGGGCAAGGCGAACGAGCAGGGGCATCGGCGTCTCCGTGGCGATGCCCGGAGGATAGGCGAGGCGGCGCGGCGGCCGCCAGCGCGACTACTTCTCGACGAAGGCGCGCTCGAACACATATTCACCCGGGGTGCCGATGCGCGGCGCGGCCTGGAAGCCGCGGGCGTCGAGCAGGGCGCGGAAGTCGGCGAGCATCTGCGGGCTGCCGCAGATCATGGCGCGGTCGTGGGCGGCGTCCAGCGGCGCCAGCCCGAGGTCGGCCTGGAGCCGGCCGCTTTCCATCAGGGTGGTGAGGCGGCCCGAATGCCGGAACGGCTCGCGGCTGACCGCCGGGTAGTACAGCAGCTGGCGGCCGATGATCTCGCCCAGGTGCTCGTGCCGCGGCAGCTCGTTGACGATGTAGTCGTGGTAGGCGAGGTCCTCGACCCCGCGGACGCCGTGGGTCAGGATCACCTTCTCGAAGCGCTCGTAGGTCTCCGGGTCCTTCACCACGCCCAGGAAGGGCGCCAGGCCGGTGCCGGTGGCCAGCAGGTAGAGGTTCCGCCCCGGGTGCAGATCGCTGATGAGCAGGGTGCCGGTGGGCTTGCGGCTGACCAGGACGTCGTCGCCGGGCTGCAGGTGCTGGAGCCGGGAGGTCAGGGCGCCGTCCTGGACCTTGATGCTGAAGAACTCCAGGTGCTCTTCCCAGTTGGCGCTGGCGATGGAATAGGCGCGCATCAGCGGCCGGCCGGCCACCTCCAGCCCGATCATCACGAACTGGCCGTTGTCGAACCGCAGGCCGTCGTCCCGGGTGGTGGTGAAGCTGAAATAGGCGTCGTTCCAGTGCCGGACGGTGAGCACGCGCTCGGTGGCGAAGGCTGACATGGGGTCTCGGCGGGGGTCTGGGGAGGGGCAAAAGGACCCCGGATTGTACGCCATTAGCTTTCCGGGCCATAAGCGAGTAGGGTGCGTGTACTGCGGTTGCCGGTATCACGGTTAATCGTGGTTACCCAACAACTGTTATTTAAGGATTAGAGATATGTCGGATCGTCAGACTGGAACCGTGAAGTGGTTCAACGACGCCAAGGGCTTTGGCTTCATCACCCCGGAAAGCGGCGAGGACGTGTTTGTCCACTTCCGTTCCATCCAGGGCACCGGCTTCAAGTCCCTGCAGGAAGGCCAGAAGGTCTCCTTCAAGGTCGTGAAAGGCCAGAAGGGCATGCAGGCGGACGAAGTGCAGCCGATGTAATCCGGCTGCCTGCCGCCAGGCAGCGCAAGAACGAGCCCCGGCCCGCAACGGCCGGGGCTTTTTCATTCCTCCAAGCAAATGAACCAGGTTCATTTGAATCAAATGAACCTGGTTCATTTGCTTGGGCGGGGCGGTTGGCCTAGCCTATGCGGCCTTTCCCAGCCGCCCGGTGATGCCGGTGCCGGCGTACTTTCCAAGGATTCCCATGCAGATCGCCGAGCGCACCGTCGCCACGTTCCACTACACCCTCACCAACGACGCCGGCGCGGTGCTCGATTCGTCCAGCGGCGGCCAGCCGCTGGCCTACCTGCACGGCGTGGGCGGCATCGTCCCGGGCCTGGAGAAGGCGATGGAAGGCCGCCAGGCCGGCGACAAGTTCGACGTCGTTGTCAGCCCCGAAGAGGGCTACGGCACCCCGAACGAGATGCTGGTCCAGGTCGTGCCGCGCGAAGCCTTCCAGGGCGTCGACGAGCTCGAGGTCGGCATGCAGTTCCAGGCCCAGACCCCGCAGGGTGCGATCTCGGTCGTCATCGCCAAGATCGAGGACGGCATGGTCACCGTCGACGGCAACCATCCGCTCGCCGGCCAGAACCTGCACTTCGCGATCGAAGTGACCGAAGTGCGCGAGGCGAGCGTCGAGGAAGTCCTGCACGGCCACGTGCACGGCGCCGGCGGCCACCACCACTGATGAACGCCCCGGGCGCCCGCGGCCAACTGCTTTCCAGCGACGACGCGCTGCGGGCGCTGCTGGCCCGGGTGCGGCGCATCGCCGTGCTCGGGATCAAGACCGAGACCCAGCGCGGCCAGCCCGCGATCGAAGTGCCGCGCTACCTCGAACGCGCGGGCTTCGACGTGGTGCCGGTGCCGGTCTACTACCCCGAGGTCGAAACGATCCTGCGCCGCCCGGTGTTCCGCCGCCTGGCTGACATCCCGGGCGACATCGACCTGGTCAATGTCTTCCGCAAGTCCAAGGACCTGGCCGGACACCTCGACGATCTCCTGGCCAAGCGCCCCGGCGCGGTCTGGCTGCAGTCGGGCATCCGCGACGACGCCTTCGCCGAAGCGCTGATGGCCGCGGGCATCGACGTCGTCCAGGACCGCTGCCTGATGGTCGACCACCGGCGCCTGCTCGCCGCCTGACCTCCGGCGTCCGCGGCCCGCGGGCCCTGCTTCCAGACGCTCCCGTGCCGCCGCGCCACGCGCGGCGACGCGATCGACGCGGGAAATGCCGTGGGTGCCTGCGCTAGACTACGCGTCCCCCCGCGCAAGAATTTCCAAGTGATTCCACTGCCTCCCGATATCCGCCTCGTCTTCGAGGACCGCCCCGGTTACCTCTACGCCCACGTTTCCGGGTCGCGCGACAATCGCGACATCTCCATTGCCTACTGGACCCAGGTGGCCGAACAGGTCCGTCTCCGCAAGGCGCGCAAGCTGATGGTGGTCGAGTCCCTGGGCGAGCGCGAGGGCGAGCACGAGGTGCCGTTCATGATCGATGCGCTGATCGAGATGGGCCTGGACCAGATCCAGGTCGCCTTCGTGGTCACCCGCATCGACATCCTCGGGGCGATGGAGCACGGCGAGATCCTGGCGCTTGAGCGCGGCGCCAACGGCCGCGTGTTCGGCAACGCCACCGTCGCCGAACGCTGGCTGCGGCACGGCGGCCAATAGGCCGTCGGCGGCTCAGGCCGCCGTCACCGTCACCGGCAGGCCATTGAGCGCGGCATTGCCGCTGGGCGGGTCCAGCGCGGACGGATCGGTGAGGTCGTTGTAGCTGGCGCCGGCCACGTCGCGGGCACGCGCCTGGCGCGTACCCGGCCGGTCGTGGCCGAAGCCGTGCGGCAGGCAGGCGACGCCGGGCATCAGCGCATCGCTGGCGACCACGTCGGTCTCGATGCTGCCCACCGCCGAGCTCACCCGGACCCGCGCGCCGTCGGCCAGCCCGCGCGCGGCCAGGTCGTCGGGATGCATCATCAGCTGGTGCCGCGGCTTCCCCTTCACCAGGCGCGGCGCGTTGTGCATCCAGGAGTTGTTGCTGCGCACGTGCCGGCGCCCCACCAGGCGCAGGCCGCCGGCATCGGCGGGCGCGGCGACCAGGGCCTCCAGTGCGGCCATCAGCAGCGGCGGCGCGCAGTCGATCGCGCCGCTTTCGGTTTCCAGCCGCGACAGCAGCGAGGGCCGCAGCGGCCCCAGGTCCAGGCCATGCGGCGCCGCGGCCAGGGCCGCCACGTCCAGGCCGCTGTCGCCGCGGGCCAGGCCGGCGTCGAGCAGCGCCAGCGGCGGCAGCAGCGGACGCCAGGGCTTGCCGGCCGCCGCGGCGTAGGCGGCGCCGAGGCCGTCGAGGATTTCCCAGTCGGCGCGCTCGTCCGCGGCGCGCTCCTGCAGCGGCAGGCTGAGCCGGGCGACGCGGCGCACCGCGAAGGCGTTGAAGTGGATGTCGTAGTGCGGCTGGGTCAGCGGCGAGGCCGGCGGCAGCACCAGGTGCGCATGCCGGGTGGTTTCGTTGAGGCAGACGTCGATCGAGACCATGAAGTCCAGGCCGGCCAGCGCGCGGTCCAGGCCGCGGCCGTCGGGCGTCGACAGCACCGGGTTGCCGGCGCAGGTGAGCAGGGCGCGCAGCTGGCCTTCGCCGGGCGTCAGGATTTCCTCGGCCAGCACCGACACCGGCAGTTCGCCGGCGAACTCGGGCAGGCCGCGCACGCGGCTGCGCCAGCGATCGCGATGGCCGGCGGCGGTGCCGGGGCCGGTGACCGGGAAGGCCGGTTCGTTCGGCAAGGCGCCGCCCACCCGGTCGAGGTTGCCGGTGACCAGGTTCACCAGCTGGATCAGCCACTGGCACAGCGTGCCGTGGGCCTGGGTGGACACGCCCATGCGGCCATACGCGACGGCCGCGGGCGCGGCGCGGAAGTCCGCTGCGATCGCGTCGATCCGGGCGCGCGGCACGCCGGTGCGGGCTTCGACGTCGGCGGTATCCACGGCCTGCAGCGCCCGCAGCGCGGGCTCGAGCCCGTTGAGCTTGCCGGCGTAGGCCTCGGTCCGCGGCGGGCCCAGCGCCAGCAGCGCCTGCAGCAGGGCGACCAGGAACCAGGCGTCGCTGCCCGGCCGGATGAAGACGTGCTCGCTGGCGATGGCGGCGGTCTCGGTGCGACGCGGGTCCACCACCACCAGCCGGCCGCGCGCCACCAGCGCCTCGAGCCGGCGGGCGATGCCCGGCGCCGTCATCAGGCTGCCGTTCGAGGCCACCGGGTTGGCGCCCAGCATCAGGAAATAGTCGGTGCGGTCGAGGTCGGGGATCGGCAGCAGGAACTGGTGCCCGTACATCAGCCAGTCGACCAGCTGGCTGGGCCACTGGTCCACCGACGAGGCGCTGAACAGGTTGCGCGAGCGCAGGCTGCGCAGCAGCGGCGGCAGGTAGGCGATGTGGCCGAAGTGGTGGACGTTGGGATTGCCCAGGTAGGCGCCCACCGCGTCGGCACCGTGTTCGCGCTGGACGGCGGCCAGCCGCTCGCCGGCCTCGGCCAGGGCCTCGTCCCAGCCGATTTCCTCCCAGTCCTTGCCGCGCCGGCGCAGCGGGCGCCGCAGGCGGTCGGGATCGGCCTCGAGGTCGAGCAGGGCATTGCCCTTGGGGCAGACGTGGCCGCGGCTGAACGGATCGGCGGCGTCGCCGCGGATCGCCACCAGCGTGTCGGCCTCGTACTGCAGCTCGAGGCCGCAGATGGCTTCGCAAAGGGGGCAGGCGCGGAAGCGGGCGGTGCGGGCCATGGCGGGGTTCCCGGGGGTCTGGTCCGATCTTAGGGCATCCGGCGCGGGCTTCGGGGCGATCGAGCCTGTAAACTGCGCGCATGTCCCTGATCACCTTCCAAGGCGTCGACTACTCGGTCGGCGGCCCGCTCCTGCTCGAGTCCGTGAACCTGGCGATCGAGCGCAACGAGCGCGTCTGCATCGTCGGCCGCAACGGCGCCGGCAAGTCCACCCTGCTGCGCCTGGTGGCCGGCGCCATCACGCCCGACGACGGCGTCATCAAGCGCGAGGGCACGCTGGCCGGGCTGGCCCAGGAAGTGCCCAAGGATCTTTCGGGCAGCGTGTTCGACGTGGTGGCCATGGGCCTGGGCGCGCTGGGCGCGGACCTGGCGCGCTACCACCACATGCTGCACGACGGCGCCGACATCGACATGGACGAACTGGGCGCGGTGCAGGCCCGGATCGAGGCCGGCAACGGCTGGCAGATCGAACAGCGGGTCGAACAGGTCATCAGCAAGCTCGACCTGCCCGAGGACGCCGAGTTCCAGGCCCTGTCGGGCGGCATGAAGCGCCGCGTGCTGCTGGCGCAGGCGCTGGTGGCGGCACCGGACCTGCTGCTGCTCGACGAGCCCACCAATCACCTGGACATCGAATCGATCGCCTGGCTCGAGGAGTTCCTCAAGAACTTCGGCGGCAGCGTGGTCTTCGTCACCCACGATCGCGCCTTCCTCAAGAACCTGGCCACCCGCATCGTCGAGATCGACCGCGGCCAGGTCACCAGCTGGCCCGGCGACTACGCCAACTTCCTGCGCCGCCGCGAGGAGCGCCTGCACGCCGAGGCCCAGGCCAACGCGCTGTTCGACAAGAAGCTGGCGCAGGAGGAAGTCTGGATCCGGCAGGGCATCAAGGCCCGCCGCACCCGCAACGAGGGCCGCGTGACCGCGCTCAAGGCCATGCGCCGCGAGCGCGCCGAGCGCCGCGAGCAGCAGGGCAACGTCAAGCTGGCCGCCGCCGGCGCCGAGAAGTCCGGCCGCAAGGTGTTCGAGGCCAAGGGCATCAGCTTCGCCTTCCCCGCGGCGGCGCCCGACGGCAGCGCGTCGCGCGTGCTGGTGCGCGACTTCAGCACCGTCATCCAGCGCGGCGACAAGATCGGCCTGATCGGCCCGAACGGCTCGGGCAAGACCACCCTGCTCAAGCTGCTGCTGGGCGACCTGCAGCCGCAGTCGGGCGAAGTGCGGGTCGGCACCAACCTCGAGGTCGCCTTCTTCGACCAGCTGCGCGGCGCCCTGCGCGAGGACTGGAACGCGCTCGACAACGTGTCCGAGGGCCGCGAGTTCATCGAAATCAACGGCAGCCGCAAGCACGTCATGGGCTACCTGCAGGACTTCCTGTTCAGTCCCGATCGCGCGCTGGCGCCGATCACCAAGCTCAGCGGCGGCGAGCGCAACCGCCTGCTGCTGGCCAAGCTCTTCGCCAAGCCCTCGAACGTGCTGGTGATGGACGAACCGACCAACGACCTCGACGTCGAGACCCTGGAGCTGCTCGAAGAACTGCTCGGCGAATACGAAGGCACGCTGCTGCTGGTCAGCCACGACCGCGACTTCCTCGACCACGTGGTGACGTCGACGCTGGCGCTGGAAGGCGATGGGAACGTGCGTGAATACGTCGGCGGCTACAGCGACTGGATCCGGCAGCGGCCCGCGCCGTCGCCCGCGGCTTCCGCCCGTGCGCGCGATGCGGAACCGGC
>NZ_DASTNG010000014.1:0-32329 GCF_035721105.1 Arenimonas sp. | reverse complement strand
GGCGCGGCCACCAAGGGCGCGCCGCCGCCCGATGCGTCCACCCCGCCGGACGCGAGCCCACGGACGCCGCGCCCGCACACGCATCGCGGAGACCTGCCATGAACCCCATTGATTCCGGCTACGGGCTGTGGGCGCTGGCCGTGCTCAACGCTGCGTTTTTCATCTTCTTCGCCTGGAGCTTCTACACCCCGCTCACGACCCGGGACTGGCGCAGCTTCGGCTTGTATTCCGCGTTCGTCGTCGCGCTGTTCGCGGAGATGTACGGCTTCCCGCTGAGCCTGTTTCTGCTGTCGGGCTGGCTCTCGTCGCGCTTCCCGGAGGTCAACTGGCTCAGCCACGACGCCGGTCACGTGTTTGAGATGATGTTTGGTTGGCGGAGCAATCCGCACTTCGGTCCCTTCCACATCCTGAGCTTCGCTTTGATCGGCGGCGGCTTCTGGTTGCTCGCCCGCGCCTGGCCGGTGCTCTATCACGCGCAGCGTCGCGGTGAGCTGGCGCAGACCGGTCCCTACGCCCGCCTTCGGCATCCGCAGTACGCCGGGTTTGCGCTAATCATGACCGGCTTCCTGGTCCAATGGCCGACCCTGCTCACCCTGGTGCTGTACCCGGTGATGCTCATCACCTATGTGCGATTGGCGATCAATGAGGAGCGCGAGACGCGGGCACGTTTTGGCGCCGTTTACGAGCGCTACATGGCGGCGGTGCCGAGGTTCCTTCCGCGCCGTCGCCGGACGCAGGCGGTGGCCTCATGAAGGCCGATCCGAACACGACGGCAGTGAGAACCTGGCCGATCGGCGACATGCTGACCGAAGGCTGCGCCCGGACCCTGGCCGCCACGATCCGCGAACTGCCGGGCGTTGAGGCCGCGGATGCCAACTTCGCGACGGGCATGTTGCAGGTGCGCTACCTGCGCAGCGCGACCGAGCCCACCCGCATAGCGTCGGCTATACGCGCCTGTGGCTTCGCGTGTCGTGCCCCGTCGGCCGAGGCCAGCGCCCCGGCAGTTCCCCCCGCTGCCGGTCCCGCGCCCGACGACCATGCCGGGCACGGCAGCGGCCACGGGCACACAAAGCCCGCGGTCGCCGCGCCCCAGGCCAAGGTCGATCACGCGGGCCATGGTCCAGAGGCCTCCGCCAAGACCGGCTCAGACCCGCACGAGGGCATGCACCACGGAGGCGATCTGCACGCAGCAGCGGCGGACATGCGGCGGCGTTTCGTGATCGCCCTGGTGTTCTCGATCCCACTGTTCATCTGGTCACCGATGGGATTGATGAGCGCGCCCCCGACGCCGTTCGGCCTGACCGAGAACGTCTGGTTGTGGCTGTTGGCCAGCGGCGCGGTTATCTACCCGGGCTGGCCGTTCTTCACGGCGGCGATCCGCTCGCTGCGCCGCGGTGTGCTGGACATGGCGGTGCTGGTGCTGCTCAGCGTCGGCACCGGCTATGGCTTCAGCCTCGGGGCGACGTTCCTGTTCGACGGGCCCAATTTCTACGAGGCCTCCTCGGTCCTCATGACCTTCATCCTGCTGGGCCACTGGCTGGAAATGCGGGCCCGCGCCGGCGCCTCGGACGCGATGAAGGCCTTGCTAAAGCTCTCGCCGCCGCGGGCGATCGTGCGCCGGGACAACGTCGATGTCGAAATCGCCACCGACGACGTGCAGGTGGGTGACGTGGTCGTCGTGCGGCCGGGTGCCAAGGTGCCGGTCGACGGCGAGGTCCTCGAGGGCCAGTCCCAGGTGGACGAATCCATGCTCACCGGCGAATCGATGCCGGTGAAGAAGGTGCCGGGCTCGCTCGTGGTCGGCGGCACGATCAATCGCAGCGGCGCCTTCACCTACCGCGCCACCAAGGTCGGCGCCGACACCGCGCTGGCCCAGATCATCCAACTCGTCCAGGAGGCGCAGAACTCCAAGGCCCCGGCCCAGTTGCTGGCCGACCGCGCCTCGCAGTGGCTGGTGCTGGCGGCGATCGTGATCGGCGTGCTGACCTTCGCCGTTTGGTTCTGGTGGCTCGGCCAGCCCCTGCTCTTCGCGCTCACCCTGACCATCACCGTCTTCGTGATCGCCTGCCCCGACGCGCTCGGCCTGGCGACACCCATGGCGATCATGATCGGCACCGGCATGGGCGCCCGGCACGGCATTCTGTTCAAGCACGCCGAGGCCATCGAACAATGCGCGCGGCTGGACGTGGTGATCTTCGACAAGACCGGCACGTTGACGGTGGGCCAGCCCGACGTCGTGCAGGTGGTATCGGCCCCGGGGTGGGACGAGGTAACCCTCATCGATGTGGCGGCCGCCGTGGAAACCCACTCCGAACACCCGCTGGCCCAGGCGATCCTCAAGCACGCGGGCCCGGTCCAGGAGAGGGCGACGGACTACACCAACATCGACGGCCAGGGCGCCATGGGGCGCGTGACGGGTCGCTGGGTGCACTTGGGCAACCGGCTGCTGATGACCGCGCAAGGGGTGGCGCTGGACGCCCTGGACGCACAGGCCGAGGCGCTCAAGGGCGGCGGGCGCACCGTGATCTACGTCGCCGTGGATCGCAAGCTCGCCGGCGTGATCGCCATTGCCGATGCCATCCGCCCCACATCCCGGGCCACGATCCAGGAGCTTCACCGGCGCAAGGTAAGGGTGGCGATGATCACCGGCGACAACCGGCCCACGGCCGAGCGCGTGGCCGCGGACCTGGGCATCGACATCGTGCTGGCGGACGTACTGCCCGGCGAAAAGGCCGCCGAGGTCAAGAAGCTGCAGGCCCAGGGCCTGAAAGTCGGCATGGTGGGCGATGGCGTCAACGATGCCCCGGCGCTCACGCAGGCCGAGGTCGGCTTTGCGATCGGTGCCGGCACCGACGTCGCGATCGACAGCGCCGACATAGTGCTGATGCGCAGCGACCCCTATGACGTCGTGCGGGCGATCACGATCGCCCGCGGGACGCTGCGGAAAATGCACCAGAACCTGGCCTGGGCCGTGGGCTACAACGTCCTGGCCTTTCCGCTGGCCGCTGGCGTCCTCTTCCCGTTCGTTCTCTCGCCCGAAGTCGCCGCGCTGTCGATGTCCGGCAGTTCGGTGATCGTGGCTGTCAATGCGCTGTTGCTCAAGCGCCTACCCTTGGCGACGGTTTCGAGCGCCGCCGAGGATTCCCCCGCTGTTTAACAGGAGCTCCACTCATGAATATGAATCGTCTTATCCACACGCCCCCTCCGGCTAACCCGACCCTGCGCCAACGTGCTCGCCGCACCCTTGTCGGTGTGACCTTGCTGCTGGCCCTGGCTACCTCCGCCTACGCCCAGGAGAGTACGTACCGCCATGAAGTCGTCATGCGCGGCCAGGTCCTCGAAGCCGACGCTGGCGCGTTGGTCGTCTGCGTGGGCGAAGCCGATGGCGCCCAGGTTGGGCAGGTGCTCGAGGTCGTACGCCACAAGCGGGTCTCGCGCAGTCCCAAGGCGGCCGGTTCCCGCTTCCGGCGTGAGCCGATTGGGCAGGTCCGGATCACGGAGCTGTTCGATACGCACTACGCGCAGGCCGAGGTTGTCACCGGCAAGCCCAAGGTCAACGACACCGTCGAGTTGATCCGCTGATGTTCGATCGGTGCTCGCGGCACGGTCACCCTGCCCTGACCCTCAGGATCGGGCTCGCCACCGCGGGCGCCCTTCCCCGGCCGCTGTCAGTGCGGTCCCCTCGATTCTCTTAAAGGACCATCCCCATGGCTTCCGCGTCAATGCGTTCCGTGCACTTCCTCGGCGCCGCCGGCACCGTCACCGGCTCGCGCTACCTGGTCCAGGCCGCGGGTCAGCGCATCCTGGTCGACTGCGGCCTGTTCCAGGGCTACAAGCAGCTGCGCGAGCGCAACTGGGCGGAGTTTCCGGTGGCGCCAGCATCCATCGATACCGTGCTGCTGACCCACGCCCACCTCGACCACGCCGGGTATCTGCCGGCCCTGGTCAAGCAGGGCTTCACCGGCAAGATCCTGTGCACCGACGCTACCCGCGACCTGAGTCAGCTCCTGCTGCCCGACAGCGGCCACCTGCTGGAAGAGGAGGCGCGGTTTGCCAAGAAGAAGGGTTACTCCAAGCACGCCAATCCCCTGCCCCTGTACACGCAGCAGGATGCGATGACGTGTCTGACTCGCTTCGAGGGCCGCCCCTTCCTGGAGCCGCAATCCTTGGCCCCGGGCGTCAGCGCCCGCTTCATCCCGGCCGGCCATATCCTCGGTGCCGCCCAGATCGCGCTCACCATCGACGGCCGCCGCCTGCATTTCACCGGCGACCTCGGCCGGGCCAGCGACGCGCTGATGAAGGGCCCCGCGCCCTTCGAGGGTGCCGACGTACTGGTCTGCGAGTCCACCTACGGCAACCGCCGCCATCCCAGCGCCGACGCCGAAGCGGAACTCGCGCCGGTGATCAAGCGGGTCGCGGCCCGCGGCGGCGTGATCGTCATCCCGGCGTTCGCGGTCGGCCGTGCCCAGGCGCTGATGCTGCATATCGCGCGCCTGCGCCAGCGCGGCGAGATTCCGCGCGTGCCGGTCTACCTCAACAGCCCGATGGCCATCAACGCCACCGACCTGTATCACCGTCACCACGGCGAACACCATGTCACCGACGCCGAGTGTCGGGACATGTATGAGCTCGCGACCATGGTGCGGACCGCGGAGGAGTCCAAGGCGCTCAATATGCAGCGCGGGCCGATGATCATCATCTCGGCCAGCGGCATGCTTACCGGCGGGCGGGTCTTGCATCACCTGGTGGCCTTTGGCCAGGACTCGCGCAACGCGATCGTGTTGGCGGGCTACCAGGCCGGCGGCACCCGGGGCGCGGCGCTGGTGCGCGGCGAGAAGTCGCTGCGAATCTTCGGGCAGGAGGTGCCGATCCAGGCCGAGGTCGTCGCCATGGAGAGTTTCTCCGGCCACGCCGACAGCGAGGAACTGCTCACCTGGCTGCGCCCGGCCCCGGTCCAGCCCACGATGACCTACATCACCCATGGCGAGCCCGACGCGGCCGACGCCCTGCGCGGGCGGATCGAGCGTGAGCTCGGCTGGCGCTGCCGGGTCCCCGAGCATCTGGAACGGGTGTCGCTCGGCGGCGAGGCCATGGCATGAGCGAACACGCCCACACCCGCCTGCGCGTCGTGCGCGCCGGCATTGATACCTACCAGCAGCCGGTGGTCTACATGCACCGCGACTGCCCGGTCTGCCGCTCGGAGGGCTTCGCGGCCCTGACCCGGGTGCAGATGCAGGTGGGCACGCGGCAAGTGATCGCCACCCTGAACGTCGTGACGGGCGACCATCTGGCGGTCGACGAGGTCGCGCTGTCCGATGCGGCCTGGTCGGCCGTCCGGCCCGACGACGGGGCGTTCGCCACCTTCCAGCATCCCGAGCCGGCCGCCTCGGCCGGCGCCCTGCGCGCCAAGGTGTTCGGGGCGCGCCTGGATGACGCCGATTGCCTGGCGCTGATGCGCGATACCGCCGCCAATCGGCTGTCGGACATCGAGCTGGCGGCGTTCGTGACCGCCTGCGCCGGCGAACGCCTGGATCACGGCGAAACCATCGCCCTGACCCGGGCCATGGTGGCGGTCGGCCAGTCCCTGGACTGGGGCGGCGGTCCGGTGCTGGACAAGCACTGCGTGGGCGGCCTGCCGGGCAATCGCACGACCCCGATCGTGGTCGCCATCATCGCGGCGCTGGGGCATCGCATCCCCAAGACCTCCTCGCGGGCGATCACCTCGCCGGCCGGCACCGCCGACACGATGGAAGTCATGGCGCCGGTGGCGCTGGATCTGGCGGCGATGCGACGCGTGGTCGAGCGCGAAGGCGGCTGCATCGTCTGGGGCGGCAATGTGCGCCTGAGCCCGGCCGACGATGTCCTGATCCGGGTCGAGCGGCCGCTGGACTTCGACAGCGACGGCCAGTTGGTCGCCAGCGTGCTGTCCAAGAAGGTCGCGGCCGGCGCGAGCCACGTGTTGATCGACATGCCCGTCGGACCCACCGCCAAGGTGCGCTCCGATACGGCGGCGCAGGCGCTGACAGCACGGCTGACCGACACGGCGTCCGCCATGGGGCTGACCCTCGCTGTCCTGCGCACCGACGGACGCCAACCGGTGGGCGTGGGCATTGGCCCGGCCCTGGAAGCCCGCGATGTGCTAGCAGTGCTGCGCGGCGCGTCCGATGCTCCGGCGGACCTGCGCACGCGGGCCCTTGCGGTCGCCGGTGCGTTGCTGGACTTGGCGCCGGGCACGCCGCCGGGTCAGGGGCTGGCCCTGGCCACGCAGACGCTGGATTCGGGCCGGGCGTGGGCCAAGTTCTTGGCCATTTGCGAGGCGCAAGGCGGCTTCACGAAGCCGGGTGAAGCGCCGTTCCAGGCGCCGGTGCTGGCCTCCCGCGCCGGGCGCGTGCAAGCCATCGACAACCGGCGCCTGGCCAAGGTCGCCAAACTCGCGGGCGCACCGGGGGCGCCCTTGGCTGGCCTGACCTGCGCCCTGCGCCTGGGCGACACCGTGGCGGCCGGGCAGCCGCTGTACACCGTGCATGCGCAGTCGCCGGGCGAGCGCGACTACGCCTTGGCGTACGCCCAGTCCCATCCCGAGATCCTGACCCTGGAGGCCCTATGAGTCGCGTCCTGATCGCGTTTCCCGAGTTGGAATCCATGGGCGTGGACCTGGCGGCACGTCTGCAGGCGCGCCTAGCGCCCCTGGGCTGGCGCCGGTTTCCGGACGGGGAATCGCTGGTGACGCTCGATCCCGACCTCAGCGGCGCCGACGTGGTGCTGTTGGCCGGGCTGCGCAGCCCGGATTCCGTCGCGCTGGCGCTGCGTTTTGCCGCGGAGACGGCCCGCGAGTTCGGCGCCCGCTCGGTCGGCCTAGTCGCGCCTTACCTGCCCTACATGCGCCAGGACACGCGCTTCCATCCCGGCGAAGCGATCAGCGCGCCGATCTTTGCCCGGTTCCTGGAGCAAAGCGTCGACTGGCTGGTGACGGTGGATCCGCACCTGCACCGCAATCCGCGCCTGGACGGGTTGTTCTCGATCCCGACCCGCCATGTCGCCGCGGCGGCGGCGATGGCGGCCTGGGTGCAGGCCAACGTCCCCGACGCGATCCTGATCGGTCCCGACAGCGAATCGGCGCAATGGGTTGGCGATATCGCCGCGCGGGCGCAAGTGCCGTTCCAGGTGCTGGCCAAGATCCGGGAGGGCGATCGCTCCGTCCGGGTGAGCCTGCCCGATCCCGTCGCCGCCCGCGGCCGCACGCCCGTGGTGGTCGATGACATCGTCTCCTCGGGCCATACGATGATCGAAACCCTCAAGCATCTGGCCACGCTGGGATTGCCCCCGGCGACCTGCCTGGTCACCCACGCGGTCTTTTCCGAAGACGCCTACGAGCGCCTGCTCGCCGCCGGCGCCCGGCGCGTCGTCAGCACCGACACCATTCCCCACCCGGCCTGCAATGCCATCGCGATGGCGCCGGCGCTGGCGGTGGCCTGCGAAGCCCTGCTCGCCGGGCGCACCCCGTCCCTGGCCGCCCCGTGAGCCGCGCCGTCCACCGCCCCATCTGTGCCCTGGAGTTTCGATGAACGACCTGACCTGCCCCGCCAGCGCCATCAGCGCCATTGACCAGCACCGGATTGACCAGTTGGCCCGGCGCTACGCCCAGGCCGAGCCGGCCTTCGCCGCGTGGGCCGCCGGCTATGGCGTCATCGAGCACACGCCGCTCACGCAACTGCGAGTACGCGCCATGCTCGAGGAATTGGTCGCCACCGGCGCACTGCCTGACGCGGAAACTGGCTACCGGCGCCTGAGCGCGGCCGATCGCATTGCCAGCGCGGGCATGTGGCTGGTGGCGCATATGACCTACGCCCGGCGTGTCCGACTCGATGGCAGCCCCCTGGTCGCCGAGGATTTCAAGCCACAGCCCGAGGGGCACACCGGGGGCGCGTTGAACATGGTGCCCGCCTATGCCGGCTACCTGGCGATGAATGCGCTCGACGGCCGGACCCGCGCCTGGATGATGGGCCAGGGCCACTGCGTGGCGGCGATCGATGCGCTCAACGTGATCGTGGACAACATGAGCCCAGCGCATGCGGCCCGCTACGGCCTCGACGAGCCGCGGCTGGCGCGATTCGTGGGCGACTTCTACTCGTATGCGCTGACGCCCGAAGGGCGGCCGGCCTCGCCGCTGGGCTCGCACGTCAACGCCCACACCGCCGGCGGCCTGCAGGAAGGCGGATACCTGGGCTTTGCCGAGCTGCACTACGTGCATGCGCCGCTGCCCGGCGAGCGGCTGGTTGCGTTCGTCAGCGATGGCGCCTTCGAGGAACAGCGCGGCGGCGACTGGGCGCCGCGCTGGTGGCGCCCGGACGATTCGGGCCTGGTCGCGCCGATTATGATCCTCAACGGCCGGCGAATCGAACAGCGCAGCCAGATCGAGCAGCAGGGCGGCGAGGACTGGCTGTACCGCCACCTGCGGCTCAATGGCTTCGAGCCCATTGGCCTGGACGGCCGTGATCCCGCCAGCATCGCCTGGGGCATCCACGTCATCGAGTCGCGGCTGCAGGCCTGCACCGAAGCGGCCGCGCTGCATCCCGAGGGAGATTTCCGGATCCCGCTGCGCTATGGCGTCGCCGAAGCGCCCAAGGGCTTCGGTTTCCCCGGCGCCGGCACCAACGCGGCCCACAACCTGCCGCTGTCCGGCAATCCCCACCGCGATGCCACTGCCCGCGAGCAGTTCAATGCCGGCTGTGCGCCGCTCTACGTGCCGCCCGCCGACCTGCAGGCGGCGATCGTTTCCCTCAATACGCATGACGCCCAGAGCCGGCCGCGCGAGCGCGACCACGCGCTCGCGACCCGCCAGGTGACGCTGCCGAACGTGCCTGAGCCGGCCTGGGCGGAGCCCGGCACCGTCGGCTCGCCGATGGCGGCGCTTGACGCCCAGTTCGTGCGTTTGGTGCAGGCCAATCCGCAGTTGCGCCCGCGCGTGGGCAATCCCGATGAGTTGAGAAGCAACAAGCTCGACGCGACCCTGGACCTGCTCAAGCATAGGGTGCAGGTGCCGGAGGCCGGTGTCGCGGAATCCCGCACCGGCGCCGTGATCACCGCGCTCAACGAGGAGGCGGTGGTCTGCGCCGCCTTGGCGAACAAGGGCGGTCTCAATCTGGTCGTGACCTACGAAGCCTTCGCCCCGAAGATGCTCGGCGCCTTGCGCCAGGAGCTGATTTTTACCAGGCATCTGCGCGAGGCCGGACGGCCGCCGGGCTGGCTGGGCGTGCCGGTCGTACTGACCTCGCACACCTGGGAGAACGCCAAGAACGAGCAGTCCCACCAAGACCCGACCCTGGCTGAAGCCCTGCTCGGCGAAATGGCGGACGGCGCCCGCGTGTGTTTCCCGCCGGACGGCAACAGCGCCATGGTGGCCCTGACGCACAGCCTTCGGGCCACGGGCACCATCACGGCGCTGGTGGTGCCCAAGCGCGAGGTGCCCAACCGGCTGACGCCGGCGCAGGCGCGCCTGTTGGCCGACGAGGGGCTGCTGTTGCTGCATGGCGATCCCGACACCGCGGCGGTGCTGCTGGCTGCCACCGGCAGCTACCAGCTGGGGGAGGTGTTGCGGGCCCATCAGCGTCTTCGCGCCTCGGGAATTGCCGCGGCGGTCATCTACATCGGCGAGCCGGGAAGGTTGCGGGCGGGACGCGATGCCCGGGAAGCCGCCTACGTGCTGGCTGATGCCGTGGTGCTGCGTCACTTTCCGGTGGGCACCCCGCGCGTATTCGTCACCCACACCCGGCCTGAGCCTTACCTGGGCGCGTTGCGCCGGATCGACACCGGCCCGGCCACGACGCGGGCGCTGGGTTTCGTCAACCAGGGCGGCACCTTGGATGTCCCCGGACTTCTGTTTGCGAACGGCTGCACGTGGGCACACACGGTGGCGGCGGCGCTGGCGGTCCTGGATCGGCCGCTCGATGACGCCTTGCGCGCTGACGAGCAGGCGGCGCTGGCCGGCCACGGCGATCCGACTTTGATCACCCGCCCCGCATGAGCGCACCCCGACCCCTGCCCGCCGCGCGCCTGCCGCGAAGTCTGCAGATCGCTTTCGCCCTGGCTGGCTTCGGCTGGGTCTGGTGGCGGCGGCATCGCCGTGGTCCCGACACCCTGCCGGCCCGTCTGCGCGAGACCCTGGAAGGTCTGGGCACGACCTTCGTCAAGCTCGGCCAGGGCCTGAGCCTGCGCCGGGACCTCCTGCCCGCCCCGTATCTGGTCGAGCTGGAGGCGCTGCACGCCCATGTGCCGCCGTTCGAGTCGGCGCTGGCGGTGGCGGCGATCGAATCCGCGTTTGGCCAGCCGGTGGACGCGCTGTTCGCGGCGTTCGAGCCGGTGCCGTTCGCGGCCGCCTCGGTGGCCCAGGTGCACCGGGCGCAACTGCCCGATGGGCGCACGGTCGCGGTCAAGGTGCGTCGGCCCGGCATCGTGGCCCAGGTGCATGCCGATCTGCGATTGCTGCGGCGCTGTGTGCGTGTCAGCCAGTGGCTGGTGCCGGGCTTGCGGCGCTACCAGCCGCTGGATCTGATCGACGAGCTGGGTCAGTTCCTGCATCAGGAAGTCGACATGGTCCAGGAAGCGCGCAACATGCGGCGTCTGGCCAGCACCTTCGATCCCCTGCCCTACCTGACCCTGCCCCATGTGGTGGAGCCCTGGGTCGCGCCGGCCGTGATCGTGCAGGAGTTCAGCCACGGCGCGGCGCTCGCGACCCGTAATCGCACGCCGCGTGGGCGCGAGCTGGCCGGCCTGCTGCTCGATGCCTACGTGCACCAACTCATGGGCGCCGGGGTCTTCCACGCCGATCCGCACCCGGGCAACCTGTTCGAACTGCCCGACGGTCGCCTGTGCTTCCACGACTTTGGCTCCATCGGATTCCTGGACCCGGCATCGCGAACGGCTTTTGCGCAACTGATCGAAGGGCTGGTGGTGGATGACGCCGCGGCCGTGCTCGATGCCGTGGTGGCGATGGGCTTTGTCACCGGTCCGATTGACCGGCGGGCCTACGTGCGTGCCATCAGCGAAATCCTCAGTAGCCTGGCCACGCTGCCGCTGAACGAGTGGTCGATGGCGGACGCGATCTGGCGCGTGGCGCGGATCGGCGCGGGCGAAAACTTCCGCCTGCCGCGCCACCTGTTGGTCCTGATGCGCACCCTGTTCCTGGCCGAGAACACGCTGCGGGCCCTGGATCCGGACCTAGACCTGATGCAAGCCCTGGGCGCCCGCGCCCAGCACATGGTCCAGACCCTGCGGCAACAGGCGGGGGGGCGGCCGATGCACGAGCAACTGCTCAAGAGCGCCGAGCAGCTGCCGGTCGTGGCGATGCAGATCTTGCGGCAGCTGCAACTGGACGAGGGACGGCCCGCGCTGTCGCTGCACCATCGGGGCCTGGAACCGCTGGAATCGACGCTGGCGCGCACCGGCAATCGCCTGGCCCTGGCCCTGGTGACGTTGGGACTGTATCTGGCGGGGTCGGTGATGATGCTGCACGGCGCCGGGCCGCGCCTGTGGGGCCATCTGCCGGTCCTCTCGGCGCTGGCGTTCGCCGGTGCGCTGGTGCTGTCGTGGCGATTGGTGCGCGCCATCTCGCGCTCGGGGCACCTATGAGCGCGCCGCGCGACGTCCTGACGCTCAACGTCGGTTCGGCGACCGTCAAGGCAGCGTATTACGCGGTGGATGCGCAGGGCGGCCTGATCACGCCGTCGGCACACGCCAAAATCGCCGTGCTGCCCGAGGATGCCCACGCTGCCCGCAGCGCGGACCGCTGGCTCTCGCAGTTGCTGGTGCAGTTGCCGGCCGGGGCCGGCCAACCCACGCGGGTGGCGCACCGAGTCGTGCACGGAGCGACCCGGCCGGGTCCAGCTCTCGTCACCGAGGCACTGATGATCGAGCTGACGGCGCTGACACCGTTGGCGCCCCTGCATCAAGCTCCGGCCCTGCGCTTGATCGAGGCTGCCGGGCATCGCTGGCCAGGGGTACCGCAGGTGGCTGCCTTCGACACCAGCTGGCATGCGACCCTAGCCCCGTGGGCCCGGCGCCTGCCGCTGCCGGCGAGCCTGCATGCTGCCGGCGTCCAACGCTACGGCTTCCACGGGCTGGCGTTTGCGTCGGTGATGCGTCAACTCATCGCCTTCGACCCCGCGCTGGCGACGGCCCGGCTGGTGCTGGTGCACCTGGGCGGCGGCTCGAGCCTGTGCGCGGTGGCCGACGGTCGCAGCGTCGACACCACCATGGGCCTGACCCCGCTCGATGGCGTCCCGATGGCCACGCGGTCGGGCACGCTCGATCCAGGCGTGGTGCTGTATCTGGCCCAGACCCTGGCCATGCCGCTGCCCGAGATCGAGCACTTGCTGTGGCGTGACTCCGGCTTGCGCGGCCTCTCTGGCGGCAGTGGCGACATGCGTGAGCTGTTGGCCGACACCGGCGAGCCCGCAGCCCTGGCCCGAGAGCACTACGCGATGCGGGTCGCCCAGGGGATCGCCGCAATGGCCACCAGCTTGGGCGGACTCGACGGGGTCGTGTTCTCGGGGGGCGTTGGGGCGGGCGCGGCAAGCGTGCGTGCCCGGATCGCCGCGCAACTGGGCTGGATGGGCCTACTGCTCGACTCCGACGCAAACCTTCACGGCGGCCCGGTGGTGCATGCCGGTGCCGCCACGATCAGCGCATGGGTCATCCAGGTCGATGAGGAATACGAACTGTTGCAGGCCGCCTTGGCCCTGGGGGATGAGTGAGCAACGAGATGACAATGGCCCGCTCCCGCCCTGGCGAGGCGACGGTCGCCCGATTGTTGGCTTTGGCGGACGTGCAGCTCGATGGCCCTCGGCCCTGGGATCTGCAGGTGCGCGATCCGGCGATGTTCACGCGCGTGTTGGCCCAAGGATCGCTGGGATTTGGCGAAGCCTACATCGACGGCGACTGGGTTGCGGCCGACCTTGATGATCGGGATTGGAACACCTCGGCGACGCTGCGCCTGCGGCCGCACCAGGCGCTCACGGCCGCGCAAAGCCAGATGATTCGCCTGGAGTACTTCGAAGGTACGGTGGGGTTGGCGTTGACGCGGCGCGCTCCCCTGGTCCCCTACCTCATCTAGGCCTATCGCGCGGCCCTGGTTCCGGACCGCGAATTGCCGCCGTCGTTCTTGCTGCAGGCACACGAGCCTGAGCAGTTGCCGCCCTGCGCTTGCTGGTCGGAGACACCAGAGGACGGGATGGGAAGGGGCTGAAGGCCGTGCGCGGATGCCCCGTGAGTGGCCGGGCATCTACCTCGAAGGCAACTCGGAAAACGGCGACGGAATCTGGTCCGGGTTTCCGGGCTTCACACCGCTGCAGCATTCGATAGCCGTGATTAATCAGTCGATTTTACTTGGGCGTATGCCCCAGTCGATCAAGCCGAAGGATTGGCCTTGAACGCTCAGCAAGTCCCTACCCCGCGCAGCAAGACAGTTGCGCTACTTCCTTAGTGAAGGTCTGTGCCGCGAGCTTCAGCCCCTCGACCATGGTGAGGTAAGGGAACAACTGGTCGGCCAACTCGTGCACCGTCATTCGTGCGCGAATGGCGATCGCAGCTGTTTGAATCAGCTCGCCCGCCTCCGGGGCTACGGCCTGTACGCCGATCAGTCGGCCGGAGCCAGCTTCGGTGACCAGCTTGATGAATCCGCGCGTGTCGAAGTTGGCCAGCGCCCGTGGCACGTTGTCGAGCGTCAGCGTGCGGCTATGGGTCTCGATGCCGACGTGGTGCGCCTCCGCTTCGCTGTAGCCCACAGTGGCGACCTGCGGATCGGTAAACACCACCGCCGGCATAGCCGTCAAGTCCAGCGTCGCATCGCCGCCGGTCATGTTGATGGCGGCGCGGGTGCCGGCCGCCGCCGCGACATACACAAACTGCGGTT
Source organism: Arenimonas sp. (assembly GCF_035721105.1). Classification (GTDB taxonomy): domain Bacteria; phylum Pseudomonadota; class Gammaproteobacteria; order Xanthomonadales; family Xanthomonadaceae; genus Arenimonas. Next base: position 18,420 of record NZ_DASTNG010000014.1, on the reverse strand, counting down.
GGTCGGTGCAGTCGCCGGCGGCGTAGATATGCTTTGTGCTGGTGCGCATCCCTTTGTCGATGGCGATGGCGCCTTGCGCATTCACTGCCACATCCGCCGCATCGAGGTTGAGCGTGCGGGTGTTGGGGGTGCGGCCCGTGGCGACTAGCAGCCGGTCAGCACGCAGTTCGCCCCGTACCGTGGTGAGGATGAATTCCCCATCCGTAAAGGCGATCTGGATGGCTTGCGTCTGCTCCAGAACCTCAATGCCTTCGTCGAGAAATACGGCAGAGACCGCTTCGCCGATGGCGGGGTCTTCCCGGAACAACAGCTTGCTGCGAGCCAGGATGGTCACCTTGCTGCCCAGCCGGGCAAATGCCTGCGCGAGTTCGACCGCCACCACCGACGAACCAATCACGGCCAGTCGTTCGGGGATTGTGTCGCTGGCGAGCGCGTCGCTCGATGTCCAGAATGGCGTGTCCTTCAAGCCAGGGATCGGCGGAGTCGCCGGACTGGCCCCAGTGGCGATAAGGCAGCGGTCGAAGCTCACCTCGCGGGCGTCTTTGTCACCGATCGCCACGATTAGCGTGTGCGCATCCTTGAACAACGCGTCACCGCGAAGCACGGTGATGGCCGGGGTGCGCGCCAGGATGCCTTCGTATTTGGCAAGGCGCAGTTCATCGACCCGTCCCTGCTGCTGTGCGAGTAGGCGCTCACGCAGGATCTTCGGAGGCGCGGCGGAGATACCGTCATCGAACGGGCTCTCGCGCCGCAGGTGAGCGATGTGGGCAGCGCGGATCATGATCTTGGACGGCACGCAGCCCACATTGACACAGGTGCCACCGACGATACTGCGCTCGATCAGCGTCACGCGCGCACCTTGCTCGACGGCCTTCAATGCCGCGGCCATCGCCGCGCCGCCACTGCCGATCACGGCCACGTGCAGCGCAGCCTCATTTGTGCCGTGATTTCGCTCGCGATCCATTGGCCATGGTGCGTCGTCCAGCGTGCTGTGGTTCTGCCCCGTTACATCCACGGGCTGCGCCCGATAGCCGAGAGCCGAGACGGCTGCGACCAGTAGATTCACGTCCACGACCGTCCCTGCATTGGCCTCGATCTCGGCGTGGCGGCGCGAGTAAGACACGGCGGCCGAACGCACGCCGGGCACGTTCTGCAGCGTTTGCTTCACGTTCCCAGCGCACGACCCGCAGGTCATGCCGTCGATGTGCAGATGGACGGTGTCGATCATGAGCGTGGACTCACTCCTTGACGATAGACGGATAGCCAGCGTTTTCGGTGGCCCGGGTCAGGGCGGCCGGCGTGGTCTTGGTGTCGTCGTACGTCACCACCGCCTCCTTGGGCTCCCAAGTCACCTTGGCCTCGATGACACCTTCGACCTTTGCTAACGCCACCTTGACCGTGATCGGACAGGTTGCGCACGTCATGCTCGGCACCGACAGCGTAACGGTCTTGGTGGCAGCCCCGACGGGCGCACTCAGGGCAGCGGTCAGGGCGAGCAACGTGACGAGTTTTTTCATTGCGATCTCCTAATCAGTAGAACAGGGGCATGAGGTAGGGAAATACGAGGGCGATCAGCACCAGGCAGGCGACCACCCAGAAGCTCGCCTTGTAGGCCATACGCACTCGGGGCACGGCACACACTTCGTCGGGCGCGCAGGCACGGGCCGGACGGAAGATGCGACGCCATGCCAAGAGCAGCGCCGCGAGTGCCATGCCAATGAAGATCGGACGGTAGGGTTCCAGCCCGCTGAGGTTGCCAATCCAGGCCCCGGAGAAGCCCAACGTGATCAGCACTAGCGGACCGAGGCAGCAGGTCGAGGCGAGGATGGCGGCGAATCCGCCAACGGCCAGGGCGCCGCGGCCATTGCCCAGGTCTGCCATGGGATTTTCTTCCGAAATTGTGCGTGATGCGCTAACGTTACTTCCGTAGTCAAGTACGGAGTCAAGCGGCATGACGATCACGCGGGAAACCCTGACCATTGGGGCCTTCGCCAAGGCCGCCGGGGTCAACGTAGAGACCATCCGGTTTTATCAACGCAAGGGTCTTCTGCCCGAGCCGGACCGTCCCATCGGCGGCATCCGCCGCTATGGGCCGACCGACGTGGACCGGGTGAAGTTCGTGAAGTCCGCCCAACGCCTGGGTTTCAATTTGGACGAGGTCGCACAACTGCTCCAGTTGGAGGACGGAACCCACTGCCACGAAGCCGCCGACCTTGCAACAGCGCGGCTGGCAGACGTGCGCTTGCGGCTGACGGACCTCCAGCGCATGGAGTCGACGCTCGCCCAACTGGTGAAGGCGTGCAGTTCGAGCCGAGGCAAGGTGACTTGCCCCCTGATTGCCTGCTTGCACCAGCATGCGCCAGCAGACTAATCCGCCAGTGATGGCGAAATGCAGGCAAGCAAACGAGACCGGGAACCTACAACCGAAAGCGTTCAGCTGAAAAGGCTTCGGGCGGGCTTCCCATGCTTGCCTCCAGACCGCGTGGCCGCTACAGCCAGCGCCTCGCCCACCAGCCGATCAGCTCCAGTCCCGGCGCGTACCACGGTCGCTGCGTCCAGGCCTCGGCTAGTACCTCCCGAGACTCGGCCAAATCTTGAACAAAATGATCTGCCAGCGTCGCATTGAGAGCGGGCGCCTGCCCGAGCAGGTTGATTTCGTCGTTCAGGAAGAAGCTGCGGTAGTCGAAGTTGGCGGTGCCGACTGTCGCCCAACCCCGATCGACCAGGGCTGTTTTTGCGTGCAGCACCCGGGGCTGGTACTCCCAGATGCGGACGCCGGCCTCGAGCATGTGTGCATACGCCGCCCGCGCGGCCCATTGCGCCAGCGGAACATCGCTCTTTCCCGGTACCAGCAGGCGGACATCCACGCCTCGGCGGGCGGCGCCGCAAAGGGCCCGCTGGCTGCGCCGGTCCGGCGCGAAGTACGGCGTGGTCAGCCAGAGCCGCTCTCGGGCCTGGTCGAAGGCGTCGGTGAACGCGCAGCGCAGGCGATGCCGGCAACGACGCGAACGGTTCGACAGCAACGCCAGGGGAGAACGCGCCGTGGGCACGGGACCACGGGGCGCCCGCGGGTACTCATCGAACAGGGTGATCGCCTCGGCCACCCGCGGGCCGGTCAGGCGGACATGGGTGTCGCGCCAGCGAGCCGCCCCCACGGCCCGCTGGGAATTGCGCCGGTCGAGGTTGAACCCGCCCAAGTACGCGACGGCGTCGTCGATGATCAGGAGTTTGCGGTGATTGCGGACGTGAAATCGCAAAGGCTTGTGCCAGGACCACGGACGACTCCAGTGCCATCCCACGCCAGCGTCCTTCATGGACCGAACCCGGCCCGGCGGAATCAGGCGCCACGAGCCCACGGCATCGATGCGGACCTGCACCCGCTTTCCAGAAAGGGCAGCGTCGGCCAGTGCGGTGAGCATCGGACCGCCGACCTCATCATCGGCCACGATGTAACACTCCAGGCGTACCTGCGCGGTGGCGCCAGCGAGGTCGGCGCGCATCGCTTCGTAGAGGGCGTCACCCTCCACGAAGACCGTGGTCGTTTCCGGTGCGGCTGGCATGGGGCGGCGGTTCGGCAAAGATTTGGCGCCCAGCCTAGCAGTGCGCCTCGGATTCTGGATCATTGGCCACGGAAGTTGGCGCGCACCTCGGCATCCCGGCCGGCGGTCAGCGGCTTGAGTATGCCGTCGTAGCGGAAAGCTTCGCGGTCGCAACCTTCAGCGCCCTAGGCACCATTCGAGTGCCTTGGGGACGGGATCACACTGACTCCGCCGGCATTTGCAATCCGCCCAAGATTGCGCAGGTACCCCGGCGGCCGCCGCAGCAATCAGCAATGGTGCGCTCCAACTCTTGCGCAATTTGTTGCAGTTCGGCCTGTCGCTCCCGGATCTCGGCGAGGTGATGGCGCGCGAGCCGGTCCACGTCGTCGCAGGACAGGTCCGGATCCTCCGCCAATCGCAGCAGGTCGCGAATCTCGCTCAGGCTAAAGCCCAGTTCCCGGCCGCGGGTGATAAAGCGCAGCCGGGCCACATCGTGCTGGCCATAGACCCTATAGCCATTGCCCGTCCGAACCGGCCCAGGAAGCAGGCCGATGCGCTCGTAGTAGCGGATGGTCTCCAAGTGACAGCCACTGGCGGTCGCGGCCTCACTGATTTTCATTCGCATCCCGCTTGACTCTGTAGTGGCTACGGACTTTACGATACTTCTGTCCCCGCCGCCAACGAAGTGCCCTTGCCGTGCCCCAGCCCATCCCTCTGTCTCACTTTCGAACGTGGTCCGGCCTTGCAGCGTTCCTGATTGGGCTGGCCTGGCTGCTGCCGGTACACGCCGAAACCCCCACGGTTGAGCCGCGACAAACGTGGCAAATGCTCGACTACATGGCGGTGGATTATGCCGCGGCCGTCCAGGGTGGCCGCGTCCTGTCGCTGGGCGAATATGCCGAGATGCAGGAATTTGCCAGGGCCGCCCGCCTCCAACTCCAGACCCTGCCGGCGAGTCCGAACCAGCCGCGGTTGCTGGCCCGAGCCGACCAGTTGGTCGCCGCGGTAGACCTCAGGGCCGACCCCACACAGGTGGCCGTGCTGGCCCGAGGGATGGCCGACGATCTGTTGGCCGACTATCCGATCGGGGCGGTGCCGGCGTCGCCACCGGAGCCGGCCCGCGTCACGGCGCTCTATGCTCAGCAATGTGCGGCCTGCCACGGTCCGTCCGGGCGCGGCGACGGTGTGGCCGGGATCGCCTTGGATCCACCGCCGATCGCCTTTACCGACGCTGGCCGCGCGGCCCAGCGGACGCCCCTGGCGCTTTATCAAGTCATCTCCCAGGGCGTGCCAGGCACCGGCATGCCCAGCTTTGCAGCGCTGTCGGAAGCAGATCGCTGGGCGTTGGCGTTCTACACCGGAGGGCTGGCCTACTCCCCTCGCGCTCGCGCGGAAGGGGAGACCTTGTGGCGGGAGCGGGCCGACTTGCGCGGTCGCATCCCCACCCTCGAAGCCCTCACCCGGGTTCGCGAAGCGGACCTGCTGGCCCCGTTCTCCCCGGCAGAGGCCCACGCCGTCGTCGCCTACCTTCGATCACGCCCCAAGGCAGTAAACCTGTCGCGTGAGGGTTCCCATCCGTTCGCGCTCGCGCGTGAACGATTGGCCGTCAGCGAGCAAGCGTATGCCGCTGGCGACACGGCGCAGGCCACCACATCGGCGTTGTCGGCTTACCTGGACGGTGTAGAGCCGCTCGAGGCAGCCCTGGGGGCCCGCGATCCCTCACTGATGCGAGAGATCGAGACGGCCATGGCCCGCTACCGCAGCCAACTCGCCCGCCCCGCCGCCCTGGCGGATGTGAGCGCACAGGCAGCGGAGGTCAACGCACTGTTTGATCGCGCCGAGATGGTACTAGCGGACACCCGGATGGACACGACCACGGCCTTTCTGGGCAGCTTCACCATCCTGGTGCGGGAAGGTCTGGAAGCGCTCCTGATCGTGATGGGCATGATCGTGTTCCTGCGCAAGGCCGAGCGCGCCGACATCTTGCCGTACGTCCATGCGGGATGGGCCAGCGCCTTGCTGGCCGGCGCGGCAACCTGGGCGGCAGCGACCTACTTGATTGACATCAGCGGTGCCAATCGGGAGCTGACCGAAGGATTATCGGCGCTATTCGCCGCTGCCGTGCTGCTGAGCGTTGGTATCTGGATGCATCAGAAGAGTTTGGCCGGACGCTGGCAGCAGTATCTGCAGGCCAAGTTGTCGAGGGCGTTGACGCGGCGATCGGCTCTCTTCTTGTTTGTGCTTGCGTTCATCGTGGTGTATCGCGAAGTGTTTGAGACCATACTTTTCTTCATCGCGATGTGGAGCGAAGCGGTCTCCGGCGCCATCCTTGCTGGCTTCGCGGCCGGATGTTTGGTCTTGGCCGCTGTGGCCTATTGGATGGTTCGCGCCAGCGCACGTCTTCCCGTCGGCCGGTTCTTCTCGATCAGTTCGCTCCTGATCGCCGTACTGGCCGTCGTCTTGGCGGGCAAAGGCGTGGCTGCCCTTCAGGAGGCGGGTTGGGTCACCCAAGCAGGGGTGACGGGGCCACGCATCGAATGGCTGGGCGTGTACCCGTCCTGGGAGTCCTTGTTGGTGCAGTTGGGCGTGGCGACGCTGGCCATCATTGGCTTCATAACCAACACCCGGTCGCTGAAAGCGTCGGCAGCAACTTCCTCGCGCTGATGAGCTGCCCAAGGGACTTGAGACATTGCCGTCGCGCCGCGACCTACGCGTGCGCCGCACTCCTCCTGAACAGCGGGCAGTGGCCAACGCATGGACTGCGCGCCAAGTTCGCCTCGGGCTGGGACCTTGCCGCGAGGTGGCCAACGGTGGCTGCTCTCTGCGGTTCATTCTCGCCCGCCACCGGAGAAGGCCATGAGTGACTGCGCTTGCCACCACGATGCCAAGAACGCCCAAGAGCGCCGCATCCTGAAGATTGCGTTGGCTCTCAATGCCGCGATGGCGGTGATCGGCGGCATCGCCGGTTGGATCGCCGACTCGACCGGACTGCTGGCCGATGCACTGGACATGCTGTCGGATGCCATCGCCTACACGATCGGGTTGGTCGCCATTGGACGCGCTGCGCGTTTCAAAGCCAATGCGGCGTTGCTAAGCGGCAGTGTCTTGCTGGCACTGGGCCTGGGCGTGCTGGCCGAGGTCGGGCGCCGGGTGGTTCACGGCGCCGAACCGGCCAGCAGTTGGATGATTGGGACGGCACTGCTGTCTTTAGTGGTAAACGTCACTGTATTGCGCTTGCTCGCGCCGCTGAAGACGGGAGGGGTGCACCTGCGCGCCACGTGGCTGTTCACCCGCGCCGATGTCGTGGCTAATCTGGGGGTGATTCTTGCGGGCGGTTTGGTCCTCTGGCTCCACTCGCCCTATCCCGACTTTATGATTGGCACGTTGATCGGACTGTATGTCATCAAGGAATCGTTCGAAATTCTGCGCGATGCCCGCCGTGCCCGGCAGGGGGCTGGCACATGAGGCAGCCTGACCGGTCAAAACGAGACGGTGATGCCCTCCGCGCTGGCGACGTTTGTGCGCGTCAGGGAGCGCCCGGAGTGGAGGGAATCCGCACGAGCGCCATCGCATGGCTGCTGCTCTCGCTGGCGGTGCTGTTGTTGGACCAAGCCACCAAGTGGTGGGCGATGACGGCGATCCCCGATGACGTGGCCATCGCTGTCGTGGAAGGGTGGTGGAACTGGCGTCGTTCCTACAATCCCGGTGCGGCGTTTGGTTTGCTGGGCGGTGCGGGAGGCTGGCAGCGGCCGGTGCTTGCGGCATTGGCGCTGGGCGTGTCCGCTTACCTGGTGTACTCGCTTTACCGCCTGCCCCGACGGGCATGGCGACTGGCGGTTCCGTACGCCTTGGTGATTGGTGGTGCTTTGGGCAATGCGGCCGATCGGCTCAGTCGGGGGCAGGTCGTCGACTTCATTCAGTGGTACTGGCGGGACTTCTTCTGGCCCACCTTCAATGTGGCCGATATGGCCATCGTCATCGGGGCGGTGGCGATCGCGGCGAACGGCCTGATGCCACCGAAGCTGTCGCAAGGACAGGCGTCATGAAGTCTTTCTCGGCACGCCGGATGCGGCGGTGGCCTGGCATCGACTGGGCTGTCGGCTCCCGGCGACCTTGGAGCCCCTTGAGGCCCTTCACGCCCGCGATTTGTTTGCAGCTCCCCGTAATCTCATGTCCTCCTGAACGCGATGCGGCGTGCAGAGGAGAATGAAATTGTGTAACTCCAGTGCCGTCAGATAAGCTGCCGCAGCCATGCGTACTTCCCCTCCCCTGCTGATGGCCCGACTTCGCGCATCCGTGCGGGTGGCCGCGTGGGTGCTGTTGGTGTTCCTGCTCAAGGTGGGCATGGTCGCGGCTTGCACGGTAGATGAGATGCAGGACAGCACCTGGGGGGCGACCAGCACCCAGGGGCCGGCGGCCGATACCGCCCTGACGCCCGATGCGTCGGCAGCGGACGATCCTTCGTCGCTCCTCTCGCATGCCGCGGGCGGCTGCCTGGACTGCCATTGCCATCATGCGGCGGCCCTGCCGCCCGTGGTCGTCCTTCTGGCCGGACCGCCGGCCATGGCCCGCGTTCTACCCGTTCCGATCGCCATGCCGATCGGTCCCGCACGCAACGAGCTTCGCCCTCCCATTCTCTGAGCCCTCTCGTTTTCGCTCCCTGACGCCGAGGCGTCGGGGTCGACGTGTGCTCAGAGGATGTTTCCATGCGTTTTATCCCTCCCCCGCGACGCTTGCGCGTCGTGTCGTTGCCGACGATCGTTCTGCTCCTGGCGGGCGCGTTGGCCGCGCCCATCCATGCCGCCGCGCCCGCGGCGTCTCCCATCGCCCTGCGCGATGCCGTCACCGCGGCCTGGCGCGCCCACCCCAGCGCCCGAGCCACAGACGCTACCTTGGCCGCCGCCCGCGCCCGCGCCGACGCTGCCGGCCGTCCGCTTTACAACCCCGAAGTCCAGTTTGCGGCCGATGACGAAGGCACCGACCGCACCACCACCGCGGGCGTCAGCCTGGCGCTGGACCTGAGCGGCAAACGTCGTGCCCGGCGCGATGCGGCCGCGTCACAGCTGGACGTTGCCGTGGCCCAGGCCCGGCTGAGCCGACGTGATTTCGTGGCCGCCTGGCTGGTGGGTTGGGCGGATTGGCAAAGCGCGTCACGGCGTGTGCAGCAAGGCGAGCAGCGCCTGGCGCTGATCTCCCGATTCGCCGATCTGGCCGACAAGCAGTTCGGCGTGGGCGACATCTCCTCCCTCGAACGGGACCTGGCCCGGCTGGCCCGCGACGAAGCCGAAGCGGAACAGGCGGCGCTGCTGGCCGAAGCCGCCGAGGCCGAGGAGGCCTTCCGCAACGTGGGCGGACAGCCCGACGCCGTGGCCTCGGACCCGGCGTGGTCGCAGGCGCTGCCGGACGTGGCGCCCGCGCCCACGACCTGGGAGGCCCTGCCGGAATGGCAGATCGCGCAGGCCCAGTCCGAAGGGGCAGCGCGTCAGGTCACCGTCGCCCAACGCGACCGGGTTCCTGACCCGACGCTCGCGCTCACCGGCGGCCGCATCGACTTCGGCCCGGCGTCGGACAATGTGGTGGGTGTATCGCTCAGCGTCCCGCTGTTCGTGCGCAACCCATACCGGGCCGAGGTTGTGGCCGCGCTCGCTGATGCCGATGCCGCGGCGGCGCAGGCCGATGTGACCGGAGCACAGTTGGCCTCACGGGCCCAGCGCACGGCGGCCAGCTATGCCGCGGTCCGTCGGGCCTTTGCCCGCTGGAGCCAGAGCACCGGCACCGATGTCGAAAAGCGGGCCGACCTGCTGGAGCGCCTCTGGCGCGCCGGCGAGCTCTCGACCGCCGACTACCTGCTCCAGCTCAAGCAAACCCTGGATACCGCCCTTGCGGGCGCCGCGCTGGAAGGTCAGCTCTGGCGCCGCGCCACCGATTATCTCGCCGCCACCGGCCAGCTCGAAGCCTGGCTCGGAATGAATGACGCGACTGGAGACACTTCCCGATGAACCCGAAAAATTACCTGTTGCTTCCCGCCAGCGCGGTCCTGGTCCTGTCCTTGGCAGGCTGCGGCGCCGAGCCCGCTGCGACGCCTTCACCCAAGGCCGTGGCCGCCGACACGAGCACGCCACGCGGCGAAGACGCTGAACATGCCGACGAGGCAGGCCAGGAAAAGGCGGGCCACGACGATGAGGCCGGGCATGACGAAGAGGCCGGCCACGATGAGGCGGAAGAAGGCGCGGAACCGGTTCGCATGGACGCGGCCGCGCTGGAAGCCGCCGGCATCAAGCTGGCGACCCTGGATGCGCGTTCACTGAGCGAACCGCTGCAGGCCCCGGGTGAAGTCCTGGACAACGCCTACGGCACCACTCTGATCACGCCGCGGGTCGAGGCCCTGGTGGTCCGCCGCCATGCCAAGCTGGGAGATGAAGTGGCCGCCGGCGCGCCACTGGTGACGCTGTCGTCCGTGGAGGTGGCCCAAGCCCAAGGGGCGCTGGCCATCGCCGAGCAGGATTGGAAGCGCGTTCAATCCCTGGGACGCGAAGCCGTGTCGGGCCGCCGCTACCAGGAAGCCCAGGTCACCGTCGAACAGGCACGTGCGACCGCGCGGGCCTACGGCTTGCCGGGCACGGCCACGGGCCGGTCCAATGGCGAGTTCACGCTGACCGCGCCACACGCCGGCCGCCTGACCGAGGACGCCTTTGTGGTCGGCGAGCGGATCGAGCCCGGCCGGACCCTGTTCCGATTGGTGGATGAAGCCGTCGTCTGGGTCGATGCCACGCTCCCGGCCGAGCAGGCCCGGCGCATCGCCATCGACAGCACCGCGCAGGTGGTGCTGGGCCAGGTGCGACTGCCCGGCAAGGTGGTGCAGCGCGCGCACCGCACTTCCGAGAACACCCGGACGGCGCTGGTGCGAATTGAAGTAGCGAACGAGGGGGATCGCCTGCACGGCGGCGACTACGTCGAGGTCTATCTCGATGCCGGCGGTGGCAGCGACCCGCAGCTGGCGGTGCCGACGGCGGCGCTGGTGCAGTTAGAGGGCGAGAACGTGGTCTTCAAGGAGACCGATGGCGCCCTGGCGCCCGTGGCGGTTCGCCCCGGTCCGGTGGTCGGCGACCACACCGTCATCGCCGACGGCCTGGTCATCGGCGACCGGGTGGTCGTCGAGGGCGCCTACGTGCTCAAGGCCCAGATGCTCAAGGCGCAACTGGGAGAAGGTCATGGTCATTGACGCCCGCGTCGCCGCGCGCGGAGGTGCGCCATGCTAAATCGCCTGGTCGAACTTTCGCTGCGCTACAAGTTCCTGGTCCTGATCATCTTCGCCGTCGTGGCCTTCCTGGGCCTGCGAGCGGTTCGCGACGTCCCCATCGATGCCTTCCCGGACGTCACCCCGGCACAGGTGAACATCTATACCGAGTCCCCGGGCCTGGCGGCCGAAGACGTCGAGCTGCTGTTGACCACCCCGGTCGAGTCCGCGCTGGCGGGCTTGCCCAAGGTGCAGGAAATCCGCTCGGTGAGCCTGTTTGGTCTTTCCTATGTGTCCGTGTATTTCGAGGACGACATGGAGATCTACTTCGCCCGCCAGCTGGTCAATGAACGCCTGCAGGAAATCGGCGACCGCCTGCCTGAGGGTTACGGCAAGCCCAGCATGGGTCCCAACAGCTCGGGCCTAGGCCAGGTGTTCTGGTACACGGTCGAGCGCGCTCCGGGCGTGAGCAAGGACCAGGTCACCGACATGGACCTGCGTACCTGGCAGGAGTGGACGGTGCGCTTGATCCTGCGCACAGCACCGGGCGTGGACGACGTCAGCTCCTGGGGCGGCGGCGAGCGCGAATACCAGGTCCGGATTGATCCGCAGCGGCTATATGCCCGGGGTCTGGGCTTTGGCGACGTGATTGCGGCCCTGCCGGCCAATAATGGCCAGGTCGGCGGCAACGTGATGGACGTGGGTCGCGAACAGTACCTGGTGCGCGGCCTGGGCTTGCTGTCCTCGACCGAGGACATCGGCGCGATCGTGCTCAAGGCCGAGGATGGCGTGCCGGTTTACCTGCGCGACGTCGCCCGGATCATCGAGTCGCCGGCGCCGCGCTTTGGCGCGGTGACCCGCGATGGCGAAGAGGTGGTGCTCGGCATGGCGTTGGCCCGCATCGGCGAGAACGCCAAGGATGTGGTGGAGGCGGTCAAGGCCAAGCTGGCCACGGTCCAGGACGCCCTGCCCGAGGGCATGGTCGTGCGCCCGATCTACGAGCGTACCGACCTGGTCAACAAGGCAGTGGGGACCGCGACCCGGGCCCTGATCGAGGGTTCGATCCTGGTGGCGATCGTCCTGTTCCTGTTCCTGGGCGAGTTGCGTTCGGCGCTGGTCGTGATCGTGACCCTGCCGCTGGCGATGCTGATGGCCTTCATCGGCATGGGCCAGTTCGGACTGTCGGCCAATTTGATGTCCCTGGCGGGCCTGGCCATCGGCATCGGCATGATGGTAGATGGTGCCGTGGTGATGGTGGAGAACGCCTACCGCATCATGGCCGAGCGGCACGCCCATGGCGAAAAGGTGGACCGGACCTCGGCGGTGCTGGCGGCGGCCAAGGAAGTGGCCAATCCCATCTCCTTCGCGATCCTGATCATCATCGTGGTGTTCCTGCCGCTGTTCAGCCTCGAGGGCCTAGAGGGCAAGCTGTTCAAGCCCATGGCCTTCACCATCGCGTTCGCGATGGCCGGATCGATGCTGCTGAGCCTGACGCTGATCCCGGTCTTGGCCGCCATGATCCTCAAGCCCAAGGAAGAGAAGGACACCCGCCTGGTGGCCTTCCTCAAGCGGCGCTATCGTCCGCTACTGGAGCGTGCCCTGTCCGCCAAACGCGCCGTGGTGATCACGGCCTCCGTGGCGCTAGTGCTGGCCTTGGGGCTCTTCCCGTTCCTGGGCAAGGAGTTCATGCCCCAGCTACAGGAAGGCTCGATCATGTGGCGGGTGACGGGCATCCCGTCGACGTCGCTGGATGAGTCGATCCGCACCAGCAATGTCATCGCCGAGGCGTTCAAGAAGTTCCCGGAAGTGGAGACTACGCTGGCCATGATCGGCCGCGCCGAGAAGGGCGAGACCGCCGACGTCAACTACATGGAGATCTACACGGCGCTGACCCCCGAGGAGGACTGGACCACCGGCCGTTCGATCAAGGAGCTCGAGGAAGCCATGCAGGAGACGCTGGAAGAGGTCGTGCCCAACGTGGTGCCCGGCTACACCCAGCCGATCCAGATGCGCGTCGAGGAGCTGATCTCCGGCGTGCGCGCCACCCTGGCGCTCAAGCTTTACGGCGAGGATCTGGCCGAACTTGATCGCATCAGTAGTCAGCTCAAGCCGGTTCTTGCCGGGATCGACGGCGTCGCCGACCTATCGCTGGAAGCGAATGTCGGTAAGCCGCAGATCCGCATCGAGGTGGATCGGGCCGAGCTGGCCCGCCACGGCATGAACGCCGAAGAGGTGCTGACCATCGTGCGCAATGGCCTGGGCGGCGAACCGGTCAGCGTGCTGCTGGACGGCGTCCGGCGGTTCGACATCTCCGTGCGGCTCGATGACGGTACGCGCAGTTCGGTTGAAGCGCTGCGACGGATTCCGCTCAAGGCTGCGTCGGGAGCGCTGGTGCCGCTGTCCGAGGTTGCGACGGTATCGGTCGCCGAGGGCTATTCGTTCATCCGTCGCGAGCAGTTGCAGCGCTATGCCGTGATTCAGATGGACGTTCGGGGCCGGGATGTCGATGGCTTCGTGGCCGATGCCACGGCGGCGATCAAGTCGCAGGTGGACCTGCCGCCCGGCTACTGGATCGAGTGGGGCGGTGCGTTCGAGAACCAGCAGCGCGCCTTGGCCAAGCTGAGCCTGATCGTGCCCATCACGATCTTCTTCATCTTCGTGCTGCTGTACACCGCGTTCAACTCGATCAAGTTCGCGGCCCTGATCCTGGCCAACGTGCCCTTTGCGACCATTGGTGGCCTGCTGGCCCTGTTCCTGACCGGCCAGTACCTTTCGGTGCCGTCGGCGATCGGGTTCATCGCGGTGTTCGGCGTCGCCATGCTCAATGGCATCGTGCTCGTGAGCTTCCTCAACGAGCAGCGCGAACGCGGGCTATCGGTGCGCGAGGCGGTGCTGCAAGGCACGGCCCTGCGGCTGCGCCCGGTGCTGATGACCGCGAGCGTGGCGATACTGGGCCTGGTGCCGATGCTGATCTCCAGCGGTGTCGGCGCCGAGACCCAGCGCCCGCTGGCCACCGTGGTGGTGGGTGGCCTGCTCAGCGCCACCCTGCTGACCCTATTCCTGCTGCCCGTGCTCTACGAGTGGCTGGAAACCCGCGCCGAACGTAAGAACCCGGAGGCCACGCCATGAAGCGCATTACTGCCTTGCTGCACGCCCATAGGATGAGCGACATCGTGCACGCCCTGGAGGCCGCCGGTGAGCGGCGCCTGAGCGTGGTCCAGGCGCGAGGGCTGTTGCAGGCCGCCAGCGCCCGCGAGCAGGACTACTCGGTCGAGCTGGGAGAACGGGTGACCCAGGAGATCCAGCTGGACGTGTTCTGTGAAGACGAGCGGGTCGACACGATCATTGCGTTGATCCGGCAGCACGGCCGTACCGGGCAGGTGAATGCCGGATGGATCTTCACCAGTGCCATCGACGATGTGCTGCTGATCGACCGGGCGGACGTGCCGGCCTAGCCCCGTACGACGAAGGCCACGAGGCAGGCGCGCTCCGTCGGAGCGCGCCTGCAGGATCCCCATTCGAGGAATGCCCGATGAGTGATACCACGCCTCCCCCGGCCGCGAGCGCGGGACACGATCACGATCACGGCAGCGGGGGACCTTGGGCCGGCCGCGCCGAGATCATTTTGTCGCTGGCCTCCGGCGCCTTCCTCCTGGCCGGCTGGGCCTGGGGTCGAACACAGGGCGACGGTGCCACCGGTCCCTTCATCTTGCTGCTGCTGGCCTATGCGGCCGGCGGCTTCTTCACCGTGCGCGAAGCGCTCGAGAACCTGCGGCACCGCGAGTTGAAGATCGATTCCCTGATGATCGTGGCGGCCGCGGGCGCCGCTGTCCTGGGCCAATGGGCCGAGGGCGCGCTACTGCTGTTCCTGTTCAGTCTCGGCCATGCCCTCGAGAACTACGCGATGGGCCGCGCCCGTCGCGCCATCGAGGCCCTGGCGGAGTTGCGGCCCGAGACGGCGCTGGTGCGTCGCGGTGACCAGTTGGTCGACGTATCCGTAAACGACCTGGTCATCGGCGATGTCGTGGTGGTCAAGCCCGATGAACGCGTGGCGGCAGATGGCTTCGTCGTGCTGGGCGAGAGCAGCATCGACCAGGCCGCCATCACGGGCGAAAGCGTGCCGGTCGACAAGCGGCCGGTGGTGGACGCGGCCGAGGCCAGGCAACGCCCTGACGCGGTCGGCCCCGAGCATCGCGTCTTCGCCGGCACCATCAACCAGGGCAAGGTCCTGGAGGTCGAAGTCACCCGCCTCGCCAACCAGAGCACCTTGGCCCGAGTCGTGGAACTGGTGCGCTCGGCGGAGCACCAGAAATCCCCGACGCAGCTGTTCACGGACCGCTTCCAGAAGATCTTCGTTCCCGCGGTGCTGGTGCTGGTGGGGATGCTGCTGTTCGCCGGATTGGTGGTGGATGAACCGTTCAGCGCGACGTTCTACCGCGCCATGGCGGTGCTGGTAGCCGCCAGTCCCTGTGCCTTGGCCATCTCCACGCCCAGCGCGGTGTTAAGCGGCGTGGCGCGGGCCGCACGGGGCGGCGTGCTGATCAAGGGTGGCGGCCCGCTGGAGCGGCTGGGCGTCCTGCACGCGCTGGCTTTCGACAAGACCGGCACGCTGACCGAGGGCCGACCGCAGGTGACGGACGTCATGCCCGCTGACGGCGTGACGACGCAGGAACTGTTGAGCGTCGCTATTGCCGTAGAGCGCCTGAGTGACCATCCCTTGGCTGCCGCGGTGGTGCGCGATGGCCTGGTCCGTCTGGGCTCGCACGCTGTCCCTGAGGCGACGGACCTCGAGAGCCTTACAGGCCGCGGCCTGAAGGCGACCGTGGCCGGCGAGACCGTGCACCTGGGCAAGAAGAGCCTGTTCGATGAGCTCGGGGGTGCCGCCGTGCCCGCCGCGCTGAAGACGCGCGTGCTGGACTTGGAGAATCAAGGCCGGACGGTGTTCGTCGTACGACAGGGAGACCGTTACCTGGGCGCCGTTGGCTTGATGGACACGCCCCGGGAAGCCGCCAAGGCGGTGATGGCCCGACTGCGCGAGCTCGGCATGACCCGGCTGGTGATGCTCTCGGGCGACAACCAACGGGTCGCCGATGCGGTGGCCGCCAGCGTGGGCATCGACCGGGCGTATGGCGACCTGATGCCAGAAGACAAGGTCAAGGCGATCCAGGCACTGCGCGCCGAGGGCGAGGTGGCCATGGTGGGCGACGGTGTCAACGATGCGCCCGCACTGGCCAGCGCCTCGGTGGGAATCGCAATGGGCGCGGCGGGTTCAGATGTCGCGCTCGAGACAGCGGACGTGGCCTTGATGGGCGACAAGCTTGAGCACCTGCCGTTCGTCGTGGGGTTGAGCCGGCAGACCCGGCGCATCATCCGCCAGAACTTGTGGGCCAGCCTGGGCATGGTGGCCTTGCTCATTCCGGCGACGATCCTGGGCATGAAGATGGGCGTCGCCGTGCTCTTCCACGAGGGTTCCACCCTCCTGGTCGTGGCGAACGCGCTGCGCCTGCTCGCTTACAGAGACTCCGCGTAACGTCGGATGTTTCGGCGTTGTTAGCTCGCGCCTACGGAAAAGTGCGATGGCTGAGGCACTGCGCGGCGTGTTCTCAATCACCGGCAGGTCCGGGTTCATCGATTCTGTCCCCGGCGCTGCGCACGGTCATCACTCGGCGGCCCGCCTCAAAGCGACCTTAGTACCCTTGCCCGAGGATACGGCTGCTGCGTGCAATCTGCCGGACATCTGTGCAATCAGCATGACTATTGCAGTGCCGTCTTGCATCGAACGGCGGGAAGATGCGGCACAACGGACCGCGCAGACTGGCATTGATCTTGCAGCACGACACGCGCGGGCTGACTAAATCCTTGGCTCGCCCCCCTATCTCTCGTTAAGGAGCCCCCCCATGCACCACATGTCTTCCGAACTGCAGGCCTGCATCCGCAGCTGTCTGGACTGCTATCAGCACTGCCAGCACATGGCCCTGACCACCTGCCTGGAAAAAGGCGGCGATCACGTGGCGCCGGATCATTTTCGCCTGATGATCGATTGCGCCGAGGCCTGCCGCGCCGCCGCCGCGCTCATGATCAATCACTCCCCGTACCACGCCGAGTTCTGCCGCCTGTGCGTGCAGATCTGCCGCGATTGCGCCGCCAGCTGCGACGAACTGGACGGCATGGAGGCCTGCGTGCGCGCCTGCCGGGAGTGCGCACAAGCCTGCGAGGCGATGGCGGCGTCGCCCTGAACGACGTCCCTGCGCGGTAAAACTTCCCAAGCCGGGTAACCCGTTCCTTCGGCCCCACGCGGGCCGGGGAACTTCGGCGAACCGCTCCGCCCGGGGAACTTTCTGGCTCCAATGGCGGTCTAGACCGCACCCCCCCCAGTTCTGGGGTGTATCCCATCGCTTTTTTCTGGGTGTAGACTCCGGCCATGTCCCTGCTGCGCACCGTCGGCCACCTGCTGCTCGCTTTGGCGTTGATCGCCAACGCCGGGCTGCCGTCGGTCGCGTCCGCGGTCGATCATGCCGCGCACCAGAGCGCGGAGGTGGACCAGGACATGGCGGCGGCGGGGCATTCGATGGCCGACGGCGACATGGCGTCGTGCCATGACGAGGCCGCCGTGACGCCCGTCGTGCCCAGCCCTGACTCGCCGCTGGATTGTTGTGACGGCGGGACCTGCACCTGCAGCTGCCTGCATCATGCGCCGGTCGTCGTGATCACCGACGCCCCGTGGGCGGTATCCCCCTATCGCTGGGTGGCCCAATTGGGCCGCCTGGCGTCGGTCCCGGCCGCGCCCTCGGCGCCGGCCATCCGACCTCCGATCGCCTAAGCCCTCCCGGCGGATCTTGATCCGCCCCATTCGCTCGACCCGGCATCCGGGTCGTGTTGCCCGTGGCCTGTCGCCGCGGGTGCCTTGGAGGGTTTCCCATGACTGTACGTTTCCGCCCGGCCGCGCTGGCCGTGGCTCTGAGCGTGGCCCTGACCGGCTGTGCTTCTCTGGCCTCGCGCCCCGGTGATACCGACATCAATGCCCTGCTGGCCGAGCGTCGCGGTCCGCAGGTCGAGTGGTCCGCGGTGGGCCAACCGCCCCCAGAACGCCAGGCCATCGACCAGTGGCTCGGTGCCCCGATGACCGCCGAGGCGGCGGTGCGGGTTGCCATGCTGCGCAGTCCCCGCCTCCAGCAAGAATATGCGCGGCTGGGCCTGGCCCGGGCCGACGTGCTCGAGGCCGTGCAAGTGGCCAACCCCACCCTCTCGCTCTCCCGGTCCTATCTGGACCCGGGCAGCGGCTACAACCGTCTGGCCGGCCTGACCATGCCACTGGCCGATCTACTGGTGCTGCCGGTGCGCACGCGCCTGGCCCGCGCCGAGTACGAGCGCGCCAAGCTCGAGATCGCCGGCGCGGTCCTGAACGTCGCGGCCGACGTGGAAGCCGCCTGGTACACCTATGTGGGTGCCCAGCAAGTCGCGGATATGCGTACGGCCGTGGCCGGTGGCGCCGATGCCGCGGCCGAACTGGCGCAGCGCTTCTTTGATGCCGGCAATATCAGCGAGCTGCAGCTCAAGCAGGAACAGGCCGCTGCCAGCGAGGCGCGCATTATCGCCGCCCGGGCCCGCGCCGAGGCCGGGCGCGCTCGCCTGACCCTCAACACC
>NZ_DASTNG010000013.1:0-5091 GCF_035721105.1 Arenimonas sp. | reverse complement strand
GCAGCACGAAACCTTCGCGCCGATCCTCTACGTGATGCCGTTCAAGAGCATCGACGAAGCCATCGACATGCAGAACGACGTGCCGCAGGGCCTGTCCAGCGCCATCTTCACGCAGAACCTGAAGGTGGCCGAGCAGTACCTGTCCGCGGCCGGTTCCGACTGCGGCATTGCCAACGTCAACATCGGCACTTCCGGTGCGGAAATCGGCGGCGCGTTCGGCGGTGAGAAGGAAACCGGCGGTGGTCGCGAGTCCGGCTCCGACGCATGGAAGGTCTACATGCGCCGCCAGACCAACACCATCAACTACTCCAACGCGCTGCCGCTGGCCCAGGGCATCAAGTTCGACCTCTGAGGCCCCGCCATGTCCGAACCCACGACGCCGCCCGCCGCACCGCCCTCGCCGCCCGCCTCCACCCCGGCTCCGGCGGCGGCGCCCGCCGCCCGCCCGACCAGCCCCCTGGCCATCGTGTCGCTGGTTGGCGGCCTGCTGGGCTGGACCCTGCTGCCCCTGCTGGGCAGCCTGGCGGCCGTGGTGTTCGGCCACCTGGCCCGGGCCGAGATCGCCCGCAGCGCGGGCGGCATGGATGGCGACGGCCTGGCCATCGCCGGGCTGGTCCTGGGCTGGACGGCGATCCTGCTCACCGTGCTGACGGTCCTGGCCTTCGTGCTCTTCTTCGGCGGCCTGGCGGTATTGCTGGGCTTGCTGGGCATGAGCGGCCAACTCTGAGGCCCCCGCCCGATGTATGCCCTCGCCCGCCCGTTCCTGTTCCACCTTGACGCCGAGAAAGCCCACGGCCTGGGCCTGCGTGCGCTCGAGGCGGCCTACCGCACCGGCCTGAACCCGCTGCTGGCGCGCCAGCCCAAGCCGCTGGTGACCAAGGCCTTCGGGCTCAGCTTCCCGAACCCGGTCGGCTGCGCCGCGGGCCTGGACAAGAATGGCGCCCACGTCGACGCACTGCTGGCGCTGGGCTTCGGTTTCGTCGAGGTCGGCACCACCACGCCGCGGCCGCAGGCGGGCAACCCCAAGCCGCGCATGTTCCGGCTGGCCGAGCACAACGCGGTCATCAACCGCCTGGGCTTCAACAACGACGGCGTCGACGCCCTCGTGGCGAACGTCGCGCGCGCGCGGCGCCGGACCGGCCTGCTGGGCATCAACATCGGCAAGAACAAGGACACCGCCAACGAACAGGCGCTGGACGACTACGCCTACTGCCTGGAGCGGGTGTATCCGCTGGCGGACTACGTGACGGTCAACATCTCCTCGCCCAACACCGCCGGCCTGCGAGAACTGCAGGAGGAGCAGGCCCTTCGCCAGCTGGTCGGCGGCCTGCGCGAGGCCCAGGAAAAGCTGGCCGCCCAGCACGGCAAGCGCGTGCCGATGTTGGTGAAGATCGCCCCGGACCTGTCCGACGACGATATCGACGCCTGCGCGCGCGTGCTCAGCGACATGCAGGTCGACGGCGTGGTCGCCACCAACACCACCACCGACCGCCTGCCGGTCGAACACCACCCGCTGGCCCGCGAAGCCGGCGGCCTGTCCGGCCAGCCGCTCTACGGCAAGTCCACCGCGGTGATGCGGCGCCTGCGCGCCCGGCTGGACGACAACATCCCGATCATCGGCGTCGGCGGCATCCTCAGCGGCGCCGACGCCGCCGGCAAGATCACCGCCGGCGCCCAGCTGGTGCAGTTCTACACCGGCCTGATCTACCGCGGCCCGGAGCTGGTGGGCGAATGCGTGGACGCCATCCGCCGTCGCCGCGAGGGCGGCCCGGCATGACCGGCTACCAGCTGGCGGAGAATGTTTCCCTCGCCGGCCGCAACACCTTCCGCGTCGCCGCCCGCGCCGCGATGATGGCCGACGTGTCGCGGGCCGACGCGCTGGCCGGACTTTTCGAGTTCGCGATGCTGCGCGAGGGCCCCGTGCTGGTGCTAGGCGAAGGCAGCAACCTGCTGTTCGCCGGCGATTTCCCGGGCGTCGCCATCTGCCTGACCATGGCCGGCGTGCGCATCGTCCAGGACGACGGCGACAGCGCCGTGGTCCGCGCCGAGGCCGGCCTCGCCTGGAACGACCTGGTCGGCTGGACCCTGGCCCGCGGCCTGGTCGGGCTGGAGAACATGGCGCTGATCCCGGGCACCGTCGGCGCCTCCCCGATCCAGAACATCGGCGCCTACGGCGTCGAGGTCGGCGAGTTCATCGAAGCGGTCGAGGCCTTCCAGCGCGACACCGGCCAGGTGAAGCGCCTGGCCGCCGCCGACTGCGGCTTCGGCTACCGCGACAGCCTGTTCAAGCGCGAGGCCGACCGCTGGGTGGTCACCGCCGTCGAACTGCGGCTGCCGCGCCAGCGCGAGCTGCGCCTGGACTACGCCGGGGTCAAGGAAGAGCTGGCCGCGATGGGCGTCGCGACCCCGCGCGCGGTGCACGTGGCCGAGGCCATCAGCCGCCTGCGCACGCGCAAGCTGCCCAATCCGGCGCTGCTGGGCAACGCCGGCAGCTTCTTCAAGAACCCGGTGGTCGACGCCGCGCACGCCGAGGCGCTCAAGGCCGCGAACCCGGCGCTGCCGGTGTTCCCGGGGCCAGCGGGCCAGCGCAAGCTGTCGGCCGGCTGGATGATCGAAGCCTGCGGCTGGAAGGGCTTCCGCGAGGGCGACGCCGGCGTCGCCGAGCAGCATGCCCTGGTGCTGGTCAACCACGGCCAGGCCACCGGCGCCCAGCTGCTGTCGCTGGCGCGGCGGATCGCCGCGTCCGTGCGCGAGCGCTTCGGCGTCACGCTCGAACCCGAGCCGCGGATCATCGGCGCCCGCTTCGAAGACGACGCGTGAGCACCCCCGGCAACCGCCCCGTGGACGTGCCGCGCGCGGTCGCGATGATGACCATCGGCACCGTGCTGTTCGGGTTCATGGCGGTGTGCATCCGGCTCGCGTCCGAGCAGCTGCACGCGTTCGAGATCGCCTTCTTCCGCAATTTCTTCGGCCTGGTGTTCATCCTGCCGATCCTGTTCAAGCACGGACCGGCGATCCTGCGCACCGACAAGCTCGGCTTCTACACCGGCCGCTGCGCGATCGGCATGGTGTCGATGCTGGCCGGCTTCTGGGCGATCGTGCACCTGCCGCTGGCGCAGGCGATCGCGCTGTCCTACTCGAGCCCGCTGTTCGTGACCATCGCGGCCGTGATCGTCCTCGGCGAGGTGGTGCGGGCACGGCGCTGGACCGCGGTGATCGTCGGCTTCCTGGGCGTGCTGGTGATCGTGCGGCCGGGCAGCGATGCGTTCACCGCCGGCAGCCTGGTGGCGGTGCTGGCGGCGGTGGCCAGCGCCAGCGCGGCGATCAGCATCAAGTTCCTCTCGCGCACCGAGCACCCGGACGCGATCGTGCTGTTCACCACCCTGATCTGGGTGCCGATGTCGCTGGTGCCGGCGCTGATGGTGTGGGAAACGCCGGCCGGCATCACCTGGCTCTGGATCGTCCTGGCCGGGTTCCTGGGCACCACGGCGCACCGGTTCTGGACCCGCGCGATGAAGCTGGGCGAGGCCTCGATGCTCACGCCCATCAGTTTCCTGCAGGTGCTGGTGGTCGCGGTGCTGGGCTACTTCCTGTTCGACGAAATGCTCGACCGCTGGACCGTGCTGGGCGCCGCCATCATCTTCGGCTCCAACGTCTACATCGCGCGGCGCGAGGCGCGGCTGGCGCGCCAGGCCGTGACCGACCCCGAGATCAACCCGGGCACCCAGCAGCGCTGAAGTGCCCGGGCCAGGGGAATCCCGGGCTCAGAGGTCGTCGCGGTCGCCGGAGAGCTGGATTTCCATGTCGTCGGCCGTCTCGGACGCGATATCCATGGCCGACTCCAGCTCGGCGGCGCTGACTTCGTCGGGCAGCTTGATCACGAAGTACAGCACGTCGCCCGCCAGTTCCCAGGCGCCGAGCTTGTTCTTGCGGCTCTCGGCCATCAGCTCCAGCGCCTTGGCGCCGTCGATGCCGTCGGCCTCGACCCGACCCGCCGGCGAAAACACCTCGCGCACCTCGAAGCCGGCCACCGACTCGGTGCCACCGGACACGAAGACCAGCTGGGTGCGCCCTTCCTTGGCGTAGTTGTAGGTGACCTTGTAGTCACCATCCATGTCCACCTCGTACCGGATGCCGCGCTCGTCGAGCCGCTTCGCCACCGAGGCGTCGGCGGCGGCGTCGCCGGCGGCCGCCATCACCAGGCCCGCGACCAGCCAGGCCATTCCCTTCGTCTTGATACCCATCGTCTGTCCCCTGTTGGTTGGATGCATCGCCACTCACGAACCCCGCGCGGCGCCCGTTGCCGGGGCCCCGGGAAACTTCAGCCGCCGCCGTAGCGGCGCGCCACGTAGTCGTCGATCACGCCGACGAAGTCGTCGGCGATGTTGGCGCCGCGCAGCGTCATGGCCTTCTCGCCATCGATGAACACCGGGGCCGACGGCGCTTCGCCGGTGCCGGGCAGCGAGATGCCGATGTCGGCGTGGCGCGACTCGCCCGGACCGTTCACCACGCAGCCCATCACCGCCAGCGACAGGTTCTCGACGCCCGGATACTTGAGCTTCCACACCGGCATCTGCCCGCGCACGTGCTCCTGCACCTTCTGCGCCAGCACCTGGAAGAATTCCGAGGTGGTGCGTCCGCAGCCGGGGCAGGCGGTGACCAGCGGCGTGAACGCGCGCAGGCCCATGGTCTGCAGCAGCTCCTGCGCCACCTGCACTTCCAGGGTGCGCGGCGCGCCGGGCTCGGGCGTGAGCGAGATGCGGATGGTGTCGCCGATGCCTTCCTGCATCAGCACCGCCAGCGCCGCCGCGGACGCAACGATGCCCTTGCTGCCCATGCCGGCCTCGGTCAGGCCCAGGTGCAGCGGGAAGTCCGAGCGCGCGGCCAGGTCGCGGTAGACGGCGATCAGCTCCTGCACGCCGCTGACCTTGGCCGAAAGCACGATGCGCTCGCGCGCCAGGCCGATCTCGACCGCGCGTTCGGCCGATTCGATCGCCGACACCACCAGGGCCTCGCGCAGCACGCGCGCAGCGTCCCAGGGTTCGGCGCGCGCGGCGTTTTCATCCATCAGGCGCGCGGCGAGGGCCTGGT
>NZ_DASTNG010000012.1:0-45922 GCF_035721105.1 Arenimonas sp. | reverse complement strand
CCTCCGGGGCGACGTCGCACGCTGCACTAGTCCTTCTGAAGTGAAGGGCAGGAAGCCCGTAACGGCCGACGTTTGCTGCCAGGGATGGCGCTAGCAAGACGGCGGGCAGAAGGACTAGTGCAGCGGGCGGCGGCGCTGCCGCGAGGCCACGGCGTGCGGCCCTTCGTGCGCAGAGCGCACGCGCTCGAACAGGGAGTCAGTCGCCGAGGCGCTTGAGGAAGCGCAGGGCGCTTTCGTTGAAGCCGCAGGCGCGGTAGAACGCGTGGGCTTCCGTGCGGTGCGTGGCTGAAGTGAGCTCGATGCGCGCCGCACCGGCCTGCCGGGCCCGGTGCTCCGCCTCCCGCAACAGCAGCCGCCCCACGCCCCGGCGCTGCTCGCCTTCCGAGACCACCAGCGACGTGATCCGGCAAGTGCGCGCACCCAGCGGCAGGTAGTACATCAGGTCCAGCGCCAACAGCCCGACCAGGCAACCGTGGCGATCGGCGACCAGGATCTCCTGGTCCGGCTCGTCGTCCAGCGCCCGCAGCCGACTGGCGGCTTCGGCCCGGTCACAGGGATAGCCCAGCACGCCCAGCAGCGTCGCCACGCCGGCGGCGTCCTGGGCCGTGGCCGGTCGGACCAGCAGCGAATCGGTGGCCGCCGTGCCGGTCCGGCCCATGGCTCAGCGGGTGCCGTACACCACGACCGTCTTGCCGCGCGCATGCAGAAGGTTCTGCTCCTGCAGCTGCTTGAGCACCCGGCCGGCCATCTCGCGGCTGCAGCCGACGATGCGGGCCAGCTCCTGGCGCGAGACCCGGATCTGCGTGCCCTGCGGGTGCGACAGCGCATCGGGCTCGGCGCACAGGTCGTGCAGCGTCCGGATGATGCGGCCGCTGACGTCCAGGAAGGCCAGGCGGCTGGCCTTGCGGCTGGTGTCGAGCAGGCGCTTGGACAGCTGCAGGCCGATGGCGTAGAGGATGCGCGGGCACTCGGACTGCAGCGGGCCGGCGAAGAGCTGGTGCAGGCGGTCGTAGTTGATCTCGGCCAGCTCGCAGGCGCTGCGGGTGCGGACCACCACCGCGCGGGCGTCGGCGGCGAAGAACAGGCCCATCTCGCCGATGAACTCGCCGGCGTTGACGTAGCCCAGGATCAGCTCGCGGCCATCGGGCTCCTCGCTGACCACGCTGAGCGAGCCACTGACCACGTAGTAGAGCGAGGTGGCGGGGGTGCCGGGCCGGAACACGTCCGTGCGGGTCGGATAGCGTCGCCGGTGGCAGTGGTCCAGGAAGCGGCCCATCGTCGCGGCATCGGGCGCCAGCGGGCTGTTGACCAGTTTCGGCGGCTGGATCGACATTCGGCGAACTCCTGTAATTTCGGCGCCAGGGCGGGCTCTCGTGGCCCGCTGAAGCGTTCAGCTTAGGCCGGGAACGTGCCCCGGGCAATGCCGGCGGGGCCCTCGCCGGGGCCAAGGTTCCCCCGGGGGGCCGTTTGGCCGATAATGCGCCCCCTCGCTGTACCCCCTCCGCATATGGGAATGCCCACGTGGTCAAGCCACTGCCTCGCCTCCGGCTCCAGGGTTTCAACAACCTCACCAAGGCGTTGAGCTTCAACATCTACGACGTCTGCTACGCGGTCTCGGAAGAGCAGCGCCAGCGCTACATCGAGTACATCGACGAGGCCTACAACGCCGAGCGCCTGACCCAGATCCTGACCGACGTGGCCGAGATCATCGGCGCCAACATCCTGAACGTGGCCCGCCAGGACTACGACCCGCAGGGTGCCTCGGTGACGATCCTGATCTCGGAAGAGCCCGTGATCGACAAGAAGGCGGCCGGCAAGGAGCTGATCTCCGACGCCGTGGTGGCCCACCTGGACAAGTCGCACATCACCGTGCACACCTATCCGGAAACCCACCCGCACAACGGCATCGCCACCTTCCGCGCCGACATCGACGTCGCGACCTGCGGCGTCATCTCGCCGCTGAAGGCCCTGAACTACCTGATCGAGTCCTTCGAGTCCGACATCGTGGTGATGGACTACCGCGTGCGCGGCTTCACCCGCGACGTGAAGGGCAAGAAGCACTACATCGACCACAAGATCAACTCGATCCAGGACTTCCTGTCCAAGCCCATCAAGGGCAAGTACGAGATGATCGACGTCAACGTGTACCAGGAAAACCTGTTCCACACGAAGATGCACCTGAAGGAATTCGACCTCGACACCTACCTGTTCGAGGAAAAGGCCAAGAACCTCGGCTTCAAGGACCGCATGCGCATCGAGAACCAGCTCAAGCGCGAGATCGTCGAGCTCTTCAACGGCCACAACCTCGCCGACTGAGCCTTCCCGTCGGCGCGAGAATCAGCCCGGTACGCGAGTGCCGGGCTTTTTGTTTTTGCCACGGATGAACACGGATGGACACGGATAAAAACCGATAAGGAACAAGACTGATTGGCTCTCCGCGCGATGGATGGCCTCGCCAAAATCCCCGTGTGCGTCTGCTTTACCTGCTTTTATCCGTGTTCATCCGTGTTCATCCGTGGCCAAAAAAACTAGGCCCGGTAGGCGACGGCTTTCATGAGGCGCGAGGTCAGGGCCATCAGCCGGGGAATGGGCGAGGGCAGGGTGCGGGCGCCGGCGGCGAGGGCTTCGTCGGCGTGGCGGGCCTCGTCGGCCTTCATGGTGCGCAGGATCGCGCGGCTGCGGTCGTCGCCCGGGGGCAGGGTGGCCAGGTGTTCCTCCAGGTGGGCCTCGACCTGGCGTTCGGTCTCGACCACGAAGCCCAGGTTCCAACCGTCGCCGCGCAGGCCCGCGGCCAGGCCGATGGCGTAGCTGCCGGCGTAGAAGAGCGGATTGAACAGGCTGGGGCGGCTGTCGAGCTCGCGCAGGCGGTCGGCGCACCAGGCCAGGTGGTCGGTTTCCTCCTGCGCCGCGTGCTCGAGCTGGGCGCGCGTGGCGGCGTCGCGGGCCACGGCGGCCTGGCCGACATACAGCGCCTGCGCGCAGACCTCGCCGGTGTGGTTGATCCGCATCAGGCCGGCGGCGTGGCGGCGTTCCGCGGCCTCCAGGCGGGCCGGGGGCAGGTCGCCGGCCGGATTCGCGCGCTCGGCGCGGGCCGAACCCAGGGTGGTGCCCAGGGCGTGCTGGGCCTCGATGAGGATTCGATCCAGCGGGCTGTAGCGGCGTGCGACGGTCATGCCAGGTGCTCGGCGAGGAAGTCCAGGGGATGGCGTACCGGGATTGTAAGGCCCTGCGCCAGGTGCAGCCGGCAACCAATGTTGGCCGACAGCAACAGGGTGGCACCGCTGGCCGCCACCGCGGCGTGAACCGGCCCGCGCAGCGCCGCCGCGCGGTCCGGGAAAGCCACCTGGTGCAGGCCCGCGGCGCCGCAGCAGCCAGCGTCCGGCAGCACGGCCACGTCCAGGCCGGGGATCCGGCCCAGCAGGCGGCGCAGGGCGGCGCCGCTGCGCTGGGTGCAGGGCAGGTGCAGCGCGACGCGCCCGGCGGCGGGGCGGAACGCCAGGCGGTCGCCGAGCGCATCCAGCGCCGCCAGCGCGTCCTCGGCGCCGCCGTCGAGGCTGCGCGACAGGGTGTCGAGGCAGCCGCTGGCCAGGCAAAGGACGCGCTCGTGGCCCTGGAAGGCGGCGCGGTTGGCGTCGCCGAGGCGGGCGGCGGTGGCGGCATCGCCGGCGTGGGCCGCGGCGGCGCCGCAGCAGCCCTGGCCGGCGGGCAGCGCCAGCGCCAGGCCGGCGGCGCCCAGCAATTTCGCCAGCGCGGCGCGGGTGCCGGATTCGTGCCGGTCGGCGATGCAGCCGGCGAACACCGCGAGCGTGGGCCGTCCGGCGGCGTCCGGCAGCGGCTGCGGCCGCGCGGGCGGCGGCAGGCCGGGGGCCAGGACGCCGGGCAGGACCGGGGCCAGCAGGCGATGGGCATCCAGCAGCCGCCCCAGCAGCGGCGGCCGGGCCAGCAGCCATCCGGCCAGGCGCTGGGGCCGCGAGGCCGGCCGGCGCTGGGCCTGCGCGGCCCGGGCGCCCAGCAGCAGGGCGCCGTATTCGACGCCCGCGGGGCAGGCCTGCTCGCAGCGGCGGCAGCCCAGGCAATGGTCGAGGTGGATGTCGCCGGCGGCGGTCGGCGCCAGCTGGCCCGAGGCGGTGGCGCGGATGTAGGCTATGCGGCCGCGCGGGGATTCGGCCTCGCTGCGGTCCAGCCCGTACGTGGGGCAATGGGGCAGGCAAAGCCCGCACTGCACGCAGCGGTCGGCCAGCGCCACCAGGCCGGCGGCAGGCGCGCCGGGCGCGGGGCGGGAGGCCGTTTCAGGCGGCGTGGGCATGCCCGGATGCTAACACGGGGTTAATCCGGGCTTGCACGGGCCGGAAAGGGCCGCTATCATTCCGCCTCTTTCCACCCCGCTTTCTATATTTTGGAGCCGTCATGAAGACCATGACCGTCAGCGCCAACGCCCAGACCGTCAAGCAAGACTGGTACGTGGTCGATGCCAACGGCAAGACCCTGGGCCGCCTGTGCTCGGAACTCGCGCGTCGTCTGCGCGGCAAGCACAAGCCGGAATACACCCCGCACGTTGATACGGGTGACTACCTCGTCGTGATCAACGCCGAGAAGATCCACGTCACCGGCAACAAGCTGCAGGACAAGAAGTACCACCGCTTCACCGGCTACGTCGGCAACCTCAAGACCGAGTCGCTGGGCCAGGCGCTGGACGCCCATCCGGAGCGCGTGATCGAGATCGCGGTCAAGGGCATGCTGCCCAAGAATCCGCTCGGCCGCGCCATGTACCGCAAGCTCAAGGTGTACAAGGGCTCGGAGCATCCGCATTCCGCCCAGCAGCCGCAGGCTCTGGACTTCAAGGCTTAAGGCAAAGACATGGCTATCCAGCAGAACTACGGCACCGGCCGTCGCAAGTCCTCCACCGCCCGCGTGTTCATGCGTTCGGGCACCGGCAAGATCGTCGTCAACGGCCGTCCGGTCGACGAGTTCTTCGGCCGCGAGACCTCGCGCATGATCGTGCGCCAGCCGCTGGTCGTCAGCCAGATGGGCGACAAGTTCGATTTCACCGTCACGGTCGAGGGCGGTGGCATCACCGGCCAGGCCGGCGCCATCCGCCTGGGCATCGCCCGCGCGCTGGTCGAGTACAACGACACCCTGAAGCCGGACCTGCGCAAGGCTGGCCTCATGACCCGCGACGCCCGCGAGGTCGAGCGTAAGAAGGTTGGCCTCCACAAGGCCCGCCGCGCCACCCAGTTCTCGAAGCGCTAATCGCTTCCAGGTCTGGCGGCGACCCCAGATTGGGGGATCGTCTAATGGTAGGACTGCAGACTCTGACTCTGCCTATCTAGGTTCGAATCCTAGTCCCCCAGCCAAAAAAAGAAGGGCCCCCGAAAGGGGGCCCTTCTTTTTTGGCCGGGGGACTGTAGGAGCGCCTTCAGGCGCGAATCTTTTCACCAAACACCCAAAACCCGAAGCCCGCAGCGAAAAGCTTCGCGCCTGAAGGCGCTCCTACAGGGAAGGGCGGCTACCGCAGCCCGCCTCTCCGGCGATAGACTCGGCGCATACGCCTCCGGAGTCCGCCCCATGCCCGTTCCCGCCGACCACCTGGCCCGCCTCTTCCCCCTCGAGTCCCTGCGCCAGGAGACCCGCGACCAGCTGGCGCGCGAGGCCTCGGTGTCGGACTACGGCCGCAACGAGAACGTGTTCGAGGCCGGCGACCTGGACGAGGACACCATCTACCTGCTCGAGGGCGAGCTGCGCTGCAGCTACCCCGATGGCCGCAGCGTCGCCCATATCGCCAGCGCGCCGCACGGCCGCTATTCGCTCAACGACGCGGTGCCGCGCCGCTTCACGGCCAAGGTGGTGTCGTCGAAGGCGCGGGTGATGCGGATCGATCGCCGCTACCTCGAGAAGCTGATCACCTGGGACCAGCTGAGCCGCGACGAGAACTACCGCCACTTCGGCTCGGCGCCGGGCGGCAACAACTGGGTGTTCCGCCTGCTGCGCAGCCAGGCCTTCGCACGCCTGCCCACCGGCAACATCGAGAAGATGTTCCAGCTGTTCGAGCCGGTGAGCGTCAAGCCCAGCGAGATCGTGATGCGCGAGGGTGACGCCGCCGACTATTTCTACGTCGTCCGCGAAGGCACCGCGTCCATTTCCAAGTACCTCGACGGGGCGCCGCAGGTGGTGGCCTACCTGCGCGAGGGCGACACCTTCGGCGAGGACGCGCTGCTGTCGAACCTGCCGCGCAATGCCACGGTGCGGATGATGCAGGGCGGCCAGCTGATGCGGCTCTCGCGCGAGGCCTTCGAGGCGGTGCTCAAGCCGCCGATGCTGTCGTGGGTGCTGCCGGCCGAGGCCGCCCGCCTGGTGCAGGGCGGCGCCGCGCTGCTGGACGTGCGCATGCCGGAGGAGCACGCCCAGCGCGCCATCGACGGCTCGATCAACGTCCCGCTCTACCGCCTGCGCGAGGATGTCGCCAACGTGCTGCCCTCGGGCGCGCGGGTGGTCGTGTACTGCAACACCGGCGAGCGTTCGGCCGCTGCCGCCTTCGTGCTCAAGCGCCTGGGCTACGAGGTCAGCGCCCTGCATGGCGGCCTCGGCGCCATGCTGCGGCTGATGGCCGCGAACGCGCCCGCCTGACCCCGGTATTTTTGTAGGAGCGCCTTCAGGCGCGAATCTCTTCGCGAAGAGCTTCGCGCCTGAAGGCGCTCCTACAGGGATACATCAGGCGTCCATCAGGCGCCCGGCAGGGGTTGGTCAGGGATGGCGGAGGGGGCGGACCTGGCCGTTGATGATGACGTCGTCGGCGGGACGGGCGGCGAACAGGCCGCAGGCCACCACGCCGACGATCTGGTTGAGCTTGGCCTCCAGGCCCACCGGGTCGGCGATGCGCCAGTGGTGGACGTCCAGGATCCAGTTGCCGTTGTCGGTGGTCACGCCTTCGCGCCAGACCGGCTGGCCGCCGAGCTCGACGATGCGGCGGGCGACCAGGCTGCGCGCCATCGGGATCACTTCGATCGGCAGCGGGAACTGGCCCAGCAGTTCGACCTGCTTGGCCTCGTCGATGATGCAGACGAAGCGCTCGCTGGCCTCGGCGATGATCTTCTCGCGGGTCAGCGCGGCGCCGCCGCCCTTGATCAGGCGGTTGAACGGGTCGCACTCGTCGGCGCCGTCCACGTAGAGCTTCAGCGGCCCGACCGCATTGAGGTCGAACACCGGGATGCCGTGCGACTTGAGCTGGCGCGTGCTCTGCTCCGAACTCGACACCGCGCCCTCGATCCGGCCCTTCATCCGCGCCAGGCCGTCGATGAAGAAGGCCACGGTGGAGCCGGTGCCGACGCCGACCACGGTGCCGTCCTCGACGTACTCCAGGGCCTTCTCGGCGGCGAGTTTCTTCTGTGCGTCGCGGGACATCGGCGGCTCCGGCTTATTCGAGGGAAAGGATGTGCTTGTACTGGGCCGCCGTCACCGGCAGCACCGACAGGCGGTTGCCGCGGCGGAGCAGGGCGAAGTCCTCGCCCAGCGCCTCGGCTTCGGCGCGCATGTCGTCCAGCGACACGGTGCGCTTGAGCCGGCGCACGAAGCCGACGTCGACCATCCACCAGCGCGGCTCGTCGGGCTTGCTGCCCGGGTCGTAGTAGTCGGACTTCTTCTGGAACTGGGTCGGGTCCGGGTAGGCGTCGGACACCACCTCGGCCAGCCCCGCCACGCCTGGCACGGCGCAGTTGGAGTGGTAGAACAGGATGCCGTCGCCGACCTTCATGTCCTTCATCATGAAATTGCGCGCCTGGTAGTTGCGCACGCCGGTCCAGGGCTCGCGCCCCACTTTCTCCAGGGCCTCGATCGAGAACTCTTCGGGCTCGGACTTCATCAGCCAGTATCGTTTCATGCCGCCATTATCGCCCGAACGCGAGGAATCCTTGCTCGGTCGCGACCGCATCCAGCGGCACGTCCCAGGCCTCGGCGGCCAGGCCGGCGACCTGCTGGCAGGCATAGCCCACGCCGACCAGGCGCGGCGGCGCGCCCCGGTCGCGGCGGAAGGCGAAGGCGCGGTCGTAGTAGCCGCCGCCCATGCCCAGGCGATGGCCCTCGGCGCTGAAGCCCAGCAGGGGCACCAGCACCAGGCCCATCTCGGCCGGGGCCAGGGTGGCATCGGCGACCGGTTCGGGGATGCCGTAGCGGTTGGGTACCAGCGCGTCGCCGGGGCGCCAGGGCGCGAAGCGGAGGTTGCCGTCGGTCGTGGTCACCGGCAGGCACCAGACCTGGCCGGGCGCGAGCCGCAGCTGCACCGCATGCAGCGGCAGTTCGCCGTTCACGGCCCAGTAGCCGCCGACGTAGCCGGGTTCACGCAGTTCGGGGCGCTCGCCCAGGTGCCGGGCGACGGCATCGGCCGCGGCCAGCCGTTCGCCGGGGCGCAGCGCCGCGCGGCGGGCGCGCAGTTCGGCGCGGAGGGTGGCGCGCGTCGAAGTCAAAGGAGTTCCTCCACCATGCCGATGCGTACGAAACGACCTTGATCCCAGGGATCAAGTGGGTACCCGAACCACCGCTTCAGGCTTTCCGCAACAGGGCGGACATGCACACCACGGATGGGGCGGATTCCCGGGTCGTGTTTATGGGACAAGGTGTAATGTTAGGCACGCTGTCGAACACGGCAGAGGACGTCGCGATTATAGACCCGCCCCCTATCCGAAGCGTGAACGCGCTTCCCGGTAGGAGCGCCTTCAGGCGCGAATCTTTTCGCGAAGAGCTTCGCGCCTGAAGGCGCTCCTACAGGGAAGCGGGGTCAGCGCGGGGCGTCGAAGAGGCCGTCGAGCTTGCGGTTGAGTTCGCCCAGGGTGCGGGCGAGGGCCTGGTCGCGCTGCTCGGCGGCCTGCTTGAGCTGCTGCAGCTCGTGGGCCAGGTTCAGGGCGGTCAGCACCGCCACCCGGTCGATCGCGGCCATGCGGTTGCTGCCGCGCAGCTCGCGCATGCGGGCGTCCAGCAGCTGCGCCGCGGCCATCAGGCTGTCGCGCTCGGCCGGCTCGACGCCGACGGTGTACTCGCGGTCCAGGATCTTGACGTTGACCGGCTCGCTCACGCGTTGTGCTCCAGCGACTTGAGCCGCGTGATCATGGCTTCCACCCGGGACCGGGCCTGTTCGTTCTTGTTGAGCAGCGCCGCGCGCTCGGCCACCAGCTGTTCCTGACCCTGGCGCAGGCTCTTGTTTTCCTCGAGCAGCCGGCGGTGCTGGTCCGCGAGGCGCTCGAAGCGCTCGGCCAGGGCCTGGAGCTGGGAAATGGGATCGTTCGCGCTCATCGCGGCCACCTTAGGCGGGGCGGGGGGAAGGGGTCAATACGGCGCCGGGATCGCCGCCACGGTGCCGGGCTGCCAGCTGCGGATGAAGGCCAGGCAGCGGTGCGAGTCCAGCGGCGGCGACAGCCAGAAGCCCTGGATCTCGTCACAGCCCTGTTCGCGCAGGTAGCTCAGCTGCTGCTCGCTCTCCACGCCCTCGGCGATCACGTTCAGGCCCAGCGAATGGCCCATGGTGATGACGGTGGCGGTGATCGCCTCGTCGTCCGGGTCGCGGGTGAGGTCGCCGATGAATTCCTTGTCGATCTTGAGCGTGTCGATCGGCAGGCGCTTGAGGTAGACCAGCGAGGAATAGCCGGTGCCGAAGTCGTCGATGGCCAGGGTGATGCCGAGCTTGCGCAGCTCGTTGAGCACGTGGGTGGTCTGCTCGGCGTTCTGCATCACCATCGACTCGGTGACCTCCAGCTCGATGCGGTTGGCCGGCACGCCCAGGTCGCGGATCAGGTTGCGCAGGGTCTCGGGCAGGTTGCCGCGCAGCAGCTGCAGCACCGAGACGTTGATGCCGATCGAGATCTCGCTCAGGCCATGCCCGCGCCAGCGCTTGAGGGTCTGCAGCGCCTCGCTCAGCACCCAGTCGCCGATCTGCAGGATCAGGCCCGATTCCTCGGCCAGCGGGATGAACACGGTGGGCGGGATCTCGCCGAGCTCGGCGCTGTGCCAGCGCAGCAGCGACTCGACGCCCGTGATGCGGCCGTCGGCCAGGGCCATGCGCGGCTGGTAGACCAGGCGGAACTCGCCGCGGTCGAGCGCCTTGCGCAGCGAGGCCAGCACGGTGGCGCGCCGGCGCGACTCGGCGTCCATGGTCTCGTTGTAGATCTGGTATGTGTTCCGGCCCTCGGCCTTGGCCTGGTACATGGCCGTGTCGGAATACTTGAGCAGGTCGGTGGGCACCAGCGCGTGGTCGGGGTAGAGGCTGATGCCCAGCGACGGCGTGATCGACACGTCGTGGCGCTCGTCCACTTCCAGCGGCATCGAGAACGCGGTGAGGATCTCGCGCGCCATGCGCTCGACCGCCGGGATCGACTCGACGTCCTCGAGCACGACCGTGAATTCGTCGCCGCCCAGCCGCGCCACGGTGTCCGAGGCGCCCACGGTGGCCTGCAGGCGCGTCGCCGCCGCCTTGAGCAGGCGGTCGCCGGCGGCGTGGCCCAGCGAATCGTTGATGTCCTTGAAGCGGTCGAGGTCGAGGAACAGCACCGCCACCCGCGTCTCCTGCCGGCGCGCCCGCACGATGGCGCGGCCCAGCCGCTCCGACAGCAGGGCGCGGTTGGGCAGGCCGGTGAGCGTGTCGTAGTTGGCCAGGTAGCGCAGCTCCTGCTCGGCGCGCTTCTTGTCGGTGATGTCGTTGACCACGGCGACGAAATGGCTGCGCAGGCCCATCGCGTCGCGGACCTCGCTCATCTCGATCCAGCCCAGGAACTCCTCGCCGTCCTTGCGCTTCTGCCACATCTCGCCGGCCCAGTGGCCGGTGCGCTCGAGCACGTCGCGCACGCGCCGGTAGAACTCGGCGCTGTGCTGGCTGGAGTCGAGCAGGCGGCTGTTCTGGCCGATCACCTCTTCCTCGCTGTAGCCGGTGATGCGCGAGAAGGCCGGGTTGACCGAGATGAAGCGGAAGTCGAGGTCGATCACCGCCACCGCTTCGCTCATCGAACGCAGCACCTCCAGCGCCACCCGGCGCTCGCGCTCGGCGCGCCGGATGATGGTGATGTCGCGGGCGGTGCCGGCCATGCGCAGCGGGCTGCCGCTGGCGTCGCGTTCGACCACCTTGCCGCGCGAGCGCACCCAGACCCACTCGCCGCGGGCGTTGCGGATGCGGTGCTCGGACTCGAAGACGTCGGAATGCCCGACGATGTGCTCCTGCAGCAGCTTCTGCACCCGCGGCAGGTCCTCGGGGTGGATCGAGTGCGTGCGCCAGTCGTCGGTGCTCATTTCCTCGCGGCTGCCCTGGCCCAGCAGCTGGTTGGCGCCGAGGCGGTAGAGGCTGTTCTCGCGGATGTTCCAGTCCCAGAACTCGTCGCCCGAGCCCCAGAGCGCCAGGTTCAGGCGCTCCTCGCGCTCGCGGATCTCGCCCAGCAGGGAGGTTTCCTGGCGCCGGCGGTGGGTCCACACCCGCCACAGCAGCCAGCCCAGGAACAGGGCGATGACGAACAGCACCAGCTGCAGCACGAAGCCGGCATCGCCCGATCCGGCGGCCTGGGCATGGGCAAGCGCGGGCAGCAGGCATCCTGCGGCCACGCCGACCGGCAGGCCGTGTGTCCGACGCCTGCCCCTGTTTCGCGAACGCGCCATGTAGCCCGGTAATCCCCTGTGAACCAGCGCCCCTCAACCAAGGCAGTGTAGGGTGGCGCTAACACCGCCACAAGCGGCGTCGGCCCGCCCCCGGCGGCCTTGCTAGAATGCGGGTCTCCCGAACGCCGCCCAGCCATGTCCGAAGCCCAACTGCCCGACCACGCCGAACTCGTCGCCGAACTGCAGGCCCTGGAAGCCGGCCTGGACCCCTGCGACCTGCATGGTTCGCTGTGCGGCTATCTCTCGGGCGGCGGCAAGCACGACCGGCGCACCTGGTTCGCCCTGGTCATGGCCGATCCGCTGCTTTCGGCGCCCGAGGCCGATGGCGCCCTGGATCGCCTGTATTCGGCCAGCACGCGCCAGCTCGAGTCGCCGGACTTCGAGTTCGAACTGCTGCTGCCGGCCGATCCCGCCCCGGTCAGCGAGCGCGGCGACGGCCTGGTGGCCTGGTGCCGGGGCTTCCTCGGCGGTTTCGGGCTGGCGGCCGGCGCCAAGCCGCCGCTGTCGGAGGAGTCCGAGGAGGCGCTGGGCGACATCGCCCGCATCGCCGCCAGCGACCTGAGCTACGAGGATCCCGAGGCAGACGCCGCCGCGCTCGAGGAAGTGTCCGAATTCATCCGGGTCGCCGTGCTGCTGCTGCACAGCGACTGCGTGCTGGGACCCCGGCACCGCCGCAAGCTCAACTGAGGTCGCCATGATCAAGGCCGCCGAGTTCGCCCGCCGCCGCAAGCAGCTGATGCGGATGGCCGACGACGACGCCATCATCATCCTGCCCAGCGCGCCGCTGCGCGTGCGCAGCCACGACACGCACTATCCCTACCGGCAGGACAGCGATTTCTGGTACCTGGCCGGGTTCGCCGAGCCCGAGGCCGTGCTGGTGCTGGTGCCGGGCCGCAAGCACGGCGAGGCGCTGCTGTTCTGCCGCGAGCGCGACGCCGAGCGCGAGGCCTGGGACGGCCCGCGCGCCGGCCCCGAGGGCGCGGTGGAAGCGCATGGCTTCGACGACGCCTACCCGATCGCCGACCTCGACGAGATCCTGCCCGGCCTGCTCGAAGGGCGCTCGCGGGTCTACTACCACTTCGGCCGCGACACCGAGTTCGACCTCAAGCTGATCGGCTGGGTGAACCGCGTGCGGTCGCAGGTGCGCCACGGCGCGCAGCCGCCGCATGAGTTCCTGGAGCTGGGCCACCTGCTGCACGAGCTGCGCCTGTTCAAGAGCGCGGCCGAGCTCAAGCTGATGCGCGAGTCCGCCCGCATCGCCTGCGAGGCGCAGCTGGCCGCGATGCGCGCCACCCGCCCGGGCGGCCGCGAGTACGAGGTCGAGGCGGCGCTGCAGTACGTCTACCGCCGCAACAACGCCGTCGCCGCCTACGAGCCCATCGTCGGCTCGGGCCCGAACGCCTGCGTGCTGCACTACCGCGACAACCGCGCGCCCACCGCCGACGGCGACCTGCTGCTGTGCGACGCCGGCGCCGAATTCGCCAACTACGCCTCCGACATCACCCGCACCTGGCCGGTCAATGGCCGCTACTCCAAGGAGCAGCGCGCGCTGTACGAGGTGGTGCTGTCGGCGCAGGCGGCGGCGCTGGACCAGGCGCGCCCGGGCCAGCCCTGGATCGCCGGCCACGAAGCGGCGGTGACCGTGCTCACCGAGGGCCTGCTGTCGCTGGGCCTGCTGAAGGGCTCGCTGAAGTCGGCGCTGGCCAGCGGCAGCTACAAGAAGTTCTACATGCACAAGACCGGCCACTGGCTGGGGCTGGACGTGCACGACGTCGGCGAATACAAGCTCGCGGGCGAGTATCGCCAGCTCGAGCCGGGGATGGTGTTCACCATCGAACCCGGGCTGTACATCGCGCCGGGCACCAAGGGCGTGCCGGCGAAGTGGCAGGGCATCGGCATCCGCATCGAGGACGACGTGCTGGTCACGCGCGAGGGCCACGAGGTCCTGACCGACGGCGTGCCCAAGTCGGTGGATGCCGTGCAGGACGTGCTGGCGTCGCGGTAACGGGGCTCGCCTGAATTGCTGTGCGGCGTGCAGGGGGTGCGCGCGTCCATGGGGTGGGCGTGTTTGAACGCGGATCAGAGCGGAAACCGCCGATAAGAGCGGATGGGGCAAAAGAATTCTGTCTGCTCTTCGCCAGGCGGATGATTCTGGCGAAGACCCACTAAAGACGCCTTTAATCCGCTTTTATCCGCGGTTTCCGCTCTGATCCGCGTTCAAACCCTGCCGCCACGCAAGCGCAAGTCGCCTGTCAACTCAGGCAACCAAGGTCTCGGACTCGGGCTCAGGCGGCGCCGGCGGGGCAGGCGCGTTGGCCTGGCGGTCCTGGGCGGCGCCGACCCTGCGCACGATCCGGAGGAACAGCACCGAGCAAGGAATGGACAGCGCCGTGGAGACCAGGCCGATCCGCTCGGCCAGCAGGATCGATTCCATGGTCTCGGCGTTGATCGACAGGCGCAGGGCGATGTTGCCGATGATGTTCCCGGCCAGCCACAGCGTCCACCAGGCGGTCAGCAGCCCGACCGAACCCTCGCGCCAGCGCGCCGGGTCGTGGCTGGCCAGCCAGATCTCCTTCATCGCCCTGAACGGGTACACCAGGTTGGCGAAGGGCACGAAATACCAGCCGACCGCCCAGCCGGGCGAGAATTCCAGGCGCTTCGCGCCCAGGTGGCGGATGTTCCAGGCCGCGCGGAAGATCCAGCGGCCGATCACGAAGAACAGGCTGATGGCGATCGCCGCCAGGGCCAGTCCGATGATGCCCTGCAGCAGCTCGAACGGCGTGACGTCGACCGGGCGCGCGGCGCGGCCGGCGATGATGTCGGCCATTTCCCCGGTGCGCGCCAGCGTGGCCAGGAAGTAGAGCGCCTGCAGCGTGATCTCGATGCACAGCAGGACGACGGTGACCTTGCCCAGTTCGTCCAGGGATTCGTAGCGGTCCTTCGCGGCCATCGGGGCTCCTTGCGGATTACATGTCGTGTTTGGCGACGTCGAGCCCGCGGGCGACGTACTGCTTCCAGCGCTCGCGCAGCGGGCCGCGGGCGCCGTCGTCGGCGGGCACCACTTCCAGCACGCGCTCGAAGCCGTCGGCCACGGCCGCGTCGCGCAGGTTCAGGACCAGCGGGCGCAGCGCGGCATCGTGCTCGGGGGCGGCGATCAGCACCGGCACCTCCTCCTCGTCCTCGTCGGCGCCGACGATCTGGTGCGGCACGTAGGCGTCCGGATCGAAGGACCACAGCAGGTCGTCCAGCGCCTCGGCCTGCGCGGTGCTGGCGCAAAGCACCAGCATCGGCAGGCCGGCGTCGCTGGCCTTGCGGGCCAGCTCGCAGACCAGCAGCAGCGGCTGCTCGCGGAAGCGGGGCTTGCCGATCAGGTAGAAATCGGCGCGCGCCACGTCAGCCCGCCTGGTCGATCAGCCACTGCGTCAGCAGGCCGACCGGGCGGCCGCTGGCCATGCCCTTGCGGCCGTCGCCGTTGGCGACGCCGGCGATGTCGAGGTGGGCCCAGCGCTGGCCTTCGGTGAAGCGCGCCAGGAAGCAGCCGGCGGTGATCGCACCGGCGTTCTTGCCGCCGATGTTGTAGACGTCGGCGAAGGCCGACTCGAGCTGGGTCTGGTACTCGTCCCACAGCGGCAGGCGCCAGGCGCGGTCGAACACGGTGTCGCCGGCTGCCAGCAGCTCGTCGGCCAGGTCGTCGTGCTTGCTCATCAGGCCGGCGGCGAACTTGCCCAGCGCGACCACGCAGGCGCCCGTGAGGGTGGCGACGTCGACGGTGGCCTGCGGCTCGTACTTCTGCACGTAGGTCAGCGCGTCGCACAGGATCAGGCGGCCCTCGGCGTCGGTGTTGCCGACCTCGATGGTCTTGCCCGACATCGAGGTGAGGATGTCGCTGGGGCGGTAGGCGTCGGCGTCGGGCATGTTCTCGACCGCCGGCACCACCATCACCAGGTTGATCGGCAGCTGCATCTTGGCCACGGCGGTGAAGGTGCCGATGACGGTGGCGGCGCCGCACATGTCGAACTTCATCTCCTCGATGCCGCCCTGGACTTTGAGGTTGATGCCGCCGGTGTCGAAGGTGATGCCCTTGCCGACCAGCGCGTGCGGCTTGTCCTTGCCGGCGCCGGTGTAGCGCAGCACGACCAGCCGCGGCGGGTTGGCCGAGCCGCGGGCCACGGCCAGCAGCGAGCCCATGCCCAGCTTCTCCATGTCGGCGCGCTCGAGGATCTCGGCCTCGACGTTGGCGTGCTCGGCGGCGATCTTGCGGGCGGTGTCGGCCAGGTAGCCGGGGTTGCAGATGTTCGGCGGCAGGTTGCCCAGCTCGCGGGCCAGTTCGACGCCGGCGGCGATGGCGACGCCGCGCGCGAACTCGGCGCGCTGCGCCTCGGCGCCCAGCACCGCCAGTTTCGCCAGGCCGGCTTCTTCCTTCTTGCTGCGGGTGGCGGTGTAGCGGTAGGCGGCGTGGTCGGCGGCGATCACGGCCTGGCGGAGGTTCCAGCCGGCGTCGCGGCCGCCAACGGCGATCTCGGACAGGGTCAGCAGGGCGCTGTCGGCCGGGCCGGCGCGCAGCGCGCGCACGGCATCGGCGACCGCCTTGAGGTACTGCGGCACGCCGAACTTGCCGGCGTCGCCCAGGCCCACCACCAGCACGCGCGGCGCGGCGATGCCGGGCACGTCGGGCAGCAGGGCGGTGCGGCCGGTCTTGCCGGACAGGTCGCCGCGGGCGGCGAGGGCGGCCAGCTTGCCGCCGCTGGCCTTGTCCACGGCCTGGCCGGACGGCGCGAAGCTGCCGTCGGCGAACAGGCCGATCACCAGGCAATCGGTGGCGGCGGTGGTGGGATCGGCGGGGTTCAGGTGAAATTCGAGGGCCATGGTCTGGGATTCCGTACAATCGAAAGGGTTTCGGGGGCAGGCTGGCCGATTGTGGCGAGCCGCCGTGATGACCCCGCGATTCTAGCAACTCAGCCCCACGCCCACCCCCGCCCGGCCAGGACGCCCCATTTGCTGCTGATCGAACGCTACCTGCTGCGCCAGTTCGCCCTCAGCGTGGCCGCCGTGGCGGCCGTGCTGCTGCTGGTCGGCCTGGGCGGCCTGCTGGTGGACCTGATGGCCGAGATCGCGCGCGGCAAGGTGCCGGCGGCGCTGCTGCTGTCGCAGCTGGGCCTGCGCTCGATCCAGGTGCTGCCCCTGCTGATGCCGCTGGCCCTGTTCGTCGGCCTGCTGCTGGCCGTCGGGCGGCTGTACGGCGACAGCGAGATGGCCGTGCTGACCTCGGTGGGCCTGGGGCCGCGACAGCTCTGGCGGCCGCTGCTGCTGGTGACCCTGCCGGTGGTCGCCATCGTGGCGGTGTCGTCGCTGTGGCTGGCGCCGTCGGGCGCGCGCATCGCCCGCGACATGATCGAGACCGCCAACCGCAGTTTCCTGGTCGCGGGGCTGGAGGCGGGTCGCTTCCTCGAGCTGCCGGGCCGCGCCGGCATCCTCTATGTCGGCGAACTCAGCCCGGACGGCACCCGTTTCGGCCAGCTGTTCGTGCAGTCCGAGCGCGACGGCCGCCTGGACGTGATCACCGCCCGTGACGGCGAGATCTTCTTCGACGAGGAAACCGGCCGGTTCCTGCGGCTGCGCGACGGCTTCCGGGTCGAGGGCACGCCGGCCTCGAAGGATTTCCGGCTGATGCGCTTCAACCAGAACGAGCTGCGCATCCCGGACCGCGAGGTCGAGGCCGAGGCCGATGCGCTGGAAGCGCGGTCGACCCGGGTGCTGCTGGCACAGACCGACCCCGCCGCCCGGGCCGAGCTGCACTGGCGCCTGGCCACGCCCTTGCTGACGCTGGCGCTCGGCTTCCTGGCGCTGCCGCTGGGCCGCGGCGAGCCGCGCCAGGCGCGCTACGGCCGGATGCTCGCGGCGCTGCTGATCTACGTCAACGCCATGGTCCTGCTGGTGCTGGGCAAGGGCTGGCTGGCGCTCGGCACCGTGCCGGCCTGGGCCGGACTGTGGTGGCTGCTGGTGCCGGTGGGCCTGCTGACCGCGTGGCTGTTCCACGTCGACGGCCGCCTGCGCCGCCCGCGCGCGGTGGCGGCATGAACCTGCGCCCGCGCATCGTCGACCTGTACCTGGCGCGCACCGTGCTGCTGACGGCGCTGGCGACCTGGGCGGTGCTGCTGGGCTTCGACCTGATCTCCGCCTTCGTCAACGAACTCGACGAGATCGGCGAGGGCGGCTACACCCTCAGCCACGCCGTGCTGTACACCGCCTACACGGTGCCGCGCCGCATGTACGAGCTGTTCCCGACGACCGCGCTGATTGGCTGCGTGCTGGGGCTGGGCGGCCTGTCGGCGCGTTCCGAGCTCACCGCGATGCGTTCGGCCGGCATGTCGCGCCTGCGCATCGGCCTCGGGGCGCTGCTGTCGCTGGGCCTGCTGGCGGCGCTGATGATGGTCAACGCCGAGACCATCGCGCCGCGCGGCGAACAGAGCGCGCAGGCGGTGGTGAACGCCGCCAAGTCCGGCGACATGATCGTCGCCCGCGTCTCCGGCGTGTGGCTGCGCGAGGGCAACGTCTACCTCAACGCCCGCAACGGCGTGCGCCGCGAGACCGATGCCGGTGCCTGGACCGAGCTGCAGGGCGTGCGCCTGTTCGAATTCGACGACGAAGGCCGGCTGCTGTCGCTGGCCGAGGCGCGCGTGGCCGAGCATCGCGAGGACGGCTGGCGCCTGCGCGACGTCCAGCGCGCGCGCTTCACCGGGCGCGCGGTGGCCAGCGAAACCGTCGCCGAGGAGCGCTGGGACACTGCGATCGACGCCGAGGCGCTGGCCTCGGCCGCCAAGCGGCCGCGCTACCTCAGCGCCAGCGAACTGCAGCGCAACATCGAATACCTCGAGCGCAACGGCCTCGATGCCAAGGCCTTCCGCAACGTCTACTGGGGCCGCTGGTTCTACCCCGTGAACGTGGTGGTGCTGTGCCTGGCGGCGCTGCCGTTCGCGTTCGGCTCGCTGCGCTCGGGCGGCTTCGGCAAGCGCCTGTTCATCGCCATCGTCATCGGCGTCGGCTACCTGCTGGCGCAGCGCCTGGCGGTGAGCCTGTCCGACGTCTACGGCTTCGATGCGCGCCTGGCCTACCTGCTGCCGCCGCTGGCGCTGCTGGGCCTGTGCTGGGGGCTGTTCGCCCGCCGCGAGTAGCGCTCAGCGCGGCAGCCGCACCAGCACCGTGCCGCTGGCCAGGTCGTGCCAGGTGCGGCGGTCGCGGTCCACCAGCGACCACAGGAAGCCCAGCCCGCCGGCCGCCAGCGACAGCACGGCCACCGCGTAGCGCAGCCAGAGCGCCCGCGCCGGCGCCAGGCGCCCGTCGGTGCCGACCACCTTCAGCCGCCAGGGCCGCATGCCCAGCGTCTGCCCGATGCCGCGCCACGACAGCACCGCGTACAGGCCGCTGATGCCGGCGCAGGCCAGCCACAGCACGAACTGGCCCGGGCTCCAGGGCGCGAACGCGGCGTGCCCCGGCGTGATCACCAGCGCCAGGCCGCTGACGGCGAACCAGAGCGCGATGTTGGGCAGCGCGTCGTAGACCAGCGCCAGCAGGCGCCAGCCCAGGTGGGCGGGAATGGCAGGGGACGGGGAGGCTTCGGACATCCGCGAAGGATAGCGGAGGCCGCGGCCGCGCTGGGCTATCCTGCCGCCATGTCCCCGTCGCGCCCCGCCGATCGCCGTGCCCGCGCCCAGGCGCTGCCTCCGGCGGCGCCGCAGGACGAGCGCGCCATCGGCGGCTTCCTGGACCGCGCCTGGGCCGAATCGGGCCTGTCCCGGCTGACGCTCGACAGCTACCGGCGCGACCTGGAGGGGCTGGCGCGCTGGCTCGCCACCCGCGGCCGCGACCTCGCCGGCGTCGATCGCGAAGTGCTGTTCGACTATCTTTCCCGCCGCACCACCGAAGGCTACGCGGCGCGCAGCAACGCCCGCCTGCTGTCGGCCCTGCGCGCCTTCTTCGGCCAGCAGGTCCGGCTGGGCCTGCGCGACAGCGACCCGACCGCGCGCCTGGACCCGCCCAAGCTGGGCCGGTCCCTGCCCAAGGCGCTCTCGGAGAGCGACGTCGAGGCGCTGATGGCGGCGCCCGACCTCGCCGTCCCGGCCGGCCTGCGCGACCGCGCCATGGTCGAGCTGATGTACGCCACCGGCCTGCGCGTGAGCGAGCTGGTGAACCTGCCCGCCACCGCCGTGAACCTGCGCCAGGGCGTGGTGCGGGTCATGGGCAAGGGCAGCAAGGAGCGCCTGGTGCCGATGGGCGAGGAGGCCCAGCACTGGCTGGAGCGCTACCTCGCCGAGGCGCGGCCGGCGCTGGCGGGCGGCCGGGCGGCGGTGCCGCTGTTCCTCGGGCGCGCCGGCCAGGCCCTGAGCCGCCAGCAGTTCTGGAACGTGGTCAAGCGCCTGGCCGCCGTGGCCGGCGTCGACCCGGCCAAGGTCAGCCCGCACGGCCTGCGCCACAGCTTCGCCACCCACCTGCTCAACCACGGCGCCGACCTGAGGGCGCTGCAGATGCTGCTGGGCCACAGCTCGCTGTCCACCACCCAGATCTACACGCTGGTGGCCCGTGAAGGCCTCAAGCGCCTGCACCAGCAGCACCACCCCCGTGCCTGAGCCGGCGGCGACCGTGCCACAATCGCCGAACTTTCCGCCCCGGCCGCGGTCGGAACCGCATCGACACCGAAGGACGCCCCGAATGATCCGCCGCACCCTGCCCGTCGCCCTCCTGGTCAGCCTGACCGCCTGTGCCGCCGAACCGCCGTCGGCGCCCGCCACCGCCACGCCGGCCGCGCCGGTCGCGGCGGCCGCCTCGGCCTCCGCGCCCGCGGCCCC
This sequence comes from Arenimonas sp., assembly GCF_035721105.1. Classification (GTDB taxonomy): domain Bacteria; phylum Pseudomonadota; class Gammaproteobacteria; order Xanthomonadales; family Xanthomonadaceae; genus Arenimonas. The sequence continues at coordinate 25,457 of NZ_DASTNG010000012.1, read as the reverse complement.
CGCCGGCGTCGAACAGGTCGTCCGTGCCGCCCTGGCCGAGCTGGCCCCCGGCGCCGAGGTCGGCAAGGTGTCCGCCTCGCCCATCCCCGGTTTCCAGGAAGTGCCGCTGGAGGGCCGCGTCATCTACGTCTCCAACGACGGCAAGTACCTGATCCAGGGCACCCTGTTCGACATCGCCGCGCGCGAAAGCCTGACCTCCGCCAGCGAATCGGTGCTGCGCAAGGACCTGCTGGCGACCGTGGGCGAGGACCGCAAGATCACCTTCGCCGCGGCCCAGCCCAAGTACACGATCACCGTGTTCACCGACATCGACTGCGGCTACTGCCAGCGCATGCACCAGCAGATCGCCGAGTACAACCGCCTGGGCATCACCGTCGACTACCTGTTCTACCCGCGCGGCGGCATCGGCTCGGAGTCCTTCGACAAGGCCGTCGCGGTCTGGTGCGCGCCCGACCGCAACGAGGCCCTGACCGCCGCCAAGGCCGGCCGGGTCCCGCCCAAGGGCGACTGCACCAACCCGGTGACCATGGACTACGACCTGGGCCGGCGGATCGGCCTGGACGGCACCCCGGCCATCTACACCCGCGACGGCGTCCAGCTGGGCGGCTACCTGGAGCCCGCCGCCATGCTGGCCAGGCTCGACGAACTGGCCGCCAAGGCCGCCAAGGCCGCCAGGTAGGACCGGCCGGGCAGGCAGGCCGGGCCGCGGGCCCGGTCTTGCTCTACAATACGGCGCTCGTTTCCCACGGAATTGTGCGGACATGATCGTCCTCGAGGGCCTGCCGGCCCTGTCGCCCTTTCGGCGCGACCGTCTTCAGAACCGCCTGCAGCAGATCGTCGACGGCCTCCGGGTCACCGGGGCCTGGCATGTCTACTTCGTCGAACCCGAATCCGGCGCCTCGCCGGACCTCGGCGCGCTCGGCCGCATCCTCGAGGGCTGCACCGGCCGCGAACCGCTCGCCGACGGCGCCGCGTCCCGTTTCGTGGTGCCGCGCCTGGGCACGCTGTCGCCGTGGTCGAGCAAGGCCACCGAGATCGTCCAGGGCGCCGGCCTGGCGGTGAAGCGGGTCGAGCGCGGCCTGCGCCTGGACCTGGCCGGCCTGCCGCCCGCCGGCGACCCGCGCTGGCCCAAGCTGGCGCGCGCGCTGCACGACCCGATGACGCAGTCGCTGCTGGCCACCCGCGAGGACGCCGCCAGGCTGTTCGTCCAGCTGGCCCCGGGCGCGCTCGAGCGCATCCCCGCCGCCACCCTGGCCGAGGCCAACCTGCGCCTGGGCCTGGCGCTGTCGCCCGACGAGATCGAGTACCTGCAGGCGCGCTACGCCGAGCTGGGCCGCGACCCGTCCGACGCCGAACTGATGATGTTCGCGCAGGCCAACTCCGAGCACTGCCGGCACAAGATCTTCAACGCCGACTGGACCGTCGACGGCGAGCCGCAGCCGCTGTCGCTGTTCCGCATGATCAAGAACACGCATGCGAAGTCGCCGCAGTTCACGCTCAGCGCCTACAAGGACAACGCCGCGGTGGTCGAGGGCCATCCGGCCGCGCGCTTCCGCGCCGAGCCCGACACCGGCGAATACGGCCACGGCGCGCCGCTGGATTCGGCCTTCTGCATCAAGGTGGAAACCCACAACCACCCGACCGCGATCTCGCCCTTCCCGGGCGCCGCCACCGGCTCCGGTGGCGAGATCCGCGACGAGGGCGCCACCGGCCGCGGCGGCAAGCCCAAGGCCGGGCTCACCGGGTTCTCGGTCTCGCACCTGCGCATCCCCACGCTGCCGCGCCCCTGGGAAGCCGAGCGCCCGCTGAACCCGCGCATGGCCACCGCGCTCGAGATCATGACCGACGGTCCGATCGGCGCCGCCGCGTTCAACAATGAATTCGGCCGTCCGGCGCTGACCGGCTACTTCCGCAGCTTCGAGCAGCCCACCGACCAGCCGGGCCTGACCCGCGCCTACGACAAGCCGATCATGCTGGCCGGCGGCCTCGGCGCGATCGACCGCAGCCAGGTCAAGAAGCTCGACCTGCGCCCCGGCGACGCCGTGGTGGTGCTGGGCGGCCCGGCCATGCTGATCGGCCTGGGTGGCGGCGCGGCCTCTTCGGTCGATGCCGGCCAGAGTTCGGAAGACCTCGACTTCGCCTCGGTGCAGCGCGACAACCCCGAGATGCAGCGCCGCTGCCAGGAAGTGATCGACCGCTGCTTCGCCCAGGGCGAGCGCAACCCGATCCTGACCGCGCACGACGTCGGCGCCGGCGGCCTGTCGAACGCGATTCCCGAGCTGCTGCACGACTCCAGCGTCGGCGGCGTGATCGAGATGGCCCGCATCCCCAGCGACGATCCCTCGCTGTCGCCGATGCAGCTGTGGTCGAACGAGGCCCAGGAGCGCTACGTGCTCGGCGTCGCCGCCGACCGCATCGCCGACTTCGAGGCGATCTGCCGGCGCGAGCGCGCCGTGTTCGCGGTGGTCGGCTTCGCCACCGCCGAAGAGCGCCTGGTGCTCAAGGCGCCCGACGGCAGCCAGCCGATCGACCTGCCGATGGACGTGCTGTTCGGCAATTCGCCGCGCATGCACCGCGACACCCAGCGCCCGTCGGCCACCCGCTGGCCGCGCCTGGACGTGGCCAAGCTGGAGCTGCGCGAGGCGGGCCTGCGGGTGATGGCGCATCCCACCGTCGCCGCCAAGAACTTCCTGGTCACCATCGGCGACCGCAGCGTCGGCGGCCTGTGCTCGCGCGACCAGATGGTCGGGCCGTGGCAGCTGCCGCTGGCCGACGTCGCGGTCACGCTGACCGGTTTCAACACCGTCGCCGGCGAAGCCATGGCGATCGGCGAGCGCACCCCGCTGGCCCTGATCGACGCCGCCGCCTCGGCGCGCATGGCGGTCGGCGAAGCCATCACCAACCTGGCCGCGGCCGGCGTGGCCTCGCTGTCGGAAGTGAAGCTGTCGGCCAACTGGATGGCCGCCGCCTCGTTCCCGGGCGAGGATGCGCTGCTGTTCGACGCGGTCAGGGCCGTGGGCATGGAACTGTGCCCCGAGCTCGACATCGCCATCCCGGTCGGCAAGGACTCGCTGTCGATGCAGGCGCAGTGGCAGGCGCCCGAAGGCCCGCAGAAGTCGGTGTCGCCGGTGTCGCTGGTGATCACCGCCTTCGCGCGCGTGGCCGACGCCGGCCAGACCCTGGTGCCGGTGCTCGACCGCAGCGGTGAGTCCGAGCTGTGGCTGATCGGCCTGGGCGCCGGCGCGCGGCGCATGGGCGGCTCGATCCTGGCCCAGGTGCATTCGGCCTTCGGCGGCGCCAGTCCGGACCTGGACGAGCCCGAGCGGCTGCGCGATTTCTTCGCGCTGGTCCAGGCTGCGCGGGCCGACGGCCTGCTGCTGGCCTACCACGACCGCTCCGATGGCGGCGCGTTCGCGGCCCTGTGCGAAATGGCCTTCGCCAGCCACTGCGGCCTCGAGATCAACCTCGAAGGCTGGGGCGAGGATCCGTTCACCACCCTGTTCAACGAAGAGCTGGGCGCGGTGGTGCAGGTCGCCGCGGAAGACCGCGTGGCCTTCGCCGACCTGGTCAACCGCCACCAGCTGACCCACTGCGCCCAGCGCATCGGCCGCCCGACCTCGGTGCCGGTGGTGCGCGTCAGCGACGGCGCGCAGGTGCTGGCCGAGTGGAGCTGGCAGGAGCTGTTCGGCGCCTGGTGGGAAGTGACCCACGCCATCCAGGCCTTGCGCGACGATCCCGCCGGCGCCGACGAAGAGCGCGCCGCGCGGCTTGATTTCGCCGACCCCGGCCTGTCGGCGAAGCTCTCGTTCGATCCGGCCGAGGACATCGCCGCGCCCTGGATCCACACCGGCGTGCGCCCGCGCGTGGCGATCCTGCGCGAGCAGGGCGTCAACGGCCAGGTGGAAATGGCGGCGGCGTTCGACCGCGCCGGCTTCACCGCCGTCGACGTGCACATGTCCGACCTGATCGCCGGCCGGCTGCGGCTCGACACCTTCAAGGGCCTGGCCGCCTGCGGCGGCTTCAGCTACGGCGACGTGCTGGGCGCGGGCCGCGGCTGGGCCACCTCGATCCTGGAGCGGCCGGACCTGCGCGAGCAGTTCGCGCGCTTCTTCGAGCGCGCCGACAGCTTCAGCCTGGGCGTCTGCAACGGCTGCCAGATGCTGGCCCAGCTCAAGGGCCTGGTGCCCGGCGCCGAGCACTGGCCGCGCTTCCTGCGCAACCGCAGCGAGCAGTACGAAGCCCGGCTGGCGCAGGTGCAGGTGGAGGAATCGCCGTCGATCCTGTTCGCCGGCATGGCCGGCTCCCGGATCCCGGTGGTGGTGGCGCACGGCGAGGGCCAGGCGCGCTTCGATGCGCCGGGCGATGCCGACCAGGCGCGGGTGGCGCTGCGATTCGTCGACGGCCAGGGCCAGGCGACCGAAGCCTATCCGGCCAACCCGAACGGTTCGCCGGCCGGCATCACCGGCCTGACCAGCCGCGACGGCCGGGCCACGCTGATGATGCCGCACCCCGAGCGCGTCTTCCGCACCCTGCAGATGAGCTGGCATCCGGCCGGCTGGGGCGAGGACTCGCCCTGGCTGCGGATCTTCCGGAACGCCCGCGCCTGGGTAGACTGATCCGGCGGCCTGCGGGGCATGGCCGCTCCGGCGGCCGTGCCGCGTGTGGTGTGCTGTCATTCCCCTCAACCAGGAGCAGGTCCGTGGTCAAAGTGATGTCGAGCAGTCTCCCCTCCGCGGTGGCGCTGGTTTGCCTCGGCCTCGCGGCCATCGCGCCCTCGCCGGGCCAGGCCAAGCGGGTCGAGGCCCCGGCCCAGGCCGCCACCGCCTCGTCCCTGTCGCCCGCCCGGCGCGACGCGCTGGCGCGCGACTTCGTCCGCAAGTGGGGGCCCTACGTCGAAGAGGTCTACGGCGTGTCCGCGCAGGCCTGGGCCGAGCGGATGGGGTCCACCTTCGCGCACGCCGATCCCGACAACCTGCGCGAGGCCCTGCGGCGCACGACGTACGAAGGCGCCTCGGCCGTGCTCAGTGGCACCGGGTCGCGCTTGTCGGACGAGCAGGTGATCGATTCCATGGCCCGGGCGAAGCTGGCCCCGGTCGCGCTGTCGGCGGACGACGTGACGCTGGCGCTGGGCTCGGCGGCGTCGGACCTGGTGTACACGCCGGTGACGCCCTGCCGCATCCTCGACACCCGCGTGTCGGGTGGCGCGATCGCCGGCACCTTCAGCCGCGACTTCAACGCCGTGGTCGGCGCCGGCGGCAACTTCAGCAGCCAGGGCGGCAGCGCCACCGATTGCGGCATGGTGGCGGCCGGCCAGGCGGCGGTGGTGGTCAACCTCACCGTGGTCACGCCGGCGGGCGCCGGCTTCGCCACGGCCTATCCCTTCGGTACCGCGCGTCCGCTGGCGTCGAGCGTGAACTACACCGCCGGGTCGATCGTCAACAATTCGATCGTGGTGAAGCTGCCGTCGCCGCTGACCAGCCAGGATTTCTCCGTCTACACCTTCGCCACCGCGGACTTCGTGGCCGATGTCGTCGGCTACTACGCCGCGCCGATGGCCACCGCGCTGCAGTGCACCCGGCAGTTCGGCAATTTCGTCAGCGTCCCGGCCAACACCTACGGCTTCGGCGTGTCGGCGACCTGCCCGTCGGGCTACACCGCGACCGGGCTGGGCATCGAGGCGGCGGCGAACGTGGTGATGGCCGACTCCGCGATCAACTCGTCCGGCGGCACCATCTTCACCTACAACCTCGGCGGCACCGCCCAGTCCACCCGCGCCTGGGCGCAGTGCTGCCGGGTGCCGGGGCGCTGACCACGGCCAGGCGGCCGGCGGCCCGTGGAAAAGCCGGCGCAAGCCGGCTTTTTCCTTGGCGGGCTCAGCGGAAGTCGGCGTCGAGCACGATGCGATAGCGCGCCTTGCCGGCGCGCAGGTGGTCCAGCGCTTCGTTCACGCGGCTCATCGGGAAATGCTCGGTCTTGGGCAGCACGCCATGGCGGGCGGCGAAGCCGAGCATCGTGTCGATCGCCGCGCGCGAGCCGGTGGGCGAGCCCGAGATCGACTTCTGGCCCATGATCAGCGAGAACGCCGGCACCGGGATCGGCTCGAGCACCGCGCCGACCACGTGCAGGCGTCCCTCGGGCGCCAGGGCCGCCAGCAGGCCGTCCCAGTCCAGCGACACGTTCACGGTGTCGATGATCAGGTCGAACTGGCCGGCCAGCTGGGCCAGCGCCTCGGCGTCGCCGGTGGACACGACACGGTGGGCGCCGAACGCGCGCGCTTCCTCGGCCTTGGACGCGCTGGTGGTGAAGGCCGTGACCTCGCAGCCCCAGGCCTTGCAGAACTTCAGCGCCAGGTGGCCCAGGCCGCCGATGCCGACCACGCCGACCCGCGCCGTCGGCGCGATCTTGAGCTCGCGCAGCGGCGCGAACACCGTGATGCCGCCGCACAGCAGCGGGCCGGCCTCGCGCGGGTCCAGCCCGGCCGGCAGCGGCATGACCCACACCCAGTGGGCGCGCACCCGGTCGGCGAAGGCGCCGTGGCGGCCGGCCAGGGTCGGCTGCACCGACACGCACAGGTTGTGGCGTCCGGCCAGGCACTGTTCGCAATGCAGGCAGCTGCGCGCGTTCCAGCCCAGGCCCACGCGCTGGCCCAGCACCACGCCCTTGGCCTGCGGGCCCAGGGCCACCACGCGGCCGACGGCCTCATGGCCGGGCACGAACGGGTACTGGGTGAAGCCCCACTCGTTGTCGAGCAGGGACAGGTCGGAGTGGCAGATGCCGCAGTGTTCGACCGCGATCTCGACGTCTTCCGGGCCCAGCGGGCCGGGGTCGTACTCGAAGGCTTGCAGGGCGGCGCCGGCGGTGGGCGCGGCCCAGGCTCGGATCTTGGTCATGGCGGTGGCCTCCTTGGATGAACGGAATCAGGCCCGCCAAGATAGCCCCTCGGCCGTGACGGTAGCGCCGGCGAGCGCCGTGACCTGCTAAATTCCGGGGGTCGTCCTGCGTGGAGCCGCCGTGGCCTCGGTCGTGAAAGAAACCATGGAAACCGCCGACAGCCGCATCGCCGCGGCGCTGTCCGCGCGCGGCCGGCTCAAGGAAGCGGACCTGGCGCGCGCCCAGCGCCTGCAGGCCGAGGCCGGCGGTTCGCTGGCGGCGCTGCTGGTGCGGCTGGGCATGGTGTCCGAGCGCGACATGGCCGAGGCCGCCGCCGAGGTGATGGACCTGCCGCTGCTGGCGGCCAAGGACTGCCCCGACGCGCCGCCCCCGGGCGTGGCGCTGTCGCTGCGCTTCCTCAAGCAGCTGGCCGTGTGCCCGGTGGGCGAGGGCGAGGATTACGTCGAGCTGCTGGTGGCCGATCCCCAGGATCCGTATGCCGCCGAGGCCGTGGCCCTGGCCACCGGCCGCGGCGTGCGGGTGAAGGTGGGCCTGCGCGCCGAGATCGCCGACCTGGTCGAGCGCTACTACGGCTCCGGCCGGTCGGCCATGGGCACCATCGTCGAGAACCTGGGCGACGAGTCCGGTGGCGACGAGGCCGACGTCGAACAGCTGCGCGACCTGGCGTCGGAAGCCCCGGTCATCCGGCTGGTGAACCTGGTCATCCAGCGCGCCGTCGAACTGCGTGCCTCCGACATCCACATCGAGCCCTTCGAGAACCGCCTGAAGGTGCGCTACCGCGTCGACGGCGTGCTGGAGGAATCCGAATCGCCGCCGGCCAACCTCACCGCGGCGGTGATCTCGCGCATCAAGATCATGGCCAAGCTCAACATCGCCGAGCGCCGGCTGCCGCAGGACGGCCGCATCATGGTGCGGGTGCAGGGCAAGGAGCTGGACCTGCGCGTGAGCACCGTGCCCACCGCGCACGGCGAGAGCGTGGTGATGCGACTGCTCGACCGCGAATCGGTCGTGCTCGACTTCAAGGCGCTGGGCTTCACCGATGAATTCCTCGGCCAGTTCGTGAAGGTGCTCGAGCAGCCGCACGGCATCCTGCTGGTCACCGGCCCGACCGGCTCGGGCAAGACCACCACGCTGTACGCCGCGCTCAGCCAGCTCAACACGCCCGACGTCAAGATCATCACCGTCGAGGACCCGGTCGAATACCAGATCGAGGGCATCAACCAGATCCAGGCCAAGCCGCAGATCGGCCTGGACTTCGCCCACGCGCTGCGCAGCATCGTCCGCCAGGACCCCGACATCATCATGATCGGCGAGATGCGCGACCTGGAAACCTCGCGCATCGCGATCCAGTCGGCGCTCACCGGCCACCTGGTGCTCAGCACCCTGCACACCAACAACGCCGCCGGCGGCATCACCCGCATGATGGACATGGGCGTGGAGGACTACCTGCTCACGTCCACGGTCAACGGCATCCTGGCCCAGCGCCTGGTGCGCCGGATCGAGCCCACCCACGCCGAACGCTACGAGGCGCTGCCGGAAGTGGTGGAGGAGTTCGGCCTGCGCCGCTTCCAGCCCGAGGGCACGATCTACCTGTATCGGCCGAAGCCTTCGGCGCTGACGCCGACCGGCTACCTCGGCCGCACCACCATCATGGAATTCCTGGTGATGGACGACAGCCTGCGCCGGCTGGTGATGCAGCACGCGGGCATGGGCGAACTCGAGGAAGCGGCGCGCGCGCGCGGCATGCGCACCATGTACGAGGACGGCCTGGTCAAGGCCATGCAGGGCCTGACCACCATCGAGGAAGTCCTGCGCGTGACGCAGGACGCCTAGGCCGATGGCGCTGTTCCGCTACAAGGCGCTGTCGACCGCCGGCGAAAGCCTCGACGGCCAGATGGAGGCCGCCAGCGCCGAGGAAGTGATCGCGCGCCTGCAGGACCAGGGCCACCTGCCGGTGGAGGCGCGACGCGCCGACCAGGGCGGCGGCGACGGCCTGGGCGCGCTGCTCAAGCGCAAGGAGTTCGGCGACCCGCAGGTGCTGCAGTTCACCCAGCAGCTGGCGACCCTGCTCGGCGCCGGGCAGCCGCTGGACCGCGCGCTCGGCATCCTGCTGGAGCTGCCCGACACGCCCGAGGCGCGACGCGTGGTCGAGCGCGTGCGCGAGTCGGTGCGCGGCGGCACGCCGCTGTCGACCGCGCTCGAACAGCAGCACGGCCTGTTCTCCCGCCTGTACGTGAACCTGGTGCGGGCCGGCGAGGCCGGCGGCAACCTGCACGAGAGCCTGCGCCGGCTGGCCGACTATCTCGAGCGCAGCGCGGTGCTGCGCGCCCGCGTGCTCAACGCGATGATCTACCCGGCCATCCTCACGGTGCTGGTGTTCGCCTCCATCACCTTCCTGATGGCCTTCGTGGTGCCGCAGTTCCAGGCCCTGTTCGAGAGCATGAACGCCGACCTGCCCTGGTATTCGCTGGCGGTGCTCAAGACCAGCCTGTTCATCCGAAGCTGGTGGTGGGCGCTGCTGGTGCTCGCGCTGGGCGGGGCGGCCTGGGCCGCGTTCAGGTTCAACGACCCGGCGGTGCGCCGCGCCATCGACGCACGGTTGCTGCGGTACCGGTTCCCGGGCGACCTGGTCGCCAAGCTCGACACCGCGCGGCTGGCGCGCACCCTGGGCACCCTGGTGCGCAACGGCGTGCCGCTGCTGGGGGCCCTGAACCTGTCGCGCCCGGTGCTGTCCAACCGCGTGCTGGCCGAGGCCGTGGAAGCCGCGGCCGAGGAGGTCAAGACCGGCAGCGGCCTGGGCTATGCGCTGGGGCGGCAGAAGGTGTTCCCGCGGCTGGCGGTGCACATGATCCAGGTCGGCGAGGAGTCGGGCGAGCTCGATGCCATGCTGCTCAAGGCCGCCGACACCTTCGACCAGGAAACCGCGAACGCGCTCGACCGCCTGCTGGCGGCGCTGGTGCCGGCACTCACCGTGCTGATGACACTCGTGGTCGGCGCCATCATGCTGTCGGTGCTGCTGCCGATCTACGACCTCACCAATTCCATCTGACAGGACCCCGAGATGCGACGACTGCCTGCTTCCCCCCGACACGCCCGCGGCATGAGCCTGATCGAACTGATGATCGTCATCGTCCTGATCGGCTCGGTGCTGGCCCTGATCACCAGCCGCATCATGGGCGGCCAGGACCGCGCCAACGTGCGCATCGCCGAGACCCAGCTGGTGACGCTGGCCGGCAAGATCGACCAGTTCCGCATGGACACCGGCAAGCTGCCCGACTCCCTGGACCAGCTGGTCACGTCCACCGGCGCCACCAACTGGCTGGGTCCCTACGCCCGCGCCGAAGAGCTCAAGGACCCGTGGGGCACCGCGATCGAGTTCAAGCGCCCGGGCGCCAACGGTCCGTTCGAACTGGTCAGCCTGGGCGCCGACGCGCAGGCCGGCGGCGACAGCGTCAACCAGGACATCCGCCGGCCCTGAGCGCCGGCCCCCGGTCGCCACCGATGATGCGTCCGCGCGGCTTCTCGCTGGTGGAGCTGGTGGTGGTGATGGTGCTCATCGCCGCCCTGGCCACGCTGGGCCTGGCCGCGATCGGCAGCGGCCTGCCGGGGCAGCAGCTGCGCGGCGCCGCGCGCGAGCTCGCCGCCGAGCTGCGCTTCACCCGCGCCCAGGCCATCGCCACCGGCCGCGAACAGGTGTTCAGCCTCGACGTGGGCGAAAAACGCTGGCGCGGCGCCGGCGATCGCAGCGGCGAGCTGCCCGCCGCGATCGCGCTGGAAGTCACCGGGGCGCGCGAGGAGCTCGCGTCGCCGCAGGTGGTCGCGATCCGCTTCTTCCCCGAAGGCGCCGCCACCGGCGGCCGGATCGTGCTGCGCAACGGCGACGCCGCCTGGCGCGTCGACGTCGCCTGGCTCACCGGCGAAGTGCGGCTGCGCCGCGGCGAGGGTGCGCCATGAGGCGTCCGCGCGGCTTCAGCCTGCTCGAGGTGATCCTTGCCTTCGCCCTGCTGTCGGTCGGGCTGGGCATCCTGATCGCCATCCTCAGCGGCGGGCTGGCGCAGGTGCGCAACGCCGGCGACGCCACCGAGGCGACCCTGCACGCGCAGTCGCTGCTCGAGCAGGTGGGCGTGCTCGAGCCGATCGAACCCGGGGTCGAGCGCGGCGATTTCGACCGCGGCCGCTACCGCTGGGAGCTGGCGATCAGCGAAGTCGAGGACCCGGCGCCGCGCGCCGAGTCGGGCGCCGACGTGGTGCCGATCGAAAGCGTGGGCCTGCAGCCGGTGGGTGCGCCGGTGCTGTACCGCGTGCAGCTGGACGTGAGCTGGGGCGAGGACGAGACGCCGCGCACGCTGCGCTTCGCCACCCTGCGCGTGCGCTATCCCAGCCCCGGCCAGGGACTGCAGTGAACGCGCGCCGCGGCTTCAGCCTGGTCGAAGTGCTGCTGGCGACGACGCTGCTGGCGGCCGGCGTGGCGCTGGCCTTCGCCACGCTGCGCAACGCCACCGTCGCCACCGGTCGCGCCGAGGACATGGCCCAGCGCCACGAGCGCCTGCGCGCGGTGCAGTCCTTCCTGCGCCGCCAGGTCGAGGACGCACTGCCGCTGCCGATCGAGACCGATACGCGCACCGGCCGCGCCACGCTCTTCGTCGCCGACCAGGACGAGATCCAGCTGGTGGCGCCGATGCCGGGCTATCTGTCGCGCGGCGGCCCTTACGTGCAGACCTTCCGGCTGGTGCGCGGCAGCGACGGCCTGCGGCTGGAGTTCGAACACCAACTGCTGACGCCCGACGGCCCGCTCGACAGCGACCGCGAGCCCGAGATCCTGCTCGAGGGCATCGCCGACGGCCGCTTCGAATTCCGCACCCTCGACGACGACGGTCGTCCCGGCGCCTGGACCGCGCGCTGGGACAGCCCCGACACGATGCCGCGGCTGGTGCGCCTGGAGCTGCGCATGGCCGATGAACGCGCGCGCTTCCCGACCCTGGTCGCCGCACCGCGCCAGGCCGCCGCGGTGTCGGCGGGCTGGGGCGGCGGCCGCATCGACGGCAACCCGACGGAGGAAACCCCGTGACGCGCGCCGCCCGCGGGGCCGCCCTGCTGCTGGTGCTGTGGATGCTGCTGCTGATGGCGGGGCTGATCGCCGTGTTCGCGCTGGGCACCCGCACCGAGGCGCTGCAGGGCAGTGCGCTGCGGCAGCAGGTCGCGGCGCGCCTGGCCGCCGAGGCCGGCATCGAGCTGGCCAGCCTGCGCCTGGTGGAAGCCGACCCGGCCGCGCGCTGGGTGCCCGACGGCCGCCCGCAGCGCTTCGAGTTCGACGGCTACCAGGTCGAGGTGCGGGTGCAGGACGAGGCCGCCAAGATGGACCTCAACGCCGCCGACGCCGGCCAGCTCGCGGCGCTGATGGGCTGGCTGGGCGTCGAGCCCGACCGCGCCGAACGCCTGGCCGGCGTGATCCAGGACTGGCGCGACGCCGACAGCCTGCTGGCCGTGTCCGGCGGTGCCGAGGATCGCGACTACGCCGCCGCCGGCCTCGAATACGGCGCCAAGGACCAGCCGTTCACCACGCTGGGCGAACTGCAGCAGCTGCTGGGCATGGACCTGGCCACCTACCGGCTGCTGGCGCCGCACGTCACGGTGTACACCGCGATGCCGAGCCCCGACATGAGCCTGGCGCAGCTGCCGGTGCTGCAGGCGATGGGCCTGGCGCCGGCGCAGGTGGCCGAACTGCTGGCCCTGCGCCAGGCCTGGCGGCCGGGCCTGCCGCTGCCGCTGCTGCCCGACGGCAGCACCCTCGCCGTGAACGGGTCGGGTACGTATAGTGTGGCCAGCCGCGCCACCCGTCCGGACGGCACCCTCGTCGAAGTCCACGCCACGCTGCGCATCGGCGCGGGGTCGGGTTTCGGACAACTGTATGCCCCGCTGGCCTGGCGGACGGGAGAACCTTACTGATGCCCGCCGCCGACCGCCTCGCCACCCTGCTCGATCCCCTGAAGCTGCGCCTGGCGCGAAGCACGCTGCCGGCGCGGCTGCGCGAGGCCGTGCTGTCGCTGCTGCCGGCGCGCTGGCGCGACCAGGTCGCCGGCGAAACGCAGCGCCTGTGCCTGTGGCGCCACGACGACACCCTGGTGCTGGTGGCCGCCCGCCACCGCGGCGACCTGCGCCTGGGCGAAGTGCCGCTGGATCCCGACCTGCTCGAGGCGCTGGGCGCGCGCGCCGATGCCAGCGGCACGCCGCGCTGGCTGATGGTGCCGGCCGCCAGCATGCTGCGCCGGGTGCTGGTGCTGCCGGCCGCGGCCGAGCCGCGCCTGCGCGAGGTGCTGGCCTTCGAGCTCGACCGGCAGACGCCGTTCTCCGCCGACCAGGTCAGTTTCGAGGGGTGCGTGCTGTCGCGCGACGTCGCCGCGCAGCAGCTGCGGGTCGAACTGCTGGTGCTGCCGCGCACGCGCCTGGACGCCGAACTTGCCGCGATCGGCCCGCTGGCCCGCGGCCTGGCCGGCGTCGACGGCATCGAGGCCGACGGCCGCCGCCTGGGCCTGAACCTGCTGCCCGACGCCGCCCGCGCGCAGCGCCGCGACCCGGTGCGCCGCCTGCACCTTGCCCTCGCCGCCACCGCGGTGGTCGGCCTGCTGGCGACCCTGGGCCTGAGCCTGCACAACCGCGCCGAGCGCCGCGACGAACTGCGCGCCCTGGTCGCCAGCGCCAACGACCAGGCCCGCGAGGCGCGCCTGCTGCGCAACCAGCTGGTGTCCTCGGCCCAGGCCGCCAACTTCCTGGCCGCCACCCGCGCCAGTCGCCCGACCATGCTCGAGGTGATGGACGAGCTGACCCGTCGCATCCCCGACGACACGTCGCTCGACAAGCTGGCGATCACCGGCGACCAGCTGGTGATGGTCGGCCAGAGCCGCGCCGCGCCGGCGCTGGTCGCGCTGCTGCAGGCGTCGCCGCTGATCACCGATCCGGCGCTGTCGGGCGTGGTGCAGTCCGACCCGCGCACCGGCCGCGACCGTTTCACCCTGACCGCGCGCGTGGTCAACGCCGCCACGGAGGGCGTCGATGACGAAGGCCGCTGATCGCCTGAAGCTGCTGGCCGGCGCCGCCGTGGCGCTGGTGCTGGCCTACGGCCTGCTGCTGCACTGGTGGTGGACCGCGCCGATGCTGGCGATGGGCGACGAGATCGCCCAGTTGCGCGACCAGGAGCTGGCGCTGCGCGAGGAAATCGCCCAGCGCCCGGTGCTCGAGGCCGAGCTGGCGCGGGTGCGCGCCTTCGAAAGCGGCAACCCCGGCTTCCTGCCCGAAACCAACCGCCAGCTGGCCACCGCGGCCCTGGTGCAGCGGCTCGAGGCGGTGATCGCCGAGGCCAGCCCGCAGCCCGGCCGCTGCCAGATCACCGCGCGCACGCCGACCGAGTCGCGGGTCGAGGAGCCCTTCGTCCGCGCGACCGTGCAGGTGCGCCTGCGCTGCGGCATGGCCGAGCTGGGCGCGGTGCTGCACGCGCTTGAAAGCGGCAGCCCGCAGCTGTTCGTCGACAACCTGGACCTGCTGTCGCGCCGCAGCTACCTGGCCGCGGGCCCCGAGGGCGGCGCCATCGACACCAGCTTCGACCTGTACGGTTACCTCAAGACCCCCGCCGGAGCCGCGCCGTGATCGGCCGCCTGCGCCCGGCGGGTGCGCTGCTGGCCGCGATCGCGGCCTGGTCGGTCGGCCTGCTGCTGCTGGCGCTGGCCGGCCTGGGCGGGCGGGTCGGCCTGCACCCGGGCAACGCCGCGCTGGCGCCGCCGGTGCCGCAGGTGCGGCTCGAAGCCGTCGGCTCGCGCCTGGGACCGGCCGCCGACTACCTGGAAGTGGGCAATCGCCCCCTGCTCAGCGCCGACCGGCGACCGCCGGCCCTGGTGGCGGGCGAGGGCAGCGGCGATGCGCCGCTGGACGTGGAGCTGACCAGCGTGCTGATCGCCGGCGACGTCCGGCTGGCGATCGTGCAGGCCAAGTCAGACGGCAGCCGCCGCCGCGTGCGGGTCGGCGACCTGGTCGAAGGCACCGCCTGGCGGCTGGTCGAGATCGCGCCGCGCCAGGCCGTGTTCGAAGGCCCCGAAGGCCGCCGCGAACTGCCCCTGCGCGTCTTCGACGGCACCGGCGGCGAGCCGGTCACCGCGGTCCAGGCCCCGGTCGCCGCGGGCGCGGCCCCGGCCAGTCCGCGCGACGCCGCCCGGACGCCGGCCCCCGCGCCGGCCGACGCCAGTCCCCCGGGCGGCGAACCCGCCCCGGCGGCCGCGACCGCAGCCGCCGTCCCGGCCACGCCCGAACAGCAGGTGGAAGCCATCCGCCGACGCATCGAAGCCCGTCGCGCCCAGCGCGCCGCCGAGGCCGCCGCGGAGCGGGCGGCGCAGGACGGGGCCAAACAGGTAGAGTGATCCGATGAAGAATTTCCCGTCCCTGGCCCCTGTCCTGGGCCTCGCCCTGGTCGTTTTCCTCACCGGCTGCGCCACCGCCGGCGGACCGGTGATCCAGCGCGGCGCCGACCCGCGCGCGAACGAGGCCGCGACTGCTGCGGCCGAGCAGGCGCCCGAGGCCGCGGCCGCCGCGGCCGAGGCCGGCAGCGGCGCGCAGCTGGCGCCCGGGACCGGCCAGGTCATCAACCAGCGCGTCGCCGCCGCGGCGCCGCCCTCGATCGACAGCCCGGGCGAGGCCACCTTCAACTTCGAGGGCGAGTCGGTGCATGCGGTGGTCAAGGCCATCCTGGGCGACCTGCTGCAGCAGAACTACGTGATCGCGCCGGGCGTGCAGGGCCAGGTGACGCTGGCGACGCCGCGCCCGGTGAACGCCGCGCAGGCGCTGAGCCTGCTCGAGATGGTGCTGGGCTGGAACAACGCCCGCCTGGTCTGGACCGACGGCCGCTACAACGTGGTGCCCGCCGACCAGGCGCTGGCCGGCAACCTGTCGCCGCGCACCGGCGGCGTCGGCAACGCCCGCGGCTACGAAGTGCGCGCCGTGCCGCTGCAGTACATCTCGGCGGCCGAGATGAAGAAGATCCTCGAGCCCTACGCCCGCGCCAACGCCGTGGTCAGCGTCGACGCCTCGCGCAACCTGATCGTGCTGGCGGGCACCCGCAGCGAGCTGCAGAACTACCTGCGCACGGTCGAGATCTTCGACGTCGACTGGCTGGCCGGCATGTCGGTGGGCGTGTTCCCGCTGCAGTCGTCGGAAGCGGCGCAGATGGTCGACGAGCTCAACGGCGTGTTCGGCGAGGAAGGCAGCACGCCGGTCTCGGGCATGTTCCGCTTCATGCCGCTGGAAGGGCAGAACGCGGTGATGGTGATCACCCCGCAGGCGCGCTACCTGCGCCAGGCGCAGGACTGGATCGAGCGGCTCGACGCCGGTGGCGGTGAAGGCGCGCGCCTTTACACCTACGAAGTGCTGTACATGAAGGCCGTGGACCTGGCCGACCAGCTCAGCCAGGTGTTCGGCGGCGGCGCCGCCAGCGCGGGCGCCGGCACCGACCGCGGCGGTCCGCCGTCGATCATGCCCGGCCTGGCGCCGGTGCAGATCCGCTCCATCGACACCCCGGCCGCCGATGCCGCCGATCCGAAGGCGCGCGCCGAGAACGCCAACGCCATCGCCGCCAGCGCCGGCGGCGGCGGGGCCGGCCGGGGCGACGGCATCGCCCTGGGCAGCGACGCCGACGTCGCCATCAGCGCGGTGGAGGAATCCAACGCCCTGCTGGTGCGCGCCACGCCCGGCCAGTGGGAGTCGATCCGCCGCGCCATCGAGCGCCTCGACACCATGCCGCTGCAGGTGCACATCGAGGCCCAGGTGGTCGAGGTGCAGCTCACCGGCGAGCTGAGCTACGGCGTGAACTGGTACTTCGAGAACGCCGTCGAGGACGCCGGCCTGCCCAGCGCCCTGGGCCGCGACATCTGGGGCGACATCTCCGGCAGCGTCGGCGCCAACGGCCTGGGCTGGACCTTCCTGGGCCGCAACGCCGCCGCCGTGGTCTCGGCGCTGGACGACGTCTCCGACGTGCGCGTGCTGTCCACGCCCTCGGTGGTGGTGCGCAACAACGCCGAGGCCAAGCTCGACGTCGGCACCAAGATCCCGGTCAACAGCACCAGCTTCAACCCGATCGCCGGCGACCCGGGCTCGGGCAACGGCACCTTCACCCAGGTGCAGTACCTCGACACCGGCGTCATCCTCACGGTGACGCCGCGCATCAGCCGCGACGGCACCGTGTTCATGGAGATCGAGCAGGAAGTGAGTTCGCCCGGCGCCCCGCGCGCGGGCGACCCGACCGGCAACGTGCCCATCAACAAGCGCAGCCTGATCACCGAGGCCGCCATCAAGAGCGGCGAGACCGTGATGCTGGCCGGCCTGATCACCGAAGGCAGCACCGACGGCAGCAGCGGCATCCCCGGCCTGAGCCGGCTGCCGGTGGTGGGCGGCCTGTTCGGCACCAAGACGCGCGACTCGAATCGTTCGGAAGTGATCATCCTGGTGACGCCGCGGGTGATCCGCGACCCGGCCGAGGCGCGCCGCCTCACCGACGAATACGGCGAGCGCTTCCGCGCGCTGGAGCCGCTGGGCAAGCCGCGCGACGCCGACTGAGTCCGCCATGGTTCCCGCTGTTTCCGCCGTCTTCCGCGAGCTGCTGCGGCGCGAGCTAGAGGAGCGCTACCGCGGCAGCCTGCTCGGCGTCGCCTGGCTGTTCCTGCTGCCGCTGCTGCAGCTGGCCGTGCTGTCCTGGGTCTTCGGCCATTTGCTGCCGGCGCGCGCGCAGAGCGGCGACCTGCCGTACGGCGCCTTCCTGGCGCTGGGGCTGTGGCCCTGGAACCTGTTCGCCAATGCCGCCAACCGCGGCGTCACGGCGCTGACCGACAACGCCTCGCTGATCGGCAAGGTCGCGGTGCCGCACCGCCTGTACATCGACGTGCGGGTGGTGGCCAGCCTGATGATCGACCTGGCCGGCCTGGTCCTGGTGCTGGCGGTGCTGCTGGCGTTCGGCGTGGGCCTGGCGCCGGCCGGGCTGCCGGCGGCGCTGGCGGCGCTGGCCGTGGTCGGCGTGCATGCGCTGGCCGCGGCGCGGCTGCTGGCGGTGCTGCAGGTGTTCCTGCGCGATATCGCCGCGGTCACCGGCCAGCTGCTGATGCTGGGTTTCTTCGTCACGCCGGTGCTCTACGACCGCAGCGTGCTGCCCGGGCCGGTGGCCGGCTGGCTGGCCTTCAACCCGCTGGCGGTGCCGGTGGAAAGCGTGCGCCGCGCCTTGACCGGGCATTCGCCCGACTGGCTGGCGCTGGGCGCCTCGCTGGCGGTGGCGCTGGCCGTGCTGTGGCTGGCGAATGCGCTGTCGCGGCGCGCGCGCAGCCATCTCGAGGACTTCCTGTGAGCGGCGAGCCGCTGGTCCGCGCCGAGGGCCTGGCCAAGCGCTACCCGGTGCTGGGCCATCGCGGCGACCGCGTCAGTGCGCTCTGGGACGTGCTGCGCGGGCGTCCGCCGCGGCGCGTGGCCAGCATCCTGGAGGACATCGACTTCGCGGTGTGGCCGGGCGAATCGCTGGCCATCATCGGCGAGAACGGCGCCGGCAAATCGACCCTGCTCAAGCTCATCACCGGCGTGCTGACGCCCAGCGCCGGCACCGTGGCCACCCGCGGCAGCGTCGGTGCGCTGCTGGAGCTGGGCGCCGGCTTCCATCCCGAGCTCAGCGGCCGCGACAACGTGCGACTGGCCGCCGCCCTGCGCGGCCTGGAAGGCCCGGCGCTGGCGGCGAAGATGCCCGAGATCGAGGCCTTCGCCGACATCGGCCGCTACATCGACGAGCCGGTGAAGCACTACTCGTCGGGCATGGTGGTGCGGCTGGGCTTCGCGGTGGTGGCCGCGGTGCGGCCGGACCTGCTGATCACCGACGAAGTGCTGGCGGTCGGCGACGTCAACTTCCAGCGCAAGTGCATCCGCTGGATGGACGAGTACCTGGCCGGCGGCGGCACCCTGCTGCTGGTCTCGCACAGCATGTACCACGTGCAGAAGCTCTGCCGCCGCGCGATCTGGCTCAAGGACGGCCGCATCGCCGCCCAGGGCGAGGTGTTCGACGTCAGCCAGCGCTACCTGGCCGAGGTGGAGGCGCGCCGCGCCGCGGAGGTCGAGGTGCCTGCGACGGCACCGGGCTGGCAGCCCGAGTTCCGGGTCGAATCGGTCACGCTCAACGGCGAGCCCGGCAAGGGGCCGGTGACGGTGCCGATGGGCGGGCGCATCGAGCAGGACGTGGTCATCCACAGCCGCGACGGCCTGCCGCCGGTGATGCTCAACGGCTGGGTGCGCGCCGACGGCACGCCGGTCTATGGCGTCAGCTCCGAGATGGACGCGGTGCCGGCCGAGCCGCTGGGCGAGGGTCGCTTCCGGTTCCGGCTGGTGTTCGAGCCGCTGTCGCTGCTGCCGGGCAGCTACCGCCTGCGCGCGAGCGCGCTCGACGGCGAGGGCCTGCGCCTGTTCGACACCCTGGACCGGGACGTCAAGGTCACCGGCACGGCGCGCGAATACGGCCTGGCGCGGCTGCCGCACGCCTGGCACGGGAGCCGGGAATGAGCGCGGGCCCGGTGGTGGTGGTGCCGATCCACAACGCGCTCGAGGCGCTGGACGCCTGCCTGGCGTCGCTCGACCGCACGCTGCCGGCGGGCAGCCCGGTGCTGCTGGCCGACGACGCCTCGACCGATCCGCGGGTCGAGCCGATGGCCCGCGGCTGGTGCGAGCGCAGCCCGCTGGCGGCGCGCTACGTGCGGCGCCCGCGCAACCTCGGGTTCCCGGCCAACTGCAACGCCGCCTTCGCCGAGACCGGCGAGGCGGACGTGGTGCTGCTCAATTCCGACACCGTCGTCACCGCGGGCTGGCTGCAGCAGCTGGTGCGCTGCGCCGCCAGCGACCCGCGCATCGCCACCATCACGCCCTGGTCGAACAACGCCGAGATCTGCTCCTGGCCGCGCTTTTGCGAGGACAACCCGGCGCCGGAGTTCCCGGATGCCGTGGCCGAGGCCGCCGCAGGGCTCGCGCCGGCCTATCCCGAGCTGCCCACCGCGGTGGGCTTTTGCATGTACGTGCGGCGCGCCGCGCTCCGCCAGCTGGGCGATTTCGACGCCGAGACCTTCGGCCGCGGCTACGGCGAGGAGAACGACTTCTGCCTGCGCGCGGCCGCCATGGGCTGGCGCAACGTGCTGTGCGACACCGCCTACGTGGTGCATCAAGGCGGCGCCTCGTTCCAGCCGCTGGACCTGGCGCCGGGTGGCGACAACCTCGCGCGGCTGCTGGCGCGCTGGCCCGACTACAACGAGCGCGTGGCGCGCTTCATCATGGCCGATCCGCTGGCCGCCCGGCGCATCGCGCTGGAGCAGCGGCTGCAGTCGCTGGACGCGTCCGGCCCGCAGCGGGACCTGTTCGGATAGCATTTGCGCATGGCCCAGGTCCCCGTCATGGCATTCACCGGCGAGCGCTACACGCCCGAGCGCGATCGCGAGATCGCGCAGGAGCACTGGCATCGCTACGCCTTCGCGCGGCCGCTGGCGGCCGGTCGCCGGGTGCTCGACGCCGCCTGCGGCGAGGGCTACGGCAGCGCGATGATCGCCGCCGCCGGCGGCCAGGTGCTGGGGCTCGACATCGGCGAGGACGTGGTGGCGCATGCCCGCGCACGCTACGGCGGCACGCCCGGGCTGGCGTTCGCGCAAGCCGACGTGACCGCGCTCGACCACCTGCCCGACGCCAGCTTCGACCTGGTGCTTAGCTTCGAGACGCTCGAGCACGTGGAGGCGCAGGAACGCATGCTCGACGGCTTCGCGCGGCTGCTCGCGCCCGGCGGCCTGCTGCTGGTGTCCACGCCCGACCGCCACGTCTACACCGACCTGACCGGCGTGCAGAACCCGCACCACGTGCGCGAGCTGTACCGGCCGGAGTTCGAGGCGCTGCTGGCCGGGCGCTTCCCGGCGCGGCGGCTGTTCGGCCAGAAGCTGCTGTTCCAGTCGGTGCTGTGGTCGCTCGACGGCGCCACCTCGCCGGCGCAGGCCTTCAGCCTCGACGGCCAGGCCATTCACGACGGCGTGGCCAATGCGCCGATGTACTTCCTGGCCGCCTGCGCGCGCGACGCCGCGGCGCTGGCCGCACTGCCGGCGCTGTCGGTGTTCGGCGACCAGGCCGAGGGCGTGTACGAGGCCTATCGCCGCGAAGTGGTGAATTTCCGGAATGCGATGGCGTACATCGCCCACCTCGAGGCGGAGCTCAAGCGGCGGCAGGCGCCGGAGTGAACACCTCGCGCGAATGGCCGGTGCTGGGCGCCAGCGGGCTTCGCGATTTCAGCGCGCGCGACATCGGCGTGGTGGTGGTCACCTACGCCAGCGAAGCCACCATCGAGGCCTGCCTGTTCCGGCTGCTGGCGGCGCGCGACGTGGCGCGGGTGGTGGTGATCGACAACGCCTCGCCCGACGGCACCGCGGCCATCGTCGAGCGCCTGGCGCGCCGCGACGCGCGCCTGGCGCTGGTGCGCAATCCCGACAACCGCGGCTTCGGCGCCGCCTGCAACCAGGGCGCGACCGCGATTTCGCAGCCCTGGGTGGCGTTCGTGAATCCCGATGCCTTCGTCGAGCGCGAGACGCTGTCGCGGCTGGTCGCGCACGCCACCGCGCGCCCCGGGGCCGGGCTGCTGGGCGTCGAGCTGGTGGGCGAGGACGGCGAAGTGGACCTGGCCTCGCGTCGCGCCGATCCCTCGCTGCGCGAACAGCTGGCGAGCCTCGGCCGGCGCGATGCGCTGTACCTGGGCCACGATCCGGCGCAGGTGGTGCAGCCGGTGGACGCCGTGTCCGGTGCGCTGATGCTGATGCCGCTGGGGCTGTTCGTGCGCCTGGAGGGTTTCGACGAAGGCTATCGCCTGCACGCCGAGGACCTGGACCTGTGCCGGCGCGTGCGCGCCGCCGGCTACGAAGTAGTGGTCGCCAACGACCTGCGCGCGACCCACGTGCGCGGCGTCTCCAGCCGCGTCCGCCCGGCCTGGGTGGAATGGCACAAGCATCGCGGGCTGTGGCGCTACTTCCGCAAGTTCGAGGCCGCCGACACGCCGGCCTGGCTGGTGCCGGTGCTGTGGCTGGGGCTGTGGGGCCACTTCGCGGGCGTGGTGCTTGCCGACCGTCTGAAACGCCTTCGGGCCTGAAGGCCCTCCTACCAGCGTCCCAAACGCATTCGGGCCTGAAGGCCCTCCTACCCGTGTTGCTGTAGGAGGGCCTTCAGGCCCGAAGCTTTCCCGCCGGATGCCTTACTTGAGCGCCTTGTAGCGCAGGCGATGCGGACGCGCGCCTTCCTCGCCCAGGCGGCGCTTCTTGTCTTCCTCGTACTCGCGGTAGTTGCCCTGGTAGAACTCCACGTGCGAGTCGCCCTCGAAGGCGATGATGTGGGTGGCGATGCGGTCGAGGAACCAGCGGTCATGCGAGATGACCAGGGCGCAGCCCGGGAACTCGAGCAGGGCGTCCTCGAGCGCGCGCAGGGTCTCGATGTCGAGGTCGTTGGACGGTTCGTCGAGCAGCAGCACGTTGCCGCCCTGCAGCAGGGTCTTGGCCATGTGCAGGCGGCCGCGCTCGCCGCCCGACAGCGTGCCGACGAGCTTCTGCTGGTCGCTGCCCTTGAAGTTGAAGCGGCCGATGTACGCGCGCGACTGGATCTCGACCTTGCCGATCGTGATGATGTCGCTGCCGCCGGACACCGCCTGCCAGACGTTCTTGTCGGCCTCGAGCGAATCGCGGCTCTGGTCGACGTAGGCGATCTTGACGGTGTGGCCGATGTTGACCTCGCCCTTGTCCGGCTTTTCCTGGCCCGTGATCATGCGGAACAGGGTCGACTTGCCGGCGCCATTGGGACCGATGATTCCGACAATCGCGCCCGGCGGGATGGTGATGTTGAGGTCGTCGATCAGCAGGCGGTCGCCGAAGGACTTCGAGACGTTCTTGAACTCGATGACCTTGTCGCCCAGGCGCTCGCCCGGCGGGATGAAGATCTCGTTGGTCTCGTTGCGCTTCTGGTACTCGACCGACTGCAGGTCCTCGAGGCGCTGCAGGCGGGCCTTGCCCTTGCTGCGGCCGCCCTTGGCGTTCTGGCGCGACCACTCCAGCTCCTTCTGCAGGGCCTTCTGGCGGCCCTTCTCGGCCGACTCTTCCTGCTTCAGGCGCTCGGTCTTCTGGGTCAGCCACTCGCTGTAGTTGCCCTTCCAGGGAATGCCCTTGCCGCGGTCGAGCTCGAGGATCCACTCGGCGGCGTTGTCGAGGAAGTAGCGGTCATGGGTGACGGCCACGACGGTGCCGGGGAAGCGGGTGAGGAACTGCTCGAGCCACTCGACCGATTCGGCGTCGAGGTGGTTGGTGGGTTCGTCGAGCAGCAGCATGTCGGGCTTGGACAGCAGCAGGCGGCACAGCGCCACGCGGCGCTTCTCACCGCCCGAAAGCTGGCCGCAGATCGCGTCCCAGGGCGGCAGGCGCAGGGCGTCGGCGGCGATTTCGAGCTGCAGTTCCAGGGTGGCGGCGTCGCCGGTGGCCAGGATCGACTCCAGGCGCTGCTGTTCGGCGGCGAGCTTGTCGAAGTCGGCGTCTTCCTCGGCGTAGGCGGCGTAGACCGCGTCCAGCAGCGCCTGCGCGTGCAGCAGGTCGCCCACGCCTTCCTCGACGGCCTGGCGCACGGTGTGCTCCGGGTTCAGGCGCGGCTCCTGCTCGAGGTAGCCGACCTTGATGCCGGGCTGGGGACGGGCCTCGCCGGTGAAGTCCTTGTCGACGCCGGCCATGATCCGCAGCACGGTGGACTTGCCCGAGCCGTTCAGGCCGAGCAGGCCGATCTTCGCGCCCGGGTAGAACGACAGCGAGATGTCCTTGATGATCTGGCGCTTCGGCGGCACGGTCTTGCTGACGCCGATCATGGTGTAGATGTATTGCGACATGGCTCGCTCTCTCTTCAGCTTTGGCGCAGGCCGCGGCGGCGCGGGATCGCGCCGGCCGGGCAGGGTGGTGGGTTCCGCGCAGGACCCGCAAGTATAAACCGCCCAACCCACCGGCCAAGCCAGGCATGCCAGGCAAGCCGAAAAGCGGGGGCCATGCCGGGTACCGGGTTCATTTTCATCCTCGATGAGACAGGGCGGGCGGGCCGCGCTGTCTCATCGAGGATGAAAATGAACCCGGTACCGCTTTGCGTGCCGCTTTTCCCGCCGCTTTTCGCCCGCCGGATGCCAGATTTCGCCCGGCCAAAGCCCGCCCGCCGGGTTCCCATGCCCCTGCCGCGCTGGGCGGCATGAACGGGGCAAGGCGCCATGCGCATCGGGTGGAAGCTGGGGCTGGTGGGATTCCTGCTGGTGGTGCTGTTGCTGCCGCTGGCGATGCTGGACGGGCTGGTGGCCGAGCGCCAGCAGCGGGGCCTGGAGGTGGCCGAGGACATCGCCCGGTCCTCGGCCGGGCCGCAGTCGGTGGTCGGGCCGCTGCTGCTGGTCGAGGCCCGGCGCCCGGTCGAGCGCAAGCGCGTGGTCAGCCGCGACGGGCACCTGAGCCAGGAGACCGAGCAGGACACCGAGACCGTCCACTACCTGGTCAGCCCGGAAACCCTGGCGATCGACGCTCGCCTGCGGACCGAGCGCCGCGGGCGCAGCCTGTTCAGCGTGCCGCTCTACCACGGCAGCCTGGGCCTGAAGGGGCGCCTGGTGCACGCCCCGCGGACCCGGGACGGCGTGCGGCTGGAGCCGGTGCGGGCCTGGCTGGTCCTGGGCCTGGGCGACAACCGTGGCGTGCGGGCGCTGGGCATCACGCTGGGCGGCCGCAAGCTGGCGGTCCAGCCCGGCACCCGCGTGGGCTGGCTGCCCGAAGGCCTGGGCGCGCCGGTACCGGTGGCGATGCTGGCGGCGCCGATGGACTTCACGGTCAGCCTCGACCTCAGCGGCACCCAGCGCCTGGGCTGGCTGCCGGTGGGCGCGGACACCACCGTCAGCCTGGTCGGTGACTGGCCGCACCCGGGCTTCGAGGGTCGCCACCTGCCCGATGCGCGCAAGATCGACGAAACAGGCTTCGAGGCACGCTGGGCGGTATCTCGGCTGTCGAGCCGGGTGCAGCAGGTGCTGGCGGGCTGCGTGCCCACGGCCACCCACTGCTCGGCGCTGGAGGAGGGCGAATTCAGCGTGCGGCTGGTCGAGCCGGTCGACCGCTACCTGATGACCGAACGGGCCATCAAGTACGCGCTGCTGTTCCTGGCGCTGGTGTTCGGCGCGGTGTTCCTGGTCGAGGCGCTGGCGGCGCGGCCGGTCCACGTCGTCCAGTACGGCCTGACCGGGCTGGCGATGGCGATGTTCTACCTGCTGCTGCTGTCGCTGTCCGAGCACCTGGGCTTCGGCCCGGCGTATGCGATCGCGGCGGCGGCCTGCAGTGGCCTGGTGGGCTTCTACCTCGGCGGCGTCCTGGGGGGGCGCGGGCGGGGCGGGGCGTTCGGCGCCGGGTTGGCGGTCCTTTATGGGCTGCTCTATGTGCTGCTGCGGTCGGAGGACCATGCGCTGCTGGTGGGTGCGGTGGTGCTGTTCGGGGCGTTGGCGGGGG
>NZ_DASTNG010000011.1:0-13953 GCF_035721105.1 Arenimonas sp. | reverse complement strand
ACTGCTCGGCCGGCATGCCCACCAGCCAGGGCATCCAGTACTTGGGCATGGACTCGCTGCCCATCATGTCCCAGGGATGCACCAGGATCGCCGCGCCCAGGTCCTGCGCCGCCTCGAAGAAGGGCAGCAGCTCGGGTGCGTCCAGGTTCCAGTCGCCGATGTGCGAGCCGATCTGCACGCCCTGCAGGCCCAGCTGGTCGACGCAGCGCTCGAGCTCCTGCACCGCCAGCCGCGGCGACTGCATCGGCACCGTGCCGATGCCGGCGCAGTGCCGGCGGTGGTCGCGGCAGGCCTCGGCCATGTGGTCATTGAGCGCCTGGTGCAGCTCCAGCGCGTGCTGCGGCTTGGCCCAGTAGCTGAACATCACCGGCACCGTGCTCAGCACCTGCACCTGCACCCCGAACTTGCCGTAGTCGGCGATCCGCTCGGCCGGGTCCCAGGTCTTGGACCAGATCTCGCGGAAGAACTTGCCGTCCTTGTAGATGCGCGCGCGCCCGTCCTCGTGGTGGATCACCGGGAAGCGCGGGTCGCCGTACTTCTCGGCCAGGTTCGGCCAGGTCCGGGGCAGGTAGTGGGCGTGGGTGTCGATCTTGAGCATGTCGGCGATTCTATCCCGCCGGGCTCAGCCGCCGAGCCAGCTAGCGAAGGCGGCGTAGGTCGGGATACCCAGCGCCAGGTTGAAGGGGAAGGTCAGGCCCAGCGAGGCCGTGATGCAGCGGCCGGCGTCGGCCTCGGGCAGCGCCGCGCGCACCGAGGCCGGCGCGGCGATGTAGGACGCGCTGGCCAGCATGGCGCCGAACACCGTCGCCCCCGCCACGCCCAGCCCGACGGCGTGGCCGATCGCGGTGCCGGCCAGGCCATGCAGCAGCGGCAGCGCGGTG
Organism: Arenimonas sp.; assembly: GCF_035721105.1. Taxonomy (GTDB): domain Bacteria; phylum Pseudomonadota; class Gammaproteobacteria; order Xanthomonadales; family Xanthomonadaceae; genus Arenimonas. The sequence continues at coordinate 13,072 of NZ_DASTNG010000011.1, read as the reverse complement.
GCGAACACCACCAGGCGCAGCACGCCGCGCCGCAGCTGGCGCAGCTGGCTGGCCGCGACCAGGCCCATGTCGAGCATGAACAGCATCAACATGCCCTGGAACAGCTGGAAGTACATCGCGTCCACGGCCTTCACGCCGTCCCGGCCGGCGATGGCGCCGATCGCCAGGCCGCCGATCAGCAGCACCGCGGTGCGGCCGGTCAGCACTTCGCGCACCTGCGGCCAGGTCGGCCGGCCGCCGCCGCGGGCCAGGCCGATGCCGAGCAGGATGGCCGGGATCTCCAGCGCCACCACCAGGGCCACCAGCACGCCGGGCGAGCTCCCGCCGGTGCGCTCGACGAACTGCTGGGCGGCGATGAAGGTCACCGCCGACACCGAGCCGTAGTGCGCCGCGATGGCGCCCGCCTGCATCGCGTTGTCGCGCAGCCAGGTGCGCGCCAGCAGGTAGGCGCTGCCGGCGGTGGCGATGCCGGCGACGATGGTCACCGCCACCAGCAGGCCCAGGTTGCCGGGCGCGCCCTGGTGCAGGGCGACGCCGCCCTTCAGGCCGATCGCCAGCAGCAGGAAGATCGACAGGTAGGCCTGGATGGCGGACGGGATCTCGAGGTCGCTGCGCAGGCCGCGCGCCACCATGCCCAGCGCGAAGGCCAGCACCACCGGCGAGAGCAGGTTGGTGGTGAGCAGGTCCAGGGAAGGCGTCATGGGTCAGGGTGTCTCGTCGTAGCGCGCGGGCGCGGGATTGAGGTGGCCGCAGGCGGTGCAGCTACGGTGCGTGCGCGACCTATAGAACCGGTCGAACACCGCCCCGAACTGGGTCTCGATGTCCTCCAGCGTGAAGAACTCCTCGTACAGCTTGTGATTGCACTGCTCGCAGAACCACAGCAGCCCGTCCTGTTCGTGCGGCAGCCGCTTGCGCTCGATCACCAGGCCGACGCCGCCGGCGCTGCGCTGGGGCGAGTGCGGCACCCGCGGCGGCAGGTAGAACACCTCGCCGGCCTTGATCGGGATGTCGCGGGCCTGGCCGTCTTCCTGCACCTTCAGCACCATCTCGCCTTCGAGCTGGTAGAAGAACTCCGGGCCTTCGTCCCAGTGGTAGTCGGTGCGCGCGTTGGGGCCGCCGACGATCATGATGATGAAGTCGCCGTCGACGATGCACTTGTTGGCGACCGGCGGCTTGAGCAGGTGCCGGTGGTCGTCGACCCAGGCCTGCAGGTTGAAGGCGCCGCCGAGCATGTCAGCGCGCCTCCGGGAAGGCGGCCACGCACTTGAGCTCGATCGCGATCGGCGTCGGCAGCGCGGTGATGCCCAGCGTGGTGCGGCAGGGCGCCTTGTCCACGTTCGGGAAGTACTCGGCCCAGACCCCGTTGTAGGCGTTGAAGTCGCGCTGGATGTTGGTCAGGTAGACGGTGATGTCGACCAGCCAGTCCCAGCGGCAGTGGCTGGCCTCGAGCACCGCGCGCACGTTGGCGAACACCGAGTGGCACTGGGTGACGATGTCGTAGTCCACCAGTTCGCCCTTGGCGCCGTAGACGTTGCCCGGCACCGCGTTGCTGCCCGGCGTGCGCGGGCCGATGCCCGACAGGAACAGCAGGTTGCCGACGCGGCGGGCGTGCGGGTAGCGGCCGACCGGGTGCGGGGCGGAGGTGGCGTGGATGATCTCGCTCATTTCTCTTCCTTCAGCCGGCCGCGGATGTGGTCCATGGCCAGCGCATAGGCTTCGGGCAGTTCGGCCGGGCTGTCGACGCCCATGCCCAGCTCGCGCACGCGGCCGTCGAGCAGGGAATAGACCCAGCCGTGCACGCTGAGCGCCTGGCCGCGGGCCCAGGCGTCCTGGACGATGGTGGTCTGGCAGACGTTCACCACCTGCTCGACCACGTTCAGTTCGCACAGGCGGGCGTGGCGCAGCGACTCCAGGTCGACTTCGGCGAGCATGCCCGCGTGCTTGGTGGCGACGTCGCCGACGTGGCGCAGCCAGTTGTCGGCCAGGCCGACGCGGGTGCCGGTGAGCGCGGCATGCACGCCGCCGCAGCCGTAGTGGCCAACCACCAGCACGTGTTCGACCTTGAGCACGTCGACAGCGAACTGGATGGTGCTCAGGCAGTTGAGGTCGGTGTGCACGACCAGGTTGGCGACGTTGCGGTGGACGAACACTTCGCCCGGCTGCAGGCCGGTGATCTGGTTGGCCGGCACGCGCGAGTCGGAGCAGCCGATCCACAGGTACTTGGGCGCCTGCAGCTGCGAGAGGCGCCGGAAGAACTGCGGGTCCTCGGCGCGCACCTGCGCGGCCCACTCCCGGTTGCGGTCCAGCAGTTCCTTCAAAGGCATCGTGTCATCCCAGGTCGATCGTGACGTTCTTGGCTTCGGTGAAGAAGCGCAGCGCTTCCCAGCCGCCTTCGCGGCCGATGCCGGACTGCTTCATGCCGCCGAAGGGCGTGCGCAGGTCGCGGTTCATCCAGGTGTTGACCCAGACCACGCCGGCGTCCAGCGCGGCGGCCAGGCGGTGGGCGCGGCCGAGGTCGCGGGTCCAGACGCTGGCCGAAAGGCCGTAGGGCGTGGCGTTGGCGAGCGCCAGCGCCTCTTCATCGGTGTCGAAGGGCTGCAGGGTGACCACCGGGCCGAAGATCTCTTCGGTGTTGGTGCGGCAGCCCGGGCCCAGGCCCTCGATGACGGTGGGGGCGATGAACCAGCCGTCGGCGCAGCGGCCTGCCGGCGCCAGCGCCTCCCCGCCGCAGAGCACGCGGCCGCCCTCGCGGCGCGCGAGCGCGATGCAGCCCAGCACTTTTTCGTAATGCGCCTGGGACACGACGGGGCCCAGCGTGGTGGCGGGGTCGGTCGGGTCGCCGACCACCAGTGCCTTCGCCCGGGCCACCAGCGCGTCGCGGAACGCCTCGTAGTAGCTACGCTCTACCAGCAGGCGCGAGCCGCACAGGCAGATCTGGCCGGAGTTGAGGAAGGCCGAGCGCACCACGGTGTCGAGCAGCTTCTCGCGCGGCGCGTCGGCGAATACCAGGGTGGCGTTCTTGCCGCCCAGCTCCAGCGAGGTCTTCTTGAGCGAACGCGCGCAGCTTTCGGCGATGCGAATGCCCACCGCGGTGCTGCCGGTGAAGCTGATGGCCTGGGTGTCCGGGTGGTCCACCAGCGCCTGGCCGACGACCGCGCCGCGGCCCTGCACGATGTTGAACACGCCGTCGGGGAAACCGATGTCGCGCGCCAGCTCGCCCAGCATCCAGGCGGTCACGGGCGTCACTTCCGAGGGCTTGCCGACCACGCAGTTGCCCACTGCCAGTGCCGGCGCGAACTTCCAGGTGAACAGGTACAGCGGCAGGTTCCAGGGACTGATGACGCCGACGACGCCCAGCGGCTGGCGCAGGGTGTAGTTGACGACGCCCGGGGTCGAGTGCGATTCGCTGGCGAACTGGGTGGCGGCGGCCGCGAAGAAGCGCAGGTTGCTGACCGCGCGCGGGATGTCGAGGTTGCGCGCCAGCGCCAGCGGCTTGCCGACGTCGCGCGACTCGGCGGCGGCGAACTCGTCCAGCCGGGCTTCCAGCGCGTCGGCCAGCTTGTGGATCCAGGCGGCGCGCTCGCTGGCGGGCAGGGCGGACCAGGCCGGGAAGGCGCGGCGGGCGGCCTCTACGGCCGCGTCGACATCGGCGGCCTCGCCGTCCGGGCAGTGGGCGTAGGCCCGGCCCGTGGCCGGCTCGAAGACCTCGATCACGGCGCCGCCGTCCGCGCCGCGGGCCTTGCCGTCGATCAGGTGGGACAGCCGGGTTTCCATGCCCGCAAGCTTACCCGCCACGCCCGCCGTACGGACAGGTCAGGACGCACGAAACCCCACCCCAAAAAAGGGGTCAGAGTGCATATCCGTTTCAAACGGATATGCACTCTGACCCCTTTTTTGGGGTGCGTCAGGATTGGCAGACTTTGCACCAGTAGAGGCGGCGGCCGCCCAGTTCGTGCCGGACGATGACGTCGCCGCACTGGCGGCAGGGCTCGCCCTCGCGGTCGAAGACCTCGAAGCGGAAGCCGCGCGGGGTGTCGGTGAGGTAGTCCTCGGCCATGCCCTTGGCGCGGCGGATGCCCCGGGTGGCGTAGCTGGCGCGCGGCACCGCGAGCAGGGCGCGGGCCAGGGCCAGGGTTTCCTCGTCGTCGAGGTCGCGCGGGCGGCGATTGGGCGCGATGCCGGCCATGAACAGCACTTCCGAGCGCAGGTAGTTGCCCATGCCCGCCAGGAAGGCCTGGTCCAGCAGCAGCGCCACCAGCGCGCGCCCGGCGAAGCGGGGGTCGCGCAGGCGGGCCGCCACGGTGGCCTCGTCCAGCGACAGGTCCAGCACGTCGGGGCCGAGCTTGGCCAGGAAGGGATGCCGCGGCAGCTCGGCGGTCTTCCACATCTCCACCTCCGACGCCGAGTACAGCAGGATCGCCTTCTTCGCCGTCTCCAGCGCCACCCGCAACGAGCGCGTGGTGTCGGGCCGTTCGCCGGCCTTGGCCACTTTCCACACGCCGTAGAGCTGGTTGTGCGAGTACAGCGTCAATCCGTGGTCGAAGTGGGTCAGCAGCGCCTTGCCGTGCGGTTCGATCGCGGTGATGCGATGGTCGACCAGCGCGCGCTGGTGGCGCTTGAGTTCGGGGAAGGCGAAGAACGCCCCGGTGAGGGGCTGGCCGACCACGGCCTTGGCGAGCTGGTCGGCGGCGCGGCGGATTTCAGGACCTTCAGGCATGCGGCAAGCCTGCGCGGGCGCCCGTGCAGGCGGCGTGTGGGATCAACGCCGCAGCGTCGGCGGCACCGTCTGGGTCTCGTGGTATTCGAAGCCCAGCGAGCCGTTCTCGACCCGGGCCACGCGCGCGTCCACCACCACCGCCGGCCCGGACACGTCGAAGAACACCAGCCGCACGATCTCGGCCACGTCCAGCTGGCAGGTGGCCGGCCGGAACAGGCCGCAGCCGCCTTCGGACAGGTCCTTGACCTCGCTGACCCAGGCCCGGTCCTCGAACAGCACCATCACCCGGGCGGCGAAAGGTACGCGGTCGGACCAGCGGTTGTTGGCGTCCATGCGTCGGTGCCTCAGAGGGAACGGGTGCGCCCGCCGTCGACCGGCAGGTTGATGCCATTAACGTAGCCGGCGGCGTTTCCGGCCAGGAAGGCGATGGCCGCGGCCACCTCGGCCGGCTCGGCGAAGCGGCCCGCCGGCACCGTCGCCAGCATGCCGCGCGCGATTTCTTCGGCGGGCTTGCCGGTGGCCGCGGCGCGCTCGGCCAGGATCTGGTCCAGGCGCTGGGTGCGGGTGTAGCCGGGCAGCACGTTGTTGACCGTGATGCCGTCCGGGCCGAGCTCGCTGGCCAGGGTCTTGGCCCAGGCCGCGACCGCGCCGCGGATGGTGTTGGAGACGCCCAGGTTGGCGATCGGCTCCTTCACCGAGGTCGAGATGACGTTGACGATGCGGCCCCAGCCGGCGGCGCGCATGCCTGGCAGCACCGCCTGCACCAGCACCTGGCCGGCGACCAGGTGCTGGCGGAACACCGCCAGGTAGTCCTCGGGCGCCGCAGCGTGGGCCGGGCCGCCCGGCGGGCCGGCGGTGTTGTTGACCAGGATGTGCACGGGGTACTTGGCGCAAAGCGCCGCGACCGAGGCGCCCAGCCCGGCGCTGTCGGACGCATCCGCCGCGACGTGCCGGTGCTGCTGGCCTTCGGCGCGGGGCAGGGCGGCAACCACCTCGGCCAGCCGGCCGGGGCGTCGCGCGAGCACGGTGACGTCGGCGCCGAGCGCGGCCAGGGCCTGCGCGGTGGCCAGGCCGATGCCTTCCGAGCCGCCGCAGACCAGGGCGTGGCGGCCGCGCAGCGACTCGCTCACCGGTCTTCCCCGGTCAGCGGGTTCTTCAGCGGCTGCATCATCAGCTCGCGCAGGCTGTCGTCGTCCTCGGCGCGCGGCGGCTCGATTTCCTCGAGGTCCAGGCCCCAGGCCTCGGCGTCGTCGGCGTCCATGCCGTCGAGCGCGCGGAACTCGGCGTCCATCAGCGCCGAGCGCGCGATGTCTTCGCTTTCATAGATGTTGATGCGGCCGTCGCAGTCGAAGACCTCGGCCACGCCGCTGTCGAGCACGCGCAGCCGCGACCACACCAGCATGCGCGGCAGCGCCGCCAGCCACCACTGGTCGCTCTCGCGCGGGCCGGTGTCGGTTTCGTTTTCCTGGGACATGCGTTGATTCCTTGTTTACTGCAGGGCGACCAGCACGACCACGCCGACGGCGCCGACCAGGCTGAGCCAGCCGCTGCCGGCGGTGATGCCGGCGAAGAAGTTCAGGTTCTTGTCGTTGGCCGCGCGGTGCTTCCAGCGCATCAGCCACCAGCTGTAGCCCCAGCCGCCGTCCTCGGTGCCGGGCGCGAACGGGATCCGCTTGTCCAGCTGGTGCCGGTAGGCCAGCACCCGGAAGCCGAAATGCGCCGGGGCGGCCGAACCGGCCAGGCCCAGGAACAGGAACAGCAGCAGCGACCCCGCGCCCGTGCCCATCGGTCAGAACGTCGCCAGGCCGGGCGCGCGCGGGTAGGGGATGGCGTCGCGGATGTTGGCCAGGCCGCAGGTGTAGACCACCAGCCGCTCGAAGCCCAGGCCGAAGCCGGCGTGCGGCACGGTGCCGTAGCGGCGGAAGTCGCGGTACCAGCCGTAGTGCTCGCCGTCGAGCCCGAACTGCGCCATGCGCTTGTCCAGCACGTCCAGGCGCTCCTCGCGCTGGCTGCCGCCGATGATCTCGCCGATGCCCGGTGCCAGCACGTCCATCGCGGCCACGGTCTTGCCGTCGTCGTTCAGGCGCATGTAGAAGGCCTTGATCTGCTCGGGGTAGTTCATCACCACCACCGGGCGGCCGACGTGCACCTCGGTCAGCCAGCGCTCGTGCTCGGTCTGCAGGTCCAGGCCCCATTCGACCGGGTAGTCGAACTTGTGGCCCGACTTCTGCAGCAGCGACACCGCCTCGGTGTAGTCGATGCGCTCGAAGGGCGAGTCCACCATCGCCTCGAGGCGGGTGATGGCGGTCTTCTCGACGCGCTCGGCGATGAAGGCCAGGTCGTCGGCGCGCTCGGACAGCACCGCCTTGAACAGGTACTTCAGGAAGGCCTCGGCCAGGTCGGCGTTGGCCTTGAGGTCGGCGAAGGCGACCTCGGGCTCGATCATCCAGAACTCGGCCAGGTGGCGGGTGGTGTGCGAGTTCTCGGCGCGGAAGGTCGGGCCGAAGGTGTAGACCTTGCTCAGCGCCAGGCAGTAGGCCTCGACGTTGAGCTGGCCGGACACGGTGAGGAAGGTTTCCTTGCCGAAGAAGTCCTTCGAGAAGTCGACCTCGCCCTTGGCCGTGCGCGGCAGGTTGGCCAGGTCCAGGGTGGAGACGCGGAACATCTGGCCCGCGCCCTCGGCGTCGGACGTGGTGATGATCGGCGTGCTGATCCAGTAGAAGCCCTGCTCGTGGAAGAAGCGGTGCACCGCCTGCGCCAGGCAGTGGCGGATGCGGGTGACCGCGCCGAACAGGTTGGTGCGCGGGCGCAGGTGCGCCACGTCGCGCAGGAACTCCAGCGAGTGGGCCTTGGGCTGGATCGGATAGGTCTCCGGGTCCTCGACCCAGCCGACCACCTCGATGCCCGTGGCCTCGAGCTCGAAGGCCTGGCCCTGGCCCTGCGAGGGCTTGAGCACGCCGTGCGCGATGACCGCGCAGCCGGCCGAGAGCCGCTTCACTTCCGACTCGTAGTTGCCCAGCGAGGCCGGCGCCACCACCTGGATCGGGTGGAAGCAGGACCCGTCGCTGACGTTGACGAAGCTGAGCCCGGCCTTGGAATCGCGCCGGGTACGCACCCAGCCGCGGACCGTGACTTCGCTGCCCGGGGCGTGCTGCCCGGAAAGCGCCTGCTGGACGCTGACCACTGCCATGCTCTTGAATCCCTGCCCGGACGGGCCAATCTTCGGAAGACCGCAAGGATACCCGCAGGCGTGCATTCACGCAGCGCCGGTATACTGGCCCGGTCCCTGCCGCCGTCCCGAGACCCGCCCATGGCCGTCACCCTGACCCCCGCCGCCGCCGCCCGCGTCCGCAGCTACCTGGCCGAAACGCCGGGGGGCATCGGCCTGCGCTTCGGCGTCCGCAAGTCCGGCTGCACCGGTTTCGCCTACGTGGTCGACATCGCCAAGGCCGCCGGCCCGGACGACCACGTGTTCGAGACCGACGGGGTCCCGGTCCGGGTCGACGCCGAGAGCCTGCCCCAGGTCGACGGCACCGAGATCGACTTCGTCAGCCAGGGCCTGAACCAGCAGTTCGTGTTCCGGAACCCCCGGGTCTCCGCCGAATGCGGCTGCGGGGAGTCTTTTGCGACGTCTTGAGGGCTGCAAGTCCTTGAGTTGCGCGGGAAAGCCCGGTTCGGGCATAATGCGCGGCTCCCCATCTTGGGGAGACCCTTGCTCCACGGCTTCGGGCCGGGGGCTGCCAGGCCGAATCACCGGCCGCATCCACAAGGAAACAACCCATGCGTCACTATGAAATCGTGTTCATGGTCCACCCGGACCAGAGCGAGCAGGTGCCCGCCATGATCGAGCGTTACAAGACGCTGATCGAAGGCGAGGAAGGCAAGATCCACCGCCTGGAAGACTGGGGCCGCCGCCAGCTGGCGTACTCCATCGACAACCTGGTCAAGGCCCATTACGTGCTGATGAACGTCGAGTGCGGCCAGAAGGTCCTCACCGAGCTCGTCGACGGCTTCCGCTTCAACGACGCCGTGCTGCGCCACATGGTCATCGCCCGCGAAGAGGCCGTCACCGAACAGTCCCTGATCATGAAGAGCAAGGACGAGAAGAGCGAGCGCCGCCCGCGCCGCGACGATGACGAGAATGCGATCGGCGACAACGCCGACGCCGCCTGAGCCCGAGACCGGAGACCGACATGAGCAAGTTTTTCCGCCGCCGCAAGTTCTGCAAGTTCACGGCCGAGGGCGTCAAGGAGATCGACTACAAGGATCTCAACACCCTGCGCCAGTACCTGACCGAGAACGGCAAGATCGTTCCGAGCCGCATCACCGGCACCAAGGCCAAGTACCAGCGCCAGCTGCAGACCGCGATCAAGCGCGCCCGCGAGCTCGCCCTGATCCCGTACACCGACAACCACCAGAACTGAGCCGCCGGCCCTCCGGGGCCCGCGTCCTGATCTCCCGTCCCAACGGACAGCCAACAGTTGCGGGGCCGCGCGCCCCGCTAACGTGACGGAGCAACACCCATGAAACTGATCCTCCTGCAGAAAGTCGTGAACCTCGGCGGCCTGGGCGACCTGGTCGACGTCAAGCCGGGTTACGGCCGCAACTACCTGGTGCCGCAGGGCAAGGCCGTGCCGGCCACCCAGGCCAACATCGCTTCGTTCGAAGCCAAGCGCGCCGAGTACGAAGCCAAGGCCAACCAGATCCTGGCCGACGCCGAAGCCCGCAAGGCCAAGCTCGAAGGCACCACGGTCACCATCGCCGCGAACGCGTCCACCGAAGGCAAGCTCTTCGGCTCGGTCGGCCCGCGCGATGTCGCCGAGGCCTTCACGGCCGCCGGCCACAAGCTCGACAAGAGCGAAGTGGTCATGTCGGAAGGCGCGCTGCGCCGCACCGGCGAGTTCGACATCGAAGTGCGCCTGCACGCCGACGTCCAGACCACCGTCAAGGTCGTGGTCGAAGCCGAAGCCTGATCTTCGCCTTCCGCAACACCCCCGAAGGGCGCCCCAGGGCGCCCTTCGTCTTTTCCGCGCTCCCTTGGCGTGCGCTTTGCGCACGAACAGCTGCACGCCGCGGCTCTCCGGCAGCGCCGCCGCCCGCAGACATAGGTCTTCGGCCCGACTCGGGAGCGTCGTCCTGACCACCGATGTCGGCCGTTCCGGCCTCCTGCCTCCACTTCCGAAGACCTATGTCTGCGTGCGACGTCGCCCCGGAGGCCCCTCGCACACCGGGACGAGGTCAAGAGCAAGGGCAAGGGCAAGGGCGAAACCGTCCGTCCGTGGCGAGATGGCCGTGATCGCAGCGGCCCCTCGATTCCCGCTTCCGGACTTTGACCTCGGTCCGGTGTGCGACGGGTGGTCGGAGCGCCGCCCTGCGACGAGAGGGTTCGACGAAGTGGAGGCAGGACGCCGGAACGGCCGCCACTCAATGGACAGGACGTCGTGTTGAGTGGCGGTCGGCGAACCCTCTCGTTGCAGGGCGGCGCCGCCGTAACGGACCGGAGTGCGGTGGTTCGTGCGCGGAGCGCAGGCCCGGGTCTCAGGATATGAGAGCGGGGCGGGCGAGGATGTGCACGGGTTATGCACAGACTTATCCGTGTCCCGGCGCAGGGAGGCTCGCTAGGATGTCCGACCCGCTGTTCCGTCGGTCGCTGATGCCGGCCGGCGCCTTCCTGAAGGCTGATATGTCCGCACGCTCCGAGTCCTTCCGCACCGAGGCCAAGATCGACGCCCTGCGCGTCCCGCCCCAGTCCGTCGAGGCCGAACAGGCCGTCATCGGCGGCCTGATGCTCGCCCCCGAGTCCCTCGACCGCGTCGGCGACTTCCTGACCGAACACGACTTCTACCGCCGCGACCACCGCCTCATCTACCGCGCCATCCGCGAGCTGAGCGAAAAGAACAAACCCTTCGACGCCGTGACCCTGGGCGAATGGTTCGAGGCCAACGCCCTGTCCGAGCAGATCGGCGGCACCGGCTACCTGGTCGAGCTGGCCTCCAGCACCCCCTCGGCCGCCAACATCCGCGCCTATGCCGAGATCGTGCGCGAGAAGGCCGTGCTGCGGCAGCTGATCGACGCCGGCACCGAGATCGTCAACGACGGCTTCCAGCCCGAGGGGCGCGACAGCCAGGAAGTGCTGTCGGCGGCCGAGATGAAGGTCTTCAAGATCGCCGAACAGGGCCGCCGCGGCCGCGCCGACTTCACCACCCTGCGCGAGGCCATGAAGGACGCGTTCCAGATCCTGCAGGAGCGCTACGAGAACCAGGGCGACGTCACCGGCCTGCCCACCGGCTTCCACGACCTCGACGAGATGACGGCCGGCCTGCAGCCCTCCGACCTGATCATCCTGGCGGCCAGGCCGGCCATGGGCAAGACGACCTTGGCGCTCAACATCGCCGAGTACGGCGCGCTCAAGACCAAGAAGGCGGTGGCGGTGTTCTCGATGGAAATGTCGGCCTCGCAGCTGGCGTTCCGACTCATTTCGTCCATCGGCCGCGTCAACGCCACCCGCCTGCGCACCGGCCAGCTCGAGGACGAGGACTGGTCGCGCGTGAACATGGCGATCAAGATGCTGTCGGACGTGAAGGTGATGATCGACGACACGCCGGCGCTGTCGCCCGACGTGCTGCGCTCGAAGGCGCGCCGCATCAAGCGCGAGCACGACCTGGGCCTGATCGTGGTCGACTACCTGCAGCTGATGCAGGTGCCGGGCTCGGCCGAGAACCGCACCAATGAGATCTCCGAGATCTCGCGCTCGCTCAAGGCGCTGGCGATGGAGCTCAAGGTGCCGGTGATCGCGCTGTCCCAGCTCAACCGCGGCCTCGAGTCGCGCACCGACAAGCGCCCGGTCATGTCCGACCTGCGCGAATCCGGCGCCATCGAGCAGGACGCCGACATCATCATGTTCATCTACCGCGACGACTACTACAACAAGGATTCCAACGACAAAGGCCTGGCCGAAGTGATCATCGCCAAGCAGCGTAACGGCCCGACCGGTGCCGTGAAGCTGAAGTTCTTCGGCGAGTACACCCGCTTCGACAACCTGGCCCGGGACTCGGTCGGCAGCTTCGAATAAGCCAGGCGCCGGCCTGCCCGCGGATCGCCCGATTTCGCCCGCGGGCCGCCCCTTGCCGCGGCCGGACGCGGGCTACAATCGCGGCATGGACCCCGAACGCCCCGTGCCCGGCCCCCCGGTCGCCCGCGCCGATGAAGTCGGCCAGCGGCCGACCCGCATCCGCGTCGACCTCGACGCGCTGAGCCACAACCTGCGCGTGCTGCGCGCCCACGCCGGCGTGCCGGTGATGGGCGTGGTCAAGGCCAATGCCTACGGCCACGGCCTGGTGCCGGTGGCCCGGCACCTGCAGGCGCAGGGCGTCGACCAGCTCGGCGTGGCCTTCCTGGAGGAGGGCGTGGCGCTGCGCCGGGCCGGCATCACCCTGCCGATCCTGGTGATGGGCGGCATCTTCGGGCCGCAGGCGGCGGCGCTGATCGCCGAGGACCTCGAGATCACCGTGTCCTCGATCGACAAGCTGCGCCAGGTCGAGGCGGCGGCCGAGGCGCTGGGGCGCCGGGCCACCATCCACCTCAAGATCGACACCGGGATGGAGCGCATCGGCGTGCACAGCTACCACGCCGGCCCCTTCATCGAGGCGGCGGTGGCTTCGCGCTGGTGCACGGTCAAGGGCGTGTACTCGCACCTGGCCTGTTCGGACGAGCCGGACTCGCCGATGACGGCCCGGCAGCTCGCGCGCTTCCTCGAGGCCTGCGCCCACTTCGACCGGCTGGGCGTGCCGATGCCGATCCGGCACCTGGCCAACTCCGGCGGCCTGCTCAACTTCCCCGACACCCGCCTGGACCTGGTGCGGCCCGGCATCGCGCTGTACGGGGTGCTCCCGGACCCGGACTCGCGCACGACCCTGGACCTGCGGCCGGCGATGTCGCTGCTGTCCCAGGTCGTTTACTTCAAGGTCGTGCCGGCCGGGCAGCCGGTCAGCTACGGCGCCACCTGGGCGCCCGCCGTCGACACCCGGATGGTGACCATCCCGATCGGCTACGGCGACGGCTTCCCGCGGGCGCTGTCCTCGCGCGGCGAGGTCCTGCTGCGCGGCCAGCGCCGGCCGATCGCCGGCCGGATCTGCATGGACCAGTTCATGGCCGACCTGGGCCCGGACGGCACCGCCTACAACGAAGACGAGGCGGTGCTGATCGGCCGCCAGGGCGACCAGGGGATCCGCTGCGAGGACGTGGCGCGTGCGGCCGGGACCATTCCCTACGAGATCCTGGTCGGCCTGAACACCCGCATTCCCCGCGAGTATTTCCTGCACGGCTCCCTCGTCCCCGAGGCCTGAAGCCCCCTGT
>NZ_DASTNG010000010.1:0-58505 GCF_035721105.1 Arenimonas sp. | reverse complement strand
GGCGCGGGCGCGCAGCTCCTCGACGATGTCGTCGTCGAAGCCTTCCACCGCCAGCAGCTCGGCGGCCGGCACGTAGGCGATTTCCTCGACCGTGCTGAAGCCCTCGGTGACCAGGATGCCGGCGATTTCCTCGTCGACCTCCAGCTTGTCCATGAACAGCTGGCGCGCGGCCGCCTGCTCGGACTCGGACTTGGCGGTGACCTGGTCCTGCGTCATCACGTTGAGCTGCCAGCCGGTCAGGCGCGAGGCCAGGCGCACGTTCTGGCCGCCCTTGCCGATGGCCTGGGCCAGCTTGTCCTCGGCGACCGCGAGGTCCATCGAGTGCTTCTCTTCGTCGACGATGATCGACTGGACTTCCGCAGGCGCCATCGCATTGATGACGAACTGCGCCGGGTTGTCCGACCACAGCACGATGTCCACGCGCTCGCCGTTGAGCTCGTTCGACACCGCCTGCACGCGCGAGCCGCGCATGCCGATGCAGGCGCCGATCGGGTCGGTGCGATGGTCGTGGGCGAGCACGGCGATCTTGGCGCGGTCACCCGGGTCGCGGGCGGCGGCCTTGATCTCGACCAGGCCCTGGCCGACTTCCGGCACTTCGAGCTTGAACAGTTCCATCATGAATTCGGGGGCGGTGCGGCTGATGAACAGCTGCGGGCCGCGCTGCTCGGCGCGCACGTCCAGCAGGTAGCCGCGCACGCGGTCGCCCGGGCGCAGCACGTCGCGCGGGATGGCCTTGTCCTTGGGGATGAAGGCCTCGGCATTGCCGCCGAGGTCGACGAACACGTTGCCGCGCTCGACCCGCTTGACGATGCCGTTGACCAGCTCGCCGACGCGGTCGCGCCAGGCGTCGAGCACCTGCGCGCGCTCGGCCTCGCGGACGCGCTGGACGATGACCTGCTTGGCGGCCTGGGCGGCGATGCGGCCGAATTCGGCGTTCTCGACCTGCTCCTCGACGAAGTCGCCGACCTGGGCGCCTTCCTTCTCGTCGACCGCGTCCATCAGGCGGATCTGGCGCTCGGGCGACTCCATCACGACGTCATCGGCCACCACTTCCCAGCGGCGGAAGGTCTCGTAGCTGCCGTCCTTGGGGTCGATGGCCACGCGCACGGAGACGTCCTGCTCGTGGTAGCGCTTCTTGGCGGCCGAGGCCAGCGCGGCCTCCATCGCCTCGATGATCACGGCGCGCGGCACGCCCTTCTCGTTGGCCACCGCTTCCATCACCAGCAACAGTTCCTTGCTCATCTTCTTCCAGCTCCGTCAGGGGTGGATCGACCGCCCCGGGGTTTTGATCAGGATTCTTTCTTGGTCTTGCGGCGGGTGCCGGCCGGACCGGTGGGCTTGGGCTGGGCCGCCAGGCCCAGGGCGACCAGGTCGGGGACCAGGCGCGCCTTCTCGATGTTGTCGTGCGCGACGCGCAGGTCGCCGGCCGGATGCGCCAGCAGGATCTCGTCGCCCTCCACGCCGGTGATCGTGGCCTGGAAGCGGCGGCGACCGTCCTGGGCCATGCGCAGGGTCAGCTTAGCCTGCTCGCCGATGAAGCGGCCGAACTGCTCTGCGGTGAACAGCGGGCGGTCGATGCCCGGCGAGGACACTTCCAGCGTGTACTGCGAGGTGATGGGATCCTCGACGTCGAGCACCGCCGCCACTTCGCGGCTCACCGCCTCGCAGTCCTCGATGCCGACCAGGCGGCCGGGCGCGTCGATGTACAGGCGCAGCAGCGCGCTGTGCCCGGTGGGCGCGAACTCGATGCCCAGCAGTTCGAGCCCCAGGGCTTGCACCGTGGGGGCGAGCAGTTCGCCGATTTCAGTCGCCTTGCCGGTCATCGGTTCGGTCCAGTGCCTTTGCGTTTACGGAATTTCGAAAACAAAAAAGGGCCGTGAGGCCCTTTTCCGGTACATCCAGGTTCCGGCTTCCCGGGGCCGCCATGTGGGCCGACCCGAGGGAAAAAGCCTTGGCAATGAGTCCTTTCGGTTCAAGGCCAGAAACTGGTAGCGGGGGCAGGATTTGAACCTGCGACCTTCGGGTTATGAGCCCGACGAGCTGCCAGACTGCTCCACCCCGCAGCAGTAGACGCGCATTATAGGGGCGCCGGTGAAGCCGGCGCAAGCCCAATGATGATCGGACGGTTCAGGCGACCGGGAACGCCACCCGGCACCAGGCCAGGATCGACTCGGCGAACAGGCCCAGGACCAGCAGCGCCACCGCATTCACGGCGAACAGCACGCGCACGTGGCCGTCCGGATGGATGCGGGCGCCCTCGCCTTCCGGCTCGTCGAAGAACATGACCTTGACCAGGCGCAGGTAGTAGAACGCGCCCACCACGGCCGCGACCACGCCGACGATGGCCAGCCACAGCAGGCCGGCATCGACCGCGGCGCGCAGCACCTCGAGCTTGGCCCAGAAGCCCAGGAACGGCGGCACGCCGGCCAGCGAGGCCATGACGAACATCACCAGGGTCGCCTGGGTCGGGTTGCGCGACCACAGGCCCTTGAAGTCGGCGATCTCGTCGGCCTCGAAGCCCTTGCGCGACAGCAGGATGATCGCGCCGAAGGCGGCCGCCGACATCACCGCGTAGCTGATGGCGTAGAACATCGCCGCCGAATAGCCCATCGGCGCGCCCTGGGCCAGGCCCATGAACAGGAAGCCGACGTGCGAGATGGTCGAGTACGCCAGCATGCGCTTGAGGTTGGTCTGCACCAGGGCGACCAGGTTGCCGATCACCAGCGACAGCGCCGCCAGCCAGGCCACCATGTCCTGCCAATAGGCATCCAGCGGGCCCACCCCGGATTCGAGCAGCCGGTAGGCCATGCCGAAGGCGGCCAGCTTGGGCGCCGAGCCGATGAACAGGGTGATCGCGGTCGGCGCACCGTGGTAGACGTCGGGCAGCCACATGTGGAACGGCGCGGCGCCGAACTTGAAGGCGATGCCGACCAGCATGAACACCACGCCGAACAGCAGCAGCGTGCGGTCGCCGGTGCTGGCCGCGGCGGCGTGGATCTCGCCCAGCTGCAGGCTGCCGGTGGCGCCATAGACCATCGACATGCCGTACAGCAGCAGGCCCGAGGCCAGCGAACCGAGCACGATGTACTTCATGGCCGCCTCGGACGAGCGCGGGTTGTCGCGATCCATGCCGACCAGGCCGTAGGAGCTCAGCGCCAGCAGCTCCAGTCCCAGGTAAAGCACCAGCATGCTGTTGGCCGAGATCATCAGCATCATGCCCAGCACCGAGAACAGGCCCAGCGCGTAGAACTCGCCCTTGAACAGGCCGCGGTCCTGCAGGTAGGGCTTGGCGTAGATGAACGATGCCGCCGCCACCACGTAGACCGCGATCTTGAGCACGTCGCTGGCGGTGTCGCGCACGAACAGCTCGGCGAAGCCGTACACCGGCGCCATCGCCATGTCGCGCGCGGTCAGCACCGCCGCCGCGGCCAGGATGAACAGCGCCAGGAAGTGGGTCAGGCCGCGGCGCTGGTCGGACAGGAACAGGTCCACCATCAGCAGCGCGAAGGCGGCGCCGCAGACGAAGATTTCCGGTCCCAGCGGTACCAGGTCGGCGAGGGTGGGCATCGGCAAGGCCATTCGGATTCCCTTACAGCTTGGTGGCGGCGAGCTGGGTGAGCAGCTGCGCGATCGGTGCTTCCATGAGGTCGGTCAGCGGCTTGGGGTAGACGCCCAGCGCCAGCGTGCCCAGCGCGAACACGCCCAGCACCAGGACCTCGCGGCCGTTGATGTCGGTCAGTTCGGCGACGTGGTGGTTGGCCACCTCGCCGAAGATCACGCGCTTGACCATCCACAGCGTGTAGGCAGCGCCGAGGATCAGCGTGAAGCCGGCCGCGAAGGCCACCCACACGTTGTGCTGGAACGCGGCCAGGATGACCATGAACTCGCCGACGAACCCGGACGTGCCCGGCAGGCCCGAGTTGGCCATCGCGAAGAACACGAAGAAGGCGGCGAACCACGGCATGGTGTTGGCCACGCCGCCGTAGTCGCGGATCATGCGGCTGTGCATGCGGTCGTAGACCACGCCGACGCAGGAGAACATCGCGCCGGAGATGAAGCCGTGCGAGATCATCTGCACCATCGCACCCTGCAGGCCCAGCTGGGCCGCGTCGGTGCTGCCCAGCTCGCGCACCAGCGCGAAGGCGATGAAGGTGCCGAGGGTGACGAAGCCCATGTGCGCGATCGACGAATACGCGATCAGCTTCTTCATGTCCTCCTGCACCAGCGCCACCAGGCCGATGTAGACCACGGCCGCCAGCGACAGCGCGATCACCAGCCAGGCCCACTCCTGCCCCGCGTCGGGCAGGATCGGCAGGGTGAAGCGCAGGAAGCCGTAACCGCCGATCTTGAGCATGATCGCCGCCAGGATCACCGAACCGCCGGTGGGCGCCTCGACGTGGGCGTCCGGAAGCCAGGTGTGCACCGGGAACATCGGCACCTTGACCGCGAACGCGGCCAGGAAGGCGAAGAACAGCCACATCTGCTCGACGTCGGTCAGGCGCAGCTGGTACAGGTCGGCCAGCATGAAGCTGGGGTTGCCCGCGGCCACGGTCTGCAGGTACAGGTAGACCAGGCCGACCAGCATGAACACCGAGCCCAGGAACGTGTACAGGAAGAACTTGATGGACGCGTACACGCGCTTCGGGCCGCCCCAGACGCCGATGATGATGAACATCGGGATCAGCATGCCTTCGAAGAAGACATAGAACAGGATGGCGTCGAGCGCGGAGAACACGCCGATCATCAGGCCCTCGAGCACCAGGAAGGCGGCGAAGTACTGGTGCGCGCGGCGGTCGATCGAGGTCCAGGACCCGATCAGCACCAGCACGGTGGTCAGGCTGGTCAGCGCGATCAGGGCGATCGAGATGCCGTCCACGCCCAGCGCGTAGCGGATGTCGAAGCTGGGGATCCAGGCGTGGTCCTCGACGAAACGCATCGCCGGCGAGGCGTAGTCGTGGCCGGCGAACAGCATCAGGCTGGCCGCGAACGTGGCGAGGGCCACGACCAGGGCGAACAGCTTGCCCTGGTTGGCGCGGGCGTCGCCGAAGGCCAGCGTGAGCAGGCCGCCGAGGATCGGCAGCCAGATCAACACGCTCAGCAGGGGCCAGTTGGCTTCCATCAGGTCTTCCTTGTGGGTCTCAGGCGCCGATCGTCCGCACCAGCACCGCCAGCAGGACGATGAGGCCGATGATCATGGCGAACGCATAGTTGTAGAGGCGACCGGTCTGCAGGTGGCGCACCAGGCCGGCGATGCGGTCGACCAGCACGGCCGAGCCGTTGACCAGCAGGCCATCGATCAGGCCGGCGTCGCCGCGCTTCCAGGAGAACTTGCCGAGCTTGATGCCGCCGCCCGCGAAGCCCTTGATCCAGAGGTCGTCGAAGCCGTACTTGTTCTCGAGGATGCGGGTGAGGAAGGCGCCGGGCTTGCTGGCGCGCATCTTCGTGGCGGTATCCGGGAAGAACAGGTACAGCGCGGTGGCCGCCAGGAAGCCGGCGAACGCCAGGTAGAAGACCGGCGATCCGATCGCATGCAGGCCGAAATTCACCGCGGCCGACAGCCAGCCATGGTGGTCATGCCAGAGCGTCTCGGAGGCCGCGGCCACCGTATCGTGCGCCGGCAGGACCTCGATCGCGCCGCGGAAGAAGTCGCCGAACAGCATCGGCCCGACGGTGAAGAAGCCGATCAGCACCGAGGGGATCGCCAGCAGGATCAGCGGCACGGTGACGACCTTGGGCGACTCGTGCGGCTCGACCGGGCCGTGGTGGCCATGGCCGTGGTCGTCGTGGGCGTCGCCGTGGTGGGCGTCGGCATGCGCGTCATGGCCGTGCGCCTCGTGCGCCGCGACCTCGCGGAAGCGCTCCTTGCCGTGGAAGGTCAGGTACAGCAGGCGGAAGCTGTAGAAGGCGGTGACGAACACGCCCAGCATGACCGCCCAGTAGCCGTAGGTCTGGATCCAGCCGCCGGTCCTGGCGGCCTCGCCCGCGGCCACGATGATCGTGTCCTTGGAGTAATAGCCGGAGAAGAACGGCGTGCCCACCAGCGCGAGCGTGCCGATCAGGCTGGTGATGTAGGTGATGGGCATGTACTTGCGCAGGCCGCCCATCTTGCGCATGTCCTGCTCGTGGTGCATGCCGATGATCACCGAACCCGCCGCCAGGAACAGCAGCGCCTTGAAGAAGGCGTGGGTCATCAGGTGGAACACCGCCGCCGAGTACGCCGACACGCCCAGCGCCACGGTCATGTAGCCCAGCTGCGACAGCGTCGAGTAGGCGACCACGCGCTTGATGTCGTTCTGCACGATGCCGATCAGGCCGGTGAACAGCGCCGTGGTGGCGCCGATGAACAGCACGAAGCCCAGCGCCGCCTCGCTCTGCTCGAACAGGGGCGACATCCGCGCGACCATGAAGATGCCGGCCGTGACCATGGTGGCGGCGTGGATCAGGGCCGAAATCGGGGTCGGGCCTTCCATCGAGTCCGGCAGCCAGACGTGCAGCGGCACCTGGGCCGACTTGCCCATCGCACCGATGAACAGGCAGATGCAGATGAAGCTGATGACCTGGACCTGCACCGGGTTCGCCAGCACCTGCCAAGTGTGGCCGAACAGGGCCACCTGGCCCGACCACAGGGTGAAGGTCTCGTTGAGCGAGGCGTTCGAGGCCTGGGCGAAGGCGGTGGCGTAGTCGAGCGTGCCCAGCCACATCAGCACGCCGGCGATGCCCAGCAGGAAGCCGAAGTCGCCGACGCGGTTGACCAGGAAGGCCTTGAGGTTGGCGAAGATGGCGGTCGGGCGCTTGTACCAGAAGCCGATCAGCAGGTAGGACACCAGGCCCACCGCTTCCCAGCCGAAGAACAGCTGCAGGAAGTTGTTGCTCATCACCAGCATCAGCATGCTGAAGGTGAACAGGGAGATATAGCTGAAGAAGCGCTGGTAGCCAGGGTCGTCGGCCATGTAGCCGATGGTGTAGACGTGCACCAGCAGCGACACGAAGGTGACCACCACCATCATCATGGCGGTGAGGCTGTCGACCATGAAGCCGACGTGGGCCGCGTAGCCACCGACCTGGAAGAAGGTGTAGGCGTTCTCGTTGAACGGCGCCGCGCCGCCGACTGCGAACTGCCAGAGCACGTGGCACGACAGCGCGCAGCTGACCGCGACGCCGAGGATGGTCACCCAGTGGGCACCGGCGCGGCCGACCTGCTTGCCGAAGAGGCCGGCGATGGCGGCGCCCAGCAGCGGCGCCAGCGCGATGACCAGGAGCGTGTTCATGGAGATCATCGCGCGCTCAGCCCTTCAGGGAATCGAGTTCGGCGACGTTGATGGTCCGCTTGTTGCGGAACAGCGTCACCAGGATGGCCAGGCCGATGGCGGCCTCGGCGGCGGCCACGGTCAGGATGAAGAACACGAAGATCTGGCCGGACACGTCGCCCAGGAAGCGCGAGAAGGCCACGAAGTTGATGTTCACCGCCAGCAGCATCAGCTCGATGCACATCAGCAGCACGATGACGTTCTTGCGGTTGATGAAGATGCCGGCGACGCTGATGCAGAACAGCACCGCGCCGAGCGCGAGGTAGTGGCCGAGGCTGATCACGGGTTGCCCTCCTGGCGGGGTTCGGACGCGACCTTGACCAGGCGCACGCGGTCTTCGGCACGCACCGCCACCTGGCGGCCGGGGTCCTGGTGCTTGGTGCCGGGACGGCGGCGCAGGGTCAGCATCACCGCCACCACCAGGGCCACGGTGAGGATGACCGCCGCGATCTCGAACGGCAGGATGTATTTGCTGAACAGGGTTTCGCCGATCCACTGCAGGTTGGTCTTGCCCGCCGCCGCCGCCGGGTCGACCGAGGACAGGCCGACCTCGAAGCGCTTGCCGCCGATCAGCAGCACCATCTCGGCCGCCATCACCACGACCACCGCGCCGGTGATCGGCAGGTAGCGGGTGAAGCCTTCGCGCATCGGCGTGGTGTTGATGTCGAGCATCATCACCACGAACAGGAACAGCACCATCACGGCGCCGATGTACACCAGCACCAGCACCACGCCCAGGAACTCGGCCTGCAGCAGCAGCCACAGGCAGGCGGTGGAGAAGAAGGCGAGCACCAGGCTCAGCACCGCGTGCACCGGGTTGCGCACCAGGATGACGCCCAGCGCGGCCAGCACGGTGACGGAGGCGAAGGCCCAGAAAGCGGCGAGTTGGTAGGTCATGGCGTGGTCCCCTGCCTCAGCGGTAGGGCGCGTCGACCGCGCGCCGCTGGGCGATTTCCTCTTCGAAGCGGTCGCCGATGGCCAGCAACTGCGGCTTGCTGACGATGTTCTCGCCGCGCTTCTCGAAGTGGTACTCGTGGATGTGGGTTTCGACGATCGAGTCCACCGGGCAGCTTTCCTCGCAGAAGCCGCAGTAGATGCACTTGAACAGGTCGATGTCGTAGCGCGTGGTGCGGCGCGAGCCGTCGGCGCGCGGCTCGGAGTCGATGGTGATGGCCAGCGCCGGGCAGACCGCCTCGCACAGCTTGCAGGCGATGCAGCGCTCTTCGCCGTTGGGGTAGCGGCGCAGCGCGTGCAGGCCGCGGAAGCGCGGCGACTGCGGGGTCTTCTCGAACGGGTAGTTGAGCGTGTACGTGGGCTTGAACATGTAGCCCAGGGTCAGCTTCAGCCCGGCCAGCAGCTCCAGAAGGAGCAGGCTCTTGAAGTAGTTCTTGATCCGATTCATAGCGTCCTCAGGCCCCGACCGTGAACCAGCTGTTGTAGGCCATGACCGCGGTCACGAAGATCCAGACGATCGTGATCGGGATGAAGATCTTCCAGCCCAGCCGCATGATCTGGTCGTAGCGGTAGCGCGGGAACGAGGCCCGGAACCACAAGAAGCAGAAGGCGAAGAAGGCGAACTTCAGCGCCAGCCACCACCAGCCCGGCTCGCCCAGGAAGCCCCAGGACGGCGGGAACGGCGACAGCCAGCCGCCCAGGAACAGGATCGAGGTCAGCAGGCTGACCAGCATCATGTTGGCGTATTCGGCCAGGAAGAAGATCGCGAAGGCCGAGCCGGAGTATTCGACGTGGAAGCCGGCGACGATCTCGGACTCGCCTTCGGCGACGTCGAACGGCGCGCGGTTGGTCTCGGCCACGCCGGAGATGAAGTAGATGATGAACAGCGGGAACAGCGGCAGCCAGAACCATTCCAGCGCGCCGAGGCTGCCGGCCTGGGCGTGCACGATCTCGGTCAGGTTCATGGTGCCGGCCGCGACCAGCACGCCGACCAGGGCGAAGCCCATCGCGATCTCGTAGCTGACCACCTGGGCCGCCGAGCGCAGCGAGCCGAGGATGGCGTACTTGGAGTTGGAGGCCCAGCCGCCGACGATGATGCCGTACACGCCCATCGAGGTCAGGGCCAGCAGCACCAGCAGGCCGGCGTCGACATCGGCCAGCACCACGCCCTCGTCGAAGGGAATGACCGCCCAGGCCGCGAACGCCGGCGCCAGCGCCAGCAGCGGCGCGAGGCGGAACAGCAGCGGGCTGGCATTGGCCGGGATCACCAGCTCCTTGAACAGCATCTTGAACACGTCGGCGAAGGCCTGGATGACGCCGATGCCCAGGAAGCCGCCGATGTACTGCGGGCCCTGGCGCACGTGCATCCAGCCGATGACCTTGCGCTCGAACAGGGTGAAGAAGGCCACGCCGATGGTGATCGGCAGGACGATGACGATGATCTTGGCCAGGGTCCAGGCCACCAGGCCCAGGTCACCGTAGGCCAGCAGGAAGTCGCGGATCGCGTCGATCATCTCAGGCCCCCACCACCGCGAGGCGCGCGACCGGCGACATCGGCGCGGTGGCCTCGTAGCCGTTCTCGATCCAGACCGCGCCCTTGGCGACGCGGGCGCTGATGGCCACCGGCAGCGCGGCGCTGCCGATGCCGTCGCCGACCTTGGCCACGGCGCCCTCGGACAGGCCGCGCGACAGCGCCTCCTCCGGGTGCAGCACGAGGCGGGCGCCGTGCGTCAGCGGATGCGCGTTGAGCGCCGCCGCACGACGCAGCACCGCGTCGCCGCGGTAGATCGGCGTGCTGGTGATGCGCTCAAGGCCCGGGTCGGCCTTGCCGAGCTCGGCCAGGCCACTGCCCTGCCCCGGCGCCACCGGCGCCAGCGCGGCGCGCAGGCCGTGCAGGTCGGTGAAGTCGAAGCCCGGCAGGCCGAGCTGGCCGCCGAGGGCGCGCAGCACGCGCCAGCCGGCGCGGGCTTCGCCCGGCAGCTTGCCGCCGGCCTGGGTCGACTGGTCGGTGCCGTCGACGTTGGTCAGCGTGGCCTCGACCTCGGGCAGCAGGCCGATCGGCAGGATGACGTGCGCGAGCTTCTTGAGTTCATCGCTGGCGAAGGCCGCGAACGCCAGCACCTGGGCACCGGCCAGCGCCTTGAGCGCCTGGGCGCCGTGCGCGAAGTCGTACTGCGGCTCGACGCCGTACAGCACGTAGGCCGGCAGGGGCTGCGCCAGCATGGCGCCGGCAGGGCGGCCCTGCCCCGTCGGCCGCACGCCGTGGCGCGCCAGGCCGATGGCATTGGCGCCCTGCGGGATGCGGTTGAGCTTCGCGCCGGTGGCGGTCGCCAGCGCGCGCGCAGCGGCGCGCAGCCAGGAGGCCTGGGCGTGGTTCTCGGCCAGCTCGCCCAGCACGATCACGGCGTTGCCCGCGGCCTTGGCCAGCGCCTCGGCCATGGCCTTCGCCGCGTCGTGGTCCTGCGCGGCGATGGCGTCGGGCAGCGTGGCGCCGGCGGCCCTGGCCACGGCGGCCAGCGCGCCCGGCAGCTGCGACGGCGCGACGATGCGCTTGCCGGCGACGGCGAAGGTGGTCTCGAAATCGACCGGGTTGATGGCGAACACCCTGGCGCCGCGCTTGCCGGCCTTGTGAAGGCGCTGGTGCAGCAGCGGCAGCTCGTGGCGCAGGTTGCAGCCGACCAGCAGCACGGCGTCGGCGGTTTCCAGCGCCGCGACGGGCAGCTCGAAGGGCTCGGCGAAGGCGGCGTCGGCGAAGTCGATGGCCTTGAGGCGATGGTCGACGTGGCCGGTGCCCAGGCCCGCGGCCAGCGACGCCAGCAGCGCGCCTTCCTCGTTCGAGGTCGCCGGATGCGCCAGCACGCCCAGCGACTCGCCGGCGTTGCGCAGCAGCTTGGCGGCCTGCGCCAGCGCCTCGTCCCAGCTGGCTTCGCGCCAGCCGTCACCCTCGCGCAGCAGCGGGCGCGACACGCGGTCGGCGGCGCCCAGGCCCTGGTGCGAGTAGCGGTCGCGGTCCGACAGCCAGCACTCGTTCACGGCCTCGTTGTCGCGCGGCACGGTGCGCAGCACTTCGCCGCGGCGGGCGTGCAGGTACAGGTTCGAGCCCAGGGCGTCGTGGTAGCCCAGCGATTCGCGGGCCACCAGCTCCCAGGCGCGGGCGCGGTAGCGGAAGACCTTGTTGGTCAGCGCGCCGACCGGGCAGACGTCGATGACGTTGCCCGACAGCTCGGTCATCAGCGGCTTGCCGTCGTAGGTGCCGATCTGCAGGTGCTCGCCGCGGTTCATGCCGCCCAGCTCGAAGGTGCCGGCCACGTCCGCGGTGAAGCGGATGCAACGGGTGCACTGGATGCAGCGGGTCATGTCGGTCGCGACCAGCGGGCCCAGGTCTTCGTCGGGGACCACGCGCTTGCGGTCGACGTAGCGCGAGACCGAGCGGCCGTAGCCCATCGACACGTCCTGCAGCTCGCACTCGCCGCCCTGGTCGCAGATCGGGCAGTCCAGCGGATGGTTGATCAGCAGGAATTCCATGACGTTGCGCTGCGCATCGAGCGCGCGCTTGGTCTGGGTGGTGACCTTCATGCCTTCCATCACCGGCGTGGCGCAGGCCGGGGCCGGCTTCGGCATCTTCTCGACGTCGACCAGGCACATGCGGCAGTTGGCGGCGATCGGCAGCTTCTCGTGGTAGCAGAAGCGCGGCACCGGGATGCCGGCCTTGTCCGCGGCCTGGATGATCATCGAGCCCTTCGGCGCGGTCATCGCCACGCCGTTGATCTCGATGTTCACCACGTCGGGCGCGGCGTTCGGGGCGGTCGGCTGGGCGCTCATGCGGCCTGCTCCGTGCCGGCGACGGTGCCGTTGGCGACGTCGTCGACGTAGAAACGCTTGTTGACGATGGCGTACTCGAACTCGCTCCAGAAGTGGCGGAGCATGCCCTGCACCGGCCAGGCGGCGGCTTCGCCGAAGGCGCAGATGGTGTGGCCCTCGATCTGGCCCGCGGCGCCCTTGAGCATGTGCAGGTCTTCCATCGTGGCCTTGCCCTCGACGATGCGGGTCAGCACGCGGTACATCCAGCCCGTGCCTTCGCGGCAGGGCGTGCACTGGCCGCAGGACTCGGCGTAATAGAAGCGCGAGATGCGCTGGCAGGCGCGGACCATGCAGGTGGTCTCGTCCATCACCACCACGGCGCCCGAACCCAGGCCGGAACCGGCCTTCTGGATCGAGTCGTAGTCCATGGTGCAGGCCATCATGGTCTCGGCCGGCAGCACCGGCATCGAGGAACCGCCCGGGATCACCGCCTTGAGCTTGCGCCCGCCCTTGACGCCGCCGGCCATGGCCAGCAGCTCGGAGAACGGGGTGCCCAGGCGGATCTCGAAGTTGCCCGGGTTGTTGACGTGGCCGGAGACCGAGAAGATCTTCGGGCCGCCGTTGTTGGGCTTGCCGAGGTTGAGGAACCACTCGGCGCCGTTGCGCATGATCGCCGGCACCGAGGCGTAGGTCTCGGTGTTGTTGATGGTGGTCGGGCGGCCGAACAGGCCGTAGTTGGCCGGGAACGGCGGCTTGTACCGCGGCTGGCCCTTCTTGCCCTCCAGCGACTCCATCATCGCGGTCTCTTCGCCGCAGATGTAGGCGCCCGCGCCGAGCGCCGCGTGGATGTCCACGTCCACGCCCGAACCCAGGATGTCCTTGCCCAGCCAGCCGTTGGCGTAGGCTTCCTTCAGCGCTTCCTCGAAGTGCTCGAAGGGCTCGTGGTGGAACTCGCCGCGCAGGTAGTTGTAGCCCACGGTGCAGCCGGTGGCGTAGCAGGCGATGGCCATGCCCTCGATCACCGAATGCGGGTTGTAGCGCAGGATGTCGCGGTCCTTGCAGGTGCCCGGCTCGGACTCGTCCGAATTGCACAGGATGTACTTCTGGCCCGGCGCGCTGCGCGGCATGAAGCTCCACTTCAGGCCGGTGGGGAAGCCCGCGCCGCCGCGGCCGCGCAGGCCCGACTGCTTGACCATCTCGACCACGGCCGCCGGATCCATCTTCTCGGCCAGGATCTTGCGCCAGGCGGCGTAGCCGCCGGTCTTGAGGTAGTTCTCGTACGACCAGGGCTTGTCGAAGTGCAGCGTCGTGTAGACGACGTTGTGCTCCTGCGGCGCCGGGCCGACCGGGCCGGTGGCCGCGGAATAGTGGGAGTGGTGCGCCATGGCCTGCCTTACTCCAGTCCGTCCAGAAGCGCGTCCACCTGGGCGGTGGTGAGCTTCTCGTGGTAATGCCCGTCGATCAGCATGACCGGCGCGGCCGCGCAGGCGGCCACGCACTCTTCCTCGACCTTGAGGAAGATGCGGCCGTCGGGGGTGGACTCGCCGTGCTTGATGCCGAGCTTGCGCTCGCAGTGGCGGACCATGTCCTCGGCGCCGTTGAGCCAGCAGCTGATGTTGGTGCAGATCGCGACCTTGTGCCGGCCCACCGGCTGCAGGTCGAACATCGAATAGAAGGTCGCCACTTCGTAGGCCCACACCGGCGGCAGGCCCAGGTACTTTGCGGTGGCGGCGATGATCTCGTCGCTCAGCCAGCCGCCGTTCTGTTCCTGCGCGGCCATCAGGCCCTGGATGACGGCGGAGCGCTTGCGGTCGGGCGGGAACTTGGCGACCCAGTGGTCGATGTGCGCGCGCGTGCCGTCGGACAGGGCGACCATCGGGTCGACGTCCTGGCAGGCAGCGAAGTTTCCGGTTGCTTTCATCGGTCAGGTAACCCTTAGCGGTCGATTTCGCCGAAGACGATGTCGTAGGTACCGATCATCGCCACGACGTCGGGCAGCATGTGGCCGCGCACGATCGCGTCCATGGACGAGAGGTGGGCGAAGCCGGGGGCGCGCAGCTTCAGGCGGAACGGCTTGTTGGCGCCGTCGGAGACGATGTACGCGCCGAACTCGCCCTTGGGCGCCTCGACCGCGGCATAGGCCTCGCCCGCGGGCACGCTGTAGCCCTCGGTGAACAGCTTGAAGTGGTGGATCAGCGCTTCCATGTCGTCCTTCATTTCCGCGCGGCTGGGCGGCGCGACCTTGAAGTTCTTGACCATCACCGGACCCGGGTTGGCGCGCAGCCACTGCACGCACTGGGCGATGATGCGGTTGGACTGGCGCATTTCCTCGACCCGGACCAGGTAGCGGTCGTAGCAGTCGCCCTGCACGCCGACCGGGATGTCGAAGTCGACCTGGTCGTAGGCGGCGTAGGGCTGCTTCTTGCGCAGGTCCCAGGCCAGGCCGGATCCGCGCAGCATCGGGCCGGTCATGCCCCAGGCCAGGGCCATGTCGACCGGCACCACGCCGATGCCGACGGTGCGCTGCTTCCAGATGCGGTTGTCGGTGAGCAGGGTCTCGTACTCGTCGACGCGCTTGGGGAAATCCTTGGTGAAGGCGTCGAGGAAGTCGAGCAGCGAGCCCTCGCGCCATTCGTTCACGCGCTTGAGTTCGCCGCCCTTGCGCCACGGCGACTCGCGGTACTTGGGCATCGCGTCCGGCAGGTCGCGGGCGACGCCGCCGGGGCGGTAGTAGGTGGCGTGCATGCGCGCGCCCGAGACCGCCTCGTAGCAGTCCATCAGCTCTTCGCGCTCGCGGAAGGCGTACAGGAATACCGCCATCGCGCCCAGGTCGAGGCCGTTCGAGCCGATCCACATCAGGTGGTTCAGGATGCGGGTGATCTCGTCGAACATGGTGCGGATGTACTGCGCGCGGATCGGCGCCTCGACGCCGAGCAGCTTCTCGATGGCGCGCACGTAGGCGTGCTCGTTGCACATCATCGAGACGTAGTCGAGGCGGTCCATGTAGCCGATCGACTGGTTGTAGGGCTTGGACTCGGCCAGCTTCTCGGTGCCCCGGTGCAGCAGGCCCACGTGCGGGTCGGCGCGCTGCACGACCTCGCCGTCCATCTCCAGCACCAGGCGCAGCACGCCGTGCGCGGCCGGATGCTGGGGGCCGAAGTTGAGGGTGTAGTTGCGGATTTCCTGGGTCATGGCCGGGTCATTCCTTGCTCGGCTGCTCGGAGGCGGCCTGCTGCCAGCGCGAGTCCTCGCGCACCACGCGCGGCACGCCCACGCGGGGCTCGATGGACACCGGCTCGTACACCACGCGCTGGCGCTCGGCGTCGTAGCGGACCTCGACGTTGCCGGTCAGCGGGAAGTCCTTGCGGAACGGGTGGCCGACGAAGCCGTAGTCGGTGAGGATGCGGCGCAGGTCCGGGTGGCCTTCGAAGACGATGCCGAACAGGTCGAAGCATTCGCGTTCGAACCAATTTGCTACGGGAAATACATCAACAAGCGACGGGACGGTAGGCAGGCTATTGTCAATCGCAAAACAACGAAGCCTCAGGCGCCGGTTGGTGCGCACCGACAGCAGGTGCACCACCACCGCGAACCGGCGCTCGGGGCCGTTGCCGCGCGGGCGGTCTTCCCACTTGAAGCGGCCGGGGCCGGCGTTGCCCTCGATGCCGCGCGAGAAGCCTTCGTCGGAAACGTCGGAGGTCTCCCACTCGTCGGTGCCGTAGCCGAGGAAATCGACGCCGCACAGGTCGGAGAGCTGCTCGAAGGACAGTTCGGGATCGTCGCGCAGCAGGCGCGCCGACTCGGCGAAGGAATCCGGCGTCACCTCGACGGTGGTCTCGCCCAGCGCCTCGTGCACCGACACCAGGCGGTCCTGCAGGCGCGCCCTGAGGCGCTCGATGAAGCTCGTGGTGGATTCGACCATGGCGTCGGCTGGGTCCTTAGCGGGCGATGGTGTTGGTGCGGCGGATCTTCTTCTGCAGCTGCAGGATGCCGTACACGAGCGCTTCCGCCGTCGGCGGGCAGCCCGGGACGTAGATGTCCACCGGCACCACGCGGTCACAGCCGCGCACCACCGAATACGAGTAGTGGTAGTAGCCGCCGCCGTTGGCGCAGCTGCCCATCGAGATCACCCACTTGGGGTCGGGCATCTGGTCGTAGACCTTGCGCAGCGCCGGGGCCATCTTGTTGACCAGGGTGCCGGCGACGATCATCACGTCGGACTGGCGCGGCGACGGGCGGAAGATGACGCCATAGCGGTCGAGGTCGAGGCGCGAGGCGCCGGCGTGCATCATTTCCACCGCGCAGCAGGCCAGGCCGAAGGTCATCGGCCACATCGAGCCGGTGCGGGCCCAGTTGACCAGCGTGTCGACGTTGGTGGTGACGAAGCCGCGCTCGAGCAGCGGGTTGTCGCCTTCGGGACGCAGGATGTCGTCCACCGAGCCGATCGGCTCGGGGTTGTTCATCACGCGCTTGATCGTCGAGGTCACTCCCATTCCAGGGCTCCCTTCTTCCAGACGTAGACGAAGCCCAGCACCAGCAGGCCGATGAAGATGCCCATCTCGGTGAGGCCGACGATGCCGAGGTTGCGGAAGTTCACCGCCCACGGGAATACGAAGGCGATTTCCAGGTCGAAGATGATGAACTGGATGGCGATGAGGTAGTAGCGCACGTCGAACTGCATGCGCGCGTCCTCGAAGGCCTCGAAGCCGCATTCGTACGGCGAGAGTTTCTCGCTGGTCGGCCGCTTCGGGCCGAGGGCCCAGCCGAGCACCAGCAGGACGATGCCCAGGCCGGTGGAAACGAACAGGAACAGCAGGATCGGCAGATATTCGCCCAGCACGCGCGCTTCCTCACCATGCGCCCGTGGGCGCGTTCGCGCCGCCGCTCCAGCATCGCCGGGCGGCAGCCCGTCCATCAGATTGGTGCCCAAGGGGGGACTCGAACCCCCACGACTTACGTCGCTACCACCTCAAGGTAGTGCGTCTACCAATTCCGCCACCTGGGCAGGTGTGCCCCGAACCGGCCATGCCGGTGCGAAGGCGAGAGATTGTACCAGCCGATCAGCCGCCTTGGCTGTCTTTTTCGGCATTTTCCACCGGCGTTTCTTCCACCGGTGCCGCGTCCGCGGCGGGTGCCGGCTCGACCGCGGGAACGTCGGCGGCCGGGATCACGGGAACGTCGCCCGCGGGCGCCGCGTCGGACGGGACGCTGGCGGCGGTCGGCACGTCCGACATCACGCCCAGGTCGTCCTCGATCGGGGCGACGGTGACGCCACGCGTGGCGTTCCAGGCCATGGCCAGGCTCATGATCATGAACACCGCCGCCAGCCACTTGGTGGCGGTCGACAGGAAGTTCGCGGAGCCGCGCGCGCCGAAGACGGTGGCCGAGGCGCCGCCGCCGAAGCCGGAGCCGGCCGCCGCGCCCGAACCGCGCTGCATGAGGATGAGCACGATCATGGCGATCGCGACCAGCACGTAGATGACACTGACGATGGTGAGCAGCATGGTTTCTGTCTATTACCTCGCCGCCGCGGCGACGATTGCCAGGAAATCCTGGGCCACGAGGGACGCGCCCCCGATCAGGCCGCCATCGACATCGGGCTGGGAAAACAGCTCGGCGGCGTTGGCGGGTTTGACGCTGCCGCCATAAAGCAGGGGCAGCGAGCCGGCGATTCTAGCATCGAGCGCATGCAGTTCGCCACGGAGGAAGGCATGGACCTCCTGGACCTGGTCCGGGCTGGCGGTCCGGCCGGTGCCGATGGCCCAGACCGGCTCGTAGGCCACCACCGCGCCCTCGAAGCCGGCGATGCCGACCAGGTCGATGACCGGCTGGAGCTGGCGCTGCAGGGCCCATTCGGTGTGCCCCGCCTCGCGCTGGCCCAGGGTCTCGCCCACGCACAGCACCGGCACCAGCCCCGCCTGGCGGGCGGCCTGGAACTTCTCGGCCACGCGCTCGCTGTCCTCCTCGTGGTACTGGCGGCGCTCGGAATGGCCCACCAGCACGTAACGGCCGCCGACGTCGCGGATCATCCGGCCGGCGGTCTCGCCGGTGTAGGCGCCGTGGTCGTTCACGTCCAGGTCCTGGGCGCCGAAGGCCATCCCGCTGGCGGCGTAGCGCTCGCTGAGCTCGCCCAGGTAGGGCAAGGGCGGCATCACCACCACGTCCACGCCGGCCGGGCGCGGGGCGGCGGCCAGGGCGTCGAGCAGGTCGCGCGCGAAGGCGCGATCGCCGTTCAGCTTCCAGTTTCCGGCAACGATTCTCTGGCGCATCGGGAGCTCCTGGGCGGGCAAGCGACAAGGATACCGCGCACCGCTAGGGGCTGACGATGTCCCGGTGCATCGGCGCCAGCCGGCGCAGCAGCTGGTTCTGGGCCCGGAACGGGATGCCGCGGGCGTCCATCGCCTCCTGCAGGTCCTCCACCAGGGCGTTGAAATCCGCCTCGGTGATCGCCAGCCCGGCGTGCGACTCGGCCATGCCGCGGCCGGTATAGGTGCAGGGACCGCCGAGCTCGACGCAGAACTGCTCGACCAGCCGGTCGTTGAGGTTGACCAGGTCGGTTTCCGCGAACGCGGCGTTGATGCGATCGTCCTCGAGCAGGCGCACCAGCAGCTCCTCGACCAGGGCCTCGAGGCCCGCCTGGCCGCCGAACTGCTCGTAGAGGGACGCCCGCGGGGTGCTGGCGCAGGCGGCCAGCAGGCCGGCGAGGATGAGGGCGGCAAGGATGCGCATGGCGCCTACCAGACCACAGCCCTGCCCCGGGCTCAAGCCTCGGCGCCGGCGAAGCGCTGGCACCAGGCCGCCAGCTCGCCCGCTTCGATCGGCGGACTGAAGAAATAGCCCTGCACCATGTCGCAGCGGTACTTGCGCAGCAGCTGCAGGCTGGAATCGCTCTCGACGCCTTCCGCGATCACCGCCAGGCCCATGTTGTGGCCCAGTTCGATGGTCGAGCGCACGATCACCGCGTCGTCGCTGCCCTCGGTCATCTGCATCACGAAGCTCTTGTCGATCTTGAGCTCGTCGACCGGCATGCGCTTGAGCTGGGCCAGGGAGGAATAGCCGGTGCCGAAGTCGTCGATCGACAGCCGGATGCCGCCGGCGCGCAGGCGGTGCAGCATGCGCACGGCGTAGTCGACGTCGCGCATCAGCGCGCCTTCCGTGACCTCCAGGATGATCTTCGCCGGCGGCACCTGGTGGCGCCGCTGGCAGTCATGGATGAAATCCGGCAGGTCGGCGTCCATCAGGTCCATGGCCGAGAGGTTGATGGCCATGCCCAGGTCAAGGCCTTCGGCGCGCCATTTGGCGTTCTGGCGCAGCGCCTCTTCCACCACGAAACGGGTGAGCTCGTGCACGAAGCCCGAGCGCTCGGCCAGCGGGATGAACTCATCCGGCGGCACCGCGCCGAGGGTCGGGTGCTGCCAGCGCAGCAGGGCTTCGACGTGGTGCACGCTGCGGCTGGCCAGGTCGACCTTGGGCTGGAACTTCAGGCGCAGTTCGCCGCGCGCCACCGACTGGCGCAGGTCGCCCATCAGGGTGAGCTGGCGCAGGTGGACCTCGTCGCGCCCGGGCTGGTAGACGGCGACGCCGCTGCGCGCGTGCTTGGCGTCGTACAGGGCGATGTCGGCCCGGCGCAGCAGGGTCTGGGCGTCCTCGCCGTGGTCGGGCGACAGCACCAGGCCGATGCTGCAGTCGAGGTTGATGCGGGTGCTGGGCAGGTCCAGCGGCTCGCGCAGCTGCTCCAGCAGCAGGCGGGCGCGGCGCGGGACGTGCTCGCGCTCGACGTCGCGCATGATCACCATGAACTCATCGCCGCCCAGCCGCGCCACCAGGTCCTCGGGCCGCACCGCCAGCCGCAGGCGCTTGCCCACTTCCTGCAGCACCTGGTCGCCGAAGCCGTGGCCGAGGGTGTCGTTGATCTCCTTGAACCGGTCCAGGTCGAGCATCAGCACCGCGCAGGCGTGGCCGTCCGGATGCGGCGTGGCCAGCGCCTGCTCCAGGTGGTCGCGGGCGCGGGCGCGGTTCGGCAGCCCGGTCAGGGCATCGTGGTTGGCCTGGTGCAGGATCCGCGCCTCGCGGGCCGCGATGCCCTGCTGCATGTGGCCCAGGGCGCTGGCCAGGCCCGAGATCTCGTCGCGGCCGCGGGCCTCGATCGGCTGGCTGTAGTCGCCGGCCTGGATGCGCTGGGCGGCCTCGGCCAGGCGCACGACCGGGCGGCTGATGCCGCGCCCCAGCAGGCCGGCCAGCACCAGCGCCACCAGGGCGGCCAGGCCGGACAGCAGCAGGATGCGGTCCTTCAGCGTGGCGTAGGGCGCCATGGCCTCGTCCAGCGAGCCCTGCAGCACGACGTTCACCGAGGCCGACCCGGCCAGCGGCTCGGCCAGCGCGAAGTAGCGGTCCCCGGCCAGGTCCATGGGCCGGACGCGGCGGTCGGGCGCCAGCGACGCCGGCGGGACCTGCCCCAGCGCCGCGCGTGCGCCGGGCGCCAGGCTGGAGCCATAGACCTGCAGGGTCCTGTCCCGCGGGCTGGCGAAGCTGGCGTGGATGCCGGTGAGGGCGCGGAAGTCGCCGGCATAGTCGTCGCCGAAGGTCGAACCGATCGCGACCCAGCCGATCTGGTTCGGCGCGAGCACCGGCAGCAGGGCCATCACGTGCAGGCGGCCGTCGAGGTCGACCACCGACAGCGCGAAGCCCTCGGCGCGGGCCTGGGCCAGCAGGGGCGCCAGCGCCTGCGCCTGGCGCACCGGGTCGGTGCCGGCCAGCGCGGCGCGGCCATCGCCGTCGGGACCCAGCAGCACCGCGGCATCGGCGCCGACGCGGGCGGCCTGGTTGCGCAGCGCCGAGGCCATGGTGGCGGCGTCGCCGCTGGCCACCGCGGCCTTGAAGCCGAAGTCGTCGGCCAGGACCAGGGTCGACTCCAGCAGCTGCCGGCTGCGCGCGTCGTAGAAGCGCTGCCAGACGCGCTCGGCGACCACCAGCTCCTCCTCGAGCTGGCCGCTGACGCTGCGGCCGGTGGCCACGTTCACCACCGCGAAGGTCGCCAGCTGGGCCGCCAGCACCAGCAGGATCAGCAGGGCGACGATCCGGGTTTGCAGGCGCCAGTGCATCAGGGGTCGCGCCGCAGGCTGCGCAGGCGATCCTGCAGGGCGCGCAGCCGGTCGTTGCCGCGGCGGTCGGGCGGCGGCGGGCCCAGGGCCAGCGTGAGCGTGCGCTCGCTGGCGCCGGTGCCGACCTCCACGGCCTCCTCCCGGGGTTCGGCCAGGCGCGAATGCCAGACCCGCAGCGTGTAGCGACCCGGCGGCGCCTGCAGGCGGATCGCGCCGTCATCGCCGGACGTCGCGAAGTACGGCGTATCGAGCACGACGATGTAGCCGATCATCCAGTCGTGGATGTTGCAGCCCACCACCACCACGCCGGGCCGGTCGAAGGTCACCGGCTCGCGCGGCGTGCCGGCGTAAAGCGGCAGCTCGAAGGGCTTGGGCTTCGAGAAGGAATAGACCTGGTGCTGGACCCGGTCGGAATTGGGGAAGCTGACCGAGGTGCCAACCTGCACCGCGAGGACCCCGGGCACGAAGGTGGAGTCGCGCTGGTCCATCACTGCGGTCGCGCCCGGCGCCTCGCGGGCCTCGGCGTGCAGGCTGGCCACGGCGCCCGCCACCGGCAGGCTGCCGTCGTCGAGCTGCAGCCGCAGTTCGCCGGCCGCGACCGGCGCAAGGCAGGCCGCCCAGGCCAGGGCCAGGGCGGCGGCGATCCGGAAACCCGGGGACGCGCGGTGCTTGATGCTCATGCCGCTCCTTTGGCGGCCTGGAACCGTCCGCATGCGGCGATTACCGGCCACGCCCGGTGATAATGGCGCGAAACCAGGCCCCTCGCCTGCCACGGAGTTCCCGAAACATGACCCAGTCCCCGGTTCGTGGCCACGCCCTGGTCACCGGCGCCTCCAGCGGCATCGGCGCCGCCATCGCCCGCGAGTACGCCGCGCGCGGCGTGCCGCTGGTGCTGGTGGCGCGCCGCGCCGAGCGGCTCCAGGCCCTGGCCGCCGAGCTGTCGGCCCGGGTCGACTGCCAGGCGATCGCCGCCGACCTGGCCGACCCCGGCACGCCCGCCCGCCTGTTCGCCGAGACCCAGGCCCGCGGCCTGTTCATCTCGACCCTGGTCAACAACGCCGGCTACGGCGTGCCCGGCCGCTACCTGTCCGCCGACTGGAAGACCCACGCGGACTTCCTGCAGGTGCTGATGACCTCAGTCGCCGAACTCACCCACCGCTACCTCCCGGCGATGGAGGCCGCGGGCCACGGCCGCATCCTCAACGTCGCCTCGCTGGCGGGCCTGGTGCCGGCGACCGCCGGGCACACGCTCTACGGCGCCACCAAGCTGTGGCTGGTGCGCTTCTCGGAGTCGCTGGACCTGGAGATGAAGAAACACGGCGTGCACGTCACCGCGGTCTGCCCGGGCATGACCTACACCGAGTTCCACGACGTCAACGGCATGCGCGACAAGGTCAGCCAGCTGCCCAAGGGCATCTGGCTCACCAGCGCCCAGGTCGCGAAGCTCGCCGTCGATGCCGTCGAGGCCGGCCGCCCCCGCGTCGTCACCGGCCGCGCCAACCAGCTGCTGGCCGCCCTCTCGAAGTACCTGCCCGACCGCCTGGCCAGCGCCCTGATCAGCTCCCGCTCCAAGGACTTCCGCGACGCCGATTGAGGGTGGTGATGTCTGGCGCCGGCCCCACCGCGAAGACGAGGGTCACTTCCTGCTCAGTGAAGCCTTTATTTCGCGGGAAGTGACCCTCGCCTTCGCGGCGCGGCCGGTGGGGCCTGTCGGGTGGTTTGGACGGAGTGCCCGTGGCTGGAAGGCTTCGATGCTTGCGCGTGACGATCAGGACCAAGGCCGGGCATCTTTCTTGCGGATCCGGCTTGGCTAACCCGGCCGAGGCGCTTGTTTGCACCTCGCCTCCTATTCGCGTCCCTTCGGACACGGGCTGAGACGCCGGCGCGAGCCCGGAAGACCGCCAGTTCGAAACAGCTCGCCGCCCGGCGGCGGGTGTGGGAGCAAGGCGAAAGGCGACCCGCACTGCCGAATCTCCGTCGCAGCCCTTTGCAAAAGCGTAGAGGCCGCGCAGTTAGCGAAGCCTCGGCCGTTGTTGCGCAAGCAGCCGCAGCTGCGGCTTTGGGCTTACCTGTATCCCTCAAATGCGCCGCAGACACTTGCCAAGCCCTCACACCCGCCGCCGGGCGGCGAGGACTACCGGTCTGGCCACCTTCCGGGCTCGCGCCGGCGTCTCAGCCCGTGTCCGAAGGGACGCGAACAGCAGGCGAGCTCTGGCGAAGGGCCTCGACCGGGTTAGCCAAACCGGATCCGCAGGAAAGATGCCCCGCCCCGACCCGGATCGAAACGCGCAAGCATCAGAGCGCGCCCCCACCTGCCTTCCGTCACGCGCCCAGACAGCCACGCACCGGCGGCGCCGTGGAAGCGAGGGTCACTTCCTGCGAAATAAAAGGCTTCACTGAGCAGGAAGTGACCCTCGCTTCCGCGGTGCCGACGGCGCCAGGACCCTCACCTTCGCGGTGCCGACCGCGCCAGGACCCTCACCTTCGCGGTGCCGCCGGCGCCAAGTCCAGGTCAGACCAGCTTGATCTCGCGCAGGCGCTCGAGGAGGTACTCGTGGGCGGTGATCGGGGTCGGATACCGGTCCGGGTTCCCGGCGCTGATGCAGCCCGGCAGGGTCTTGATCAGGAAGTCCGGGTTCGGGTGCAGGAAGTACGGGGTCGAGTAGCGCGGCTTGCGCGCGGCCTCGCCCGGCGGGTTCACCACGCGGTGCGTGGTGGACGGGTACACGTGGTTGCTCAGGCGCTGCAGCATGTCGCCGATGTTCACCACGATGGTGTCCTCGGCCGCGGTGAACGGCACCCACTCGCCCTGGTTCGACTTCACTTCCAGGCCGGCGGCGCTGGCGCCGACCAGCAGGGTGATGAAGTTGATGTCCTCGTGGGCGCCGGCGCGCACGTTCGGGATGTCGTCGGCGGTGATCGGCGGGTAGTGGATCGGGCGCAGGATCGAATTGCCGAAATTGGTCTTGTCGGCGAAGTAGTCCGCCGGCAGGTCGATGTGCAGGGCCAGCGCCGACAGCACCCGCGACCCCAGCTGGTCGAGCGCGGTGAACAGGCCGTAGGCGACG
This sequence comes from Arenimonas sp., assembly GCF_035721105.1. GTDB lineage: Bacteria > Pseudomonadota > Gammaproteobacteria > Xanthomonadales > Xanthomonadaceae > Arenimonas. The sequence continues at coordinate 34,274 of NZ_DASTNG010000010.1, read as the reverse complement.
TCCTTGAACTCCGGGATCTCGGCCGGCCACAGGTTCGGCGGCATCACGTCGGCGTACCTCGAGTCGCGCGGGATCTCGCGGCCCACGTGCCAGAACTCCTTGAGGTCGAAGTGCTTGGCGCCCTTCGCCGTCTCGATGCCGAACGGCGTGTAGCCGCGCGCACCGCCGCCGCCGGGCACGTGGTACTGCTTCTTGACGTCCTCGGGCAGCGCGAAGAAACGCTGGAACACGTCGTAGGCGCGATCGATCTGCGCCTGCGGGATGCCGTGGTTGCGGATGCCGGCGAAGCCCCACTCCCGGTAGGCGGCGCCGAGCTCGGCGACGAAAGCGTCGCGGTCGGTGTCGAAGCGCTGGATGTCGAGGGTGGGGATGCTGGCGGTCACGGCGATGCTTCCGAAGGGTTTCGATGGGGGGATTCTAGGCCCGGCGGCGTGAGCCGGGCCTTGACGCGGCTCAAGTCGCGGCGCGCACGACCTCGGCCAGGCGGTCGAGCACCTGGCGCATCAGGCCGTCGTCGTCGGCCTCGACGGTGACGCGCACCACCGGCTCGGTGCCGGAGGGCCGCAGCACCAGGCGGCCGCGGCCGGCCAGGGCCGCCTCGGCCTCGGCGCGGGCGGCCTGCACGGCGGCGCTGTCGAGCGGCTTCACGCCCGGGGCGACCCGGACGTTGACGGTCTGCTGGGGCAGCGGCTGGTAGGCGGCCAGCGCCTGCTGCAGCGACTTGCCGCGGCGGCGCAGCACTTCGATCACCTGCAGCGCACTGACGATGGCGTCGCCGGTGCTGGCGCGGTCCAGGCACAGGAGGTGGCCGGAGGCTTCGCCACCCAGCACGCCGTCGTGTTCGACCAGGGCCTGGTGCACGTAGCGGTCGCCGACCCGGGCGCGCAGGAAACCGATGCCCTGCTCGCCCAGCGAACGCTCCATCGCGTAGTTGGTCATCAGCGTGCCCACCACCGGCCCGCGCAGGCGGCCGCTGGCGTGCCAGTCGCGGGCCAGCAGCCAGATCAGGCCGTCGCCATCCACCAGGCGCCCCTGCCCGTCCACCATCAGCACGCGGTCGCCGTCGCCGTCGAAGGCGATGCCGAGGTCGGCGCCGGTCTCGCGCACGCGGGCGATCAGCGCGGCGGGATGGGTGGAGCCGACGCCGTCGTTGATGTTCAGGCCATCGGGCTCGTTGCCGATGCAGTCGACCACGGCGCCGAGCTCGGAGAACACCCGCGGCGCGACCTGGTAGGTGGCGCCGTGGGCGCAGTCGAGCACCAGCTTCATGCCGCTGAGCACGAAGTCGTCGGGCACGGTGGATTTGCAGAACTCGGCGTAGCGCGCCATCGCGTCGGTGACGCGCGAGGCCTTGCCCAGGCGGTCGGATTCGACCGTGCTGAAGGGCTTGTCCAGCTCGGCCTCGATCGCGGCTTCCAGCGCGTCGCCCAGCTTCTCGCCCTGGGCCGAGAAGAACTTGATGCCGTTGTCGTGGTGCGGGTTGTGCGACGCGCTGATGACGATGCCGGCGTCGGCGCGCAGCGAACGCGTGAGGTAGGCCACCGCCGGGGTCGGCATCGGGCCCAGCATGCGCACGTCGGCGCCGGCGGCGACCAGGCCGGCCTCCAGCGCCGCCTCGAACATGTAGCCCGAGATGCGGGTGTCCTTGCCGATCACGACGGTGGCGCTGTCGCGGCCCTCGGCGACCAGCACGCGGCCGGCGGCGGCGCCCAGGCGCAGCATGAAGTCGGCCGACACCGGCCACTGCCCCACCCGGCCGCGGATGCCGTCGGTGCCGAAATACTTGCGCTCCGACATCGCGCTCAGGCGCCGCCGTTGCCGTTCGCCGCCGCGTCCGGCGCGGGCATCGGCTGGCGCATCATCAGGGCCAGCAGGGCCGACAGCTTCTCGCGCATCTGCCGGCGGTCGATGATCAGGTCGACCGCACCGTGCTCGACCAGGAACTCCGAGCGCTGGAAGCCCTCGGGCAGGGTCTCGCGCACGGTCTGCTCGATCACGCGCGGGCCGGCGAAGCCGATCAGGGCCTGCGGCTCGCCGACGTTGATGTCGCCCAGCATGCCCAGCGAGGCCGAGACGCCGCCGGTGGTCGGGTGCGTGAGCACCGATACGAAGGGCAGCCCGGCCGCGCGCAGGCGACCCAGCGCCGCCGAGGTCTTGGCCATCTGCATCAGCGAGAACAGGCCTTCCTGCATGCGCGCGCCGCCGGTGGCCGAGAAGCACACCAGCGGGCAGCCCAGGGCCAGCGCGCGCTCGGCGGCGAGGGTGAACTTCTCGCCCACCACCGAGCCCATCGAGCCGCCCATGTACTTGAACTCGAAGGCCGCCACGCAGATGTCGTGGCCCTTGAGCCTGCCCTGCACCGCGACCAGCGCATCGCGCTCGCCGGTGGCCTTCTGCGCGGCCTTGATGCGGTCGGCGTACTTCTTCTGGTCCTTGAAGTGCAGCGCGTCGACCGGGCCGAGCGCGGCGCCGATCTCCTCGCCGCTGTCGTCGTCCAGGAACGCAACCAGGCGCTCGCGGGCGCCGATGGCCATGTGGTGGCTGCACTTGGGGCAGACCCGCAGGTTCTTTTCCAGCTCGGGGCCGTACAGCGCCGCGCCGCAGCGGTCGCACTTCTCCCACAGGCCCTCGGGCACGGCGCGCTTGCCGCCGCCCTCGGTGCGGATGCGGGACGGCATCAGTTTGGTCAGCCAGCTCATTCAGCCACCGGTCTTGTTCGGGTCGTGAAGTTTAGCCCGAATGGCCCCGCCCGGAAGGCCCCCGCCCCGCCGGCTCAGGCGTGGGCGTCCAGGGCACCGCGCAGCGGCGCCAGGAAGGCCCCGGCGCGCGCGGCGGCGTCGGCCGGCGTGGCCGCGCCCGCCAGGGCATCGACCAGGGCGCTGCCGACCACGATGCCGTCGGCGGCCGGGGCCAGGGCCGCGGCCGAGGCGGCGTCGCGGATGCCGAACCCGACCAGCACGGGCACCTTGGCCTGGCGCCGCAGGTCGCCCGCCTTGGCCAGCACGGCCGTGGTGTCGAGCTGGCCGCCGCCGGTGACGCCGGCGAAGGAGACGTAATACAGGTAGCCCTGCGACTCGGTGGCCAGGCGCGCCAGGCGATCGGGCGTGGTGGTGGGCGCGGCCAGCGAGATCAGGTCCAGGCCGGCGGCGTTGAAGGCGTCGCGGGTCGGACCGGCCTCCTCGGGCGGCAGGTCGACCAGCAGCACGCCGTCCACGCCGGCTTCGGCCGCGGCCTCGGCGAAGCGCGCGGCGCCCCACATCTCGACCGGGTTGAGGTAGCCCATCAGCACCACCGGCGTCTCCGCGTCGACCCGGCGGAACTCGGCCACCGCCGCGAGGATGTAGCGCACGCCGGCCCCGCGCTCGATCGCGCGCTCGGAGCTGCGCTGGATCACCGGCCCGTCGGCCATCGGGTCCGAGAAGGGCACCCCGAGCTCGATCACGTCGGCGCCCGCGGCCACCAGCGCATGCATCACCGGCACCGTCGCCTCCAGCGAGGGATCCCCCGCCGTCACGAACGGAACGAGCGCCTTGCGCTTGGCTTCGGCGAGGGAGCGGAACTTGGCGGCGATTCGGGACATGGGGTTCTCAACACGGAAAGAGCGGATAAACACGGATGAACACGGATAAAGCGAATTGGATGGGTTCTCGGCGCATGGCGACAGGCCGGCGAAAACCACCCCACGGATTTTGCTCTATCCGTGTTTATCCGCTCTTTCCGTGTCAAAAAATAAAAAGCCACACGAAGCTAGAGCGCAATACCCTCGCGCCGCGCAATGGTGAAGATGTCCTTGTCGCCACGCCCGGAAAGGTTGCAAAGCACCAGCGCATCCTTCGGCAGGTCGCGGGCGAGCTTCATCGCCTGGGCAACGGCGTGGCTGGACTCCAGCGCGGCCAGGATGCCTTCGGTGCGGGCCAGCAGGTGGAAGGCTTCCATCGCCTCGTCGTCGGTGATGCCGACGTAGGTGGCGCGGCCGCTGTCCTTGAGGAAGGCGTGCTCGGGGCCGACGCCCGGGTAGTCGAGGCCGGCCGAGATCGAATGCGTCTCGGTGATCTGGCCGTCGTCGTCGCAGATCACGTAGGTGCGGTTGCCGTGCAGCACGCCCGGGCGGCCGGCCACCAGCGAAGCCGAGTGGCGCCCGGTCTCGACGCCGTCGCCCGCGGCCTCGGCGCCGACGATGGCCACGTCGCGGTCGTTGAGGAAGGCATGGAACATGCCGATGGCGTTGCTGCCGCCGCCCACGCAGGCGGTGACGGCGTCCGGCAGGCGCCCGTATTCCTCGAGCATCTGCGCCCGCGACTCCTGGCCGACCACGGCGTTGAAGTCGCGCACCAGCTTCGGGTACGGGTGCGGGCCGGCGACGGTGCCGATGATGTAGAAGGTGTCGTGCACGTTGGTGACCCAGTCGCGCATGGCTTCGTTGAGCGCGTCCTTGAGGGTCTTGCTGCCCGAGGTCACCGGCACCACGGTGGCGCCCAGCAGCTTCATGCGGAACACGTTCGGCGCCTGCCGCTCGACGTCGGTGGCGCCCATGTAGACCACGCACTCCAGGCCCAGTCGCGCCGCCACCGTGGCCGAGGCCACGCCGTGCTGGCCGGCTCCGGTCTCGGCGATGATGCGGGTCTTGCCCATGCGTTTGGCCAGCATGCCCTGGCCGATGGTGTTGTTGATCTTGTGCGCGCCGGTGTGGTTGAGGTCCTCGCGCTTGAGCAGGATGCGGGCACCGCCGACGTGCGCGCTCAGCCGCGCCGCTTCGTAGATCGGGCTGGGGCGGCCGACGTAGTGACGGTAGTCGTGCCGCAGCTCGGCCAGGAATTCCGGGTCCTTGCGGTATTTCTCGTAGGCGGCCTCGAGCTCGCGCAGCGGCCCGATCAGGGTCTCGGAGACGAACACGCCGCCATAGCGGCCAAAGTGCCCCGCGGCATCGGGCCAGGCACCGAAATCGGCGATGTCTTCGGTCCGGGGGATGTCATTCATGGGAACTGCGGTCTGCACGTCGAACCTCGTCTACGAATTGCTGCATCTTGTCGCCGTCCTTGATGCCCGGCGCGCTCTCGATCCCGCTCGACACGTCGACGGCGAAGGGCCGCGCGGTGCGGATGGCCTGGCCCACGTTCGCCGCCGACAGGCCGCCCGCCAGGAAGACCGGCTTGCCCAGCGGGGGGATGGTGGTCCAGTCGAAGCGCTCGCCGCGGCCGCCGGGCTGGCCGGGGCCATGGCCGTCGAGCAGGAAGGCACTGGCCGAAGGGTAGCGTTTCCGCGCCATCGCCGCATCGTCGGCGCCCTGCCCCATCGGCACGGTCTTGATGAAGGGCAGGCCGAAGCCGCGACAGAAGGCGTCGTCCTCGCTGCCGTGGAACTGCAGCAGGGTCGGCCGCAGGACCTTGATGGCGGCGGCGACTTCGCTGCCCGGGTTGTCCATGAACAGGGCCACGGCATCCACCAGCGGCGGCACCGCCTGGCGCAGCCCCTCCAGCGGCTCGATGCCGAGCCGGCGCGGGCTGTTGGCCGCGAACACGAAGCCCAGCGCATCCACGCCCAGCTCGACCGCCAGCCGCACGTCGCCCGGCCGGGTCATTCCGCAAAACTTGATGCGCGTCCTCATGCCGCCATTGTAGCCGCCCGCCGTGCTCGCCCCGTGTACGCCCCGCCCTCCCCTGTAGGAGCGCCTTCAGGCGCGAAGCTTTCCCTCGTTCCCGGCGTCGGCCTCGTCCGTTGCCGGGTGACCGCGAAAAGATTCGCGCCTGAAGGCGCTCCTACAGAGGGGCTTCGCGGCCAGGGGTCAGAGGGTGACTTCGGGGGGGAGGCCCCATTCGGCGGGGTAGCGCGGGCCCAGGAAGACCAGGCCGCTCGAGGGCGCGGTGGGGCCGGCGACGGCGCGGTCGCGGCCGGCCAGCAGCTCGCCGACCCAGGCTTCCGGGCGCTCGCCGCGGCCGACCAGCAGCAGGCTGCCGACGAAATTGCGGACCATGTGGTGCAGGAAGGCATTGGCCTGCACTTCCACGATCACGCGGTCACCTTCGCGCCAGGCCTTGATCTCGTGCACGTTGCGGTTGGGATGCGGCGCCTGGCAGTGCACCGTGCGGAACGCGCTGAAGTCGTGCTCGCCCACCAGCGCCTGCGCCGCACGGTGCATGGCGTCGGCGTCCAGCGGCTGGCGCTCCCAGGTGAGGTAGTCGCGCAGCATGGCCGGGCGCATGCCGCGGTTGAGGATGCTGTAGCGGTAGCGGCGCGCCCGCGCCGAGTAGCGCGCGTGGAAGTCCTGCGCCACCGGCTGGCACCACAGCACCGCGATGCTGCCGGGCAGCCGGCTGTTGGCGCCCTGCCGGAACGCGAACGGCGTGCGGCCCGAGTCGGAATCCAGGTGCACCACCTGGCCGCTGGCGTGCACGCCGCTGTCGGTACGGCCCGCGCACACCACGTCGAGCGGATGGTTGGCGACGAAGGACAGCGCCTTCTCCACCTCGGCCTGCACCGAGGCACCGTGCGACAGCCGCTGCCATCCCTGGAAGCCGCTGCCGTCGTATTCGATGCCCAGTGCGTAGCGCAGTTAGCCGATGTCCTTGAGCAGGCGGGCGGCCTCGGCGCGACCGGCCGGACCGGCCTCGGCCAGCACTTCCTCGAGCATGCCCCGGGCGCCTTCGACGTCACCGATGTCGAGGTAGGCCCGGGCCAGCTCGATCTTGGTGGCGCTGCCGTCATCGTCGGCGTCCGCCGCGTCCGGAGCCGCGTCGAACCCGGCGTCGAACGCCTGATCGTCGGTGGCGGTGAAGTCGGGCTCGGGCTCGGCCTCGGCGGTCGGCGCGGGTTCCGGTTCCGGTTCAGGCGCGGGCGCGGTGAGGCGGACGCCGGCCCCGCCGTGCGTGATGCGCTCCCAGTCTTCGTCCTGGTCGACCGGCGCGGTGGACGCCCGCGGCGCGACATCGATCGCGTCCAGGTCGTCCAGGTCGGGCACCGGCTCGGCGGCGGGCGCCGGCGCCGGAGCGGCCGGCTTCGCGGTCGAGGCCATCACGCCGGTGTCGCCGAAGCGCGGCGTGTTCCAGCCGGCCTGGCTGAACAGCGCGTTGCCCGGGGCCAGCGAGGCGCCCATGACCACGGCCTCGCGCCAGCGCGGGTCGAGCGTGCTGCGGACCTGGATGCGCATCGCCTGGGCGGCGCGCTCGTACTCGGCGGCTTCGCCGCGCGAGTAGTGGTAGCGCAGCAGGCCGATGTGGGCCTCGAGGTCGCCGGGGCGTTCGCGCAGGGCTTTCTGCAGGCGCAGCAGGTTCTCGTCCACCGCCGGCGCCGCGTCGTCCGTGGCCTCGGGCTCGGCGTCGGTCGCGACCGGCGCCGCGCGCTGGGCGCCGGGCAGGCTGGCGCGCACGGCATCGTCGTCGGAAATGCGGCGCGACGGGCTGGGCAGCGGGGCCTTGCTGCGGCGGCCACGCAGGGCCAGCACCAGGCCGCCCAGCAGCACCAGCCCGGCACCCACCAGCACCAGCGGATTCATGTACCAGGGCGCCGGGGCCGGCGGCGCCGCGACCGGGGCCGCGGCGGTGTCGGCCGGGGCCGCTTCGGGAGTCGGGGCGGGCGTCGGGGCCGGGGCCGGCTCGGGCTGGCCCAGGCGGTCCTGGAGCGCCTTGAGCTGGCTGTCCTGCAGGGCCACCAGGCGCTCGCTGTCGGCCTGCTGCTCGTCCAGCTCGGTCAGCTGGGAGCGCAGTTCGGCCACTTCCGACTGGCGGGCGGCCAGGTCTTCGCGGGCCTGCGTCAGCTCGGCGCGCAACTCGGTGCCGGTGCCGTCACCGCTGGCGCCGGACTGGACGCCGCGGGCGGCGCGCTCGTTGCCGGACGGCGGCACGATCTCGAGCCGGCCGTCGGCGGCGGCGCCCGGGGCCGGACGCGCGGCCGGGCGCGACGGCGCCTGGGCCACGGACTCGGCCGGCTGCGGCACCGGCTGGCGGCGCGCCTGCCAGGCGCTGGCCTGCTCGCGCACCAGCGCGGCGGCCTCGTCGGCACCCAGCGTCAGCACTTCCTCGCGCGCCGGGATGCGCAGCACGGCGCCGCGCTTGAGCTGGTTGATGTTGTCGTCGATGAAGGCCTCGGGGTTGGCCCGCTGCAGCGCCAGCATCATCTGGTTGATGGTGACCGCCCGGTCCGGGCGCGCGCCGTTGGCGATGCTCCAGAGGGTCTGGCCTTCGCTGACGGGGCCGTAGCTGTCGGCCGGCGCCGGGGTCGGTGCGGGCGCAGGCGCAGGCGGCGCGACCGGGGCGGGTTCGGGGGCGGCGGCGACCGGCTCCGGGGTCGGTTCGGGTGCAGGTTCCGGGGTCGGCACGGGCTCGGGCTCCGGGGCCGGCGGCACCGCCGCGACCTCGGGCTCGGCCTCGGGCTCGGGCAGCACCGGCGCGGGCGCCGGCTCCGGCGGCAGCGGCTCGGCCTGCGGCGCCGGCGCCTCCGGCGGGATGTCGGTGACCGTCAGCACCGGCTCGGGATCGGCCAGCGGCGTGGTCTCGACCGGCTCGGGCATCGGGGCCGGCGGCGGCGCGACGTAGGGCGCGGGCGCGGCCGACACCGGCGCTTCCAGCGGGCGGATGACGGCCGGCGCGATGTAGGGCGGATCGACCAGGGCGCTGTATTCGCGCACCACGCTGCCGCGGCCCCAGTTGGCCTCGATCAGGAAGGTCAGGAAGGGTTCGGTGAAGCGCGAATCGGTGGTGACGCGGATCACCGGCTGGCCGGCGGCGTTGCGGCCGACGCTCATCTGCAGGTTGGCGGTCAGGCCGACCGGGCGCTCGAGGCCGACGCGGGCGAAGGCCTCGGGCGAGGCGAGGCGCACCTCGAGCTCGTCGAGCTCGCCGGGCGCCGCCGACAGGATGGGGATCTCGGCGACCAGGGGCTCGTTCAGCCCGGACTTGACCTGGATCTGGCCCAGGCCCAGCGCGTGCGCGCTGGAAGCGCCCAGGGCCAGGGCCAGGGCGAGCGGTAGCTGCAGATGGCGTTTTTTCACGCTTCGAATCTCCCCGATGAAGGCTGGCGCGACCGCTCCCCTGCAGCGGTCCCGACGGTACGACGGCTCGAATATACCGGTCAGCCGCCCGCTTTGACCACGAGTTCCGCCAGTTGCACCGCATTGAGGGCGGCGCCCTTGCGGATGTTGTCCGACACGATCCACAGGTCCAGGCCGTGCGGATGCGACAGGTCCTCGCGGATGCGACCGACGTAGACCGGGTCGGTCCCGGCGGCGTGGGTCACCGGCGTCGGGTAGCCGCCGGGCGCGCGGTCGTCGACCACTTCGACACCCGGCGCAGCCTCGAGCAGGGCGCGGGCGTCCGCGGCCGAGAGCTTGTCGCGGGTCTCGAGGTGCACCGCCTCGGAGTGGCCGTAGAACACCGGCACGCGCACGGCGGTCGGGTTCACGCTGATGCCGTCGTCGCCCAGGATCTTGCGGGTCTCCCACACCATCTTCATTTCTTCGCGGGTGTAGCCGTTGTCCATGAACTCGTCGATGTGCGGGATCAGGTTGAAGGCGATCTGCACCGGGAACTTCTCGGGGGCGTGGTTCTGGAAGCCGAGCATGGCGGCGGTCTGGCGACCCAGCTCCTCCATCGCGCTGCGGCCGGCGCCCGACACCGACTGGTAGGTGGCGACGTTGATGCGGGTGATGCCGACCGCACGATGGATCGGCGCCAGCGCCACCAGCATCTGCATGGTCGAGCAGTTGGGGTTGGCGATGATGCCGCGCGGGCGATCGGCGATGGCTTCGGGATTCACTTCGGCCACGACCAGCGGCACGTCGTCGTCCTGGCGGAACGCCGAACTGTTGTCGATGACCACCGCGCCCGCGGCCGCGAACTTCGGCGCGAACGCCTTCGAAATCGAGCCGCCCGCGGAAAACAGGGCGATGTCGACGCCGGCCGGGTCGAACGTGGCGAGGTCCTGCACGACCAGTTCGCGCGCCCCGTAGCGGAGCTTGGCGCCGGCGGAGCGCTCGCTGGCCAGCAGGTGCAGGGTCCCGACCGGGAACTGCCGCTCGGCCAGGATCGAAAGCATCGTCTCGCCAACGGCACCGGTGGCACCGACGATGGCGACTGTGTATGTCTTGCTCATGGGGCTCGTGCTTCCAGGGGATCTAGATTTGAACGCGGATCAAATCGGAAAAGAAGGATAAAGGCGGATAAGTCCTGAATGGATCCGGCCCGGGAGCTGGCGCGCGCCGAAGCAAAGCCTCAGGCAAGGCCGGACACCCCGGGCACTCGTTTTCGCGCACCCAAGCAAAAGCGGTATCCGCTCTTATCCGGGGTTTCCGCTCTGATCCGCGTTCGAATCGCGCTCACCCACCACCGCCGGCCACCCGGGGCACGACCGGGCCCACATCCCCGCACTGGGCGCGATGGCGAAGGGCGTGGTCCATCAGGACCAGGGCCAGCATGGCCTCGCAGATGGGCGGGGCGCGCAGGCCGACGCAGGGGTCGTGGCGGCCGGTGGTGATGATGTCGACCGGCTGGCCGGCCGTGTCCACCGTGGCCCCCGGCAGCCGCAGGCTGGAGGTGGGCTTGAACGCCACCGAACAGGTGATGTCCTGGCCGCTGCTGATGCCGCCCAGGATGCCGCCCGCATGGTTGCTGGCGAAGCCGGAGGGCGACATCAGGTCGCGATGCTCGGTGCCCTTCTGCAGCACCGCCGCGAAACCGGCGCCGATCTCGACGCCCTTCACGGCGTTGATCGACATCATGGCCGCGGCGATGTCGGCGTCGAGCTTGCCGTACACCGGCTCGCCCCAGCCCGGCGGGACGTTGCGGGCGACGACGTCCACGCGGGCGCCGACCGAATCGCCGGACTTGCGCAGCGCGTCCATGAAGGCCTCGAGCTCGGCGACCTGCGACGCATCGGGCCAGAAGAACGGATTGCCTTCGATCGCCGCGGCGTCGAACGCACGCGGGCGGAGGTCGGCGATCTGCGAGACGTGCGCCTGCACCGTGATGCCGTGGCGCTCGGCCAGCCATTTCTTGGCGATCACCGCCGCCGCCACCCGCATCGTGGTCTCGCGCGCCGAACTGCGGCCGCCGCCGCGCGGGTCGCGCAGGCCGTATTTGTGCAGGTAGGTGTAGTCGGCGTGCCCGGGGCGGAACTGTTCGGCGATCTTGCCGTAGTCCTTGCTGCGCGCATCGGTGTTGCGCACCAGCAGGCCGATCGGGGTGCCGGTGGTGCGGCCCTCGTAGACACCGCTGAGGATCTCGACCTCGTCGGCCTCGTGCCGCTGCGAGGTGTGGCGCGACTTCCCGGTGGCGCGGCGATCGAGGTCGGCGCGGAAATCACCGGCCGCGATCGCGATGCCGGGCGGGCAGCCGTCGATGACGCAGCCGATGGCCGGGCCATGGCTTTCGCCGAAGGTGGTGACGCGCAGCAGCCGGCCGAAACTGTTGTCGCTCATCCCCGGCTCAACCGCGCCGGGCGTCGGCCAGGGCCTTGATGCGCGCGTGGTGCGCCACCAGGTCCTCGCGCTCGGCGACGAAGATGCCCATCTGCCCGACCTTGAACTCGACCCAGGCCAGCGGCAGCTCCGGCAGCAGCGCAACCAGAGCGTGCTCGCTCTCGCCGACTTCGCAGATCAGCAGGCCGTTCTCAGAGAGGTGCCGCGGTGCGTCGCGCAGGATTTCCAGCGCCAGGTCCAGGCCGTCCTCGCCGGCGCGCAGGCCCAGGTCGGGTTCGTGCGCGTACTCCGGCGGCAGCGCGTCGGTCTCGGCGTGGGTCACGTAGGGCGGATTGGTGACGATCAGGTCATAGACCTCGCCATCGAGGTTCTTGAACAGGTCGGACTGGACCAGGCGCACGTTGTCCGCCATCAGCCGGACCTTGTTCTCGGCGGCCAGCGCCAGCGCGTCCTCGCTCAGGTCGGCCGCGTCCACCTGCCAGTGCGGGTGGTAGTGGGCGGTGGCGATGGCGATGCAGCCCGAACCGGTGCACATGTCGAGCACGCGGTTGACTTCCCGGCCGCCCAGCCAGGGCTCGAAGCCGGTCTCGATCAGCTCGGCGATCGGCGAACGCGGCACCAGCGCGCGGCTGTCGGTCTTGAAGCTCAGGCCGGCGAACCAGGCCTCGCCCGTGAGGTAGCAGGCCGGGATGCGCTCCTGGATGCGGCGCTCGAACAGCGCCAGCACGGCGATGCGCTCCTCCGCCACCAGCTTGGCCTGGCCATAGGCCGGGCCCAGGTCGGGCGGCAGGTGCAGGGCGTGCAGCACCAGCTGGGTCGCCTCGTCGAGGGCGTTGTCGTGGCCGTGACCGAAAGTCAGGCCGGCGGCGCCGAACCGGCTGGCGCCGTAGCGGATGAAGTCCACGATGGTGACGAGTTCTATCGACATGTGCGCCAAGCCCTTGCAATGCCGCGAGTATAGCCGCGCGCCCGCTATAATTGCCGCCTTGCCGCCCTTCCGGGACACGCCGTGTTCAATCGCACCACCCTGCTGATCCTCGTCGCCGCGCTCGCCGCCGGCCTCGGCCTCTGGGCCGCCCAGCTCGTGCTGGTGCCGGCGCCGTCCGGCCCGGCCGCGACCACGCCGGCCGCCCCGGCCGTCGACCCGGCCCGCCTCAAGGCGACCCGCCTGTTCTCCAGCCCGCGCGTCCTGGCGCCGTTCGCGCTGGACCAGTCCGACGGCACGCCGCTGGAACCCGCCGAGCTGCAGGGCCGCTGGACGGTGGTGTTCCTGGGCTTCACCCACTGCCCCGACGTCTGCCCCACCACGCTGTCCGAGCTGGCGCAGGCGCAGAAGGCCTGGGCCGACCTGCCGGAGGCGCGGCGGCCGCAGGTGCTGTTCGTGTCCATCGACCCGGAGCGCGACACCCCGGCCAAGACCGGCGAGTACGCGGCCTACTTCCACCCGGCCACGCTGGCGGCCACCGGCAGCCAGGGCGCGCTGCAGGCCTTCGCCGGCAGCCTGGGCCTGGTCTACATGAAGGTGGCCACCGACGGCGGCGACTACACCATGGACCACTCCTCGGCCCTGGTCGTGATCGACCCGCAGGGGCGCCAGGCCGGCCTGATCCGTCCGCCCTTCGTGCCGGCCGACATCGCCGCCGACCTGGTCCTGCTGTCGGAGGCCGCGCCATGAGCCCGAAGGTCTTCCTGCAGTACGTGCTGCCGCACCGCCTGCTGTCGCGGATCGCCTACGGCGTCGCGCGCACCCGCACCGGCTGGTTCAAGGACTGGCTGATCCGGCTGGTGGTGCGCAAGTTCAACGTCGACATGGCCGAGGCCGCCGATCCGGTGGCCACGAACTACCCGCATTTCAACGCGTTCTTCACCCGCGAGCTCAAGCCCGGCGCGCGCGTGGCCGACGCCGACCCGCGCACGCTGCTGATGCCGGCCGACGGCAAGATCAGCCAGGCCGGCCGCATCGAGGCGGGGCGTATCTTCCAGGCCAAGGGCCAGGCCTTCACCGCCGCCGAGCTGCTGGGCGACGAGGCAATGGCCGCGCCCTACGCGGACGGCTGGTTCGCCAACATCTATCTGTCGCCGCGCGACTACCACCGGGTGCACATGCCGTGGAAAGGCACCCTGGTCGAGACGCTGCACGTGCCGGGCCGTCTGTTCACGGTGGCGCCCTGGGGCGTGCAGGCGATCCCGCGGCTGTTCGCGCGCAACGAGCGCCTGGTCTGCCACTTCGACACGGCGTTCGGGCCGATGTGTTCGGTGATGGTCGGGGCGCTGCTGGTCTCGGGCGTGGAGTCGGTGTGGAACGGGGAGGAAATCCCGCCCTACGCGCACAAGCCGGTACGCCGCGACTGGCGGGGCCAGGGCATCACGCTGGACCGTTTCGCGGAAATGGCGCGCTTCAACTACGGCTCCACCGTGATCCTGCTGTTCCCGTGCGACGCGGTCGCGCTGGACGCCTTCGCCACCGAGACCCCGACGCGCGTCGGCCAGCGCCTCGGCGTCGCCCTCTGACCTCGGGCGCGCCGAGCGCCCAGCGAACGGCGCGTGGCGCGCGGCGCGTGGCCTCACGGCAGCGGCGCCCTGCAACGAGGTGGTTCGCCGACCGCCACTCAACACGACGTCCTGTCCATTGAGTGGCGGCCGTTCCGGCTTCCTGCCTCCACTTCGTCGAACCACCTCGTCGCAGGGCGCCGCCCCGACCTTCAGCCGCACACCGGAACGAAGTCAAAAGCCGCGACGATCATGGCGTGCGCAACGCGCACGGATGGCCGAACACGCCCTGCAATCATGGATGACCTGCCAGCACGTGCCCGTTGGTATTGGCTTTGGCACTTGACCTCCTCCCGGTGTGCGACTGGCTTCCGGGGCGACGTCGCACGCAGACATAGGTCTGCGGCAGTGGAGGCAGGAGGCCGGAACGGCCGACATCGGTGGTCAGGATGACGCTCCCGAGTCGGGCCGCAGACCTATGTCTGCGGGCGGCGGCGCTGCCGGGAAGCATCAGGCTGTACGTCGGGCCGTATGCCAAGCCGTGCGCCAGGTCCGCGCCCGGGGATAGACTGGGGGCATGGGAAACCAGCACCACATCCGGTTGTTCCAGACCGTCGAGCACGCCTGCGGCTACTGGCCGGACCGACTGTCGCGCGACCTGATCATAGACCCTACCGATCCCTACCTGCCCACGCTGTTCGGCCGCGCCCTGGCGATGGGCTTCCGGCGTTCGGGCGGGCATGTGTACCGGCCGCACTGCGTGGGCTGCCGCGCCTGCATCTCCGTGCGCATCCCGGTGCGCCGGTTCGCGCCCAACCGGGCCCAGAAGCGCTGCCTGGCCCGCAATGCGGACCTGGAGGTGCGCAGCGTGCCGGCGCGGCGGACGGCCGAGAACTTCGCGCTGTACCGGCGCTACCTCGACACCCGGCACGTCGGCGGCGGCATGGACGATCCGGCGCCCGCGAACTTCGATGCCTTCCTGGCCTGCCCCTGGAGCCCGACCGAGTTCATGGAGTTCCGGCGCGGGGGCGAGCTGCTGGCGGTGGCCGTTACCGACGTCGTCGGCGACGCGCTGTCGGCCGTGTACACCTTCTATGCCCCGGAGGAAGCGGCCCGCAGCCTGGGCACCTACGCCATCCTGCGGCAGGTGCAGCGGGCCCGCGACGAGGGGCGCGAGCATCTCTACCTCGGCTTCTGGCTCGAGGGGCACCCGAAGATGGCCTACAAGCGCGGCTACCGCCCGCTGGAGTTCCTGGACGGGGCGGACTGGAAGCCCATGCCCGAATGAATCGCATCGCCCGGCGGCCGGGCTTCGGGCACAATCGCCGCGCATGAGAACCCACCTCGCCCTTGCCCTGCTGTCCCTCGTCCTGCTGGCCGGCTGCCGTACGCCGGCACCGGCCGCCGCCAGCGCCTCCGCGGAGCCCGCCATGACGCTTCGCGTCGCCACCTTCAACACGTCGCTGTACGACGAGACCCACGGCGGCCTGATCGAGCGGCTGGACCAGGGCGACGACGACGCCCGCAAGATCGCCGCCACCCTGCAGGCGATGCGGCCGGACGTGGTGCTGCTCAACGAGTTCGACTACGACGCGGCGGGCCTGGCGGCCGACCTGTTCCAGTCGCGCTACCTCGGGGTGTCGCAGGACGGCGGCGAGCCGATCCGCTATCCCTACCGCTACCTCGCCGAGGTGAACACCGGCGTGCCCAGCGGGCTCGACCTCGACGGCGACGGCCGGGTCGGCGGCGAGGGCCGCTTCCACGGCAACGACGCCTGGGGCTACGGCCTGCACCCGGGGCAGTACGGCATGCTGGTGCTGTCGATGCATCCGATCGACGCCGGCGCCGCGCGCAGCTTCCGCCTGCTGCGCTGGAGCGCGATGCCGGGCGCGAGGCAGCCGATGCGGCCCGATACCGGCAAGCCCTTCTACCCCCCGGCGATCTGGGAACAGCTGCGGCTGAGCTCGAAGTCGCACTGGGACCTGCCGATCGACACGCCGCTGGGCCGCATCCACCTCCTGGCCGCGCACCCCACCCCGCCGGTCTTCGATGGCCCCGAGCGCCGCAACGCCGCGCGCAACCACGACGAGATCCGGCTGTGGGCCGAATACCTGTCGCCGGGCGACAAGCCCTGGCTGTGCGATGACGCCGGCCGCTGCGGTGGCCTGCCTGCGGGCGAGCGCTTCGTGATCGTCGGCGACTACAACGCCGACCCCGCCGACGGCGGCAGCCTGCCGGGCACGATCCAGCAGCTGCTGGAACATCCGCGCGTGCTGCGCTACGCCACGCCGCGCAGCGAGGGCGCCGTGGAGGCGGGCCAGCGCACCGGCGGCGGCAACACCGGCCACCGCTCCGCGCCCGCGCACGACACCGCCTCGTTCGGCCCGCGCAACGGCAACTACCGGGTGGACTACGTGCTGCCTTCGGTCGGCCTGCCGGTGAAGGCCAGCGGCGTGTTCTGGCCGCGCGAGGGCGAGCGCGGCCACGCCTGGCTGCAGGCCACCGACCACCGGCTGGTGTGGGTGGACCTCGACGCCGGGGGCTGAACGACCGCGGCGCCGGGCGCCGCGCTTGCGGCGGTGCGACATCCCGCGTTCAAGCAAGCGTGGGCGGACGGGACTAGGATGGAATTCCCCCCGCCGACCAGAAGGACGTCCCGCCATGAAGACCTCCCGCGCGAAGGCCACCGGCAAGCAGGCCGCGAAGAAGAAGGCACCCGCCAGGAAGACGACCGCCAAGCGGTCCGCCGCGAAGAAAACCTCGGCCGCCAAGCCCGCGGCGAAGAAGCCCGCGGCGAAGAAGGCCGTCGCGAAGAAAACCGCCGCGAAGAAGGCAGTGGCAAATAAGACCGCCGCCAAGAAGTCCGTCGCCAGGAAGCCTGTGGCGAAGAAGTCCGCCGCCAAGAAAGCAGTGGCGAAGAAGTCCGCCGCGAAGAAGTCCGTCGCCAAGAAAGCAGTGGCGAAGAAGCCTGCCGCGAAGAAGTCCGTCGCCAAGAAAGCAGTGGCGAAGAAGCCCGCCGCGAAGAAGTCCGTCGCCAGGAAGGCGGTCGCCAAGAAACCCGCGGCGAAGAAGGCACTGGCGGGAAAATCCGCGGCGAAAAAGTCCGCGCCAAAAAAATCCGCGGCGAGCAAGGTCCCGGCGAAGAAGCCAGAAGCCAGGAAAGCCGTCGCGAAGCCGCCCGCCAACACCCACCCCGCGGCGAGCGGGACGTCGGCGACATCCAAGCCAACCCCCACACCCCTTCCGGCCAACAGCGCGAGCCCGCCGGCATCCGCGCCGCCACACACCTCGTCGATGCCGGCACCCACCCACCCGCCGGCACACGCCGGTCCGGAGCCTGCGATCTCGGCCAAGGCGCGGCGGCGGCTGCCCAAGGGCGGCCATGGCGACGCGCCCTCGCAGACCCACGGCCTGCCGCTGCTGCATCGCCGCGGCGTCCGCGGCCACTGATCCCGGAAGGCGGGTCCCGGCCGGAGGCGGCCGGGCCCGCCCTAGCGCAGGGACACGCCCAGGGCCGCGGCGGCGCGGCGGGCCTTGGCGCGCGCGGCCTCGACGTCGTCGGCGCGCGCCAGCGTCACCGCCACGCGGCGATGGCCTTCGACCCGCGGCTTGCCGAACAGGCGCAGGGCCGTGTCGGGCTCGACCAGGGCCGCATCGACGTTCGAGAACTCGGGCACGCCGTGGCCGGTCGCCAGCACCGCGCACGAGGCCGACGGGCCGAGCGCGCGGATGTTCGGGATCGGCAGCCCCAGGATGGCGCGCGCATGCAGCGCGAACTCGCTCAGCTCCTGCGACACCAGGGTCACCAGGCCGGTGTCGTGCGGCCGCGGCGACACTTCGCTGAACCAGACCTCGTCGCCGCGCACGAACAGCTCGACGCCAAACAGCCCGTGGCCGCCCAGGTCGTCGGTGATCGCGCGGGCGATCTCCTGCGAGCGCTGCAGCGCCTGCGCCGACATCGGCTGCGGCATCCAGCTCTCGCGGTAGTCGCCGTCCACCTGCAGGTGTCCGATCGGGTCGCAGAAGGAGGTGCCGTCGCGGTGGCGCACGGTCAGCAGCGTGATCTCGTAGTCGAAGGCCACGAAGCCCTCGACGATGCAGCGTCCCTGGCCGGCGCGGCCGCCGGTCTGGGCAACGTCCCAGGCGGCGTCGACGTCGGCCTCGGTGCGCACCGTGCTCTGGCCCTTGCCGGACGAGGACATCACCGGCTTCACCACGCAGGGCAGGCCGATGGCGGCGACCGCGGCGCGGTATTCCTCCACCGTGTCGACGAACCGGTAGGGCGAGGTCGGCAGGCCCAGGGTCTCCGCGGCCAGGCGACGGATGCCCTCGCGGTCCATGGTCAGGCGCGCCGCGCGCGCGGTGGGCACCACGTGCTGGCCCTTGTCGGCCTCCAGTTCGACCAGGGTCGGGGTATGGATGGCCTCGATCTCGGGCACCACCAGGTCGGGCTTTTCATGGGCGATCAGGTCGCGCAGCGCCGCCGGGTCCAGCATGTTCAGGGTGTGGCTGCGGTGCGCGACCTGCATGGCGGGCGCGTCGGCATAGCGGTCGGCGGCGATGACCTCGACGCCCAGCCGCTGCAGCTCGATCGCGACCTCCTTGCCCAGCTCGCCCGAGCCCAGCATCAGCACCCGCTTCGCCCGGGCCGACAGGGGGGTTCCGAGGGTGATCGAGCGCGGATCGGTCATGGCGGCGGGCCTGCTGTCGGGAGGCGCGGATTGTAGCGCGCGCCCCGGCACAGGGCGTTTCTGGCATGCTGCGCGCCTGACTCCCGAGTGACGCATGGCCTTCGCACGCACCTCCGCCATCACCCTGCTGCTGTTCGTCCCGGCCCTGGCGCTGGGCGCCCGCTGGGGAAAGCCGGAAGCGATGGGCCTGGTGACCGATCGCGCCATCGACGAGATCAGCGGGCTGGCGGCCTCGCGCCGCCATCCGGGGATGTTCTGGGCCCACAACGACAGCGGCGGCGGCGACGCGCTGCACCTGCTCGACGGCCGCGGCCAGCGCCAGGCCACCGTGGCCACGCCAGGCGCCGAGAACATCGACTGGGAAGACATGGCCTCGTTCCAGCTCGACGGCGAGGACTACCTGCTGGTCGCCGACACCGGCGACAACGGCGGCATCCGCCAGTCGCTGCGGCTGCACGTGTTCGAGGAGCCCCGGGACCTGGCCCGGCCCGCCACCCTGGCCTGGACCGTGCACTTCCGCTGGCCCGATGGCCCGCGCGACTGCGAGGCGGTCGCGGTGGATGCCGTGCGCGGCGAGGTCCTGCTGATTTCGAAGAAGCGGGTCCCGGCCGAGCTGTTCCGCGTCCGGCTGGCGGCCGGTCCCGATGAGCAGGTCGCGGAGCGGATCGGCACCCTACCCGGCATCGAGCAGCCCGACGCGTCCGACTTCCGCCGCAGCCCCACCTATGGCCGCTACCGGGCCCAGATCACCGGCGCCGACCTGAGCCCCAACGGCCGCGTGCTGGCGGTGCTGAACTACCGCTCGGTGCATTTCGTGGTGCGCGGTGCGGACGGCGACTGGGCCCCCGGCCTGTCCGACAAGCTGCCGCACCTCGCCCTGCCCTGGCTGCCCCAGGCCGAGGCCATCGCTTTCTCGCTCGACGGCCGTGGCCTGATCGTCGCCAGCGAGCAATTGCCCTCGCCGATCATCCGGTTCCAGGTGGAGCCCGAAGCCAAGTAGTTGTCGGGAAAGGGTTTTTCGGCGGCCCGGGACCCCTTCGGACGCATGGCTTGCAAAGAGATATCTTTCTGATATCGTTTTCCCACCCCAAGGGAGAATCCCATGAAAGAGCAGAGCCTGCGTTCCGTCCCCGGCATCCCCCTCGTGATCGGCCTGCTGGCGGCCATGATCGCCACCGCGGTGTTGTTCATCGCCGGGCTGCGCGACCAGGACGGCCTGTTCATCGCCGCCGGCGTCATCCTCGGCAGCCTCGAGTTCTTCCTCCTGTTCGGCTTCTACATGGTCGAACCCAACCAGGCCGCCGTGCAGAGCCTGTTCGGCAAGTACGTCGGCACCTGCAAGGACCAGGGCCTGCGCTGGAACAACCCGTTCTTCTCGGCCAAGAAGGTCTCGCTGCGCGTGCGCAACTTCGAGTCCGGCAAGCTCAAGGTCAACGACCTCGACGGCAGCCCGATCGAGATCGGCGCGGTCGTGGTCTGGCAGGTGGTCGACTCGGCCGAGGCCGTCTACAACGTCGACGACTACGAAAGCTTCGTGCACATCCAGTCCGAGGCCGCCCTGCGCGCCATGGCCACCAGCTACCCCTACGACCAGCACGACGACGGCACCGTCGCCCTGCGCAGCCACGCCGCCGAGATCGCCAAGCACCTGACCGAGGAGATCCAGGAGCGCCTGGCGCAGGCCGGCGTCACCGTGTCCGAGGCGCGCATCAGCCACCTGGCCTACGCGCCGGAAATCGCCCAGGCCATGCTGCAGCGCCAGCAGGCCGGCGCCATCATCGCCGCCCGCACCCGCATCGTCGAAGGCGCGGTGAGCATGGTGGAAATGGCGCTCCAGCAGCTGTCCGCGCGCAAGGTGGTCGAACTCGACCCGGAGCGCCGCGCGACCATGGTCAGCAACCTGCTGGTGGTGCTGTGCAGCGAGCGCGGCACCCAGCCGGTGGTCAATGCCGGCACGATCTACTGAGGCCGGCATGGACGAAATGATGCTGGCCGGGATCTTCGCGCTGGTGACGTCCTTGCCCGGCGTGCTGCTCGGCCTGGCGCTGCTGGCCGGCCTGTGGCGCCCCGCCTCGCTGGACGGCGCCCGCGACCCCGACGGGCTGCGCCGCGCGGTCGGTGGCACGGTGCTGGCGATCGGCGGACTGGTGTCGGCGCTGGGCCTGGCGCTGCTGCTGCTGCCGCGCGCGACCCTGCTGGCGACCCTGCCCGCCCTGCTGGGCGCGGTCCTGGTGCTGGCCGTCGTGCTGACGGTGGTCGTGCTGCGGAAGCAGCGGGGCTGACCGGTGACGGCGAAGAAGGCCTACCCGCTGCGCATCAACGCCGAGGTGCTGGACGCCATCCAGCGCTGGGCGGATGACGAACTGCGCTCGCTGAACGCGCAGATCGAGTACGTGCTGCGGGAGTCCCTTCGCAAGTCCGGCCGCCTCAAGCCCGCCCCCGGCAACGACGACGACGACACCTCGCCGGGAGCCCCGCGATGACCTACCGCAATTTCGCACTGACGCCGCTGGGCAAGCCGGTGGTCGCCTTCGCGGTCCTGCTGGCCACGCTGCTGCCGCTGGTGGTGGCCGGGGTGGCGGTGCTGCGGGTGCCGGCCGACGCCGCCGGCGTCGACGTGCTGCCGCTGGCCCGGGGCCAGGCCCTGGTGGCGCTGCTGGTGCTGGCCGTGGTGCTGCCCCTGTGGCGGCGGCAGGCGGCGTTCGATGGCGAACGGCTGCGCGTGCGCGCCACCTGGTTCAGCCGCGAATCGCCGGTGTCGGAGTTCCGCCTGGACCAGGCCAGGGTGCTGGACCTGCGCGAACACCAGGACGTCCGGCCGCGGCTGAAGACGATGGGCTATCGCCTCCCGGGCTTCTGGGGCGGGCATTTCCGGCTGCGCGACGGCCGCCGCGCGTTCTGCCTGGTCAGCGATCCGGCCAAGGTGCTGATGCTGCCGCATGCCGACGGTGGCGTCTGGCTGCTCAGCCTGCAGCATCCGCAGGCGGTGCTCGACATCCTCCGGCGGTCGCGGGCCTGATGCCCCCCGGCGGGCGCACGGGCGGCATCGTGCGGCCTGTGGCGGGCTGGCGGGTGGTCGCGCTCGCGCTCGCGCTGGCGATGGCATCGGCACCGCCGGCGTTCGCCCAGGCGCCATCGTCCGTCGCGTCCAAGGATGAAAACGCCGCGCGCGCCGAGGCCGCCGAGGCCTTCCTCGCGGACCTGGCGGCCGGACGCTACGAGGAGGCCGCCCGCCGGCTGGCTCCCGACGCCGCTGCCCGACTGGCGCCTGACGCCGCACGGCGCGCCAGCGCGGCGCGCCTGGCCGACACCTGGCAATCCGAAGGGCTGGCCAACGGCGCCCTGCTCAACCGCGGTGCCGGCCAGCCCCGCGTGGCCGGCGGCCGGCGCATCCTGGCCGTGACCCTGCAGTTCGAACGCGCGACCCTGCAGGCGCAGCTGCGGCTGGACCCGGACCATCGGATCGTCGCCTTCCGGCTGGTGTCCGGCGCCGATGCCATCGGCGACCTGCTGGTCGGCGAATCGGAGGTCCGCGCGCTGCCGATCCTGGTCGGCGACCTGCCCGGCGTCCTCACCCTCCCGGCCGGCGACGGCCCCTTCCCCGCGGTGGTGCTGGTGCACGGCAGCGGCCTGGCCGACCGCGACAGCCGGATCGGTCCCAACACGCCCTTCCGCGACCTGGCCAACGGCCTCGCCCACCTCGATGTCGCCACCCTTCGCTACGACAAGCGACCGCTGGCGCAGCAGCGCACCCTGGGCCCCACGGCGAACGCCGACGACGTGACCGTGAACGACGCCGTGGCCGCGATCGCCCTGCTCGCGCGACAGCCCGGCGTGGACCGCGGGCGCATCTTCGTCGCCGGGCACAGCCTGGGCGGACTGCTGGCACCGCGCATCGCCGCGCGAGCGCCCGACACCGACGGCGTGATCATGCTGTCGGCGCTGGCGCGGCCCTTCCACCACGCCATCGCCGACCAGGTGCGCTATCTGGCCGAGGCCGACGGCCGCGTCAGCGAGCTCGAACGCGCGTCGGTGGCGCAGGCTGTGCGCCAGCGCGACGAGATCGACGCCATGCTGGCCGGCGGCCCCGAGCCCCGCGATCCGCTGCTGCGCATCCCGGCGGCCTACTGGCGGCACCTGGCCACCTACGACGCCCTGGCCGCCGCGCGCGACCTGCACCTGCCGATGCTGTTCATCCAGGGCGGCCGCGACTACCAGGTCACGGCCCGGGACGACCTGGCGCGCTGGCGGGCGGCGCTGCAGGGCCGCGACGACGTGGTGTTCCGCGAGTATCCGGCGCTCAACCATTTCCTGCTGCCGGGCGAAGGCCCGCCGGGTTCGCGCGAGTACTTCACGCCCGGCCGGCTCGATACCGAGGTCATCCTCGACATCGCCGCCTGGATCCACGCGCGCGAGCCGCGCGAATCGCGCTGAGCCGCCGGACGCCGCAAATGGCCACCCCGGCACGGCCGGCGCGCCACCGCGCAGCGCCCCGGCGTGACGCGTCCGCGCGCGCCGGATAAGCTGCCCGCATGCACGCCCTCGACTGGCACCTGGTCAACAGCGACGCGATCGAGGCCCTGCCGGCCCGGCTGCTGCGCGCCCGCGCGAACGCCGATGCCCGGGCCTTGGCGCAGGCGCCGTGGCTGCTGCGCCGCAAGCGCGATGGCCGCTTCCTGGCCACCACCGGCAACGGACGGTTCCGGGCGCTGGTGCCCGACCTGGCGCGCGAGCCGGGCCTGGACGCGATCCTGGACGCGCTGGGTGCGCCGCACGAGCGCGCGGGCATCCCATACGAACTGCCGCTCGACGGCCTGGTCGCGCACCTGCAGGCACTGGGCCTGGACACGTCCTACGGCGACGCGGTCGGCCTGCCGCTGGTGGCCGAACCGATGCGGCTCGAATACGCCGGCCGCGACCGCTTCCGCCGCCCGCTCTGGCTGCTCGATCCCGCCGCGCGCGCCTGGCGCCGCCTGCGCGCCGCGGCCCGGGCCGACGACATCGCCCTCGACGCCATCTCCGGCTACCGCAGCCACGCCTACCAGCTCGGCATCTTCGAACGGAAGCTGGCGCGCGGCCTCACGCTGCCGCAGATCCTCGCGGTCAACGCGGCGCCCGGCTACAGCGAACACCACGGCGGCTGCGCGATCGACATCGGCACGCCCGGGCAGCCGCCGGCGGAGGAAGGCTTCGAAGCCACGCCGGCCTTCGCCTGGCTGCATCGGCGGGCGGGCGAGTTCGGCTTCCGGATGAGCTACCCGCGCGGCAACCCGCACGGCATCGTCTACGAGCCCTGGCACTGGCGCTGGCATCCCGCCGGCTGAAACGCGCAGCGCACGCGCGCGGGACGCCCGGTCCCGCGGGCACCTGGCCTTGGCCGTGCGGCGCACCTGCGCCGTGACGCCTAGTCCTGCGAGCGCTTGACCGGTGGCCGGGCCGGCGCGGCGGCGTCGACGATGCGCCACAGGTACAGGCCCGCCAGCGTGCGGTAGGGCCCCCAGGCTTCGCCCCGCTCCGCCAGCAGTTTCGGCTTGGGCATCTCGTCGAGCTTGTCGAGCAGCTGCGCGCCCTTGCGCACGCCCAGGTCGTCGACCGGCAGCACGTCGGGGCGGCCGAGACTGAACATCAGCATCATCTCCACCGTCCAGCGGCCGATGCCGCGCACGGCGGTCAGCCGTTCGATGATGGCGGCGTCGTCCATCGTCGCCATCTCGCGCGAAGTGGGGATCTCGCCGCGCGCATCGCGGGCCGCCAGGTCGCGCAGTGCCAGCGTCTTGTTGCCGGAGACGCCGCAGGCGCGCAGGGTCGGATCATCGATGCGGCCCAAAGTGTCGGCGTGCAGCTTCTTCGCCGCGATCGCGACCTCCACCCGGCCGACGATGGTGGCCGCGGCCTTGCCCGACAGCTGCTGGTAGAGGATGGCGCGGGCCAGCGCGTCGGTGGTGTCGAAGGGTTTGCGCCAGCGCGCGGCCACGTCCAGCGGACCGATGCGGTCGATCCAGCGGCCCAGCTTGCGGTCGCGCCGCCGCAGGTGCGCGGCGGCGGCGTCAAGGTCGAATCCGCGCGATTGGCGGGCCATGGCTAGCCTCGTGGGCGAAGGGCGTCGGCGGCCAGCGTAAGCCAGGCCAGCATCATCAGCACGCCCCCGGCCGGGGCCAGCGCGGTCGGCGTGGCCAGGAACACGGCGCCCAGCAGGCTGCCCGAAAACAGCACGACGCCCAGCGCCAGCGCCGCCAGCGCGGCCAGGCGCAGGCGGCCGGCCGAGGGCGTGGCCAGCATGAACAGCGCCAGGCCGTGGCCGAACAGGAACAGGGCGGCCAGGCCGGCGCGGCGGGCATCGGCATCGGCCAGCCCGTGGCTCGCATAGGCGCCCAGCCCGACCGACGCGGCGCAGGCCACGGCGCCGGAGGCGGCCAGCGCGCGCGCCAGCCGGCTCACCCGGGCCCGGCCAGGTAGTCGTCGCGGCCGCGCATCAGCGGCGCCGCCTTGTAGGGCGGCAGCAGGAACCGCCGGCCTTCGAAGCTGGCCTGCCAGGCCTCGACTTTGGCGCGCAGCGCCGCGGCGCGCTGGGCCGGCGATTCTGCGGGCGGGCGGGCGTCGTCTCCGGCGCCATCCGCCACATCGCCCCCCGCCCCGGCCTTGCCCGCGGCCATCGCGGCTCCCTCGCCGGCGGCGCCGTCGACCGACGCGGCGTCACGCGCGGCCGCCTGCGCGACCTCTTGCGCGGCCTCCTGCGCGGCCGCCGCCATCGCATCGGCGCGGGTGAACCAGGCCAGCGCGGCGGCTTCATCGAAACTTGCCGAGAGCCGCGCCCAGGTGCCGCGGGCATCGGTCCAGGCCGCGACGCGCACCGCCACGCCATCCACGCCGATGAAGTCCACGACCTGGATCGCTTCGCTGCCGTCGTCGGCGGCGACGTCATCGAAAGGCAGCTGGTCGGTGAAACCCGCGGTGCCATTGCCGGCATCCGGATCGGTCATCACCGCCGGCGGCCGGCCGTCGAGGCTGAAGCGATCCTCGACCCGCGACAGTCGGAAAGCGCGGGCGCCGGACGGCGCCACGCGGACTTCCTCGATGCGCGCCATCGGGATATCTAGCAGGCGGCGGTCGAGCCAGTCGGTCGGCTCGCGCGCCGGCCCGATGTCCTCGTCCAGCAGCCAGGCCTGCGGATCGTCGCCGACGCGCACGTAGCTGCCGCCGAGCGAGGGATGGTTGTTGCCGACCACCAGCCGCACCGGCCCGCCCGCGCCGCCGTCGAGCCAGAGCGCGGCGCCCTTGGCCCCGGGCAGGTCGATGGCCTCGACGCCCAGGCGCGCATGCCGCGCCGGATCGCGGGTCTTGGGCTCGATCCGGCGCGCCTGGCCCAATCGGTACAGGGCGCGGCTGACTTCGCGCTGGTTCGCCGGCCAGTCGTCGCGGTCGGGCATGCGCCAGACGCCGTCGCGCTTCTCGATCCGCACCAGGAGCGCTTCGCCGGCGCCTCGCACCTCGAGGCTGTCGATGGCGTCGACCCGTTCCGCGAAGCCGGGCAGCGCCAGCCCGGGGTCTTCGACCGTGTCCGTGGCCTGGCGTTCGAGCAGCCACCAGGCGGCGCCGGCCAGCGCGAAGACGACGACGGTCGCGGGCAACAGCCAGCGGGTGCGCATGGCTCAGGCCTCCGTCGCGCGGCGGCGCGCGCGGCGGCGCCAGGCCAGGCCCAGCGCCACCAGCACCACCAGCGCCGGCATGCCCAGGATGTTGACCAGCTTCAGGCGGTCGCCCAGGGCCTCGATGTCGGCGTTGAGGCGATGCTGCACTTCGCGCAGCTCCTTGCGCATGCGCAGCTTCTCGTCCTGGAAGCGCAGGATCTCGGCCTGCTGCGGCCCGCTCAGCGGCTGCGCCTGGCCGTCGGCGCCGGGCTGCTGCAGGGCGGCGAGCTTCTGCTCGAGCTCGTCGAGCTGGCGCTGCAGCCGCTGTTCACTGCTGCGGTAGCGCTGCTCGGCGCTGCGGCGCAGGGCCGTGACGCGCTCGAACGGACGCGCCGCGCTGGCGCGGGTGCGCACGGCGATCAGGTCGGCATTGCCCACCAGGTTGTCGACCGCGTTGTAGACGAAGTCACCGTTGCTGGCGAAGGCGTTGTAGACCGGCTGGCCCAGGAAGTCGTTCACCTGCACCCACATCCGGTCGGCCAGCACGTCGGTGTCGGCGACGATGACCAGGTTCACCGGCTCGCGGCTCTCGGCCACGTGCTTGTCGCCCGCGCGGTCGGGGAAGGCGCTGCGCAGCGGGCCGGTGAAGCGCGCGGCGATGACGTGCGGCTGGCCGCCCGGCCGGAAGCCCTTGCGCAGCTGCTCGGGATCGGCGGCCGCGTCGCGCACCGTGGCCACGTCGGCCAGGGCCGAGGCGCCGGAGCTTTGTGCCAGCGCCTCCATGGCCAGCCCGGACTCGCGGCTCAGGCCCAGCGCGCCGGCGCTGGAGACGTTCAGCGTCTGCAGCTCGCCGGTGACCACGTCGTCCTGGTTCAGCGCGTCCTTGCCCAGGCCCAGCACCGCCAGGTGGCGCACGGGCAGTCCGTTCGGATCGGGCTGCACCTGCAGCGCGTGCTTGTCGTCGAGCACCAGCCGGGTCGGGTCGTACTGGATGCCCCAGGCCTTGAACAGCGCGGGCAGGTCGGAGCTGCGGGGGATGGCCACCGACAGCGGGTCCAGCGGGTCGATCGCCGATTCGTCGGCTTCCGAATCCGGGTCGACGAAGGCCAGCAGGCGCCCGCCGCGCATCACGAACTGGTCGATGGCGTAGAGCGTGTCGGCGGACAGCTGCCGCGGATGCACCAGCATCAGCAGGTCGACGTCGTCGGCGATGGCGGTGGGATTGTCCTGCAGCCGGCGCAGCTCGAACAGTTCGCTGAGCTGGCGGTCGAACACCCAGCCCGGACGGCTGCGGCCGGCCGGATCCAGGGTCGGACCGGTCGGCAAGCCGCTGATGATTGCCACCACCGGCTGGGTGTCGATGCTCAGGGTGGAGATGAGCTTGGCGACGTCGTACTCGAGGAAGGCTTCCTTGTCCGGCTGGATGAAGGGCATCACCGTCTCGCCGTCGGTGCTGTTGAGCCCGACCAGCCCGAAGTAGAGCTTGTCGCCGCTGGTACCCAGCGGGATCGACTGCAGGCCATGGGCCTCGGCCTGGTCCTCGGCCTCGGAGAACGGCTCCGGGTCGATGACCTCCAGCGTGACCTGGCCATCGCTGCGCGCGGCCACTTCCTCGAGCAGCTCGCGCACGCGGGTGGCGAACACGCGGAACTGCTGCAGGTCGCGGGTGGCGTGTTCGGAGTAGTACAGCTTCAGGCGCACCGGCTCGTCCACCCGGCCCAGCAGGTGGCGGGTGCCTTCGGACAGCGTGTAAAGGCCCTTGTCGGTGAGGTCGAGCCGGGCGCCGCGCAGCAGCACCGAATTGAGCGCGACCAGGGCCACGAAGCCCAGGGCCAGCAGGGCCAGGGCGAACAGCGGGGCGGAACGTCGGGACAGGATCTTCATGGCGTTCAGTCGGCTTTCCGGAGGTCGATCACCAGCACCGTCGCCGCCAGCCAGGCGGCGATGCACAGCAGGAAGAACACCACGTCGCGAAGGTCCAGCACGCCGCGGCTGATCGCCTGGAAATGGGTGAGGAAACTGAGCCCCGCGAAGGCGTCGACCCAGGCCTGCGGCGCCCAGCCGCGCACCAGGTCCAGCGCCATCGGGAAGCCGGCCAGCAGCAGCAACAGGCAGACGACGACGGTGAGGATGAAGGCCACGACCTGGCTGCGGGTCGCGGCCGACAGCGCACTGCCCACCGCCAGGAAGGCGCCGGCCATCAGCCAGCTGCCGAGATAGCCGGCGAAGATCACCCCGTGGTCGGGATCGCCCAGCCACGCCACCGTCACCCACATCGGGAAGGTCAGCGCCAGCGCCAGGCCCAGGAACGCCCAGGCCGCCAGGAACTTGCCCAGCACGGCCTGCCACAGCGCCAGCGGCAGGGTCAGCAGCAGCTCCAGCGTGCCCGACTTGCGCTCCTCGGCCCAAAGCCGCATCGCCACCGCGGGCGCCAGCAGCAGGTAGAGCCAGGGATGGAAGCGGAAGAACGGCTGCAGGTCGGCCTGCCCCGCTTCGTAGAAGCCGCCGAGGTAGAAGGTGAAGGCCCCGGCCAGCACCAGGAAGATGACCAGGAACACGGCCGCCAGCGGCGTGGCGAAGTAGCTGGCGAACTCACGGCGGAACACCGACAGCACCGCGCTCATGCCGCCGCCTCCCCGGTGGTGATGCGGCGGAAGACCTCGTCGAGCCGCCCGCGTTCGGGCTGCAGGCCGGTGTACACCACGCCGCGCTGGCGCAGGCGCTCGGCCACCGCGTCGGCCGGCACCGGCCGGCCCTGCGGGAAGACGTACAGGCGGCCGTCGGCCGCGTCCTGGTGGAAGCCGCTGACGCCGGGCATGCCGTCGAGCGCGGCGCGGGCGGCGATGCTGTCGCTGGCCAGCAGCGACACCGCACCCTGGAAGCGCGAACGCGCCAGCAGTTCGGCCGGCGTGGCGTCGGCCAGCACCTTGCCGCGGGCGACGATCATGGCGCGGGTGCACACCGCTTCGACCTCCTCGAGGATGTGGGTCGACAGCAGCACGGTGCGCTCGCGCGCCAGCTCGCGGATCAGGCCGCGGACCTCGTGCTTCTGGTTCGGATCGAGGCCGTCGGTCGGCTCGTCGAGGATCAGCGCCGGCGGATCGTGCAGGATCGCCGCCGCCAGGCCCACCCGTCGCTTGAAGCCCTTGGACAGCGTGTCGATGGGCTGGTGCAGCACGCCCTCGAGCGAAAGCCGGCCCAGCACCGACTGCAGGCGCTCGCGGCGATGGGCGCCGCGCAGGCCGCGCACGTCGGCCACGAAGCCCAGGAAGCCGTCGGGGGACATCTCGCCGTAGCCCGGCGCGCCTTCGGGCAGGTAGCCCAGCGCGCGGCGCGCGGCCATCGGCTCGGCCTGCACGTCATGGCCGCAGACCTTCGCGGTGCCCGACGTCGGCGCCAGGAAGCCGGCGATCATCTTCATGGTGGTGGACTTGCCGGCGCCGTTGGGGCCGAGGAAGCCGAGCACCTCGCCGGGCCCGACCTTGAAACTGATGCCATCCACGGCCAGCAGGCGGCCGTAGCGCTTGTGCAGGGCGTGTGCCTCGATCATCGGGACGTCGTCTCGCTGGGTTCGGTTTCGGTGGGACCCCGCGGCCCGGGGAGCCCGGAAACGACAGGGCGGGCACTTGGCCCGCCCTGCGGTGTTGCTTAGGCGGCGGCCGCTTCGGCCTCGGCCCCGGCCTCGTCGGCTTCCGCCGGCGCGGCCTCGCTGCCTTCGTCCTCCGGCAGCGGCGCGATCACGCGCGGCGCGGGGTCGGCGACGCCCGGCGTGCGGATCGGCCAGTACACGTTGAACTCCGCGTCCTCGGCCAGCATGTCCTTGATCTCGCCGAGGTAGTCCTCGTACGGGCGATCGGTCGGCTCGTAGCCACGGACCAGGGACCAGGCGCGGACCAGGTCGCGGATGCGGGCCAGGCCCGGCGACGGGCCGGTGTAGGTGGTCTTGGCGGCGCGACGGGCCGGCAGCTGGGCGTACACCACCGGGCCCTCGACCTTGACGTCGAAGGTCTCGAGCGGCGCGTTCGGGTCGACCGCCGGGGCGGCCGGGGCCTCGGCCACGGCCTCGCCTTCGGTGCCCTCGGCGCCTTCGGCGGCGTCGGTGGCCTCGTCGGCCGGGCCGGTGCCCTTGCGGCGGATCGGCAGCACCACGTCGAAGCCGTAGGTGTCGGCACCGAACTCGTTGGTGACGATGCGCATCGGGCCGGCGGCCTCGAGCTCGTTCTTCTCCATCACCTGGTCGATCCACTTGCGCTGGTTCGTCATCGCCAGGGCGATGTCGTCGTTGGCGCGCTTGGCGGCGGTGGTGACCAGCAGGACGTTTTCGGCCGGCAGCTCGACGACCTGGAAGCCAGGCTCATGCAGGCTGTAGTCGAAGCGCGGGATGGTGGCCAGCAGGTTGCTCAGCTTGCCCAGGCCGCGCTTGATGTCGGCGCCGATCTCGCTGTTGACGTAGAGCGTGCCCGAGTAGCGGCCCAGCAGGTCCCAGCCGTAATCGACCGAGTAGCGCTGGGTGATCTCGACGTTCTGCTTGCGCTGGCCGGTCCGCTCGAAGCGGAAGGTCATGGTCTTGTTCTTGCCGCGGCCCGGGGTGTCGAGCGCGTAGACGATCTTCTCGCCCGGCACGAACTCGACCACCTTCCATTCGCCCGAGCCGATCGAGAACTGGCTGGACTGGAAGGCCAGCGTGGCGCCTTCGCCGGATTCGGGGCCGGAGGTGGTGAGCTGGACGCGCGGGTCATGGTTGACCAGGGCGTTCCAGTCGCGGAACCGGGTGAAGCTGCTCAGGATGTCGTTCACCGTCGCCATCGGACGGTTGGTCTCGATCGAGTGCGACACGGTGCGCTTGGCGGGCAGGAACAGGCCGATCACCACGAACAGCGCGATGACGATCAGCAGGGAAATAATCCACTCAATAACTCGGGTCATTCGGAAGCTCTCCAGGAACGGCCCTCGACTGGTCCACATGCCCAATCGCAGGAACCGGGGAGGATAACAGGTCAGCCAGCCGCCCGGCAGGGGGCGGCGGGAAATCGTCGGAAACCCCGCCGTGGCGCGGGTTCCGGGCCTAGACCAGCTTGAGCTCGAAGGCCTTGAGCACGGCCCGGGTGCGGTCGCGCACGCCCAGCTTGGACAGGATGTTGGACACGTGGTTCTTCACGGTGCCTTCCGCCACGCCCAGCGAGTTGGCGATCTCCTTGTTGGAGAAGCCGCCGGCCATCAGGCGCAGGATCTCGGTCTCGCGGTCGGTCAGCGGGTCGGGCTGGTCGAGGCTGACGAATTCGTTCTGCAGGCCCTCCAGGCCCGACAGCAGCCGCTGGGTCACCGCCGGCTGCACCAGCGAGCCGCCGTCGGCCACGGTCTGGATGGCGTTCACCAGCTGGTCCAGCGACACATCCTTGAGCAGGTAGCCGCGGGCACCGGCGCGGATGCCGGCCAGCACCAGCTGGTCGTCGTCGAAGGTGGTCAGGATGATGGTGGGCGGCAGCAGGCCCTGGGCGGTCAGCGCCTGCAGCGCCTCCAACCCGGACATCACCGGCATGCGCATGTCCATCAGCACCACGTCGGGCTTGACCTGCGGGATCAGCTCGACCGCCTGGCGGCCGTCGCCGGCCTCGGCGACCACTTCGATGCCGTCGGCCAGCTCCAGCAGCGATTTCACGCCCTGGCGCACGAGGGTTTGGTCATCGACCAGGCAGACACGGATCATGCGGCGTTCTCCAATGGCAAGCGGATGTCCAGCGCGAAGCCCTGCCCGCGCCCGGTGATGATATCGACCCGGCCGCCGTAGGCGCCCAGGCGTTCGCGGATGCCGCGCAGGCCGTTGCCGGCCACGGTGTCGCCCTCGACCCCGCGGCCGTCGTCCCGGGCCTGGATGCGGGCCTCGGCGCCGTCGCGGGCGATGGTCAGCCACAGCGTCGAGGCGCCGGCATGGCGCACGGCGTTGGTGATGATTTCCTGGGTGCAGCGCAGCAGCACGTGGGCGCGCTCCGGGTCTTCGATGACCAGCGGCTCGGGCAGGTCCAGGCGGATGTCCAGCGCCGGCACGCCCTCGACCAGGGTGCGGATGGCGCCGCTGAGGTCGATGGCGCCCTCGTCGCGCATCTCGCTGACCGCCTCGCGCACGTCGGTGAGCAGCAGCTTGGCCAGGGTGTGGCTCTGGCGCACGTGCTCCTGGGCGCGGCCCTCGGTGAGGTGGCCGGCGACCTCCAGGTTCAGGCTCAGGGCCGTCAGGTGGTGGCCCAGCAGGTCGTGCAGCTCGCGCGAGATCCGCACCCGCTCGCTCATGCGCGAGCTTTCGGCCAGCAGGGCGCGGGTGGCGCGCAGCTCGGAGTTCAGGCGGCGCTGCTCCTCGCGGGCCTCGGCCTGCTGCTTGGCGACCAGGCCGGTGACGAAGGTGAAGCTGGAATAGCCGATGTACAGGGCGGCCACCAGCACGGCCTCGACCGGCATCAGGCCCTGGCCCTCGATCAGCACCGGCACCAGGGCCACGTGCTGCAG
Source organism: Arenimonas sp. (assembly GCF_035721105.1). Taxonomy (GTDB): domain Bacteria; phylum Pseudomonadota; class Gammaproteobacteria; order Xanthomonadales; family Xanthomonadaceae; genus Arenimonas. The sequence goes on along the minus strand of NZ_DASTNG010000010.1, from coordinate 1,560 downwards.
CACCAGCCACAGCACCCCCAGCGCCAGCGGCAGCAGCCAGGGGATGACCCCGGCGATGATCATCAGCAGGATGCCGCCCAGGCCGGTGCCGGTGAGGTGGCTGAGCGCGACCGCGGACGCGGTCAGCGCGGCCAGCAGGCCGATGTCGTACCAGCGCGGGCGGCGCGCCCCCAGCGAGCGGGTGACCAGCCAATAGGCCATGCCGAAGGCGAAATACGCCATGGCCGCGCCGCGCATGTCGGGCTGGATCACGCCCTCGAGGCCCTCCCCGGCCTCGGTGGCCGGGAAGTACCAGGAATTGAGCACCAGCGGGATGCCCACCACCGCCCAGGTGAACAGGCCGGCGTAGCGCAGCAGCTTGGTGTGGGAGACGCGGTTGAGCATGGCGGCATCATAGGCCGGCCACCGGCCCGGCGTGCCACCCCGGAAGTCATGCCCCGCGAGCATTTCCCACGGCCGCCCCGGGCGGCGGCACCCGTGCGATAATCCCGTCCCGATCGCCCGCCGGCTCCCCCCGCCCGCGGCCCTCACGCCATCGGAGTCCGAAAGACAATGCCGATCACCATCCGCGACGTGCGCGAGCACGAGCTGGATTCCGTACTAGCCCTGAACAATGCGGCCGGGCCGTCCATCCTTCCGATGGACGCCACCAAGGCGCGGTTCTTCTGGGAACATGCCGAATACTTCCGGGTCGCCGAGCAGGACGGCCTGATCACCGGGTTCCTGGTGGCGCTGTCGCAGGACGCGCCGCACGAGAGCCCGAACTTCCGGTGGTTCAAGGAGCGCCAGCCGCGCTTCCTGTACGTCGACCGCATCGTCATCGCCCGGCCCCGCCGGGGCGGCGGCCGCGGCCGGGCGTTCTACGCCGACGTCCAGAGCTTCGCCGAGCTGCGCTGGCCGCAGCTGTGCTGCGAGGTCTTCCTGCAGTCGGGCAACGACCCGGCCCTGCTCTTCCACGGCCACTTCGGCTTCCGCGAGGTCGGCCAGCAGGTCATGCCCGGCACCGACATCCGCGTGTCGATGCTGATGAAGGAGATGTGCAGCTATCCGTTCGTGGCCCAGGCTTACGGCGATCGCCTGCCGGACCAGCCCTGGCTCCAGGCGCGCGCCCTGCCCGGCCGCCACGGCACCCTGGCGACGGGAACCTGACCATGGCCGCCAACCCGATCGACTACGAGCAGGCCGGCGAACTCAAGTTCGGCCAGGTCGGCATCGCCAACCTACGCGTGCGCACGCTCGACCCCGCGCGCCTGGGGGCCGAGATGGCCGAACGCGTCCAGCGCGCGCCCAAGCTGTTCGCCCGCGCCGCGGTGGTGCTGGACTTCGGCGGCCTGAGCCGCTGCCCGGATGCCGGCCAGGCCCGGGCCGTCATCGACGCCCTGCGCGAGGCCGGCGTGCTGCCGGTGGCCCTGGCCTACGGCACCCGCGAGATGGACGACCTGTCCCAGGCCGTCGGCCTGCCGCTGCTGGCCAAGTTCCGGGCGTCCTACGAGCGCGACGGCGAGGCCGAACCGGCCGCGCCCGCGCCCCGCCGCGCCGCCCCGGAACCGGCGCCGGCCC
>NZ_DASTNG010000009.1:0-32388 GCF_035721105.1 Arenimonas sp. | reverse complement strand
CTCATCCGAAATGAAATTGAACCCGGTACCGCTTGTTCAGGTTATGCGGCGGAAGGTGAGGTTGAGGCGGGGCGCGACGGCGCGGGCGGTGCGCGGGAGGGCGTGGCGCCAGTTGGCCTGGGTGTCGCCGGACATCAGCAGCAGGCTGCCGTGCGGGAGGTCGAGGGCGAACTTCTTCGCCGGGTCGCGCCGGTGCTTGAACGCGAAGCGGCGCGTGCCGCCCAGGCTCAGCGAGGCGATGACGGGACGCGGGCCGAGTTCGGGCTCGTCGTCGCTGTGCCAGCCCATCGCGTCCTTGCCGTCGCGGTAGAGATTGGCCAGCACGCTGTTCATCGCGACACCGGCGGCGGCATCGATCCGCGGCCGCAGCGCCTGCAGCGCCGCCGGCCACGGCCGCGGCTCGAAGCGCGTGCGCGAATACACGTAGCTGGCGCCGGGATCCCCGATCCAGCAGCTCAGCCGCGGCGAGTCCACCTCCCGTCCAAACATCCGGATCCGATGCGTCTCCCACCGGATCGAATCCATCAGCACCGCCAGCAACTCATCCGCCTCGGCGCGCGGCAGCCAGTTCGGGGCGTACTCAAGGCTGCCGTCGGGGATGGGGTATTTCATGTCTTAACGCGGATCAGAGCGGAAAGGTCGGATAAAGGCGGATAGAGCAGATTGAAGTTTGGGTCCGGCGCGCTGCCGCCGCGCCGCCGCAATCGACATAAAAATCCTAAAAATCCGCTTTTATCCGATGTTTCCGCTCTGATCCGCGTTAAATCCCTTACTCCCCGGTATCGGCGACCGCGGCAATTACGCCGGCGAGTTCCAGCAGGCGCAGGTCGGAACCCGGCGCGCCCACGAGCTGCAGGCCCAGGCCGCCCGGCAGCGGGAGGCTCAGCGCGGGGCAGCCGGCCAGGGACGCGAGGGCGGTGAGGTCGGCGAGGTTCGCCGGCTCGTCGGCGCCGTAGGCCGGCGGCGGGGCCGCGGTGGTGGGCAGCAGCAGCACGTCGAACTGTTCGAACAGGCGCCGCACGCGCACCACGTGCTGGTCCAGGCGCAGGTCGGCGCGGGCGAAGTCGGCCGCGGTCTTGCGCTTGGCGAAGTCGAGCAGCCAGCGCAGTCGCGTCGACGCGCCGTCGAGGCGCGTTTCATGCGCGGCCAGGATCTCGGCCTCCATCAGCAGCAGCGCGGCGCGGCGGGTCGCGGCCACCTCCAGCGGCGCCACTTCCAGCGCCACCGGCAGCGCACTGCCGAACACCGGCGCCACCCGCGCCATCACGGCGCTGAAGCTTTCGGCCACGGAGGCATCCACGCCCAACACCGACAGGTCGGCGACCACGCCGGCCTTGAGTTCGCCCGGCACCCAGTCCGGCGGCGCCAGCGGCACCCGGCGCTTGCGCGAGCGCGGATCGCCGGCGTCGTAGCCGGTGAGCACCGGCAGCAGCAGGCCGGCGTCCTGCACCGTGCGCGTCACCAGGCCCACGCAGTCGAGCCGGCGCAGCGCGGGCGCCATGCCGCGGCAGCTGATTTCACCGAACGTGGGCTTGTGTGCGACCAGCCCGCAGAACGCCGCCGGGATGCGCACCGCGCCCAGCGTGTCCGAGCCCAGCGCCGCGATGGCATGGCCCGCGGCCACGGCCGCCGCCGCGCCCGCCGAGGCACCGCCCGCGGCGCGGTCCGGGTGCAGCGGGTTGCGCACGTCGCCGTGATGCGGATTGCGGCCCACGGTGCCGAACGCCGCCTCGTCGATATTGGTCTTGCCCAGGAACACCGCGCCGGCGCCGCGCAGGCGCCGCACCGCGTGCGCGTCCTCGTCGGCCAGGCCCGGGTGCCCGGGCAGGCCCAGGCTGGTCGGCATGCCGGCCACGTTGAAGTTGTCGTTCACCGCGATCGGCACGCCGTCCAGGCGGCCCAGCGGCTTGCCCTCGGCGCGGCGGTCGTCGCTGGCGCGGGCCGCGGCCAGGGCGCCGGCGGCGTCCACCCAGGTCCAGGCGTTGAGATGGCCATCGCGCGCGATCGCGGCCAGGCAGGCGCCGGTAAGCGCCTCGCTGCTGGTTTCCCCCTTGGCCAGGGCATGCAGCACGCGGTACAGCGGGGCCTGGCGAAGGGCGTCGGGGCTTGCGGTCATGCGGGCGGGCGTCCGGTCCGGGGCTGCGTGAAGTGTCCTTGATTGCCCGGCCCCGGGCAAACCGGGACAATCCGAACCTTGCCGTACGGAGCCTTGGGAAATGAGTGAACGTGACGTGATGGAATATGACGTGGTCGCCGTGGGCGCAGGCCCGGCCGGCCTGTCCTTCGCGATCCGGCTCAAGCAGCTCAAACCCGAGCTGTCGGTCTGCGTGATCGAGAAGTCCTCGGTCATCGGCGCCCACATCCTCTCCGGCGCCGTGATCGAGCCCGGCCCGCTGGACGCCCTGCTGCCGGGCTGGCGCGACAACCCGCCGCCGGTCTGCGTGCCCGCCACCGAGGACGAGTTCTGGTTCCTCACCAAGGACGGCGGCACCAAGTTCCCGCTCGTACCGCCGCAGATGTCCAACCACGGCAACTTCATCGTCAGCCTCGGCGCGATGTGCGCCTGGCTGGCGCCGCAGGCCGAGGCGCTGGGCGTCGAGATCTACCCCGGCTTCGCCGCCGCCGAGCCGCTGTATGACGAGGCCGGCGCGGTCGCCGGCGTGCGCATCGGCGACATGGGCGTGGCCAAGGACGGCAGCCACAAGGCCGGCTACACCCAGGGCATCGACATCCGGGCCAAGGTCACCGTGCTGGCCGAAGGCGCGCGCGGCCACCTGACCAAGCAGCTGGTGCGCAAGTTCGGCCTCGACGCCGAGTCCGACCCGCAGAACTATTCGATCGGCATCAAGGAACTGTGGCAGGTGCCGCCGGGCCGCGTTTCGCCCGGCAAGATCGTGCACACGCTCGGCTGGCCCGCCGACAGCCACACCTACGGCGGCAGCTTCCTCTACCACCTCGACGGCGACCGCATCGCGCTGGGCTACGTCTCGGGCCTGGACTACCGCGACCCGAACTACCAGCCCTACGAAGCCTTCCAGCAGTGGAAGCACCACCCGCAGGTCAAGGGCCTGCTCGAGGGCGGCAACATCCTCAGCGCCGGCGCGCGCGCCATCGTCACCGGCGGCTGGCAGTCGCTGCCCAAGGTCGAGATGCCGGGCGCGCTGCTGATCGGCGACACCGCCGGCCTGCTCAACGTGCCCAAGATCAAGGGCACGCACCAGGCCATCCGCAGCGGCATGCTCGCGGCCGAACACCTGGCCGCGCAGGAAACCCCGGTCGCGGCCGGCTTCGACGCCAAGCTGCGCGCCTCGCCGGCGATGGCCGAGCTGAAGAAGGTGCGCAACATCAAGCCCGGCTTCAAGAAGGGCCTGTGGTTCGGCCTGGTCAACTCGGCCTGGGAAACCGCCACCGCCGGCCTGTCACCCTGGACCTGGCGCTGCAAGCCCGACTGGAGCGCGCTGCAGAAGCTCGACGTGGCCGAGAAGCCCAAGCGGGACTACGTCGAGCGCACGCTGGCGCCGCGCGATCGCCTGGCCGGCGTCTACTTCGCCGCCACCGAGCACGACGAGGACCAGCCGGTGCACCTGAAGGTGGCCAACACCGACGTCTGCATCACCCAGTGCGCCGAGGAATACGGCAATCCCTGCCAGCGCTTCTGCCCGGCCGGCGTCTACGAGATCGTCGAGGACACCGAGGGCAAGCGCCTGCAGATCAACGCCGCCAACTGCGTGCACTGCAAGACCTGCGACATCAAGGACCCGTACCAGATCATCACCTGGGTGACGCCGGAAGGCGGCGCGGGCCCCAACTACCAGAACCTCTGAATCACGCAGGAGGGCCTTCAGGCCCGAAGCTTTTCGCGAAGAGCTTCGGGCCTGAAGGCCCTCCTACCGGGACGTCCAATGAAGCTTGCGCTTGCCACCGCCATCGCCGCCTACGGGCTGGACGAAGACCTCACGCCGCTGCGCGCCGCCTGCGAAGCCGCCGACCTCGACGTGTCGGTGGTGGCCTGGGACGACCCGACGGTGAGCTGGGCGCGCTTCGACGCGGTGCTGCTGCGCTCGACCTGGGACTACATCGACCGGCTGCCGGAATTCCTGGCCTGGTGCGACCGCACGGCCCGGGCCACCCGCCTGTGGAACGGCCCGGACGTGGTGCGCTGGAACACCGACAAGCGCTACCTGGGCGAACTGGCCGCGAAGGGCGTGCCGGTGATCGAAAGCCACTTCATCGCGCCCGGCGAGGACGCCGCCGGCTTCCCCGACCTGGCCGAGTTCGTGGTCAAGCCCACCGTCGGCGCCGGCTCCCGCGACGCCCAGCGCTACCTGCGCGAGGACCGCGCCGCGGCCGAGGCGCACGTGCGCCGCCTGCTCGACGCCGGCCGGCACGTGATGGTGCAGCCCTACCTGCGCGCGGTCGACGAACAGGGCGAGACCGCGCTGCTGTTCTTCGGCGGCCAGTTCAGCCACGCCATCCGCAAGGCGCCGCTGCTCAAGCGCGGCGAGGGCCCGACCCGCGCGCTGTTCAAGGAAGAACACATCCAGCCGCGCCAGCCCTCGGACGCCGAACAGGCGGTGGCGCGCCAGGTGCTGGCCGCCCTGCCCTTCGGCCCGCTGGTGTATGCGCGCGTCGACCTGCTGCCGTCCGAGGCCGGCCCGCAGCTGCTGGAGCTGGAGCTGACCGAGCCTTCGGTGTTCCTGCCCTACGGCGAGGGCGCGGCGGCGCGCTATGCGTCGGTGCTCGCGGAAAAGCTTCGGGCCTGAAGGCCCTCCTACACGCGTCCCTGTAGGAGGGCCTTCAGGCCCGAAGCCCTTCGCCTAGTCCTCAAGCACGCGCGCAACTACGATCGCGGCCAGCTGCTCCGGCGTCCGCGCCACCGTATCGAGCACCAGCTCCGCCGCCTCCGGCGCTTCGTAGGGCGAATCGATGCCGGTGAAGTTGCGGATCTTTCCGGCGCGCGCCTTCGCGTACAGGCCCTTGGCATCGCGGCGCTCGGCCTCGGCCAGCGGCGTGTCGACGTGCACTTCCAGGAACTCGCCGGGCGCGAACAGCTCGCGCGCCATCCGCCGCTCGGCGCGGAACGGCGAGATGAAGCTCACCAGCACGATCAGGCCGGCCTCGGTCATCAGCTTCGCCACCTCGGCCACGCGCCGGATGTTCTCGACCCGGTCCTCGTCGGTGAAGCCCAGGTCGCGGTTGAGCCCGTGGCGCACGTTGTCGCCGTCGAGGATGAAGGTATGGAAGCCCTGCGCATGCAGCTGCTTGTCGACCAGGTTGGCGATGGTGGACTTGCCCGCACCCGACAGGCCGGTGAACCACAGCACCCGCGGCCGCTGGCCCTTGAGCCGGGCGCGCGCCGGCTTGTCGACGTCCTGGTGCTGCCAGTGGATGTTGGCGGCGCGACGCAGCGCGAAGTCGAAGGTACCGGCGGCAACGGTCGCATTCGTCTGCCGGTCGATCAGGATGAAGCTGCCCAGGCGCCGGTTCACCGCGTAGGGCTCGAACGCGACCGGCTGGTCGAGGCTGAGGTTGCAGACGCCGACCTCGTTGAGCTCCAGGTGCTTGGCGGCCAGCATCGCCTGCGTGTTCACGTCGACCTTGTGCTTGATCTCGGTGACCTGGGCGGTGACGGTGCGCGCGCCGGTCTTGAGCAGGTAGGCCCGGCCCGGCAGCAGCGCCGGCCCGCCCATCCACAGCAGGTGCGCGGCGAACTGGTCGGCCACCTGCGGCGGGTCGCCGGCGGCGGCGATGACGTCGCCGCGGCTCACGTCCACTTCGTCGGCCAGCACCAGGGTGATGGCCTGGCCGGTGGTCGCGCGCGCCAGGTCGCCGTCGGCGGTGACCACGCGGGCGACCCGGGACCGGCGGCCCGAAGGCAGCACCACCACCGCGTCGCCGGGCGCCACCGTGCCCGCGGCCAGGGTGCCGGCGAAGCCCCGGAAATCCTGGTTCGGGCGGTTCACCCACTGCACCGGCAGGCGCATCGGGGCGTCGGCCGCGGGCTGGGCCGGCTCGGCCGCCTCCAGCGCCTGCAGCAGGCTGGGCCCGGTGTACCAGGGCATCGCCGGCGATGGCGCCAGCAGGTTGTCGCCGCGCAGGGCCGACAGCGGGATCGCCTGCACGCGTTCGATGCCCAGCCCGGCGGCCAGCGTGGCGTACTCGGCGACGATGCGTTCGAAGGTGGCCTGGTCGTAGCCGGCCACGTCCATCTTGTTCACCGCCAGCACCACGTGCCGGATACCCAGCAGCGAAACGATGTAGCTGTGGCGCCGGGTCTGGGTCAGCAGGCCCTTGCGCGCGTCCACCAGCACCACCGCCAGGTCGGCGGTGGAGGCGCCGGTGGCCATGTTGCGGGTGTACTGCTCGTGGCCGGGGCAGTCGGCGACGATGAACTTGCGCCGGTCGGTGCTGAAGTAGCGGTAGGCGACGTCGATGGTGATGCCCTGCTCGCGCTCGGCCTCCAGGCCGTCGACCAGCAGCGCGAAGTCGATGTCCTCGCCCTGGGTGCCGTGCCGGCGACTGTCCTTGGCCAGCGAGGCCAGCTGGTCGTCGAGCAGCAGCCGGGTGTCGTGCAGCAGGCGGCCGATCAGCGTCGACTTGCCGTCGTCGACGCTGCCGCAGGTGATGAAGCGCAGCAGCGGCTTGGCCTCGTGCTGCGCCAGGTAAGCCGCCACGCTCCCTGTAGGAGCGCCTTCAGGCGCGAAGCTCTTCGCGAAGGAATTCGCGCCTGAAGGCGCTCCTACAGGGGAGTTTTCGGTGGCGGTCAGGACCGGGGGGGTCTTGTCGGTGGCCATCAGAAGTAGCCCTCCTGCTTCTTCTTCTCCATCGAGGCGCCGGGGTCGTGGTCGATCACGCGGCCCTGGCGCTCCGAGGTGGTGGCGACCAGCATTTCGGCGATCACCTTCTCCAGCGTGTCGGCCTCGGATTCGATCGCACCCGTGAGCGGGTAGCAGCCCAGCGTGCGGAAGCGCACCTTGCGCATGACCGGCGCCTCGCCGGGCCGCAGCGGCAGGCGCGCGTCGTCGACCATGATCAGGGCGCCGTCGCGCTCGACCACCGGCCGCTCGGCCGCGAAGTACAGCGACGGCACCGGGATCTTCTCGCGATAGATGTAGAGCCAGACGTCGAGCTCGGTCCAGTTCGAGATCGGGAACACGCGCACGCTCTCGCCCTTGTCGATGCGGGTGTTGTAGAGGTCCCACAGCTCGGGCCGCTGGTTCTTCGGGTCCCAGCGGTGGCTGGCGTTGCGGAACGAGAAGATGCGCTCCTTGGCACGCGACTTCTCCTCGTCGCGGCGGGCGCCGCCGATGGCGGCGTCGAACCGGTGCAGGTCCAGCGCCTGCTTCAGCGCCTGGGTCTTCATGATGTCGGTATGCACGGTGGCGCCGTGGGTGACCGGGCTGACGCCCTGCGCCAGGCCGTCGGGATTGGTGTGCGCGTGCAGGGTGACGCCGGTCTCGGCGGCGCGGCGGTCGCGGAAGGCGATCATCTCGCGGAACTTCCAGCCGGTGTCCACGTGCAGCAGCGGGATCGGCGGCTTCGCGGGATGGAAGGCCTTCACCAGCAGGTGCAGCAGCACCGAGCTGTCCTTGCCCACCGAATACAGCATCACCGGGTGCTGGAAGGACGCCGCGACTTCGCGCAGCACGTGGATGGCCTCGGCTTCCAGGCGGTCGAGGTGGGACAGGACGGGAGCGCTCATGGCCGGCAGGATATCAACGCAGGAGGTTGTAGAGGCTGACCGCGCTGATCACCAGGCCCACCAGGGCCATCAGCGGCCGGGCCGGGATGCGCCGGGCCAGCCACGCGGCGAACGGCGCGGCGACCACGCCGCCCACCAGCAGGCCCAGCACCACGTGCACGTGGCCGAGGCCGAGCGTGGCCAGGAATACCACCGATGCCGCCAGGCTGATGAAGAACTCGGCCGCGTTGGCGGTGCCGATGGCGATGCGCGGCTCCAGGTGCCGGGCCATCAGGTGGCCGGTGGTCAGGGGCCCCCAGCCGCCGCCGCCGACCGCGTCGAGGAACCCGGCGCCCAGGCCCAGCGGCACGTTGCCGCCCTGCCGCGGACTGCGGCGCTGGCCGCGCCAGGCGCGCCAGAGCAGCACCAGGCCGAGCGCCAACAGGTAGGCCGCCACCAGCGGCCGCAGCCAGCGCCAGTCCACCGACGCCAGCAGCCAGGCGCCGGTGACCGCGCCGAGCACGCCGGGCAGCACCAGCGACCACATCAGCTTGCGGTCCACGTTGCCAAACAGGCCGTGGCTCAGGCCCGAAACGCCGGTGGTGGCGACCTCGGCGGCGTGCACGCTGGCGCTGGCCACCGCCGGCGGCAGCCCGAAGGCCATCAGCAGGCTGGCGCTCGTGACGCCGTAGGCCATGCCCAGCGCGCCGTCGACCAGCTGGGCGGCGAGGCCGATGGCGACGAAGATGAAGAACTCGGGAGGCAGGTCCATGGCGGCGCCGCGGGAAGGGAGCGGCGACTATCGTGCGCCCGTCCGTGGCCGGCAAATAAGCGCAGGGCATCAGGCCATGCCGCTTGTTCCTTTCCCGCGGCGCAGGACCATCGGTAGCGTCGGCGCATCGAAGTCCCGAGCCCGACGCCCATGCCTCCCGCCCCCGCCGCCTTGCCCGTGCCGCCCCTGCCCGGGGACAAGGTCGACCTGCTGGCGCGCCTGACCGACGGGCTGGACGCCCCCGGCCTGTGGTGGCTGTCGGGCTATGCCGCCGGCCTGGCCGCCCGCCCGGGCGACCGGCCGGCGGCCCCGGCGACGACGCCGGGCGCGCGCCTGAGCGTCGTCTACGGCAGCCAGACCGGCCAGTCCCGTCGCCTGGCCGAACGGCTGGCCGAGCAGGCCGGCGCCGCCGGCCTGGCCGTGCGCCTGCTGCGCGCCGACGCCTACCCGCTGCACGAGCTCAAGGACGAGCGCCTGCTCTACGTCGTCATCAGCACCCAGGGCGAAGGCGAGCCGCCGGACGACGCCCGCGGCTTCGTGTCGCACCTGCTGGGTAAGCGTGCGCCGAAGCTGCCCCAGCTGCAGTTCGCGGTGTTGGGGCTGGGCGATTCGAGCTATCCGCTGTTCAACGCCACCGCACGCGAGGTCGACGAGCGCCTGGCCGCGCTCGGCGGGCGCCGCCTGTTCGCGCGCGGCGAAGCCGACGTCGACATCGACACGGTCGCCACGCCCTGGCTGGACACGGCGCTGGCGCAGGCGCGCGCCCGCCTGGCGACGATGGCCGCCGCGGCGGCGCCCGCCGGCGCCACCGTGACGCCGCTGCGCGCACTGGCGCCGGCGTCGCCGTGGTCGCGCGAGCAGCCCTTCGCCGCGGAGCTGCTGGCGAACCAGCGCCTGACCGGCCGCGGCAGCCGCAAGGACGTGCGGCACCTCGAGCTCTCGCTCGAAGGCTCGGGGCTGGCCTACCAGCCCGGCGATGCGCTGGGCCTGTGGCCGCGCAATCCGCCGGCGCTGGTGGACGCCGTGATGGCGGCGCTGGCGCTGGACCCCGAAACCCCCGTCGACGGCGCGCCCTTGCGCACCTGGCTGGCCGAGCGGCGCGAACTGACGCGCCTGGCCCGACCCTTCCTGCACCAGCACGCCGAACGCGGCGGCCATGCGGCGCTGGCGCGGCGGCTGCAGCCGGCGCAGGCCGCCGACCTCGCGACGCTGCTCGCCAGCCACCAGCTGATCGACCTGCTGGAGGCCTGGCCCGCGGCCTGGACCGCGCAGGACCTGGTGGCCGCACTTCGCCCGCTGGCGCCGCGGCTGTACTCGATCGCCTCCAGCCAGCGGGTGGTCGGCGCCGAGGCGCACCTCACCGTCGACCATCTGGCGTGGGACGCGCCCGGCGGCCGCCGCTGGGGCGCCGCCTCGCACCGGCTGGCCTCGGCGACGGAAGGCGAGGCGCTGCCGGTCTTCATCGAACCGAACGAGCGCTTCCGGCTGCCGCGCGACGGCCAGCGCGACGTGGTCATGATCGGCCCGGGCACCGGCGTCGCGCCCTTCCGCGGCTTCGTCCAGGAGCGCGCGGCCACCGGCGCCGCGGGCCGGCAGTGGCTGCTGTTCGGCGCGCCGCATGCGCGCCATGACTTCCTGTACCAGCTCGAGTGGCAGCAGGCGCTCAAGGCCGGCCAGCTGCACCGGCTCGACCTCGCGTTCTCGCGCGACCAGGCCGACAAGGTGTACGTGCAGCACCGGCTTCGCGAACACGGCCGCGACCTGTTCGACTGGCTCGAGGGCGGCGCGCACCTGTACGTCTGCGGCGCCAGCGCGATGGGCCGCGACGTCGAGGCCGCGCTGCTGGAGATCGTCGGCCGCCACGGTGGGCGCGACGTCGACGGCGCCCGCGAGTACCTCGCGAGCCTGCAGCAGCAGGGCCGCTACGCCCGGGACGTGTACTGATGTCCGCGCACTCCGTCGAAGCCATCAAGCAGGCCAGCGGCCGCCTCCGCGGCACGCTGCGCGACAGCCTGGCCAATCCGGTCACCGGTGCGCTGGCCGAGGCCGACCAGGTGCTGCTCAAGTACCACGGCAGCTACCAGCAGGACGACCGCGACCTGCGTGAAGAGCGCCGGCTCGCCCGGCTCGAGCCCGACTACAGCTTCATGATCCGCACCCGCACGCCCGGCGGCGTGGTGACGCCGGCGCAGTGGCTGGGCCTGGACGCCATCGCCACCCGCTATGCCGAACGCGGCCTGCGCATCACCACGCGCCAGGCCTTCCAGTTCCACGGCGTCATCAAGGGCCAGCTGAAGGCGACCATGCAGGCCATCAACGCGCAGCTGATCGACACGCTGGCGGCCTGCGGCGACGTCAACCGCAACGTCGCGGTGGCCGCCAACCCGCACGAGTCGCGCGCGCACGCCAGCGTGCACGCCCAGGCCGCGGCGCTGTCCGCGCACCTGCTGCCCAACACCCGCGCCTACTACGAGATCTGGCTCGACGAGCAGCGCGTCGCCGGCAGCGGCGAGGAGGACGAGCCGATCTACGGGAACGCCTACCTGCCGCGCAAGTTCAAGATCGGCTTCGCCATTCCGCCGGTGAACGACGTCGACGTGTTCGCCCAGGACCTGGGTTTCATCGCCGTGCTCGAGGACGGCGAGGTGGTGGGCTACAACGTCGCCATCGGCGGCGGCATGGGCGCCACCCACGGCGACGCCGGGACCTACCCGCGGCTGGCCGACGTCATCGGCTTCGCCACCCCCGACCAGGTGATCGCCGTCGCCACCGCCGTGGTCACCGCCCAGCGCGACTTCGGCAACCGCGCGGTGCGCAAGCGCGCGCGCCTGAAGTACACCCTCGACGACCGCGGGCTGGACTGGTTCACCTCGCAGGTGGAGGGCCGCACGGGGTTTCCCCTGGCGCCGGCGCGGCCCTTCACCTTCGAGCACACGGGCGACCGGTTCGGCTGGGTGGAAGGCCACGACGGTCGCTGGCACCTGACGCTGCGGCTGCTGTCGGGCCGCATCCTCGATGGCGAAGACGGCGCCCACCTGACCGGCCTGCGCGAGATCGCCCGGGTGCACGCCGGCGACTTCCGCATGACCCCGAACCAGAACCTGGTCATCGCCGGCGTGCCCGCCGACCAGCGCGCGCGCATCGACGCGCTGGTGCAGGCCCACGGCCTGGACGGCTACTCGACGGCGACGCCGCTGCGCCTGGAGTCGATCGCCTGCGTCGCCCTGCCCACCTGCGGCCTGGCCATGGCCGAGGCCGAGCGCTACCTGCCCGCGATCACCGCCAAACTCGAAGCACGGCTGGCCGCGCACGGCATCGCCGACGCCCCGATCATCCTTCGGATCAGCGGCTGCCCGAACGGCTGCTCGCGGCCCTACCTCGCCGAAGTGGCCCTCGTGGGCAAGGCGCCCGGCCGCTACAACCTGATGCTCGGCGCCGACCACCGCGGCCAGCGCCTGAACACCCTTTACCGCGAAAACATCGCGGAACCGGAGCTGCTCGCCGCGCTCGATCCCCTGTTCGCGCGATACGCCGCCGACCGCGGCCACGGCGAGCGCTTCGGTGATTTTCTCGTCCGCACCGGCGTGGTGGTGCCGCGCCCGCGCATTGCCCTGGAGCTGCAGCCATGAGCCTGGTCCCCGACCCCACCGCCGCCGCCGAATCCGTGCAGGCCCTGCGCGAACTCAATGCCTGGCTGGGCGGCCTCGATGCCCGGCGCCGCATCGAGTGGGCGCTGGACGCGCTGTCCGGCGAGCACGCCCTGTCCTCGAGCTTCGGCGCACAGTCCGCCGTGGCCCTGCACCTGGCCACCCGGGTCCGCGCCGACCTGCCGGTGATCCTGGTCGACACCGGCTATCTGTTCCCGGAAACCTACCGCTTCATCGACACGCTCACCGACCGCCTGCAGCTGGACCTGCGGATCTTCCGGCCGCGCCTCGGCGCCCGCTGGATGGAGGCCCGGCACGGCAAGCTCTGGGAACAGGGCGCCGAAGGCATCGATCGCTACAACCGCCTGCGCAAGGTCGAGCCGATGCAGCGCGCGCTGGAAACGCTGGGCGTGCGCACCTGGATCGCGGGCCTGCGCCGCGGCCAGTCCCGCAGCCGCGCCGGCATCGAGTTCCTGGAGATCAAGGACGGCCGCTGGAAACTGCATCCCCTGGCCGACTGGACCGACCGCGACATGGGGCAGTACCTGGCGCGCCACGGCCTGCCCTACCACCCACTCTGGGAGCAGGGCTTCGTATCGATCGGCGACGTCCACACCACCCGGCCGCTGGCGCCCGGCATGTCCCCGGAGGACACGCGCTTCTTCGGCCTGCGGCGCGAGTGCGGCCTGCACTACGACGAGCCGGCCACCGCGCCCTGACCCCGGCCGCGGCGCGCCGAGGCGGCTAGAATGCCGGCATGGATGCCACGACCAAGGCGGCCACGGGCATCGAGGACTGGGTGCGCGTCGCCGAACATGCGGACGGCCAGGCGCTGGCGGAGCCGATCTTCCAGCGCCGCTACCGCGCCTCGGCGCCCGACTTCCCGATCCACGTGCTGGCGCACTGCCGCACCGCCGACGGCGACTGGCGGCCGGCCTGCTACATCCACATCACCGAGGACGACGGCCTGCTGCTGGGCGGCGGCGTCTGCGTCGACGACCGCGTGCTGCGGCGCCTGCCCTTCGCGGCCCGGCGCCAGCTGCATGCGGTGGGCGGCCTCTACCTGCACACCCTGCGCTGGGCGATGAAGCAGTACGGCCCGCGCTGCGACGCCATGTTCGGCTACTGCGGCGACGTGCTGGCCGAGCGCCTGGACCTGGCGGCGGGCTTCCGCAAGACCCCGCACCCGCACCTGCTGGTCTACTACCCGGCGCCGCTGCCCGAGGCGCGGGCGCAGGCGCTGGTGGCGCGCGCCCACGCCGCCTCGCCGTTCTGACCCGGCTCAGCCCAGGCCGGCGAGCAGGCGCTCGAGCTCGCCGGGCGACTTCCAGTGCCAGCCGCACACGTAGCGCGGCATCGACCACGGATCGCTGGCGGCCGTGACCGGTTCGCCCTGGGTCCCGAACGCCGCGCGCAGGCCCAGCCGCGCGCCCTGCCGCGGCAGGTAGTCGCGCACCAGGAAGTCCGCGGCCTGGCCGAAGGGATGGCCGAAATAGCGGACCGCCCCGGGCCCGATCCGGGCATTGATGTAGTCCACCGCCTGGTCCACTTCGAACGCGGCCCGCGCGTCGTCGTCGACGACGAAGAAATCCCCGCGCGGCATGCCGCCGGGACCGGGATCGTGCAGGTTCGGGTGGTTGTGGTCCCAGCTGTGGCACTGGATGCTCATCAGCCCGCTGCGCGCCGCGTCGACCCACCAGGCTTCGTTCATCCAGCCCCGGTCGTGCAGGCACTCGCGGTCCATCACGGCGCGGGCGGCCGGGTCGGCGATGACGAAGGACGTGATCTCCAGCTCCGGATGGTGCGCCGACGGATCGGCGGCGGCCGCGCGCAGGATCGGCAGGAAGCCCGGCTGCCGGCCCAGCCCCGGGTAGTCGATGGCCCGGAAGTCGAGGTCGGTGCCGTCGTCGCAGGTCAGCGCCAGGCAGCGGCGCAGGTCGCGGTCGGCCCGGCCCTGGTGCTGTTCGACCGCCCAGTCCAGCGGCACCACCCGCCAGCCCAGGCGCGCCAGCAGGCGCAGGTCGGCCTGCAGTGCGACGTGGTCGTTGCGGGGGTAGTCGCTGCCCGCCACGTTGGCGGCGTGGTAGGTCAGGACCGGGAACCTCAGGTTTCCTGCGGACAACGGCGGCTCCTCGTGCGACGGGCCGCCATTATAAAGGGCCGGCGCGGCGGGCCTCCCGGGCCCCGGGCGCGGGACCCGGCCGCGGTGTGGGACCATAGCCACCGGTTTTCCCACCTTGCGCCCCATGCTGCGACTCACCGACCTCACCCTGCCGCTGGAACACGCCGACGCGGCGCTGTCGCAGGCCGTGCTGGCCCGCCTGAAGCTGCCCGCCGCCGACCTGCGTTCGCTCGCCGTGGCCAAGCGCAGCTACGACGCCCGCAAGCGCGGCCACATCCAGCTGATCTATTCCGTCGACGTCGAGGTCGCCGACGAGGCCGCCGTGCTCGCGCGCGAAGCCGCCGACCCGCGCGCGCACCGCGTGAAAGTGACGCCCACGCCAGACACCACCTACCGCTTCATCGCGCAGCCGGCGCCCACGCCCGGCCTGCGCCCGATCGTGGTCGGCATGGGGCCCTGCGGGCTGTTCGCCGGCCTGGTGCTGGCGCAGATGGGCCTGCGCCCGATCATCCTCGAGCGCGGCAAGCAGGTGCGCGAGCGCACCGTCGACACCTTCGGCCTGTGGCGCAAGAAGGTGCTCAACCCCGAGTCGAACGTGCAGTACGGCGAGGGCGGCGCCGGCACCTTCTCCGACGGCAAGCTCTACAGCCAGATCAGCGACAAGCGGCACCTGGGCCGGAAGGTGCTGGATGAATTCGTCAAGGCCGGCGCGCCCGACGAGATCCTGTACGTCAGCAAGCCGCACATCGGCACCTTCCGCCTGGTGTCGATGGTCGAGCACATGCGCGCGACCATCGAAAGCCTGGGCGGCGAGATCCGCTTCTCGCACCGGGTGGGCGACCTGCTGGTGGAGCCCGACGCCGACGGCGACCGCCGCGTGCGCGGCGTGGTGCTGGCCAGCGGCGAAACGATCCGCGCCGACCACGTGGTGATGGCGCTGGGCCACAGCGCCCGCGACAGCTTCGCGATGCTGCACGCGCGCGGCGTCCACATGGAGGCCAAGCCGTTCTCGATCGGCTTCCGCATCGAGCATCCGCAGTCGGTGATCGACGCCGCGCGCTTCGGCCCGCAGGCCGGCCATCCGATCCTGGGCGCGGCCGACTACAAGCTGGTGCACCACTGCCGCAACGGCCGCTCGGTCTACAGCTTCTGCATGTGCCCGGGCGGCACCGTGGTGGCCGCGGCCAGCGAACCCGGACGCGTCGTCACCAACGGCATGAGCCAGTACTCGCGCAACGAGCGCAATGCCAACGCCGCCATCGTGGTCGGCATCACGCCCGAGGACTACGCCGTGCATGATCCCAGCGGCAGTCCGCTGGCCGGCATCGCGCTGCAGCGTTACTGGGAAGAGGTGGCGTTCAAGCTGGGCGGCGGAACGTACGAGGCCCCGGGCCAGCGCGTGGGCGATTTCCTGGCCGGCCGGCCGTCCACGTCGCTGGGCGCGGTGTTGCCCTCCTACACGCCCGGCGTCACGCCCACCGACCTGGCGCAGGCGCTGCCCGCCTACGCGGTGGAAGCGATCCGCGAGGCGCTGCCCGCGTTCGGAAAGCAGATCAAGGGCTTCGACATGGCCGACGCCGTGCTCACCGGCGTCGAGACGCGCACGTCCTCGCCGGTGCGCCTGACCCGCGGCGAGGACGGCCAGAGCCTCAATACCCGCGGCCTGTTCCCGGCGGGCGAAGGCGCCGGCTACGCGGGCGGCATCCTGTCGGCCGGCGTTGACGGCATCCGCGCGGCGGAGTGGGTGGCCGAGGCGATGATTAGGTCCGGAACTGCGCTTTCGGCATGCGGATAAGGAAGAGGCGCCGAAAGCTACGCCACTTCAATCGCATCAGCAATCTTCTTTTTCAAATGCGCTAGGTGCGACGGAAAAGCACGATTGACTGCAATGGCAAGCGCCCGAATGCAGGAATTTCGATCAATGCCTAACTGCCTAGAAATCTCGAAGAATTCCTTGTGCTTTCCGGCCTGAAGGCCGTACTCTAAAACATCACTTAGAGTTCCGGAGTCGGATCCAAGATCTGCCGCCAGACCGTCAACACAGTCGCGCGCTCGCTGGATCAGCCAAGCCTCTGGCCAAGTTTCACCAGGGAGATAAGTCACCCGAGCCTTAAACCAGTCATCAAAATCCGATTTTGGCTTCTCACACATGTCTCGAGCATGAGATAGGTTCTGACTCTCCCGCACCCGTTGATCACCGTCGAAGACAACAACCGTCGGCACGGTCTCTCCGCGAATGCTAGTGGCGGCCAACTGGCGAGAGAGGGCGGTGGCCGAGCCAATTACCCGAACGGCAAGTCTGGATCGCAGAGAAGCCGGCAAGCAAGCCAGCAGCACAATCTTTGCGACATCGTCTTCAACTAACAGCTCCAGCTCAACCCCAGGAACCGCTGCCAGCTTTGAAAACGCGAATTCTGAAGATATTCCCTGCGTGATTTTTGTCTTCCCACCGACCTTTTCAACAAAATATCTCGCGTCGTACGGGAGGCAATCGAAAATCTCTTTCGAGTGAGTCGTGCAAATTACTTGCGTACCCATCTCCAAGCAGACGTCTTTAAGGCGATCCATGAATCGCCTCTGAGCTTCCGCATGGAGGGCAAGCTCAACTTCATCCAAGACCAATAGGGCGCCCTTGCCCGCAGAGTAGATAGTCGCGAAGATCTCAAAGAGAGCGTTTTCGCCCGCTCCCATGTTAAATCCCGAATAACTGGTTGCACCTACGCTCACAACCGGCAAGCTGTACTTCGAGTGCTCTACATACCTGAAGTTGGAATAATTTCTCCCAAGCACAAAGCCGACGGCATCCCTGACTTTTTCTTCCCAGCCGCGAGGCGCCGTATCGCTAAAGACTCGTGAGTAGGAGCGAGACTGGCTCCGCTCGCTATGAGGCACTATTCGCTCTATTCCGAGAAAAACCACGTTTTTCTCGACTCGATCTTCATAATTATTCCACTTGCCGCCTTTCGCCTTTTTTCTAACCTGGATTCCTAGACCAACACCATCAGGAAAGCGGTCCGACTTTCGCCAGTTGTTGTATGCGATGTGGTACTCAATTTTCACGCCTTGCGGGGGAGTTTCGTCAGCATGCTGAACGAAAAAATCTGAAAAGGTGTAGTACGGGTTCTTTCTTTTTGGGAGCTTGAAGCCATCCCTCCCGTTGTGGAAGCCACAGCAAGCCAACGCCAGAATTGTTGACTTCCCAGCACCATTTTTCCCGGCAATAGCGGTGATCGGGTATTGGAAAGCGACATCAAGAGCATCAAGTCCGCGAAGACTTCCCTCCTTTAGGATAAGTCTCCGCAACAGAGCGGAGCTGAAATCTGATGCAAACCGATTGCGTAACTGGCGGTCCTTTTGGCTGTCCGAGTACTTCATGGTTATGCAAAGCTGCTCCCTGTATTCTTTCTCACGAAATTGATAGCACAGCAGCGCCCTTCCTTCTGAACCCGTAAGCTCAAAGGGAGCCCTTTGAGAAACTTTCTACATGGCAGTTACATCTGCTCAACCCATCGCGGAGGATGCGGCCAGCTGGGGACTACAGTGCCCGCCACCGCTCGCCTGAGGTCGACACGATCAAGTTGGGGGGCTAAGGCCAGCAGCAGCTCCAGCGCGTATTCGCGCAGCACGCGTTCGCGCGGCAGCACGGCCCAGCTGGTGCAGTCGGGGATCGCCGGGGGCGCCGGCAAGGCGCGAAGATCGGCATCGTCGCGCGCGCTCACCGCCATTTCCGCCAGCAGGCCCACGCCCAGGCCGGCACGCACGTAGGTCTTGATCAGGTCGGCGTCGCGGGCGGTCATCGCGACCTGCGGGTCCAGGCCCGCGTGGGCGAATGCACGACGCAGCGAGGATTCGGGCCGGTTGGTGGATTCGTAGCTGATCAGCGGCAACGCGGCGAGCTCCGCCAGCGTCGGCGCGCGATCCAGTGCGGCCAGCGGATGCGACGCCGGGACCAGCACCTGCCGGCACCAGCGGTACAGCGGCACCGCCAGGCCGCCGGGTGGCGTGTCGCCGGCGGTGCTGACCACGGCGAAGTCGGCCTGGCCCTGCGCCAGTGCGCTGAGCGCTTCGCCCTCCGAGGCCGGCTGCAGGTGGATGCTGACGTCGGGGAACCGCCGCGCCAGTGCCGCGATCGCCGGCGGCAGCACGAAGCGGGCCTGGGTGTGGGTGGTCACCAGCACCAGCCGGCCCTGGGTCTCGCCGCGCTGGTTGGCGGCGAAGGCGCGGATGTTGCCGGCCTCGGCCAGCACGCGGCGGGCGTGGGCCAGCACCTCTTCGCCCGAAGGCGTGATGGCCTCGAGGCTGCGGCCCTTGCGCTGGAACAGCAGGAAGCCCAGCTCGTCCTCGAGCTGCTTGAGCTGCTTGGACAGGCCGGGCTGGGTGGCGTGGACCTTCTCGGCGGCGAGGGTGATGTTCAGGCCCGCGTCGACGATGGCGACGAGGTAGCGAAGCTGGGTGAGGGTCATGGCGATTCCAGGCAAAAGGTGGCGCAGGCGCGGCTCAGGGCACGGGCGGGCGACAACATTTCCGGGAAGGGCTCGGCGTCACGAAAGGTCCTGGGGCGGTCGGGCGCGGGGCGCCGACGTCGTGCCCCGACCGTAACCCGCTGCCGCGGCCGGCGTCCATACGGCATTGATAACCACCGGGCATATGCACCGTTGCAGCGGTCATTTCATCCGCGCACCGCGGCGGCCTAGGGTGGGCCCATGTCCGATGCCCCGCCTCCGCTCTTCCCGCTGTTCGCCGACCTGCGCGGCCGCCGCGTGCTGGTGGTGGGCGGCGGCGCGGTGGCGCGACGCAAGCTCGAGCCGCTGCTGGCGGCGGGGGCGCGGGTCCTGGTGGGCGCCATGCGGCTGGAGGCGGAGGTCGCCGCGCTGTGGGCGGCGGGCCGCATCGACCACGTCGCCGGCGCGTTCACGCCCGACTGGCTCGAGGGCGCCTGGCTGGTGGTCGCGGCCACCGACGACGAGGGCGTGAACCGCGCGGTCGCCGCCGCGGCCGAGGCGCGGCGGATCTGGGCCAACGTGGTCGACGACCTCGCGCTGTCGAGCTACCAGTCGCCCGCGCGGATCGAGCGCGGTCCGCTGCAGATCGCCATTTCCAGCGGCGGCGGCGCGCCGATGCTGGCCCGGCACCTGCGCGAGAAGCTCGAGACCGAGCTCGACGAGTCGCTGGGCGCGCTCGCCGCCCTGCTGCTGCGCGAACGCCATCGCATCCGCCAGCGGCACCCGCGCCTGCCCGGACGGCGGCGCTTCTTCGACACGCTGCTGGCCGGCCCGGTGGCGGAGCGATTCCGCGCCGGCGATGCCGACGGCGCGCGCGCGGCCTTCGAGGCGGCGCTGGCCGGGGCGCCGCGTTCGCGCGACGTCGGCTCGGTGGCCCTGGTCGGCGCCGGCCCGGGCGATCCCGGCCTGCTGACCCTGCGCGCGCTGCGCCTGCTCAACCAGGCCGACGTGATCCTGCACGACCGCCTGGTCGGCCCCGGCGTGCTGGCCCTGGCGCGGCGCGACGCGGACTTCATCGAAGTGGGCAAGCAGGCGGCGAACCACCTCGTCAGCCAGGACGGCATCCACGCCCTGATGCTGGAACACGCGCGCGCCGGGCGCCGCGTGGTGCGGCTCAAGGGCGGCGATCCGTTCGTGTTCGGCCGCGGCGGCGAAGAGCTGGAATTCCTGCACGCGCACGGCATCGGCTTCGAAGTCGTGCCCGGCGTCACCGCCGCGCTGGCCTGCGCCGCCTACGCCGGCGTGCCGCTGACGCATCGCGACCACGCGCAGTCCGTGCGCTTCGTCACCGCGCACTGCAAGGCGTCGCTGGACACGCTGGACTGGCGCGCGCTGGCGCAGGAAAAGCAGACGCTGGCCGTTTACATGGGCGTGGCCGGACTCGAAGCCTTCCGCGACCGCCTGCTCAGCCACGGTCGCGCAGCCACGACGCCCTTCGCCCTGGTCGAGAACGGCTCGCGCCCGGAGCAGCGCGTCGTCACCGGCACGCTGCGCGACCTGCCGGCGCTGGCCGCGCGGCACGCGGTGCAGTCGCCCGCCCTGCTCATCCTCGGCGAAGTGGCCGCGCTGGCGGACACGCTGCACTGGTTCGGGCCGGCCCCGCTGGCGGCGGCCACACCGGCGCCGGCGCCCCCGGACACGGCCATCGCCGCCTGACCACGGCGGCCCCGCGCCCGCCCACACATTCTTGCCACCGGAGACTCGCATGGCGATCCACGACAGCATCCTCGACACCATCGGCCGCACCCCCATCGTCAGGCTGCACCGGCTCGCGCCGCCGCAGGTCTCGCTCTACGTGAAGGTCGAGTCGTTCAACCCGGGCGGCTCGGTCAAGGACCGACTGGCGCTCGCGATCATCCTCGACGCCGAACAGCGCGGCCTGCTCAAGCCGGGGCAGACGGTGGTCGAGGCCACCTCGGGCAACACCGGCATTGCGCTGGCCATGGTGTGCGCGGCGCGCGGCTATCCGTTCGTGGCGGTGATGACGGAAACCTTTTCGGTCGAGCGCCGCAAGCTGATGCGGGCCTACGGCGCGAAGGTGATCCTGACCCCGGCCGCCGAGCGCGGCAGCGGCATGGTGCGCAAGGCGGCCGAGCTGGCGGCACGGCACGGCTGGTTCCTGGCCCGGCAGTTCGAGAACGAGGCCAATCCGGCCTACCACCGCAGCACCACCGGCCCGGAGATCCTCAGCGATTTCGCCGGCAAGCGGCTCGACTACTTCGTGACCGGCTGGGGCACCGGCGGCACCCTCACCGGCGTCGGCCAGGTGCTGAAGCTGGCCCGCCCCGGCCTGCAGGTCGTCACCAGCGAACCGGCGGGCGCCCAGCTGCTCAACGGCAAGGACTGGGCCCCGCACAAGATCCAGGGCTGGACCCCGGACTTCGTGCCGGCCGTGCTGGACCGGGGCATCGCCGACCAGGTGCGCCCGGTCGACGACCTGGCCGCCCGCGACACCGCCCGCCGCCTGGCGGCCGAGGAAGGCCTCTTCGTCGGCTTGAGCGCCGGCGCCACGGTCGCGGCCGCCCTGCAGGTGGCCGCCACGGCCCCCGCCGGCAGCGTGATCCTGGCCATGCTGCCCGACACCGGCGAACGCTACCTGAGCACGCTGCTGTTCGAAGGCGTGAACGAGGGCAGCGACGACGACTGGCTGGCCGGGCTGGAAGGCCATACCCAAGCCGCCTGAGTCCCGCCCCCCTGTAGGAGCGCCTTCAGGCGCGAATCCTTACGCCGAAGAGCTTCGCGCCTGAAGGCGCTCCTACCGGGGGAATGGCCGGGGTTTACTGGGCCGTGACGGGCGGAGGAGGTAGAATCCGGGTTCCCTCACAAGCCCGTCGCCCGGCCCCACGCCGCGCGTCGGCCTGCCCCACAGGAACCTCGTCACGATGAAGATTCTGGTCGGTTACAAGCGGGTCGTGGACTACAACGTCCGCATCCAGGTCAAGCCCGATGGTTCGGGCGTGGTCACCGAGGGCGTGAAGCTCTCGCCCAACCCCTTCGACGACATCGCCCTGGAAGAAGCCCTGCGCCTGCGCGACAAGGGCATCGCCACCGAGGTCATCGTCTGCACGATGGGTCCGGCCGACTGCCAGGCGCACCTGCGCAACGGCCTGGCCATGGGCGCCAACCGCGCCATCCACGTGGTCACCGACAGCGCGGTGCAGCCGCTCACCGCCGCCCGCGCCCTGCTCAAGCTGATCGAGAAGGAACAGCCGCAGCTGGTGCTGCTGGGCAAGCAGGCCATCGACGACGACGCCAACCAGACCGGCCAGATGCTGGCCACGCTCTGGGGCCGCCCGCAGGCCACCTTCGCCGGAAAGCTCGACGTCGCCGACGGCAAGGCCACCGTGGTGCGCGAGGTCGACGCCGGCCTCGAGACCCTGGAAGTCGACCTGCCCGCCGTGGTCACCACCGACCTGCGCCTGAACGAGCCGCGCTTCATCAAGCTGCCCGACATCATGAAGGCCAAGTCCAAGCCGATGGAGACCATCGCCTTCGCCGACCTCGGCGTCGAGGCGGGCGACCACCTCAAGACCAGCCACTACGCCCCGCCGGCCAAGCGCAGCAAGGGCGTGATGGTGAAGGACGTCGCCGAGCTCGTTTCGGCGCTCAAGGCCAAGGGCCTGGTGTAAGGAGACCATGAGCATGAGCAAGATCCTGATCGTTGCCGAACACCTGGGCGGCCAGCTGAACGCCTCCACCGCGCGCTGCGTCAGCTGCGCCACCGCCATCGGCGGCGAGATCCACGTCGCCGTGCTGGCCGACGCGCCCGAGGCCGTCGCCGCCGAAGCCGCGAAGATCGCCGGCGTCGCCAAGGTGGTCACCGTCGCCAATCCCGCCAACGCCCACCCGGTCGCCCAGGTGCTGGCCCCGCAGGTCGCCAAGCTCGCGGCCGGCTACAGCCACGTGCTCGGCCCGTCCACCACCTTCGGCAAGGACCTGATGCCCTGCGTCGCGGCCCTGCTGGGCGTGGCCCAGGTCAGCGACATCATGTCGGTGGAATCGAGCCACGTGTTCAAGCGGCCGATCTACGCCGGCAACGCCATCATCACCGTCGAGGCGCCGTCGTCGATGGCCGTGGTCGGCACCGTGCGCACGGCCTCCTGGCCGGCGGCCGGCGCCGGCGGCAGCGGGGCGGTGGAAGCCGCTTCGGTGGACGCCGCGCTGCCGGGCCACACCCGCTTCGTGTCGCTGCAGCAGGGCAAGTCCGACCGCCCCGACCTGCAGAGCGCCGGCAAGGTGGTCTCCGGCGGCCGCGCGCTCGGCTCGGCCGAGGCCTTCAAGATCATCTACTCGCTGGCCGACAAGCTCGGCGCCGGCGTCGGTGCCTCGCGCGCCGCGGTCGACGCCGGCTACGTGCCCAATGAACTGCAGGTCGGCCAGACCGGCAAGATCATCGCGCCGGAGCTGTACGTCGCCATCGGCATCTCGGGCGCCATCCAGCACCTGACCGGCATCAAGGACGCCGGCACCATCGTCGCGATCAACAAGGACGCCGAGGCGCCGATCTTCGAGATCGCCGACTTCGGCCTGGTGGGCGACCTGTTCCAGATCGTGCCGGAACTGGAAGCCGCGATCTGAGGCCAGGCCTGCGCGCGGGCCCCGGCCCGCGACAAGACGCCGACGCGGCTTAATCCGCGTCGGCGTTTTCGTTTGAGGCGTCGGCGCGGGTCTTTTCTTTAGTGGTGCGGGGGCCGTCGTCCCCGGCCCCGGGGCCCGGCGCCGCCGGGGCAGGCTCGAACGCTTCGGCCGCGCGACGCGCGGCGGCGATGCGTTCGGCGCTGGGCGGGTGGCTGGCCAGGTAACCCACCGGGCCCGGGTCCTTGTCGCCGCCATGCGAATCCGACAGTCGCTTCATGATCTCGGCGAAGTCGGCCGGCGACTGGCCCTTGCGCGCCAGCAGGGTGAACGCGAAGGCGTCGGCCTCGCGCTCGAAGTCGCGCGAGAAGCCGCTCTCGAGCAGGATCACCGGGATCGACACCGACAGCGAGCCGGTGCCCGACAGGTCCCCGAACAGGAAGCCCGCCACCACCACCACCGCCGAACTCTGCAGCGCGCGGCGCATGCCGTGGCGCTGCTCGTGGTGGCCGGCTTCGTGCGCCAGCACCGCCAGCAGCTGCTCGTCGGACTCGGCCAGCGTCACCAGCGCGTCGGTCATCACCACCCGCCCGTCGGGCAGCACGAAGGCATTGGCGCCGATGCCGGGCGCGTGGCGCAGGTCCAGGCGGAAGTCGGCGCCGCGCGGCAGGTCGGCCACCAGCGCCTGGAACTTCTCCTTCAGCGCGGCCTGGCGCTCGGCCGGCAGCTGGCTCGGCGCCAGGTGCATGCGCTCGATCAGGGCCATGGCCTGGTCGCTGACCGAGCGTTCGACCGCCGCGGGGATGACCGGCGCCAGCCGGTTCGCCATCCACGGCAGGCCGACCTGGAAGAAGCCGACCACGCCCAGCACGGTGCCGACGCCCGCGGCGATCGCCGCCGTGCGGCGGCGCTCGAGCCGGTCGGCCCAGCCTTCGATCTTCTCGCGACCGCCCAGCCAGGCCTCCAGCGCCGGCGTGTCGGCCAGCTCCACGTGGCCCTCGCCCGGCAGCCGCAGCGTGCGCGGCATGCGGCCCAGGCGCGGGCTGAGCAGCAGCCCGGCCCGTTCGAACTCGAGCACCATGCCTTCGGACGCCAGCCGCAGCGTGCCGGGGCTCGGCTCGGACAGCCGCGCCGCGCGCGGCCGGCTGCCGCGGCCGTCGTACCAGGTGCCGTCGAAGGCGAGGGGGTCGGTCGGGTTCAAATGCCGATGTCCACGTCCAGGTCCAGCGCGTCCATCAGCTCGGCGCCGGCCGCGCCTTCGGCGCGCTCGCCCTCGGCGACGAAGTGGTCGAGATCGCCGTCGGCCAGCAGCGCGAAGTGCTGGGCGCGGTAGCGCGCGATCCGGATCATGGCCCAGGGCACCAGCAGGCCGACGCTGGCGACGATGGCCACGCCGTTGCTGAAGTAGATCCAGATCATGTCGCGCGCCCGCAGCGTGCACTCGAAGCGGTGCCCGCCCAGGCTGGCGTAGCGCCACATCAGGTTGATGTACTTGGTGCGCAGGTAGATCGGCAGCGCCAGCAGCGCGAGGTAGACGACCACGATCGGCACCAGGACGGCGGCCATGGCGCTGCCGCCGGCGGCGCCACCGGAGCCGGCGCCGTCCGACAGCGCCCCGTGCATCATGCCGATGCCGACCGCGCCGGCGAACATCAGCACGTAGGCGCCGAAGCCCAGGCCGATGCTGACCAGGAACGGGATGTAGTACGTGCCCAGGTCGCCCTGGAACCGGAAGCGCTTGCCGCCGAAGCGATGGCCGGTGACGGTGTAGTCGTGCTGGTGCATGCGCACCCACGGCAGCACCATGTAGGCGGTGGGGATCTGCAGCGCCGGCCGGAACATGAAGTTCACGTAGGCCTCGTATACGCCCTCGACGAAGCGGAAGCGCAGCCCGCGCCAGGCGGAATAGCGCGCCCGGAAGCGCAGCGTGCGCTGGATCAGCCACGGGAACAGCGCGAGCACCAGCAGGATCAGCGGGATGTAAACCACCCACACCTGGAAGTGCGCCGACAGGCCCAGGCCGATCGCGACCGCATAGGCGATCAGCCGGCCTTTCAGGATCGCGATCGGCTGGGCCAGGTACTCGAACGGCGCGCCGGCCAGGCGGGTGTTGCCATAGAAGTAGCGCTCGGTGCGCACCTTGGCCCAGGCCGAGTAGATGCCCAGCGTCAGCACCGACAGCACCAGGTTCACGAACCAGATGCCGAAGAACTCGCCGGCACGGCCGGTGAACTGCAGCGGATGGCGGACGGGGCCCGGGACCGGCGGCGGCATGGCCGGCGACGGCGGCAGCACGGGCGGCGTCAGGTCGTTGGTGACGACCGGCAGGTCGTCGCCAAGGTCTCGGTCTTGCATGGCATCCCCTGGGTCACCGGCTCCCCGCCGGACCGTGGGAATCTACCGACCCCGGCCCCTCGGGGCCAGAGCCATTTTCTCAGGCGCCGCTCAGGCGCGACGGAAAGGCACGCCCGTCTTGGCGCGCAGCTCGTCCTCGTCCACGCCCGGCGCCATTTCCACCAGCGCCAGGCCCTCGGGCGTGACGTCCATCACCGCGAGCTCGGTGATGATGCGGTTCACCACGCCCACGCCCGTCAGCGGCAGCGTGCACCGGGGCAGGATCTTGGGCTCGCCGGCCTTGGTGGTGTGCTCCATCAGCACCACCACGCGCTTCACGCCGGCCACCAGGTCCATCGCGCCACCCATGCCCTTGACCATCTTGCCCGGCACCATCCAGTTGGCGAGGTCACCGCTGGCGGTCACCTCCATCGCACCCAGGATCGCCAGGTCGATGTGGCCGCCGCGGATCATGGCGAAGGAATCGTGGCTGCCGAAGTAGCTGGCGCCGGCGCGCGCGGTGACGGTCTGCTTGCCGGCGTTGATCAGGTCGGCGTCCACTTCGTCCTCGGTCGGGAACGGGCCGATGCCCAGCAGGCCGTTCTCGGACTGCAGCCAGACGTCCATGCCGGCCGGGATGTGGTTGGCGACCAGGGTCGGCAGGCCGATGCCCAGGTTCACGTAGGCGCCGTCGCTGAGCTCCTGCGCGGCGCGCGCGGCCATTTCATCGCGGTTCCAGGCCATTACTTCGCTCCTCGCACGGTGCGCTGTTCGATGCGCTTCTCGGGGGTGGGGTTGACCACGATGCGGTCGACGTAGATGCCCGGCAGGTGCACGTGGTCGGGATCGATGGCGCCGACCTCGACCAGCTCCTCGACCTCGGCGATGCAGACCTTGCCGGCCATCGCGCAGGCAGGGTTGAAGTTGCGCGCAGTCTTGCGGAACACCAGGTTGCCGGCGGTGTCGGCCTTCCAGGCCTTGACCAGCGAGACGTCGGCCTTGAGCGCGGTTTCGAGCACGTACCAGTGGCCGTCGTCGAACTGGCGGGTCTCCTTGCCGTCGGCGACGATGGTGCCGTAGCCGGTGCGGGTGAAGAAGGCCGGGATGCCGGCGCCGCCGGCGCGCAGGCGCTCGGCCAGCGTGCCCTGCGGATTGAACTCGAGCTGAAGTTCGCCGGCCAGGAACTGCCGCTCGAACTCCTTGTTCTCGCCCACGTAGGACGAAATCATCTTCTTGATCTGGCGCGTGGCCAGCAGCTGGCCCAGGCCGAAGCCGTCGACGCCGGCGTTGTTGGAGATCGCGGTGAGGCCGGTGACGCCGGAATCGCGCAGCGCCGCGATCAGCGCCTCGGGGATGCCGCAGAGGCCGAAGCCGCCGACGGCAAGCACCTGGCCATCGGCGACCAGGCCGCGCAGGGCCTCGTCGGCGGAAGGGTAGACCTTGCCGGCGCGCGCGCCGGTCGATGAGCTTGGGGACATCGGTGCACCTTTGGAGGGGGCCAGCCCCGGGATTCTAACGCAGCCGCCGCGACCCCCGGGACCTGTACCAAGGGGCACGCGCGGGCTCAGCCGACCCAGCGCCGGTAGGCCGCCTCGCGCTCGTCGTCGGTGTAGAAGTGCTGCATGTAGGGCGTGTCGTACAGCGTCGCCAGCAGGTTGCCGGGCAGGCGGAAGGCCTGCTGGAACGCCCGGTAAAGCCCCGCGTACGGCTTGACCTCGCCGACGTTGGCGTGGCCCAGGGCGAAGCCGGGGATCGACAGGAATCCACCGAACGTGGCCGAAAGCCGCGACATGTCCTCCTGCCGGTAGACCAGCAGGTCCAGCTGCGGATGCCCGATGCGCACCGCGCCCTCCGCATGCGGGAAGGGCGTGGCGTAGACGTCGAGGCCGCAGAAATAGCGATGGTCGAACCAGGACAGTCCCCCTTGGGCGATCTCGAGGAAGCGCCCCTCCACCAGCGCCCTGGCCGCGTCCACCGTGTCCAGCCCGGGACCGAAGTACTGGAACAGGCTGGCCAGCGTCCAGGACACGATCTCGCGCGTGCCCGAGATCACCTGCAGCGGCGCCGCGCGATCGCGCAGGAGCAACTGGCGGTAAGGCGTGCGCACGCCGCTGGCCGTGAGGTGGAAATCCGACATCCAGTGCAGCTGGATCACCTTGCGCCCGGTGTCGGCGGCCTCGAGCGCCGCGGCGATGGAGTGCGAGCCGACCTTTCCCATCTGGAACACGTGCAGGTCGGCGTCGTGGTGCCAGGCCTCGTACGCATTCGGCGCCCGGCCCTCGTAGCAGCCAAGGTAGCAATAGTGGATCTGGGCCTCGGCGTCGCTGCCCAGGCCGAGCTCCGGGTAGCGCGCGCGGTAGAAGGGCGCATCGAACCCGCGCAGGCGCGCGCGATCCAGGATGCGGCGCTCGTAGTAGCCGGAGTAGTAGAAGTGGCGCAGCGCCGCCGCCTCGTCCGTGGCCACCTCGGCCACGTCCGGATTGGCGCGCAGGTAGGCCCGCCACCGGAACCCGGTGATGATCTGGTCGGCGTAGGGGTTCTGGAACAGCGTCGGCAGCCAGGGCATGGCGACATCCGGGCCGGTCATGCGCAGCGCCAGCAGCGCCCGGGACGCGGCGGACTCATCGGGGGGCAGGGTCATCTAGCTCGCACCAGGGGATACGGGCGCCCCAGTCTATCCGTCCTTGCCCCGCCGCGGCAGGCGCTCCCGACCGGGCGGCCGGTGCCGCGGGCGATTCGGCTATCATCGTTCGTCGCCCGCAAAGCATCCCTGCCCCCGCCGAGATGACCGCCTCCCCCGTCGCGACCGCCCGCCCGCTCTGCATCGACCTCGACGGCACCCTGCTGCGCTCTGACCTGCTGCTGGAGTCGACGCTGGCGCTGCTTGCCCACCGGCCGTGGCTGCTGCTGGTGCTGCCGTTCTGGCTGCTGGGCGGCAAGGCGCGCCTGAAGCAGGAAATTGCGTCGCGGGTCGTGCTCGACGCCGCCACCCTGCCCTACGACGGGCGCGTGCTGGCGCTGCTGCGCGAGGCAACGGCGCGCCGGCGCGTGCTGTGCACCGCGTCCGACGCCCGCCTGGCCCAGGCCGTGGCCGCGCACCTGGGCTGCTTCGACGAGGTGCTGGCCAGCGACGGCCAGCGCAACCTGTCCGGGCGCGGCAAGGCCGAGGCGCTGGTGGCGCGCTTCGGCGAACGCGGCTTCGACTACGCCGGCAACGCGCGCGTGGACCTGGCGGTCTGGGCCCGCGCCCACGGCGCGCTGGTGGTCAACGCCGGGGCTGGCCTGGCCCGCGCCGCCGCCGGGCGCTGCGAGCTGCTGGCGCACCTGCCCGATATCGGCGGCGGCCTCACGGCCTGGCTGCGCGCCCTGCGCCTGCACCAGTGGCTCAAGAACCTGCTGGTGTTCATCCCGCTGCTGGCCTCGCACCGGTTCCTGGCGCCCGAGTCCGCGCTGGCCGCGCTCGGTGGCTTCGTGGCGTTCGGGCTGTGCGCCTCCGGGGTGTACGTGCTCAACGACCTGCTCGACCTGCCCAGCGACCGCCAGCATCCGCGCAAGCGCCTGCGCCCGTTCGCCTCGGGCGCGCTGCCGCTGCTGCCCGGCATCGTGCTGGCGCCGCTGCTGGCGCTGGCCGGGCTGGCGCTGGCCTGGTGGATCGAGCCCCGGTTCGCGGCGGTGCTGGCCGCGTACTACCTGCTGACGCTGGCCTATTCACTGCGCTTCAAGCGCGTCGCCATGCTCGACGTGATGCTGCTGGCCGCGCTGTACACGCTGCGCATCATCGGCGGCACCGCCGTGATCGGCGCAGCGCTGTCGTTCTGGCTGCTGGCCTTCTCGATGTTCATCTTCCTCAGCCTGGCCCTGCTCAAGCGCTACGTCGAGCTGGCGGCGATGCTGGCCGAGGGCAAGGACGGCGCCGCCGGCCGCGGCTACGGCGTCGACGACCTGCCGCTGCTGCAGTCGCTCGGCGGTTCGGCCGGCTACCTGGCCGTGCTGGTGCTGGCGCTGTACATCAACAGCCCGGAGAGCATCGCGCTTTACACGCGGCCGCAGGTGCTGTGGCTGCTGTGCCCGCTGGTGCTGTATTGGGTCAGCCGGACCTGGGTGGTGGCGCACCGCGGCGGCATGGACGACGACCCGGTGGTGTTCGCCGTCACCGACCGGGCCAGCCAGCTGGTCGGCCTGCTGTGCGCGGTGATCGCGCTTGCGGCGATCTGAGCCGGGCATGGCGGACACGGGCCAAAGCTGGGGCCGGTGGCCGACGCCCGTCGACCAGGCCCTGCACCCGCTCCGGCGGCGCGACGAGGCGCTGCCGGTGGGCGACCGCTCGCTGCTGGCGCACGGCCAGGGCCGCAGCTACGGCGACAGCTGCCTCAACGACGGCGGGCGCCTGCTGCTGACGCGCGGCCTGGACCACTTCCTGCATTTCGACGCCGAGGCCGGCGTAATCACCTGCGAGGCCGGCGTCACCCTCGGCGAAGTGCTCGAGGTCGCGCTGCCCCGCGGCTGGTTCCTGCCGGTCTCGCCGGGTACGCAGTACGCGACCGTCGGCGGCGCGCTGGCCAACGACGTGCACGGCAAGAACCACCACCGCGCCGGCAGCTTCGGCGACCACGTGCTGGCTCTCGGGCTCGCGCGCAGCGACGGCAGCCACCAGGTGCTGCGCCCGGGCGACGCCCTGTTCGCGGCCACCGTGGGCGGGCTCGGGCTCACCGGCCTGGTGATCTGGCTGCAGCTGCGCCTGCAGCGCGTGGCCGGGCCGTGGATGGCGGTGGAGTCGATCCGCTTCGGCGGCCTCGACGACTTCTTCGCGCTCTCGGCCGAATCGGCCGCCAGCCATGCGTACACCGTGGCCTGGGTGGACTGCCTGGCCCGCGGCAAGGCGCTGGGGCGCGGCCACTTCCTGCGCGCCAACCATGCCCCGGCCGGCAGCAGCGGCCGCCGGCCCGGCCGCGGGCTGTCGATGCCGGTGACGCCGCCGTTCGCGCTGGTGAACCGGCTGACGCTGCGGCCCTTCAACACGCTGTACTACCAGCGCCAGCAGGCGCGGTCGCGCGCCGGCCTGCAGCACTACGCGCCCTATTTCTATCCGCTGGACGGCATCCGCGACTGGAACCGCATGTATGGCCCGCGCGGCTTCCTCCAGCACCAGTGCGTGCTGCCGCCGGCCACCGCGCGCGACGCCGTGGCGCGGCTGCTGGGCGAGATCGCGCGCAGCGGGCAGGGCTCGTTCCTGGCCGTGCTCAAGGAATTCGGCGACCGACCGGCGCCCGGCCTGCTGTCGTTCGCGCGGCCGGGCACGACGCTGGCGCTGGACTTCCCGCGCGCCGGGCCCACCACCTTCGCACTGCTCGATCGCCTCGACGCGATCGTCGCCGAGGCCGGCGGGGCGCTCTACCCGGCCAAGGACGCGCGCATGTCGCCGGCGATGTTCCGCGCCGGCCAGCCGCGCCTGGATGACTTCATCCCCCACATCGACCCTGCTTTCTCGTCGTCGTTCTGGCGGCGGGTCATGGAGTAAGCATGCAACGCATCCTCGTCATCGGCGCCACCTCCGCCATCGCCGTGGCCACGGCCCGGGAGTACGCGCGCGGCGGCGCCCGGCTGTTCCTGGTCGCGCGCGACGCGATCCGGCTGGAGACCCTGGCCGCCGACCTGCGCGTGCGCGGCGCCACCGTCGACGGCCACGTGCTCGACGCCAACGACCTCGCCGGCCACGCCGCGATGCTCGATGCGGCCTGGGCCGCGCTCGGCCAGGTGGACCTCGCACTGGTCGCGCACGGCACCCTGCCCGACCAGGCCGCCTGCAGCGCCTCGGTCGAACGCTCGATGCAGGAGTTCGCCACCAACGGCAGCTCGGTGATCGCGCTGTGCACGGCGCTGGCGCAGCGGCTGCAGGCCCCGGCGACGCTGGCCGTCATCAGCTCGGTGGCGGGCGACCGCGGCCGCGCCAGCAATTACCTGTACGGCAGCGCCAAGGCGGCGGTCAGCGCCTACGCCAGCGGCCTGCGCCAGGCGCTCAACGGCAGCGGGGTGAACGTGCTGACCATCAAGCCCGGCTTCGTGGACACGCCGATGACGGCTGCGTTCAAGAAGGGCGCGCTGTGGGCGTCGCCGGAGCAGGTCGCCCGGGGCATCGTCCGCGCGGTGGCCCGGCGCCGTTCGGTGGCCTACCTGCCCGGATTCTGGTGGGCCATCATGCGGGTGATCACCCACCTCCCCGAGTTCGTGTTCCGGAGGATCAGGCTGTGAGCGAAGCGATCGCCCGGGACGCCCGCATCGTCCTGACCGGCGCCGCCGGCCTGGTCGGGCAGAACCTGCTGGTCGAATTGCGCGCGCAGGGTTACACCCACCTGGTCGCGATCGACAAGCACGCGCACAACCTCGGCATCCTGCGCCAACTCAATCCCGGCGTCACCGCGATCGAAGCCGACCTGGCCGAACCGGGCGCCTGGTCGGAGGCCTTCGCCGGCGCCGACGTGGTGGTGCAGCTGCACGCCCAGATCACCGGCAAGCATCGTGCGCTGTTCGACCGCAACAACCTGGTCGCGACCCGCAACGTGCTCGACGCCTGTCGCGCGCATGCGGTGCCCTTCCTGGTCCACGTCAGCTCCTCGGTGGTGAACTCGGTCGCCACCGACGACTACACCGAGACCAAGAAGCAGCAGGAGGCGATGGTGGTCGCGTCCGGCCTCCGGCATTGCGTGCTGCGGCCGACGCTGATGTTCGGCTGGTTCGATCCCAAGCACCTGGGCTGG
>NZ_DASTNG010000008.1:0-11131 GCF_035721105.1 Arenimonas sp. | reverse complement strand
CCTGCACGGCCAGAAGCTCCGCGTTGATCGCATCCGCGTTCGATGCCAGCTTCGCGGCCACATCGGCGAACGCCGCGGCCAACTCGGAGTCGTCGGTCTGCGCGGCCAACTCCGTGGCCCACTGCACGGCCAGGAAGAAGTGGCTGCCGCGGTTGTCGATCTCGCCGAGCTTGCGGCTGGGCGACTTGTTCTCGTCGAGCAGGGTGCCGGTGGCGCAGTCGAGCGTGTCGGCGAGCACCTGGGCGCGCGCGTTGCCGGTCGACTTGGCCAGATGCTCCAGGCTGCTCGCCAGCGCGAGGAACTCGCCGAGGCTGTCCCAGCGCAGGTGGTTCTCCTTCAGCAGTTGCTGCACGTGCTTGGGGGCGGAACCGCCCGCGCCCGTCTCGAAGAGTCCCCCGCCCGCGATCAGCGGCACGATCGAGAGCATCTTGGCGCTGGTGCCCAGCTCCATGATCGGGAACAGGTCGGTGAGGTAGTCGCGCAGCACGTTGCCGGTGACCGAGATGGTGTCCTTGCCGGCGCGGATGCGCTCGAGCGAGACCTTCATCGCCTCGACCGGCGGCAGGATGCGGAGGTCCAGGCCGGTGGTGTCGAAGTCCTTGAGGTAGCGCTCGACCTTGGCGATCACCTGGGCGTCGTGGGCGCGCGCGGCGTCGAGCCAGAAGATCGCCGGCGTGCCGCTCAGGCGCGAGCGGTCCACCGCCAGCTTCACCCAGTCCTGCACCGGCGCGTCCTTGGTCTGGCACATGCGCCAGATGTCACCGGCGGCCACCGCGTGCTCGAACACCACCGCGCCGCTGGCGTCGGTGACGCGCACCGTGCCGGCGGCGTCGAGCTGGAAGGTCTTGTCGTGCGAGCCGTATTCCTCGGCCTTCTGCGCCATCAGGCCGACGTTGGGCACGCTGCCCATGGTGGCCGGGTCGAAGGCGCCGTGCGCCTTGCAGTCGTCGATCACGGCCTGGTAGATGCCGGCGTAGCAGCGGTCCGGGATCACCGCCTTGGTGTCCTGCAGCTCGCCCTTGGCGTTCCACATGCGGCCCGAGTCGCGGATCATCGCCGGCATCGAGGCGTCGACGATGACGTCGCTGGGCACGTGCAGGTTGGTGATGCCCTTGTCGGAGTTGACCATCGCCAGGCCCGGCGCCGCGGCGTACACCGCGTCGAGGTCGGCCTTGATCGCGGCCTGCGTGGCCTCGGGCAGCTGGCCCAGGCGCGCGTAGAGGTCGCCGATGCCGTTGTTGGGGTCGAAGCCGATGTCCTCGAGCACCTTGGCGTGCCTGGCCAGCGCGTCCTTGTAGAACTCGGTGACGAAGACGCCGAACATGATCGGGTCGGACACCTTCATCATGGTGGCCTTGAGGTGCAGCGAGAACAGCACGCCGCTGGCCTTGGCGTCGGCGATCTGCTCGGCCGCGAAGCGGGCCAGCGCGGCACGGCGCATCACGGAGGCGTCGACGATCTCGCCTTCCTTCACCTTCACCGCGTCCTTGAGCACGCGCTCGCTGCCGTCGGCGCCGACGAAGGCGATCTTCAGGCTGCCGGCCGCGGCCATCGTCGCGGACTTCTCGCTGCCGAAGAAGTCATCGCCGGCCATGTGCGCCACGTGCGACTTCGAATCGGCCGACCACTTGCCCATGCGGTGCGGATGCTTGCGCACGTTTTCCTTCACGGCCTTCGGGGCGCGGCGGTCGGAGTTGCCTTCGCGCAGCACCGGGTTCACCGCGCTGCCCATGGCCTTGCCGTAGCGGGCGCGGACGTCTCGCTCGGCGTCGTCGCGCGGCTCTTCCGGGTAGTCGGGCAGGTCGTAGCCCTGGCCCTGCAGTTCCTTGATGGCGGCCTTGAGCTGGGGCAGGGAGGCGCTGATGTTGGGCAGCTTGATGATGTTGGCTTCCGGCCGGGTCGCCAGCGCGCCCAGCTCGGCCAGGTGGTCGCCGATGCGCTGGTCTTCCCGCAGGCGCTCGGGGAACTGCGCCAGGATGCGGCCCGACAGCGAGATGTCGCGCGTCTCGACCGCGATGCCGGCGGCGCCCGCGAAGGCCTGCACGATCGGCAGCAGGGACTGCGTGGCCAGGAACGGGGCTTCGTCGGTGAGCGTGTAGATGATCTTGGGCGTATCGGACATGGCGTCGGCGTCTCATTCTCGGGCTAGCCGGTGATTGTCGCCGCTCCGCCCCGGCGGCGAAAGTCGCGGCCGGTGACGCCCCGCTTCACATACCTGCGGGTACGGGCCACCGTGGCCTGCGACACATGGCGCCAGCGGTCCGTCGGGCTACGCTGGGGCCCTTACCCCGGGAGACGCGCCATGGTCAGTCCGCTGATGCTTTCCTTCGTCCTGGCCGCGGGCGCTACTGCCGCGCCGGCCCCGGCCACCCCCCCGGCGCCCACGCCAGCCCCGGCCGCCAGCTCGCCGCCCGCCTGCACCGCCGCGGAGCATCGCCAGTTCGACTTCTGGCTCGGCGAGTGGGAAGTCACGCGCCCCGACACCGGCGCCGTGCTGGGCCACAGCCAGGTCACGACGATCGCCGGCGGTTGCGCCCTGCACGAGCACTGGCGCAGCGCCCGCGGCGGCGACGGCCAGAGCCTGAACGCCTTCGACCGCGCGCGCGGCACCTGGTCGCAATTCTGGACGGGCGTGGACGGCACCGTGCTGCGGCTCGAGGGTGGCCTGCGCGGCAACGCGATGGTGCTCGAGGGCGAGCTGCCCGCGGCGAACGGCGGCCGCCAGCGGCAGCGCATCACCTGGACGCCTGCGGACGATGGCAGCGTGGCCCAGCATTGGGAGGTATCCAACGACGACGGGCAGGCCTGGACGACGAGTTTCCTCGGCATTTACCGGCGCCGCTGAGCCCCGGCCTGGCTTACGGTACCGGCGGGCCTGGCTCGGCGTCCGGCGGCGCGAGCCGCGACCATGTCTGCGGCGTCAGCGGATCGAGCCCGTGCGCCAGCCGCGCCTTGTCGCACTGCGGGCTGGGCTGGCCGTCTTCCCAGGCCGGCGTGAGCGCGCGGCAGGGCGAGGGGCGCAGCGGATAGATGCTGCAGTGGCCGTCGACGCCGACCGTGCCGGCCAGCGCGACGCAGCGCGTGGGCGCCGATTCGGTGCCGCGCATCGCCAATTCGTGGCGGCGCAGGGGCACCACCAGCGCGGCGGGCGGGCCGTCGGGGTTGTCGGGCTGGGCTTCGGACCAGTGGAAGCCGACCCGGAAGGTGGCGCAGCAGGCGCCGCAGGACAAGCAGGGATGGGGCATGGGCGCGTCGCGCGGACGCGCGCCGGGGGGTGGGCCGGCGCGGCTCAGCGCACCTCGAAGGTGCGGGTTTCGACGACCCGGTCGTTGATGGCGATCTCCACCTGGTAGGCGCCCGGGGGCCAGGGTTCCGGCTGGGCGATGCTGAAGGTGGTGACGGTGGGGGTGTCGGGGCTGAGGCTCTGGCCGGCCTTGGCCACCTCGGTGCCGTCGGCGGCCAGCCAGCGCGCCGACAGGGTCAGCCCCTCGCTGCTGCCGACCGCGACCACGGCGGCGTGGAGGCGGTCGCCGGGCGCGAACACGGTCAGCGGCTCGACGACCTGGCCTTCTTCGTCCACCGCCTTGCCCAGGCTGACCGCGGTGATGCGGAAGTCGCCGGTCGGCAGCGGCGGCAGCGGGGCGGGCGCTTCCGCGGCCTCGCTGGCGGCCTCGGTCGCGGCCTCGATCCGGGCGTCGGACGGGGCGGCGGCGTCATCGCCGCCGCAGGCCGCCAGGGCCAGCGACGCGAACAGGATCACAGCGAGCTTGGAATGGCGCATGTCGGCTCCCGGAAGGCGAGGGTCGGCGGATTACTGGCGGGCCGTCCGCGGGTTGCCCGGCAGCGGCAGGCCCGGGGTGGCGCGGAACGGGTTGATGTCGAGGCCGCCGCGGCGCGTGTAGCGCGCGTACACGGCCAGGCGGGTCGGTGCGCAGTGCTGCATCAGGTCGATGAAGATGCGCTCGACGCACTGCTCGTGGAAGTCGCTGTGGTTACGGAAGGACACCAGGTAGCGCAGCAGGCCGTCGCGGGCGATGCGCGGCCCGGCGTAGCGGATCTGCACGCTGGCCCAGTCGGGCTGGCCGGTGACCGGGCAGTTGGACTTGAGCAGGTGCGAGACCAGGATCTCGTCGGCCTTGAGCTCGGGGTCGGACGACAGGAAATCCGGGCGCGGCGGGCCGTAGTGGCTCACTTCGATCGGCAGGTCGTCGATCAGGTCGCCTTCCAGGTTCTCGATCAGGGCGACGTTGTTCGACGATGCCGGCGTCAGCACCACGCTCACCGGCGCGCCCGAGGCTTCCGAGAGGTCGCGCACCAGCTGCGCGCGCAGCGCATCGGTGTCGGAGAACCGCGCCTGCGCGTAGCTGCCCAGGTAGAGCTTGAAGCTCTTGGACTCGATGATGTTCGGCGAGCTGGCCTGCACGCGGAACTCGGCCAGCGCGACGCGCGGCTTGCCGCGGCCGTCGAGCCAGCTGAGCTCGTAGGCGTTCCAGAAATCCACGCCGACGAAGGGCAGGTCGTCGGACAGGCCAAGGGCGGCTCGCTGCGCGGCGCGCGCGATCGGGAACAGCAAGCTGGGATCGTAGTCGTTGCCGTACTCGACGGCCTTGCCCAGCGGGCTCAATTCGGGGGAAGTCATGGCGCGCATTCTCCCACAGCCCCGCCCTCCTGGGATGTCCGTGGGAGAGCGGATCAGAAGGCGGCGTCGAAGGCCACTTCACCCTGGACGCCGACCTGGTAGGCCGATACCCGACGTTCGAAGAAGTTGGTCAGTTCCTGCACGTCCTGCAGCTCCATGAACGGGAACGGATTGCGCGCCCCGAAGTGCCGGGGCAGGCCGAGCTGGGCCAGGCGCTGGTCGGCGCAGTACTCCAGGTACTGGCGCATGTCCTTCGGGGACAGCCCGGCCACGCCGCCCGACAGCACGTCGTCGGCGAACAGGCACTCCACGTCCACGGCCTCGGACAGCATTTCGACGATCGCGGCCTTGAGCTCGTCGTCGAACAGGTCGGGCTCCTCCTCGCGCACCGTGCGGATGACCTCGAACGCGAACGCCATATGCCCGCTCTCGTCGCGGAACACCCAGTTGGTGCCTCCCGCCAGCCCGTGCAGCAGACCGCGCGAGCGCAGGTAGTACACGTACGCAAACGCCCCGAAGAAGAAAAGCCCCTCGATGCAGGCCGCGAAGCAAACCAGGTTCATCAAAAACTGGCGGCGATGGGCTCGGGTCTCCAGTCGCGGCAGGTCCTGCACGCTGTCCATCCACTTGAAGCAGAACGCGGCCTTGCGGCGGATCGAGGGGATGTTCTCGATCGCCGCGAAGGCCTTGGCGCGCGCCTCGGGCTCGGGCAGGTAGGTGTCGAGCAGGGTGAGGTAGAACTGCACGTGCAGCGCCTCCTCGTAAAGCTGCCGCGACAGGTACATCCGTGCTTCCGGCGCATTGATGTGCTGGTAGAGGTTGAGCACGAGGTTGTTGGAAACGATCGAATCACCGGTGGCGAAGAACGCCACCAGCCGTTCCACTAGGTGCCGCTCGGCCGGCCCGAGCTTGTTCTTCAGGTCCTGGGTGTCGAGCGAGAAATCCACTTCCTCGACGGTCCAGGTATTGCGGATCGCGTCGCGGTACATCTCGTAGAAGCCGGGGTAACGCATAGGGCGCAGCGTCAGGCTGTAGCCTGGATCAAGCAACTTGGCGGTGGTCATGGGGGTGTCCTGTTTGGCCACGGAGAATCACGGAGGGAACGGATAAACACGGAAAAAAGCGAGCCATGGGAAACGCGGAGAAAATGGCGGCGGAATGGCACGTCGGATACCAACGGGCTGGCAGCATTGCCGTCCCGGCCCATTCCATCCGTGGGCCTCCGGCTTTTTCCGCGTCCACCCGTGGCAAAAAACTACTGGCACGCCTCGCAGGACTCGGGGTTCTCCAGCGAGCACGCCACGGCGGCCGTCGCGTCGAGGGTAGTCTTGGCGATGCGGGTGGCGGGGCGGGAGCGCAGGTAGTAGGTGGTCTTGATGCCCTGCTTCCAGGCGTACATGTACATCGAGGACAGCGCGCCGATGTTCGGGGACTCCATGAACAGGTTCAGCGACTGGCCCTGGTCGATGAAGGCGCCGCGCCCGGCGGCCATGTCGATCAGCGAGCGCATTGGCACCTCCCAGACGGTGCGGTAGACGGCCCGAAGTTCGGCCGGCAGGTCGGCGAGGCCCTGCACCGAGCCTTCGGCCAGCTTGATGCGGTCGCGCATCTCGGGCGTCCACTGGCCCAGCTGCTTGAGCTCGCGCACCAGGTGACGGTTCACCTGCAGGAAGTCGCCCGACAGGGTTTCGCGCTTGAACAGGTTGCTGACCTGCGGCTCGATGCATTCGTAGCAGCCGGCGATCGAGGCGATGGTGGCCGTGGGCGCGATCGCCACGAGCAGCGAGTTGCGCAGGCCGTGCTCGCGGATCCGTTCGCGCAGGGCGTCCCAGCGCTCGGGCGCGGCGGGCTGCACGCCCCAGGCATCGAACTGGAGTTCGCCTTGGGCGACGCGGGTCTCGTCGAAGTTCGGATGGCGGCCGCGCTCCCGGGCCAGCTCGCAGCTGGCCTCGAGCGCGTGGAAGTAGATGTCCTCGGCGATGCGCGCCGACAGCGCGCGCGCCTCGGGCGCGTCGAAGGGCAGGCGCAGCCGGAAGAACACGTCCTGCAGGCCCATCACGCCCAGGCCCACCGGCCGCCAGCGCAGGTTGCCGCGCCGGGCGGTCTCGATCGGATAGAAGTTCAGGTCGATGACCCGGTCGAGCTGGCGGACGGCGAGCTGCACCGTCTCGGCGAGCTTGTCGAAGTCGAAGTCGACACGGCCCTCGTCATCCTCGCGCAGGTGCTGGCCCAGGTTGATCGAGCCAAGGTTGCAGACCGCCGTCTCGTCGCCGGACGTGACCTCCAGGATCTCG
The DNA here is from genome assembly GCF_035721105.1 of Arenimonas sp. Classification (GTDB taxonomy): domain Bacteria; phylum Pseudomonadota; class Gammaproteobacteria; order Xanthomonadales; family Xanthomonadaceae; genus Arenimonas. Next base: position 4,198 of record NZ_DASTNG010000008.1, on the reverse strand, counting down.
GTGCACAGGTTCGACAGGTGGATCACGTTCCCCGGCCGCGCGGTCTGGTTGCTGGCGCGGTTGCACTTGTCCTTGAAGGTCATCCAGCCGTTGCCGGTCTGGGCCAGGGTGCGCATCATCTTCCCGTACAGGTCGCGCGCCCGCAGCGTCTTCACCGCGCGGCCGCTGACCTCGGCCTGCTCGTAGGCCACGTCGAAGGCCTTGCCGAACAGGTCGGTGAACTGCGGCACGGCCCTGGGATCGAACAGCGACCACTCGCCGTCGGCTTCCACCCGCCGCATGAACAGGTCCGGGATCCAGTTGGCCAGGTTCAGGTTGTGGGTGCGGCGCGCCTCGTCGCCGGTGTTGTCGCGCAGCTCCAGGAACTCCTCGATGTCCGCGTGCCAGGGCTCGAGGTAGACGCAGGCGGCGCCCTTGCGCTTGCCGCCCTGGTTCACCGCGGCCACCGAGGAATCGAGGGTCTTGAGCCAGGGCACGATGCCGTTGGAGTGGCCGTTGGTGCTGCGGATTAGCGAGCCGCGCGAGCGCACGCGGGTGAACGACACGCCGATGCCGCCGCTGAACTTGCTCAGCATCGCCACGTCGGCGTACTTGCGGTAGATCGATTCCAGCGTGTCGTCCGGCGAGTCGAGCAGGAAGCAGCTCGAGAGCTGCTCGTGGGTGGTGCCGGCGTTGAACAGCGTCGGCGAGCTGGGCAGGTAGTCCAGCGACGCCATGCGCCGGTACAGCGCCAGCGCCTCGGGCACGTCCTGGCTGAGCGCGCAGGCAATGCGCAGGAAGAATTGCTGCGGGGTCTCGATCACCGTGCGCCGGGTCGGGTGACGCAGCAGGTAGCGGTCGTACAGCGTGCGCAGGCCGAAGTAGTCGAAGCGGCGGTCGAGCGTGGCGTCCAGCGCGTCGTTGAGCTTGCGGGCGTTGGCCTGCACGAAGCCCAGCAGCCGGTCATTGATCAGCCCGACCTCGTGGCCGCGGGTGATGGACTGGGAGAAGGCGTGGATCTCCTGGCCCGCCACCTCCTTGGCGATGAAGTCAGCCAGCAGGCGCGCGCCGAGGCGCCCGTACTCGGGCTCCTCGGCGGTCAGCAGGGCGGCGGTGCGGATGGACAGCTCGTCGAGCTCGCGCGTGGTGGCGCCGTCGTAAAGGCCGGAGATGGTGCGGGTGGCGACGCGCATCGGGTCGATCGCGTACAGGTCGTCGCACTGGCGCGCCACCGCGCGCACGATCTTGTTCAGGTCCACCGGCTCGCGGCGGCCATTGCGCTTGGTGACGGTCATGCCCGGGGCGGTGGCGGGCGGGGTGAGGGCGAATTGCGGCGCGGCTTCGCTGGCCTGCGCTTCCAGGGTTTCGGTGTTCATGGATGTTCTCCGGTGCGTGGCGCACGGTCGCCGTCCCTCCCTCGGGGGCGGCGCGCGGAGACGGGCGACGGCGACGCCAAGCGGCGTCGTCGCGGCCATGCCCCCGCGGGCATGCGAAGTGCAACGGAGGATGGAATGCGGGTGTCGCAGGGACCGGGACGCGGCGCCACGACACCGGCGCCGTCTCCCCCCGGAGACCTCTGGGCCGGTCACCGCGCGGTGTGCTTCGCGCGGCTGTCGGCAGGTCTTCGGGCTCGTGGACGTTGGAGCAGGAGTTAGTGAATAGGAGTTAGAAGTTAGTAACTGGCCAAGCGTCAGCCCCACTAACTCCTAACTCCTAACCACTAACTCCTGCCCTGCCTACTAACCGTCGCTTCCCAGGCGCAAGTCCCAGTGCCAAAAACGGCGTTCGTTTCCACATACCGCTGCGGGGCAGCGCCGGAGTCGCACCGGCTTCCCTATTAACCCTCGCGCGTTGCCGCGTTCGGGACCGACGGCCACAACATATCGGGTGTCGCTGGCGTGGTCAACGCAATATGTGGGGTCAGCCCGCGGCGATCGGCCGGCACTGGAGGTTGGCCGGCAGGTCGCGCCGCCGCGCCAGCCAGGCCGCCAGCTTCGCCATCGGGATCGAATGCTTCGGATACGCGTGCCGGCCGCGCAGGGTGTAGGCGGCGCTGTCGTCGGGGGCGTGGAACTGCTCGTAGTGCTCGAGCGGGATGCGCGAACTGCGGGCCAGGGCCGCGTCGTGGATGGGTTCCTTCAGGTCCATCGCGCCGCAGGGAAGCCACCACACCGGCCGCGGATCCACGAGCACCAGGTGCAGGAAGCCGTCGCGGTCCTCGGCCAGGAAGCCGTTCGCGTAGCGCGGCATCACGTGCCGCTCGCCATCCGACATCAGCAGCATCAGCCGCGCCTTGCCGTACTGCGGCGAGGCCATCTGCATCGGGCCGTAGTGGCTGGTGGTGGCGCCGTGCAGCTGCGCCGGCAGCGACGGTCCTTGCAGGGTGTCGAGCACGCGCGCGCGGAACCAGATGGGCGGCCCGTCCATGCAAAGCACGTCGGGCGAGCTGCATGCCGCGAACTGCGGCAGCTCCCCCTGGTCCTCGAGCTCCACCACCGCCAGGCGATAGGTCGCGGTGGCGGGGTCGATCTCCGGGAAGGTCGTGGGCCGCTCCGCGTGGGCGACGCCGGTGGCGAGCAGCAGGAGTGCGGGGACGAGGCGGGCGAGGTGGGGCATGGGCGGGGCTCCGGGCAGGTTGGAGTCCTTCAACGCGTGAACGTCCAAAACGGGGTCGATGCTCCGAAGTCACCGTGGAACGGTAGGAGCGGCTTCAGGCGCGAAGCTTTTCGGCGAAAAGATTCGCGGCTGAAGCCGCTCCTACAAAAGCGAAGGCAGAGGTCGCGGCAGGCGCCAGGCGCGGAGGCCGGGCCGGGTGCTCAGTCCTGGGCGTTGAGGTAGTCCAGCGACACCTGCAGCATGGCGCGGGTGCCCACCTTCAGCGCTTCCTCGTCGAGGAAGAACTCGGGCGAGTGGTTGGACGGGGCCGCCACCGCATCCTGGCCGCGGGGCGTGGCGCCGACGAAGAAGAAGAAGCCCGGCACCTGCTGCGCGAACAGCGAGAAATCCTCGGCGCCCATGGTCAGGTCCATCTCGACCACGTTGTCGGCGCCCACGGCCTTCTCGAGGCTGGGCACCACGCGCGCGGTCAGCGCCGGGTGGTTCACGGTGACCGGGTTGCCCTTGGTGTCGGGCACCTGGGCGACCACGGTGGCGCCGTGGGCCTTGGCCACGCTCTCGGCCACGTTCTTGAGGTCGGCGAACACCTGCGCGCGCATGCCTTCGTCGAAGGTGCGGATGGTGCCCACCAGCTCCACTTCGTCGGGGATGATGTTGTAGCGGATGCCGCCCTTGATGGCGCCGAAGCTGACCACCACCGGCTGCTTGGAGATGTTCTGGCGGCGGCTGACGATGGTCTGCGCGGTGCCGATGATGTCGGCCGCGGCCACGATCGGATCAACGCCGCCCCAGGGCCGCGAGCCGTGCGTCTGCCGGCCCTTCACCACGATGTTGAAGCGGTCCGACGCCGCCATCAGCGGGCCGCTGCGGTAGCCGACCTGGCCGGCGTTGAGCGTGCTGAACACGTGCAGGCCGAACACCGCCTCGGGCTTGAAGCGTTCGAACACCCCCTGCCGCAGCATCTCCTCGGCGCCGCCTTCCTCGCCGTCCGGCGGGCCTTCCTCGGCCGGCTGGAAGATGAAGAGGACTTCGCCCGGCAGCTCGTCCTTCATCGAGGCCAGCGCCTCGGCCACGCCCATCAGGATGCCGGTGTGGGCGTCGTGGCCGCAGGCGTGCATCACGCCGGTGGTCTCGCCGCGGAAGGTGGTGGTGACCTTGGACTCGAAGAGCAGGCCGCTGCGCTCGGTGACCGGCAGCGCGTCCATGTCGGCGCGCAGCGCGATCCGCGGGCCGGGCTTGCCGCCGCGCAGCACCGCCGTGACACCGGTGGTGGCGACGCCGGTACGCACGTCCTCGAAGCCCAGCGCGGTGAGATGGTCGGCGACCAGCTTGGCCGTGCGCACTTCGCGGTTGCCCAGCTCGGGATGCTGGTGGATGTCGCGGCGCCAGGCCTCGACCTTGGCGTCGACGGTGGCGGCCAGCGCCTCGACGTCGGTGGACTGGGCCGCGGCGGGTCCGCAGAGCGCGGCGGCGAGGGCGGTGACAAGCAGCAATCGGCGCATGGTCTTCCCCTGGGGTGAGTGCACCCGATGCTAGCACCCGGGTGCCCGGACTTCCGTGCCGCCGCGCACGCCCCCTGTAGGAGCGGCTTCAGCCGCGAATC
>NZ_DASTNG010000007.1:0-31594 GCF_035721105.1 Arenimonas sp. | reverse complement strand
CTTCGCGATGGAGAACGCCTTCAAGTTGGTCGCCGACCAGCTGTCGGTGCCGCGCGACGCCATCGTCGCCTTGGTGGATATCGGCGCCACCATGACCACGCTCAATGTGCTGCGCAATCAGCGCACGATCTACACCCGCGAGCAGGTTTTCGGCGGCAAGCAGCTGACCGATGAGGTCATGCGCCGTTACGGCCTGAGCTACGACGAAGCCGGCCAGGCCAAGCGCCAGGGCGGACTGCCGGAAAGCTACGAGATCGAGGTGCTGGAACCATTCAAGGAGGCGCTGGTGCAGCAGATCAGCCGCCTGTTGCAGTTCTTCTATGCGGGCAGCGAATTCAACCGTGTCGACCAGATCGTGCTCGCCGGCGGTTGCGCATCGATCCCGGGCGTGGCCGACATGGTGGAGGAGCAGCTGGGCGTCCCCACCGTGGTCGCAAACCCGTTGGCGCAGATGACGCTGGGCCCGCGCGTGCAGGCGCACGCACTGGCGCAGGACGCCCCCGCGCTGATGATCGCCGCCGGCCTGGCCCTGAGGAGCTTCGACTGATGGCACGGATCAATCTCCTCCCGTGGCGCGCCGAACGGCGCAAGCTGCGCCAGAAGGAATTCGTCACCATGCTGGGCCTGGCGGCCCTGGCCGGCGTGGTGCTCTGGTTCCTGGTCAACACCTATTACGGCAACCAGATCAGCGGCCAGAACGAGCGCAACGCCTACCTCAAGGACCAGATCACCCAGGTCGACAAGCAGATCAAGGAGATCGAGGAGCTCGACAAGAAGAAGGCCAAGCTGCTCGCGCGCAAGGAGGTGATCGAGCAACTGCAGGCCAACCGCTCGCAGATGGTGCACCTGTTCGACTCGCTGGTGCGCACCATCCCCGACGGCGTGACCCTGACCTCGATCAAGCAGGAAGGCGACAAGCTGACGCTCAGCGGCCGCTCGCAGTCCAACGCCCGGGTCAGCACCTACATGCGCAACCTGGAAGGTTCCGGCTGGATGACCAAGCCGGACCTGTCGATCATCGAGGCCAAGGACGGTGAACCGGGCTTGCCCTACACGTTCACCCTCAGCGTGATGCTGGCCAATCCGAACGCGCCCAAGGACACCGACGGCGACGGCGTGCCCGATGCCCCGGCCGCGGTTGCCGCGCCGGATGCGGCCGTCGCGCCCGCCGATGGTGCCACCGCGCCGGTGGCGCCGGCGCCCCAGGCGGCGCCCGCGCCGTCACCCGCCGCTCCTGCGCCTGCCACCCCGGCACCCGAAACCCCGGCGCCGGCGGCGCCCGCACAGGGAGGAGCCGCGTCGTGAGCCAGAAAAAGATGGCCCTCAAGGACCTGAGCTTCAACAACACCGGCTCGTGGCCGCGCGAATACAAGATCGGCTTCTGCGTGCTGGTCGGCCTGGTGATCTTCGGCCTGCTGTGGTGGCTGTTCATCCGCGACAAGACCTCCGAGCTCGAAGGCCTGGAACGGCAGGAATCCGACCTGCGCGCAGAGTTCGAGACCAAGCAGGGGCGTGCCGCGAACCTGGAGCCGCTGAAGCTGCAGCTGGCGCAGATGGAACAGCAACTCCAGCAGATGCTGCGGCAGCTGCCGAGCAAGACCGAGATGCCCGACCTGATCGTCGACATCTCGCAGACCGCGCTCGCCACCGGCCTGGCCAACGAGCTGTTCAAGCCCGGCAACGAGACGCCGAAGGAGTTCTACGCCGAGAAGCCGATCGCGCTGCGGATGGTGGGCACCTACCACCAGTTCGGCGCCTTCGTCAGCGGCGTGGCCTCGCTGCCGCGCGTGGTCATCATGACCATGCACGACATCTCGCTGAAGCCGCGCGGGGAAGGCGACGCCACCCTCGTGCTCGAGGGCACGGTGAAGACCTACCGCTACCTGGACGAGGAAGAGGAAGCCAACGCCGCGGGCGCGGGCTCCACCGGGGGGGTGCAGTAATGGCCGTCATGAACTACCAGAAGATCGCCAGTGGCCTGCTCCTGGCCGCCGTCGTGGTCTCCTTGTCCGCCTGCACCCGCGGCAGCCGCGACCTCGAGGCCTGGGTGGCCGAGGTCAAGGCGCGGCCGGCGCCGCCGCTGGATCCGCTGCCGGTCATGAAGCAGTTCGAGACCTTCGAGTACGCGGCCCAGAACCTGCGCGACCCGTTCAGCCAGCCCAGTGCCGACCAGAACGGTGAAAACGGGCTGCGGCCCGACCCGGACCGGCGCAAGGAGGTCCTCGAGGCCTTCCCGCTCGACAGCCTGGACATGGTCGGCACGATTGGCTCGGGCAACGCGGTGATTGGCCTGATCATGGGGCCGGATCGCGTTACCTACCGGGTCCGGCCGGGTAATTACATGGGACTCAGCGATGGTCGCATCACGGCGGTCTTCGAGGACCGTATTGAGATGGTCGAACTCGTACCTGATGGGGCCGGCGGTTGGCTTGAGCGTCAAGCCAAAATCGCCCTTGAAGACAATTGATTGGGGGAATGCACGATGACCGCGAATAAAACGATCGGCGAGGCGATGGGCACCAAGCGCACTTGGTTGCTGGCCATGGGAGCGCTCGCCGTCGGCCTGACGACGTCGCTTTCGGCCATGGCAGCGAACGTCCTCCAGGACGTGCGCTACGCCTCCGCACCTGGCGGGAAAGTCGACATCACCCTGCAGTTCGCAGAGCCGGTGGGCGACGTCCAGGCCTTCACGACGGACACCCCGCCGCGAATCGCCGTGGACATCCCCGACACCACCAACGGCCTCAGCCAGCGTCGCGTGGTGATCGGCAGCGGCGCCACGTCCGCGGTCTCCGCGGTCGAAGCCGACGGCCGTACCCGCGTGGTGGTCGACCTGTTCCGCCCCGCCGCCTACACCACGCGCAGCGCCGGCAACCTGCTGGTCCTGACGGTCGACGCCGGTGCCCAGCAGACGGCCGCCCTCGCGGGCGTCACCGACCCGACCAAGCGCGTCGCCTCCGACATCGAGGTCGCCAACATCGACTTCCGTCGCGGCGAGAACGGCTCCGGCCGGGTGGTCCTGCGCTTCAACAACGACGGCGCCACCGCCGACATGCGCAACGAAGGCTCCCGCGTCGTGGTCGACGTCGCCAACGCCAGCATCCCGGAGAACCTCCGCCGGCGCCTGGACGTGACCGACTTCGCCACCCCGGTGCAGAGCCTCGAGCCCAACGCCAATGCCGGCAGCACCCGCCTGGTGATCAACACCAACGGGGCCTTCGAGTCGATGGCCTACCAGACCGGCAACGAGTACGTGATCGAGATCGCGCCCAAGCGCGGTTCGGTCATCGCGGCCGCCACCCCGGCCCGCGCCGCGGGTGCCGTGGCGGGTCCGGCCGCGCCGCAGCGCTACGCCGGTCGTCCGGTCACGTTCAACTTCCAGGACGTGCCGGTCCGCACCGTGCTGCAGCTGATCGCCGAGGAGTCGGGCCTGAACATCGTCGCCTCCGACACCGTGTCCGGCAACGTCACCCTGCGCCTGATCAACGTGCCCTGGGACCAGGCCATGGAGATCGTCCTGCGCGCCAAGCAGCTTGACCAGCGCCGTGACGGCAACGTGGTCTGGGTCGCCCCGCAGCAGGAGATCGCCAGCTTCGAGAAAGCCAAGGCCGATGCCCGCATCGCCAACGAAGAGCGCGAAGAGCTGGTCACCGAGTACATCGCGGTGAACTACGGCAACGCCGAGGAAATCGCCCGCCTGCTGACCGAGGACAGCAAGAGCAGCGGCGGTGGCAGCAGCGGCGGCGGCGGTGGCGCCAGCCAGGTCACCCGCGGCTTCCTGTCCGCGCGCGGCAGCGTCAGCTTCGACAACCGCACCAACACCCTGCTGCTGATCGATACCGCCAAGAAGATCGAGGAGATCCGCACCCTGCTGGCCACCCTCGACCGTCCGGTCGACCAGGTGCTGATCGAAGCCCGCATCGTCGTGGCTTCCGAGCAGTTCGCCCGCGAGCTGGGCGTCATCTTCGGCGTCCAGGATCGCGTCGGCACGCTGCCGGCCGCGGCCGCCGCGGGCGAGACCACCACCGACTCCGGCTTCCAGGTCGGCCTGCCGGTCAGCACGCCGGCCGGCCTGCTGAACCTGAGCATCCTGCGCAGCGACATCGCGCTCGACCTCGAGCTCTCCGCGCTCGAGGAAGAGGGTCGCGGCGAAGTGGTGTCCAACCCGCGCGTCATCACCGCCAACCAGCGCGAGGCGATCATCCGCCAGGGCGACGAAGTCGGCTACCTGACCATCCAGCCGGCGACCACGCCGGGTGCAGTGGCCACGGCGACCGTCGAGTTCAAGGAAGTGCTGCTTGAGCTCAAGGTCACCCCGACCATCACCCAGGACGGCCGCGTCTACCTGAACCTGATGGTGAAGAAGGACGAAGTGGACGAGCTGATCGCCAACCCGGCCGGTGGCTTCGTGCCGCAGATCTCCAAGCGTGAAGTGAGCACCGCGGTGCTGATCGACAACGGCCAGACGGTCGTGGTCGGCGGCGTCTACGAGTTCAGCTCGCGCGAAGACCTGCGCAAGGTCCCCTTCCTGGGCGACCTGCCGGTGCTGGGCAACCTGTTCAAGAACAAGGCCAAGTCGAGCGAGAAGGCCGAGCTGCTGATCTTCGTGACCCCGCGCATCCTGCCGGTGTCCCGTCGCGGCTGACCGACGCCATCGATCCACATGGAACAGGGCCGCGCAAGCGGCCCTGTTTCGTTATGAGCCCCAGTAGCCCCGGAAACACCGCATGGCCAAGCTAAGGATCGAGCTCGCGCGCGGCGAGGTGCTGTTCCGCGAGGGCGAGGACCCGGGCACCGCCTTCCTCATCGAGTCCGGCGAGATCGAGGTCCGGACGCGCCAGCGTGGCCGGGACGTGGTCCTCAGCGTGCTCGGCCCCGGCGAACTGGTGGGCGAGATGGCCGTGATCGACGATTCGCCGAGGACGGCTACCGCCCGGGCGCTGGACGACTGCGTGCTGTTCCCGATCGACCGCCACCAGATCGCCGAACGACTGGCCGCCACCGATCCGATCATCCGGTCCCTGCTCGAGGGCCAGCTCAAGCGATACCGCGGTGCGCTGGCGGCCCTGCAGGGCAAGCAGGCGCTCCCGGATACGGCCACGGCGTCCGAGCGGCTGGGCATCAGCCGCATCCGCCTGGAGGCCCAGCTGCGCGAGGCGCTGGCGGAAGGGCAGCTGGAGCTGGGCCTGCAGCCCCTGCTGGACGTCCCGTCGGGTCGCATCGCCGGCTACGAGGCGCTGGTGCGCTGGGACCACCCCGAGCGCGGCGCCATCTCGGCCGCTGAGTTCGTGGCGCTGGCCGAGGAAACCTCGCTGATCGTGCCCGTGGGCGAGTACGTCATCGACACCGCCTGCCTGGCGATCGCCCGGCTGGTCGCCGCCGGCGCCGATCCGGCGCCCTTCGTCGCGGTCAACGTGTCCGCGCGCCAGCTTGCGCACCCGGGCCTGATCGCGCGGATCGTGGCGCGGGTGGACGCCGCCGGCCTGCCGCGCGGCAGCCTGAAGCTGGAGATCACCGAAAGCCAGGTGCTCGACTACGGCCTGGCCAGCGGCATCATCGAACTGTGCCACCGCCACGGCATCATGGTCGCGCTGGACGATTTCGGGACCGGCTACGCCAATCTTTGCCACCTGCACCGGCTGCCGTTCGACACCATCAAGGTGGACCAGTCGTTCTCGCGCGACATGCTCGACTCGCGCCGGGCGATGGCGATCGTCGAGAGCGCGGTGCACCTCGGGCGCGCCCTGGGCGCCGAGATCGTCGTCGAGGGTATCGAGACGCCCGGGCAGCTAGACGCGCTGCGCCGGCTGGGCTGCCGCTACGCGCAGGGCTACCTGATCGGCCATCCGCAGACGCTGGCGCAGCTGCTGGCGACGCCCTGGGATCCCGGGCGCCTGGTGTAAGCTTCCGGGGTTCCCGCCGGAGGATTGCCCATGCCGTCGCTGTCGCTGCACACCCGCATGCTCATCGGTTTCATCGTGGGCGTCAGCCTGGGCCTGCTGGCCAACCTGGTGTTCGCCGATGCCGCCTGGCTCGCCGCGCTGGTGAAGTACGTCGCCGATCCCGTGGGCCAGCTGTTCCTGCGGCTGCTGTTCATGCTGGTCATCCCGCTGGTGTTCTCGGCCCTGGTGCTGGGCGTGGTTGAGATCGGCGATCCGCGCTCGCTGGGGCGCATCGGCGGCAAGACCCTGGTCTGGATCCTGGTCGTCACCACGCTGGCGGTCAGCATCGGCCTGCTGATGGTGAACCTGATGGAGCCCGGCCGCGGCATCCCGCCCGAGCTCGGCCAGGAGATCATGGCCCAGACCGGCGAGCGCGCGGCGCAGATCGCCGCCGGCCGCGAGATGGTCTCGGGCATCGACATCCTGCTCAACATCGTTCCGCGCAACCCGGTGCAGGCGGCGGCCAACGGCGACCTGATCGCGGTGATGTTCTTCGCGCTCATGTTCGGCATCGCCGCCACCGTGATCCGCAGCGACGGCACCCGCGCCTTCGTATCGACGGTGCAGGGCGTCTACGACATCTGCCTGAAGCTGATCGACTGGGTGATCCGCCTGGCGCCCTACGCGGTCGCGGCGCTGCTGTTCTCGATCACGGCCAAGCTGGGCTTCGACGTGCTGGTGCAGCTGGCGCGCTTCGTGGCCACGGTGCTGGCGGCCCTGGCCCTGCATTTCTTCGTCGTGTTCCCGATCCTGCTGCGGGTGTTCGGCGGCATGTCGCCGAGGGTGTTCTTCCGTGGCGCCCAGCCGGCCCTGCTGACGGCGTTCTCGACCTCCTCGTCCAGCGCCACGCTGCCGACCACGCTGAAGGTGACCGAGGAGGCGCTGGGCGTGCCCCGCCGGGTCGCCCGCTTCGTCTGCACCCTGGGCGCGACCGCGAACATGAACGGCACGGCCCTGTTCGAGGGCGTGACGGTGCTGTTCCTGGCCCAGTTCTTCGGCGTCGAGCTCAACCTGCTGCAGCAGGCGATGATCCTGCTGCTGTGCATGCTTGGCGCCATCGGCGCGGCCGGCGTGCCGGGCGGCTCCCTGCCCGTGATCGCCATGATCCTGGCCATGTTCGGCATCCCGCCCGAGGGCATCGGCCTGATCCTGGGCGTCGACCGCCTGCTCGACATGTGCCGCACCGTGGTGAACGTCGGCGGCGACATGGTCGGCTCGGTGGTCATCGGCCGGAGCGAAGCGGGGCAGGCGCCCCTGTCGCAGATCGACGAAGACCGGCCCGCGTAACACCGGCGGGCACGCGCCGCAAGCGCGACAGCGGCCGCCGGGTCGGCGACAATAGCGCCCCGTCGGCCCGGCCCCGGGCCCCGATCTGGACGCCCCGATGACCACGCCTTCCCGCCGCGAGCTCGCCAATGCCATCCGCTTCCTGGCCATCGACGCCGTGGAGGCCGCCAAGTCGGGCCATCCCGGCATGCCGATGGGCATGGCCGACATCGCCGAGGTGCTCTGGAACGACTTCCTGAGCCACAGCCCGAACAACCCGAAATGGTTCAACCGCGACCGCTTCGTGCTGTCGAACGGCCACGGCTCGATGCTGATCTATGCGCTGCTGCACCTGAGCGGCTACGACCTGCCGATCGAGCAGCTCAAGCGTTTCCGCCAGCTGCACAGCAAGACCGCCGGCCACCCCGAGTTCGGCCACACCCCGGGCGTCGAGACCACCACCGGCCCGCTGGGCCAGGGCCTGGCCAACGCCGTCGGCATGGCGCTGGGCGAGAAGCTGCTGGCGCAGCGCTTCAACCGCCCCGAGTTCGACATCGTCGACCACCACACCTGGGTGTTCCTGGGCGATGGCTGCCTGATGGAGGGCATCTCCCACGAAGCCGCCTCGCTGGCCGGCACCTGGGGCTTGGGCAAGCTGATCGCGTTCTGGGACGACAACCGCATTTCGATCGACGGCGACACCTCGGGCTGGTTCACCGACGACACGGCGGCGCGCTTCGAGGCCTACGGCTGGCAGGTGATCCGCAAGGTGGACGGCCATGACCCGGTCGAGATCACCCAGGCGATCAAGACCGCGCAGGCCGAGACCGGCAAGCCGACCCTGATCTGCTGCCGCACCACGATTGGCTTCGGGTCGCCCGGCAAGGCCGGCAAGGAATCGAGCCACGGCGCGCCGCTGGGCAAGGACGAAGTGGCCGCGACCCGCGCCGCGCTCGGCTGGCCGCATGCGCCGTTCGAGATCCCGCAGGCGATTTCCGACGGCTGGCGCGCCGGCAACACCGGCCTGGTCCGCGAGGAGCAGTGGAACCGCCTGTTCGACGCCTACGCCAAGGCCTACCCGGCGCAGGCCGCCGAGCTGGTGCGCCGCTCGCGCGGCGAGCTGCCGGAGGACTTCGACGCCGCCGCCCGGGCCTACATCGCCAAGCTGCAGCTCGAGGGCCCGGTGGTGGCGTCGCGCAAGGCGTCGCAGATGGCCATCGAGGCGTTCGCGCCGATGCTGCCCGAGCTGGTGGGCGGATCGGCCGACCTGGCGCATTCCAACCTCACCCTGTGGAAGGGCAGCCGGTCGGTCACCAGCGACGATGCCAACGCGAACTACGTGCACTACGGCGTGCGCGAGTTCGGCATGAGCGCGATCGCCAACGGCCTGGCGCTGCACGGCGGCTTCATCCCGTACGACGCGACCTTCCTGGTGTTCTCCGACTATTCGCGCAACGCCCTGCGCATGTCGGCCCTGATCCCGACCCGCGCCATCCACGTCTTCACCCACGACTCGATCGGCCTGGGCGAGGACGGCCCGACCCACCAGCCGGTGGAGCACCTGGCGTCGCTGCGCCACATCCCGAACAACGACGTCTGGCGCCCCTGCGACGCGGTCGAGTCGGCGGTGGCCTGGCAGGCCGCCATCGCCCGCGCGGACGGCCCCAGCTGCCTGGTGTTCAGCCGCCAGAACCTGGCCCACCAGCCGCGTACCGCCCAGCAGGTCGAGGACATCGCCCGCGGTGGCTACGTGCTGTCGGATCCGGGCGAGGCCCGGTTCGACGTGGTGCTGGTCGCCACCGGCTCGGAAGTGGAGCTGGCGATGGAGGCCATGCGCCGCCTGTCCGCCGACGGCCTGAAGGTGCGGGTGGTGTCGATGCCCAGCACCGACGTCTTCGATCGCCAGCCGCTGGAGTGGCGCGAATCGGTGCTGCCGTCCTGGTGCCGCAAGCGCGTGGCGGTGGAAGCCGGCGTCACCGGCTTCTGGGGCAAGTACGTCGGCCTGGACGGCGCCGTCGTCGGCATCGACAGCTTCGGCGCCTCGGCGCCGGCGGACCAGCTGTACGCGCACTTCGGCATCACGGTCGACGCCGTGGTCGCCGCCGCGAAGGCGCTCTGACGGCCGACGGGGGCCGCCGGCGCGCCGACTAGCCGGCGCGGCCGGTGCCGCAGAAGGCCGCGTGCAGGCTTTCGATGATGTCGTGCACCAGGCCATCGCTGACCGCGTAGTACACGGTCTGCGCTTCGCGCCGCGTGCTCACCAGGTTCTTCTCGCGCAGCACCGCCAGGTGCTGCGACAGCGCCGACTGGCTCAGGTCGACCAGGGCGTTGATCTCGCCCACCGACATTTCCCGCTCGATCAGCAGGCACAGCACCCGCAGGCGCTGCGGGTTGGCCATCGCCTTGAGCAGGTCCGAGGCCGCCTCGGCCTGGACCTGCATCTGCTGGCCGGGCGTCCCGGCGGCCGCGGACCGGGGCGAGGTCATGGCGCCTGCACCTCGCCGCCGCCCTCGGTCCAGGCCAGGTAGCCGCCCGCCAGCGACAGCGGTTCGGAGAAGCCCAGGCGCTGCAGCGCCTCCGCCGACAGCGCCGAACGGCCGCCGCTGCGGCAATAAAGCACGACGGGCTGGTCGCGATGGCCGAGCGCCGGGTCGCGGCTGCCGTTCACGGCCGGGTGGCCGTCCACTTCGAACTCGAGCACGCCGCGCGGGATGTTGACCGCGCCCGGCAGGTGGCCGGCGGCGAATTCGGCGGGTTCGCGCACGTCGATCACCGGGGTGCCGCGCGCCTGCAGGGCGCGCAGCTCGTCGCCATTGATCTCGCGGATCTGGGCTTTGGCCTGGGCCAGGAGTTGCTGGATGGTTTGACGCATGTCAGGACACCTCGAGGGGGATGGGCGCATTATGCTTGAAATCTAATTAAGATGTCACTAATATACGAATCGCCGGTTCATCCCCCGGCCAGCAGGAGGTTCCCGTGGCGAACATCGTGGTCCTGGGTGCAGGCATCGGCGGCATGAGCGTCGCCTACGAACTGAGGGCGGTCCTGGGCAAGGGCCACGGCATCACCGTGGTCGGCGACGGTCCGCTGTTCTCGTTCACGCCCTCCAATCCCTGGGTGGCGGTGGGTTGGCGCAAGCCCAAGGACATCCAGATCGGCGTGGCGCCGCACCTGGCCAAGCACGACATCACCTTCAACGGCGCCGGCGCCGAGCGCGTGGTGCCGGACCAGGACCACCTGCTGCTGCGCGACGACACGCGCCTGGACTACGACTACCTGGTGGTCACCACCGGCCCGCGGCTGGCCTTCGATGAAGTGCCGGGCCTGGGGCCCGCGGGGCACACCCATTCGATCTGCACCACGGAGCACGCCAACGAAGCCTGGGCCGCCTACCAGGCGTTCCTGGCGAACCCCGGCCCGATCGTCGTCGGCGCCGCCGCCGGCGCCAGCTGCTTCGGTCCGGCCTACGAATTCGCGATGATCCTCGACGCCGACCTGCGCAAGCGCAAGCTGCGCGACCGCGTGCCGATCACCTACGTCACCAGCGAGCCCTACGTGGGCCACATGGGCCTGGGCGGCGTCGGCGACTCCAAGGGCTTGCTGGAGGCCGAGTTCCGCCAGCGCCACATCAAGTGGATCACCAATGCCCGCATCACGTCGGTCGAGGCCGGCACGATGCACGTGGACGAAGTCGATGCGCGCGGCCAGCCACTGGCCACGCACGCGCTGCCGTTCGCGTATTCGATGGTGCTGCCGGCCTTCACCGGCGTGGACGCCGTGCGCAGCGCCAAGGAAATGTGCAATCCGCGCGGCTTCGTCCAGATCGATGCGCACCAGCGCAACCCGACCTACCGCAACGTGTTCTCGGCCGGCGTCTGCGTCGCGATCCCGCCGGTCGAAGCCACCCCGGTGCCGACCGGCGCGCCCAAGACCGGCTTCATGATCGAGTCGATGGTCACCGCTATCGCCGGGAACATCGCCGCCGACCTCGCCGGCAAGCCCGCGGAGGCCAAGGCCACCTGGAACGCGATCTGCCTGGCTGACATGGGCGATACCGGCGCGGCCTTCGTGGCGCTGCCGCAGATCCCGCCGCGCAACGTCACCTGGGCCAGGGTGGGCAAGTGGGTGCACCTGGCCAAGGTCGCGTTCGAGAAGTACTTCCTGGCCAAGATGCGCTCGGGCAACACCGAGCCGGTGTACGAGAAATACGTCCTGAAGCTGCTCGGCATCGAGCGGTTGAAGTAACCCCACCCCCAAGGAGAAACCCATGAACATCGACCGTGCCGTAATGGCCTTCGCCGGCGTGATGATCCTCGCCAGCGTCGCGCTCGCCTATTTCTTCAGCCCGCTGTGGCTGCTGCTGACCGCCTTCGTCGGCGTGAACCTGCTGCAGGCCTCGTTCACCGGCTTCTGCCCGGCGGCGATGCTGTTTGGCAAGCTGGGCGTCAAGTCCGGCTGCGCCTTCAAGTGAGTTGAGACGATGACCCGCCTGCGCCTGCTGTCCCTGGCCGTGTTCGCCGCCGTCGCCCTGTCGGGCTGCGGCGACGATCCCGTCGTTCCCGTCACCGCGCCACCCGTGGCTTTCGAAACGCTGGTCGTCGAGGCCCGCGACAGTGCGCGCGAGCGGCGCTGGGACGGCGTGGTGGAGGCCGTGAACCAGGCCACGCTGTCGGCGCAGACCGCCGGGCGCGTGCTGGCGCTGCCCTTCGACGTCAACGACTACGTCGAGGCGGGGCAGGTGGTGGTGCGCTTCACCGATGTCGAGCAGGTGTCGGCGCAGCGGCGTGCCTCCGCGGGCGTCAGCGCCGCGCAGGCGGCCGCGGCCGAGGCCGAAACCGACTACAAGCGCACCGAGGAGCTGGTGGCGAAGCAGCTGCTGGCGCGCGCCTCGCTCGACCAGGCCCGCGCCCGCCGCGACGCCGCGCGCGCGGCGCTCGAGGCGGCCCGCGCCGGCGTCAGCGAAGCCGGCGAGCAGGTGGACTACACCGTCATCCGCGCTCCGTACTCGGGCATCCTGACCGCGCGCCACGTCGAGGTCGGTGAAGCGGTCCGGCCGGGCCAGCCGCTGGTCTCGGGCCTCTCGCTCGATCGCCTGCGGATCAATGTCGAAGTGCCCCAGAGCGACATCGCCGCCATCCGCCAGCACGGCGCCGCGGCCGTGCTGCTGCCCGACGGGCGCCGGATCGACGCCGAGCGCGTCATCGTCTTCCCCTACGCCGATCCGGCGACCCACAGCTTCAAGGTCCGGGTCGAACTGCCCGAGGCCGATACCGGCCTGCAGCCGGGCATGACGGTCAAGACCGCGTTCAAGACCGGCGAAGCGCGCCAGCTTTGGGTGCCGCGTTCGGCGCTGGTGACCCGCAGCGAGGTGACCGCGGTGTACGTGGTTGACGCCCGCAACCGCGTCGCGTTGCGCCAGGTCCGCCTGGGCCACGCCGACGGCGACCGGGTGGAGGTGCTGGCGGGCCTGTCCGCGGGCGATCGCATCGCCAGCGATCCGGTCGCCGCGCTTGCGCACCTGGCCGCCGCGGGAGTGCGCGACGATGGCTGAGCCGCGCTTCGGGCTCTCGGGGCGGCTCGCCCGCGCCTTCCAGTCCAATCCGCTGACGCCGGTGCTGGCGATCGCGGGCCTGCTGCTGGGCCTGTTCGCGACGATGATCACGCCGCGCGAGGAAGAGCCGCAGATCGACGTGACCATGGCCAACGTGATCGTGCCCTTCCCGGGGGCGCCGGCCGAGGATGTCGAAAACCTGGTCAGCTATCCGCTCGAGCAGGCGCTGTCCGAGATCGAAGGCGTCAAGCACGTCTATTCCACCAGCCGCGCCGGCTCGGCCCTGGTCACGGTGGAGTTCGCCGTGGGCGTGCCGCGCCAGGACGCGCTGGTGCGCCTGTACAACCAGGTCTATTCCAACGCCGACTGGGCGCCGCCGGGCCTGGGCGTCGGCCCGCCGCTGGTGCGTCCGATGGGCATCGACGACGTGCCGGTGATGGCGCTGACGCTATGGACGGACGACCCCGCCCGCGGCGCGACCGAGCTGGCCGAAGTGGCGCATTCGCTGGAGGCCGAGATCAAGCGCGTGCCCGGCACCCGCGACGTGTACACGATCGGTGCCCCCGAGCGCGCGGTGGTGGTCGAACTCGACGCCACCCGGCTCGCCTCGCACGGCATGACCGTCGATGACCTGGCGGGCGCGCTGGCGGCCGCCAACACCGTCACCCAGGCCGGCGACCGCGTGGTCGCGGGCCAGGTGCTGCCGCTTACGGCGGGCCGCTACCTGGCCGACGCGCAGCAGGTGTCCGAACTCGTGATCGGCCTGGCCGGCGGCCGCCCGCTCTATCTCGCCGACGTCGCCGACATCCGCCGCGGCGCCGACCTGCCGACCCAGTACGCCTGGTACACGGCGCCGGAAGGCAAGGCCCGGCCGGCCGGCGGCGTCGCGCCCGCGGTCACGATCGCGATCGCCAAGAAGCCGGGGGCGAACGCGGTCGACATCACCCGCGCCATCAGCGACCGGCTCGCCGGCCTCAAGACCACCCATATCCCCGAGGGTGTCAACGTCAGCCTCACCCGCGACTATGGCTACACCGCCAACGACAAGGCGATGAAGCTGATCCAGAAGCTGGTGTTCGCGACGCTTTCGGTGGTGCTGCTGGTGCTGTTCGCGCTCGGCTGGCGCGAGGCGATCGTGGTCGGCAGCGCGGTCATCCTGACGCTGGCGCTCACCCTGTTCGCGTCCTGGGCGATGGGCTTCACCATCAACCGGGTGTCGCTGTTCGCGCTGATCTTCTCGATCGGCATCCTGGTCGACGACGCCATCGTGATCGTCGAGAACATCCACCGGCACATGCGCCTGGGCGGCAAGTCGCTGCGCGAGGCGATCCCGCCGGCGGTCGACGAGGTCGGCAGCCCGACCATCCTCGCCACCTTCACCGTGATCGCGGCGCTGTTGCCGATGGCCTTCGTGTCCGGGCTGATGGGGCCTTACATGCGGCCGATCCCGATCAATGCCTCGGTCGGCATGCTGCTGTCGCTGGCGATCGCGCTGACGGTGACGCCGTGGCTGTCGCTGAAGCTGCTGTCGCGCCACGGCCACGACGAACACGCGGCGGGCGAGGGCAAGCCGAAGGAAGGCCTATCCGATCGACTGCGCCGGCTGTTCGAGAAGGTGCTGCGTCCGTTCCTGCACGCCCGCGACGGCGGCCGGCGCCGCAAGTGGCTCTTCGCAGGCATCGGCGCCGCGGTGCTGGCCGCGGGCGGCCTGGCGGTGGTGCAGCTGGTCGTGCTCAAGATGCTGCCCTTCGACAACAAGTCCGAATTCCAGGTCGTCGTCGACCTGCCCGAGGGAACGCCGCTGGAGCGCACCAACGCACTGCTGCTGGACCTCGCGGAGGAGCTTGCCACCGTGCCCGAGGTGCTGGACATGCAGGGCTATGCCGGCACCTCCGGTCCGGTGAACTTCAACGGCCTGGTGCGCCAGTACTACCTGCGCGCCGGTGCGAACGTCGGCGACCTGCAGGTGAACCTGGTCGACAAGCACGCGCGCGACCGCCAGAGCCATGAGATCGCCCGCGCCGTGCGCCCGAGCCTGGCCGCGATCGGTGCGACCTACGGCGCGTCGGTGAAGGTGGTGGAGGTGCCGCCGGGACCGCCGGTGATGTCGCCGCTGGTGGCCGAGGTCTATGGCCCCGACGCCGCCCGCGCCCGGGCGATCGCCAAGGACCTGCAGGCGCGCTTCAGCGCCACCGAGGGCATCGTCGATGTCGACAGCTCGCTCGAGGCGGAGGCCCCGCGCGAGCTGGCCATCATCGACCGCGGCCTGGCTGCGCGCCTGGGCGTCAGCCAGGCGGACATCGCCCGCGCACTGCAGCTGGGCGTGGCCGGCCGCGACGCCACCTACCTGCGCGACGGGGCCTCGAAGTACGCCGTGCCGGTGCGCCTGCGCCTGCCGGCCGGCGACCAGGCCAGCCTGGAGCAACTGTTGACGGTGCGCGTGCGCGCCGGCGACGGCCGGCTGGTGCCGCTGTCGGAACTGGTCGAGGTGGTGCGCCTGCCCTGGGAGCCGATGATCCACCACAAGGACCTGCTGCCCGTGGTCTACGTCACCGGCGACGAGGCCGGCGAGCTCGACAGCCCGCTGTACGGCATGTTCGACCTGGTCGGCCAGGTCGGCGACGCGCCGCTGGCCGGCACGCCGGTCGAACAGCGCTTCCTGTCGGCGCCGGACTCGGGCCTGGGTTTCGCGATCAAGTGGGACGGCGAATGGCAGATCACCTATGAAACCTTCCGCGACATGGGCCTGGCCTATTCGGTCGGCCTGCTGCTGATCTACCTGCTGGTGGTGGCGCAGTTCCGCGACTACCTGGTGCCGCTGGTGATCATGGCGCCGATCCCGCTGACCGTGATCGGCGTGATGCCGGGCCACGCGCTGCTGGGCGCGCAGTTCACCGCCACCTCCATGATCGGCATGATCGCGCTGGCCGGCATCATCGTGCGAAACTCGATCCTGCTGGTCGACTTCATCAACCAGTCGATCGCCGAAGGCCAGCCGCTGGCCGACGCCGTGATCGAGGCCTGCGCCGTGCGCGCGCAGCCGATCGCGCTCACCGGCCTGGCGGCGATGGCGGGCGCCTTCTTCATCCTCGACGACCCGATCTTCAACGGCCTGGCGATCGCGCTGATCTTCGGCATCCTGGTCTCGACACTGCTGACCCTGGTGGTGATCCCGCTGCTGTACTTCGTGCTGCTCAGCGCCCGCGCGCGGCGCCGGGAGGCCCGCGCATGAGCGGCAACCTGGTGCTGGCCTGCCCGCATTGCCACGGCATGAACCGCGTGCCGGAGGATCGCCTGGCGGAAGGCCCGACCTGCGGCCACTGCCGGGCGCCCCTGTTCACCGGGAAACCGCTGGTGCTGGGCGTGGATGATTTCCGGATCCACGCCGACCGCAGCGAACTGCCGCTGCTGGTCGATTTCTGGGCGCCCTGGTGCGGCCCCTGCCAGATGATGGCCCCGCATTTCGAGCGCGCCGCGGCGATGCTCGAGCCGCGGGTCCGGCTGGCCAAGGTCGACACCCAGGCCCAGCCGACGCTGGGCCAGCGCTACGCCATCCGCAGCATCCCGACCCTGGTGCTGTTCCGGAACGGCCGCGAGATCGCGCGCCAGTCCGGCGCCATGGACGCCAACCACATCGTGCGCTGGACCGGGCAGCAGCTGGGCGGCTGAGCGCGGGTTCGGCCGGTGGCGCGGTCGCCGGCCGCGGGGGCACCGGCGGTCGCCCGCCGCTCGCTACAGCGCGTCGATCGGCAGCTTGAGGTAGCGCACGCCGTTGCCCTCGGGCTCGGGCAGGGCGCCGGCGCGGATGTTCACCTGCACGGCGGGCAGGATCAGGGTCGGCATCGCCAGGGTGGCGTCGCGCTCGGTGCGCATCTGCACGTACTGCGCTTCGCTGGTGCCGTCGCGGACGTGGATGTTGGCGCGCTTCTGCTCGGCGATGGTGGTCTCGCAGCGCACCTCGCGGCCGCCGGGGCCGTAGTCGTGGCAGACGAACACGCGGGTGTCGCCGGGGAGTTCGAACAGGCGCTGGATCGAGCGGTAAAGCGTCGCCGCGTCACCGCCCGGGAAGTCGCAGCGGGCCGTGCCGCCGTCGGGCATGAACAGCGAGTCGCCGGTGAACAGCGCGTCGCCGACGAGGTAGGCCACCGAGTCGCTGGTGTGCCCCGGCACCGGGATCACCCGGGCCTCGAGCACGCCGATCGCGAAGTGCTCGTCGTCGGTGAACAGATGGTCGAACTGCGAGCCGTCGACCGGGAAATGCTCGCCCAGGTTGAAGATCGGCCGGAACGCCTTCTGCACCTTGCGGATGCCCTGGCCGATGCCCAGGCGCGCGTCGGGCAGCTTGTCCTTCAGCCAGTGGCCGGCGCTGAGGTGGTCGGCGTGGGCGTGGGTCTCGAGGATCCAGCGCACGGTGCAGCCGCGTTCGGTGATGGCGGCCAGCAGGGCTTCGGCCGACGTGGTCGCGGTGCGGCCAGCCTTGGGATCGAAGTCGAGCACGGGGTCGATCACCGCCGCCTCGTTCGTGGCCGGATCGGTGACCAGGTAGGTCCAGGTGCTGCTGTCGGCGTGGAAGAACGGCTGGACGTCGGGCGCGGGCATGGCGACGGCTCCTCGGGATCGTGGCGGTCAGTCTAATGCCGCCGCGCCGATGCGGGCGCGTGGCGGTGCCGGGCGGCGGGCTTGGAGGATGGCCGCAAGCCCGGGTGTCGGGCGGGTCCGCAGCCCGCGCTCAGTGTCCGGCCGTGCGGCGCAGCGCCAGCCCGAGCACGCGGGCCTCGATCTTTTCGCCGATACCGCGGGGCGCCTGCAGCCCCATCCGCGCCATCGCCTCGGCGTCGGTGGCCGCGCCGCCCGCCAGGGCTTGCGCCAGCAGCCGCAGGCGCGCGAGTCCCGCGGCGCGCGGCTTCAGCCAGGCCAGGGCGCGCACCAGGCGCTGCTCGACGGCGGTGAAGTCGCTGCCCATCGGGTAGTCGGGCAGCACGCCGGCGCGGCGCAGCGGCGCCAGCCGGCGCGACAGCGCGGCGGCGTTGTTGCCGGGGATCACCACGGCGCCGTCGGCCGCCAGCTTGCCGGCCCGGATCGCCGCACCCGCTAAGGCCGCCTGGTGCGCGGCGTCGGACAGGCCCAGCATCGCGCGGATGCAGTCTTCGTCGTTGCGGCCGCGCAGGTCGGCGATGCCGTACTCGGTGATAGCGATGTCGCGCAGGTGGCGCGGGATGGTGGCGTGGCCGTAGTTCCAGACCACGTTGCTGGCCCGCCCGCGGCTGGCGCGGAACATCAGCACCGAGCGCGCGTCATGCAGCGCATGCGCCATCGCCACGAAGTTGTACTGGCCGCCGACGCCGGACACCACGCGGCCATCATCCAGGCCGTCGGACACGGCGGCGCCCAGCGCGGTCATCATCATGCAGGTGTTGAAGAAGCGGGCGTCGCGGCGCTGCTCGCGCTCGAGCGCTTCGTTGTTGCCGTACAGCTCGTTGATGTGGGAAACGCGGGTCATGCCGATGCCGCGCGCCTGCGCCGGCGCCAGTCCGCGCAGCCAGTCGTAGAGCGCATGCGAGCCGAGGTAGAAGGCGCCGTCGAGGTAGCGGCCCTCGCCGGCCAGGCGCTCCAGGTCGTGCGGCGTGGCCTGGCCGCGGTTGAGGCGCGCCATCGCCCCGGTGTCGTCCAGCACCTTGCGCGACAGCACGCCGGCCTGCGCCAGGCAGCGGAAGCCGTCGTTGACCATTTCGCTGGCGCCGTACAGGCCTTGCTGGAAGGGCGCGACGCCGCCGACCGCGCGCACCAGCGCCGAGTCCGCCAGTCCGGGCGACAGCGCCTCGAGCGCCGCCAGGTAGTCGGCGTTGCGGGTGTGGCGCAGCACCAGCGCGTGGCAGAGCGCGTCCGACAGCGAGCCGATGCCGATCTGCAGCGTGCCGCCGTCGCGCACCAGGGCGCTGGCGTACAGGCCGATGGCGTAGTCGGCGTCGCCGACCGGCTCGCGCACCAGCGCGAACAGCCTGGGCGCCGCGCCGGGGAGGTCGAGCACGGCGTCGAAGAAGTGCGCCTGCACCGCGCAGGGGCCGTCCAGCCAGGGCAGGTGGGGATCGACCTCGGCCACCAGGTAGGGGCGGGGTTGGCCCAGTCGCTCGGCTTCGTCGAGCAGGTCGAAGGTGAGGTCGGGGTTGCAGCTCAGGCTCAGCCGGGTGCCGCCGGGCTCGCGCGCGACCTTCTGCACCACGGCGTTGACGCCGCGCTCGGCCACGGCGCGCGCGACGTGCGTGTAGTTGAGGCTGGTGTAGTGGCGCTGCGCCTGTTTCGAGCCCAGCAGTGCGCCCGACTGCATGTAGAACTCCTCGACCACGACGTTCGGCGGCAGGGCGTCGCGGCGCTGGGCCACGGCGTAGTCGAGCACCGGGAAGTCGCCGCCGAAGTGGCGATCGAGGAAGGGCGCGAGGAAGCGCTGCTGCAGGCCCTGGCCGGCGGACGGCGGCGTCAGCGACAGCGCGGTCAGCAGCTTCAGCGACTTCGACGGGTCGGCGCCGATGCGGCGGGTGATCGCATTGAGCAGGCGATGCGGCTTGCCCAGCCCCAGCGGCGCGGCCAGCACCAGCGCGCCGCCCGTGGCCGCCAGCAGGGCGTCCACGCAGGCGTCGAGCGAATCGAAGGCGAGCGGTCGGTGCATGCGATCTTTCCCCCGGGGGCTGGGCGGGAGTATCGCATCCCGTGCCGCGGTGTCCGGGCCGAGCGCCGAGGGCGCCGGCGGGAACGGCCCGGCGCGGCGCGCAGGCGCCGCTGTCCTCAGGGGGCCGGCGCGAGCGCGGCGTTGAGCAGGCGGGCCAGGCGATCGCCGGCCTGGCGTACGCGGCGTTCGGCGGTGGGGCGATGACGGTCGAGGTAGGCGTCGGTGAGCGTCACGCCGGGCCGGCGCGGATAGGCCTGCTCGCTGGCGATCAGCCGGCAGGACTCGAGCGTCCACTGCAGCGGCGGATTCAGTGCCCCCAGGGTCGGGTCGGCCGGCACCGGCGACTGCAGCAGCTTGCTGACATAGGCGGGGTTGTCGAGGCCGGCGCTCTGCAGCAGCCAGTAGTCCCAGACGCCATGCAGGTTGGTGCCCTGGCCCTCGGGCAGTGCCTGGCCGCGGTAGCGGACCTGGAAATTGTTGCCGCCGCGGTCGTGGGCGAAGCCGGCGTGCATGGGCTGGTGCGCGTCGCCGACGAAGTGGACGACGAACTTCAGGGCGTTGCGGCGGTCTTCGTCGCTGCGGCTGCGGTCGGCCAGGATGGCCGCCTGGGCATTGATGGCGCCGATGACGCAGTCGCCGCCCGGGCAGTCGCGCGCAGGCGCGTACTCGCAGCCTTCGCGGGGGAAATTGACGTAGTGCCAGCGGCTGCTCAGCTCGCCCAGGGGGTTGCCGGTGCCGCGGCTTTCGGCGCGGATCTGGTCGGCCCAGGTCGACACGCCGGCCAGGGTCGGGTCGGGCTCGCCGGCCAGCAGGCGGCTGACCTCGGCCTGGGCCGCCGGGTCCAGCGCCGCCTGGGCCAGCTCGCCCACCAGCTGGTGGCCTTGCTTGCTCCAGGCCAGTGCCTGGCCGGACAGCGCCAGGAGGAGAAGGACGGAAAGGGATCGGTTCATGGCCGCGGACTTTACGCCAGCGGCCATGAACGCGGCTACCACGGGGATCAGAACGCCCAGACGAAGGCGGCGCCGTAGACCACCGGGTCGATGTCGACGGTGCCGACGCTGGCGCCGTCCACCTTCACGTCGGTGTCGATGTCGATCCAGCGCGCGTCCACGCGCAGCCACTTGCCGTTGCCGACCGCGAAGTCGAGGCCGGCGTGGGCGGCCAGGCCCAGCGAGTTGTCGAGCGTGAGCTCGGTGCCGGCCAGCGGGCCGCGGGTCTCCTCCTCGAAGAAGATCGTGTAGTTCAGGCCGGCGCCGATGAAGGGCTTGACCCGCTGGCTGCCTTCGAAGTGGTACTGCAGGGTCACGGTCGGCGGCAGGTGCTTGGTGGAGCCGGCGGCGGCGCCGTTGAGGCGGATGTCGTGCTCGAACGGCAGCGAGGCCAGGACTTCCAGGCCCAGGCGCGGGCTGAAGAAGTACTCGGCGGTGATCGTCGGGCGCCAGTCGCTGCCGACGTCGGTGTCCAGGGCGCCGCCGGCCAGGCGGCCGTTGTCCGAGGCCGGGTCGACGACGTGGGCGCCGACCGAGAAGGTCCAGTCGCCGGCTTCCTGGGCCATGGCGGCGGGGGCGAGGGCCAGGGCCGCCAGCGCGGCCAGGGGGGCGATACGGGTGGAAAGACGCATGGGGACACTCCAGTGGGGAACTGGCGCCAGTGTCCTCCCGGGCGCATCCGGGACATTTGAGGTGGGTCAAATCGCCCGCCGGGTCGTGCCCGGCGCCCGGGGTTGCTAAAATGCCGGGCTTTCCACCCACCCCACCGGCGCGTCGCCGGCACCAGGAGCCTCCATGTCCATCAAGGTCGCCATCAATGGCTACGGCCGCATCGGCCGCAACATCCTGCGCGCGCTGTACGAAGCCAAGCGCAACCACGAGATCACCATCGTGGCCATCAACGACCTGGGCGATGCCGAGACCAATGCCCACCTGACCCAGTACGACACCGCCCACGGCAAGTTCCCGGGCACGGTGTCGGTGGACGCGGGCGACCTGATCGTCAACGGCGACCGCATCAAGGTGTGCGCCGAGCGCGACCCGTCCAAGCTGCCCTGGGGCGCGCTGGGCGTGGACGTGGTGCTCGAGTGCACGGGCCTGTTCACCTCGAAGGCCAAGGCCTCGGCGCACCTGGCCGCCGGCGCGAAGAAGGTCATCATCTCGGCCCCGGGCGGCGCCGACGTCGACAACACCATCGTCTTCGGCGTCAACCACGGCAACCTCAAGGCCTCGGACACCGTCATCTCGAACGCCTCCTGCACCACCAACTGCCTGGCGCCGCTGGCGATGGTGCTGCACGAGAAGATCGGCATGGTGCACGGCCTGATGACCACCATCCACGCCTACACCAACGACCAGGTGCTCACCGACGTCTACCACAGCGACCTGCGCCGGGCCCGCTCGGCCACGCAGTCGCAGATCCCGACCAAGACCGGCGCCGCCGCCGCGGTCGGCCTGGTGCTGCCCGAGCTCAACGGCAAGCTCACCGGCTTCTCGATGCGCGTGCCGACCATCAACGTCTCGGTCGTCGACCTGTCGTTCGTGGCCGCGCGCAGCACGACCAAGGAAGAGATCGACGCGATCGTGAAGGAAGCCAGCGAGGGTGCGCTCAAGGGCATCCTGGGCTTCAACACCAAGCCGCTGGTCTCGATCGACTTCAACCACGACCCGCACAGCTCGGTCTACGACAGCACGCTGACGCAGGTGATGGGCGGCACGCTGGTGAAGGTCTGCTCGTGGTACGACAACGAGTGGGGCTTCTCGAACCGCATGCTCGACACCACGCTCGCGCTGATGGCTGCGAAGTAACTCCCCCGCCACGCGATCCCGAAGCCCCGGCCCCGTGCCGGGGCTTCTTCGTTTCCGGCGGCCTCAGGACCCTTCGTGACCCGCCCCGGCGCCAGCGGCGGAGCGGCGCAGGCGGTCGTGGACGGCCAGCCAGGCTTCGCCTTCGGGCGGGCGTTCGGCCAGCAGCAGGTTGACGCCGCGGGCGTCGAGTTCGCGCAGGGCGGCGTAAAGGCCATGGGCGTAGCCGGTGGCGTCCGCCGGCAAGGCCAGGCCCTCGACGCCGGCCGGCAGGGTGCCCCGCGCCAGCACCGCGATGCGCTTGCCCAGCGCCTGCTGTTCGGCGGCTTCGGATTCGAGCGCGGCGCGGACCAGCATCAGCAGCGGCGTGCGCGGCGCGTAGTGGGCCTCCAGCGTGCCGGACGCGCGCGGGCTGTGGGCGTCGGCGCCGGCCGCGACCGGGCCGATCACGGCTTCCAGTGCGGCCTGGCCCACCTGGCCCGGGCGAAGGATGCGCGGCTGCTCTCCGGACAGGTCCAGGATGGTGCTCTCGATGCCGACGGCGCAGTCGCCGCCGTCGAGCACCACCGGCACCGCGTCGCCGAACTCTTCGCGCACGTGCGCGGCCGTGGTCGGGCTGATGCGCCCGAAACGATTCGCCGACGGCGCCGCCAGGCCGCCGCCGAACGCACGCAGCAGGTCCAGCGCCACCGGATGCGCCGGGCAGCGCAGGCCGACCGTGGGCTGGCCGCCAGTCACTTCGTCGGGCACGTGGGGCTGCTTGCGCAGGATGAGGGTGAGCGGACCCGGCCAGAACGCCCCGGCCAGCAAGCGCGCGGCTTCCGGGACCTCGCGGGCCCAGGCGTCAAGCTGGTCGGCGCCGGCCACGTGCACGATCAGCGGATGGTCGGCCGGGCGGCCCTTGAGCGCGAAGATCCGGCGCACCGCCTCGGGACGGGAGGCGTCGGCCGCCAGCCCGTAGACGGTTTCGGTGGGCAGGCCGATCGCCTCGCCCGCGCGCAGGGCCGCCAGTGCCTGGGCCAGGGTGCTCACGCCGCCCCCGCGTAGTCGTCGCGCAGCAGCCCGAAGATGATCGAGTCGGCGAACTCGCCGCCCACGCGCCAGCGGTTGCGCAGCAGGCCTTCGCGCCGGAAGCCCAGTTTCTCGAGCAGGCGGCACGACGGGGTGTTGCGCGGATCGACGTCGGCCTCGATCCGCGCCAGCCCCAGCACGTCGAAGGCGTGGCCGAGCGCCAGCCGCACCGCCTCGGTCGCCAGGCCCTGGCCCTGGTGCGACGGCAGCAGCGAATAGCCCAGCTCGGCCCGGTGCATCGGCCCGGCCAGGGCGAACAGCGCCGTGGTGCCGATCAGGCGGTCGTCGTGGCGGTCGGCCATGGCCCAGCCATACACCGACGGCGGCCCCCACGGGATGCGCTCGGCCAGCCAGGCCTCGGCCTGGGCGCGTTCGGTCCAGGCCGCGAAGCTCCAGAAGCGCGTGACCTCGGGCGAGCTGTACAGCGCGAACACCGCGTCGACGTCGTCCGCGCGCAGCGGGCGCAGGCGCAGGCGTTCGCTTTCCAGCACGGGCAGGGGCGGGGACAGGTCGGGCATGGCGCATTCTCCCACGGCGGCCGCCGGGTTTGCCCCGGGCCGCGTGGGCGGGGGAAAATGCCGGACTTCCCCGTTCCGGAGCCACCCATGACCCTCCTCCGCATGGCCGACCTCGACCTGGCCGGCAAGCGCGTGCTGATCCGCGAAGACCTCAACGTGCCGGTCAAGGACGGCGTGATCACCTCCGAACAGCGCATCACCGCCGCCCTGCCGACGATCCGCATGGCGCTGGAGAAGGGCGCCGCGGTGATGGTCACCTCGCACCTGGGCCGGCCGAAGGAGGGTGTGTGGACGGTCGAGGACTCGCTGGCGCCGGTGGCCGTGCGCCTGGGCGAGCTGCTGGGCCGCGAGGTGCCGCTGGTGAAGGACTGGGTGGACGGCGTGCAGGTTGAACCCGGCCAGCTGGTGCTGCTGGAGAACTGCCGCATGAACGTCGGCGAGAAGGCCGACGACGAGGCGCTGGCGAAGAAGTACGCGGCGCTCTGCGATGTCTACGTCATGGACGCGTTCGGCACCGCGCACCGCGCCCAGGCCTCGACCCACGGCGCCATCCGCTTCGCCAGGGTCGCCTGCGGCGGCCCGCTGCTGATGGCCGAGCTCGACGCGCTGGCGAAGGCGCTGCTGGCGCCCGCGCGGCCGCTGATCGCGATCGTCGCCGGCTCCAAGGTCAGCACCAAGCTCGAGCTGCTGTCGAACCTGGTGTCTAAGGTGGACCAGCTGATCGTCGGCGGCGGCATCGCCAACACCTTCATCGCCGCGATGGGGCACCCGGTCGGCAAGTCGCTGTGCGAGGCCGATCTGCTCGACACCGCGCGCCAGATCATGGCCGACGCCAAGGCCCGCGGCGCCGACATCCCGGTGCCGACCGACGTGGTGGTGGCGCCGGCGTTCGCGGCCGATGCGCCGGCCACCGTGAAGAACGTCGCCGACGTGGGGCCCGACGACATGATCCTGGACATCGGTCCCGAGACCGCCGCGTGCTACGCCGACATGATCCGCAAGGCCGGCAGCGTGATCTGGAACGGCCCGGTCGGCGTGTTCGAATTCGACGCGTTCGGTACTGGCACAGAAACCCTTGCCCGCGCAATCGCTGATTCCGACGCGTTCTCGATCGCGGGCGGTGGCGACACCCTCGCCGCCGTCGACAAGTATGGCGTCGCGTCCGGTATCAGTTACATTTCGACCGGCGGCGGTGCTTTCCTCGAATTCTGTGAAGGAAAGGAACTGCCGGCGGTCGCGGCACTTCGCGCCCGCGCCTGAATCCGCGGGAGGTGGATGCGTGAAGTCGAAGGGTGGTTGGTGGCTGCTGTTGTCGTTGTTGCTCGTGCCGGGCCTGGCCCCGGCGAGGCCCGTCCCCGAAGCCTCCGGCGCGGCGCCCGGGACCCACGTCCGCGGTGAATTCCGCTTCCAGGTCGCGCCGCCGCCGGCATTCGTGCAGGAGCGCGAGATCCCCGCGACCTGGGCCAACGCCAGCCCCGACGACCGCTGGCGCAACTGGCTGGTGGACAGCCAGTTCGACCTGCGCAAGGGCGGCTACGTCGATTTCACCGACCTGGCCTACGAGGCCACCACCAGCGCCCTGGTCGGCTCCGCGGCCCGCCACAGCATCGAATTCAGCCCGACCTACCAGACGCTGACCCTGCACCGGGTGCAATTGCGGCGTGACGGCGTCTGGCAG
This sequence comes from Arenimonas sp., assembly GCF_035721105.1. Lineage (GTDB taxonomy): Bacteria > Pseudomonadota > Gammaproteobacteria > Xanthomonadales > Xanthomonadaceae > Arenimonas. The sequence continues at coordinate 6,109 of NZ_DASTNG010000007.1, read as the reverse complement.
GACCGGCTCGACCCCGAGAAAATTTCTCTGGCGCGACGCGAGGCCGGCTTCGAGGAAGACCTGTCCGATGGCGTCGTCACGGCGCTGGTGGTGCTCGAGGACGTGCAGCCGGGCGACGTGGTTCGCGTGAGCTACACCATCGACGGCAACAACCCGGTGATGGCCGGCAGCGTCGCCAACGTCTTCAACATGGCCTGGAACGCACCGATCCTGGTGCGCGGCGGCCGCGTGCTGTTCGACCGCGACGACCGCGTGTCGATCCGCCAGGAAGGCATCGACCTGGACATCAAGCCGCGCAAGGTCGACGACGGCCTGGAAGTCGCCTTCGAGCGCCGCGACGTGGCGGCGATCATGGCGCCGGACGATTCCCCGGAATGGCATGCGATGTACCCGCGCATCCAGGTGGCGCGCGAGCGCAGCTGGGGCGACGTGGTGGCGTGGGCCGAACCGCTGTACCCGCCGGTGTCCGCGCTGCCCGACGAGCTCGAGCAGCGGCTGGCGCAGTGGCGCGCGCTGGACGATCCGTTCCGGCAGGCCGGCGCCGTGCTGCAGGCGATGCAGGAGGAGATCCGCTACTTCGGCGTCGAGATGGGCGACAACACGCACCGCCCGAACCCGCCCGGCCTGGTCTGGGCCCGTCGCTACGGCGACTGCAAGGACAAGGCCTACCTGTCGGTGCTGCTGCTGCGCCGGCTGGGCCTGGACGCGGAGCCGGCGCTGGTGTCGACCCGCATCGGTCGCCGCCTGGACCGCCAGCTGCCGGCCGCGACCGCGTTCAACCACGTCATCGTGCGCCTGCGCGTCGACGGCAAGTCCTACTGGCTCGACCCGACGCTCACCGGCCAGCGCGGCGACGTGCGCGCGCTCGATGTTTCCGAGTACGGCCTGGCGCTGCCGATCGCCGCGGGCACCGATGCCCTGGTGAAGATCGATGCGCCGGCGCAGGCCGCCAGCGGCATCAGCATCGTCGAGCGGTTCATGCCCGGCAGCGACGGGGCTTCGGCCGAACTGCGCGTGCAGACCACCTACCGCGGCGAGCGCGCCAACCTGCTGCGTCGCCAGCTGCAGCGCCGGCGCCTGGACCAGATGGGCGAGGACTTCAGCGAGTACTACCGCAAGCGCTACGGCGCGCTGGAAGTGGCCACGCCGCTGGCCATGGAAGAGGATGCGGAAAAGAACATCCTGACCCTGTCAGAGCACTACCGGCTGTCCGAGGCGCTGTCCAAGGCCGGCAACGAACTCATGCTCGAGTCCTACGCCGAGTCGGTGTCCGGCTACGTCGTGCTGCCGTCGGTGATCGAGCGAACCGCGCCGATTGCCCTGGCGCGCCCGGCCAGCGTGCGGCACGAGGTTCGCGTGGCGCTGCCCGAAGGCTGGGTGCTGTCGAACCTGCCGGGGGAGGTGACCGCCAGCGGCGGTCCCGCCACCTACAAGCGCACGCTGGCCCAGGAAGGCGGCGAGGTGCGCCTGGTGCACGAGTTCAAGAATGCGCTCGACTACGTCGAGGGCAAGCAGGTGCCGGAATACATCGGTGGCGTGCGGGAAATCCGCGACCACCTCGGCCTCCGGCTGATGTTCGGCCTGCCGGCGCCGATCAAGAGCAGCGAGCGCGACCAGCGCCTGCGCGACCTCCTGCGCGGCGCGCTGGAGACCCCCCCGAACCCGACGCCGCGCCAGGACTGACGCCATGACCCGACTTCGCCCCACCGGCCTGTGGCCGCTGCTGCTCCTGATCGCGCCCGCCTTTGCCGGCGCCGCCGACCCCGCGCCTGCCGACGACGTCGATGCCCAGTGGCGCCACTTCCTGGCCACGGCCGAAAGCGACGCGGTCTACGAGGCGCTCAGCCAGGCCGTCGGCGACCTGGACTTCGGCCAGACGCCCGCCGACACCCTGTGCCGCGAGCGGGCCGAGCCCCTGCAGAAGGCGCTGGCGTTGGCGCCGGTGTCGATCGCGGCGCAGTACTTCGCCTTCCAGTGTGCCCAGGTGCTGGGCGACGAGGCCGCGGCGGATCGCCATCTCGCCAGCCTGGGCGGTCTCGCCCGGCACGCCCTGGCCCAGGCCTCGGACGACTGGATGAACCGGCCGATCCGGGTGGTGGGCGGCTTCGACATCTATGCCTTGGTCGCGGCCACCGGCCTGGAGTTCCGCCGTGAAATCCTGATGCCGGTGCCGCAGCGCCGCCACCTGGTCTACCGCGTCATCGCCTGGGATCCCGAGGCGCGGCAGGAGCGGCACCTGTACATCGACTTCGCCGACACCGTGGTCAGGCTGTCGCGCAATGAGCCGGCGTCGGTCTATCCCAGCTTCCGCCAGCGCTACGCCGACAACATCATCGACTCGCTGGCCAAGGTCGACTCGCTGGCGGGACTGGACCTGAAGCTGACCCGCGAAGCGCTGCGCAACGGCAAGCCGCAGGCGATCGTCGCCGGCCTGCGTCCCCTGGCCGAACGGGCCGGCCACCACGCGTCCTTCCACTGGCTCGAGACCTGCCGCCGCGCGCCGTTCGAGGGCTGCGGCGAGGGCTTGGTCGACGCCCTGCTGCCGCAGGCCGAGGAGCGGCACGTGATGCCGACCCTGCTGCTGGCGCTGGCCTACCTCGAGGGCGTGGGCGTGCCCAAGGACGAGTCGGCGGCACTGCGGCTGCTGGACGTAGCCGACAGCCAGTGGGGCGAAGGCCGCGCCGACGTCCAGCTGGTCTGGATGTACCGCATGCTGGATGCGGGCCCGGTGCCCGCCTCGCTGCTCAAGCGCCTGCAGGCGCTGTCGGCCGCGGGCAAGCCGCTGGCGACCGTGCTGCTGGCCCACGAGGCGCTGGACGCCAAGGGCGTCGACCACCTCCCCGAGGCCCTGGTGCCCGCGCTGGAAGCCGCGGCCCGCCAAGGGTCGGTGTCGGCCATGCGCACGCTGGGGCTGGAGTTCAACGTCGCGGGCGAGGAGGCACGCGCCATGCCGTGGCTGCGGATGGCCGCCGAGGCGGGCGATCCCGCGTCGCAGGAGGTCTACGGCAGCAAGCTCTACTTCGGGCGCGGCGTGCCTCGCGACGTCGAGGCGGGCCGGCGCTGGTGGCGCGAATCCGCCGAGGGCGGCGACGTCGACGCGATCAAGCTGATGGCCTGGCAGGCCGAACTGCGCGAAGCCTGGCCGGAAGCCTTCGACTGGTATGCCAGTGCCTCGATGCTGGGTGACGACGAGGGCACCCTGGGCGCGGCGGCGCTGCTCGAGCAAGGGGCGGCGGGTCTCAGCGGCGGCCCCGAGCGTGCCGGCCGGATCTACGAGGGCATGCTGCGCGGCGCCCGCCAGGCCGAGGCGCGCCGCCGCCTGTCGCAGATGCATCGCGAAGGCAACGGCTTCCCGAAGGACCTGGCGCGGGCGCGCCAGCTGCTGGAGGAGGACGCCGAAAAGGACGACCGCCAGTCCCAGCTCCAGCTGGCCGTGCTGCTGATGGGCGACGACCTCGGCGAGCCCGACCCGGCCGCGGGCAAGGCCTGGTTCGAGCGCGCGATGGCCTCCGGCGATGGCGAAGCGTTCGACGCCTATGCGACCTATCTCTACTACAGCGAGGCGACGCCCGGGGCGCGGCGCGAGGCCATGCGCCTGTGGCGCGAGTCGATGCAAAAGCCCGGCGAGTGGGGCCTGAACAATGCCGCCTGGGTCCAGTGCGTGTCGCCGATGGACGAGCTGCGCACGCCGGCCGAAGGCCTGGCGCTGGCCGAGCGCATGGGGGATCCGACCAAGCTGCCCGCTGCCAAGCTCGACACGCTGGCCGCCTGCCACGCCGCCAACGCGGACTTCGCCTCGGCGATCCGCTGGCAGCAGGCCGCGGTCGACTGGATGGCGGAGTACGCCGCCGCGGACCCGTCCACCGACGGCATGCGCGAGCGGCTGGCGCTCTACCGGGCGAAGCAGCCCTTCATCGAGACCGATCGCGGGCCGGAGACTCCGGCGGCCGAAGCGGAGGCTGATGCCGACGCCGATGTCGAAGCCGACGCCGACGCCGGTTGACCCGCATGGCGACCCTGTTCTTCGACCTCGACGGCACCCTGATCGATTCCGCGGTCGGCATCACCCGCTGCGTGGCGTACGCGCTCGAGCAGATGGGCGAACCGGTGCCGGACGACGCGGCGCTGCGGCGCTGGATCGGCCCGCCGCTGCGCGACAGCTTCGGTCCGCTGCTGGGCGATGCCGCGCGCACCGAGGCGGCGGTGCAGCACTATCGCGACCGCTTCGAAACCCACGGCTGGGCCGAGCACGACCTCTACGAAGGCATCGGCGAGGCCGTGCTGGCGCTGTCGGCCGCCGGCCACCGGCTGGCCGTGGTCACCGCCAAGAACGAGCCGCATGCGCGCAAGATCATCGGCCACCTGCCGTTCGGCCACGCCTTCGAGGACGTGATCGGCGCCACCGCCTGCGGCCGGCTCAGCCACAAGCCCGAGCTGATCGCCGAGGCGCTGCAGCGCCTGGGCCTGTCGGCCGAGGGCGCATGGATGATCGGCGACCGGCACATGGACATCGAAGGGGCCCGCCACCACGGCATGGGCTCGGTGGGCGTGCTCTGGGGTTTCGGCGGCGAGGCCGAGCTGCGAGCGGCCGGCGCCACCCGCCTGGCCGCCACGCCCTCGGACCTGCACGGCTTCTGAGGCATTCGGTCGACCCGGCGCGTCGCGGACGTCGGTTCCGCGGCGCGACGCGGCTTCCGGCGCGCGGCGCAGTCATGCCGGTGTGCTAGCGTGGCGCCGATAGCCCACCACCGCCGCGAAACCATGAGCCAAGCCCTGCGCCGCACCAAGATCCTCGCCACCCTCGGCCCCGCCACCGACGCCCCCGGCGTGCTCGACGAACTGGTGCGCGCCGGCGTCAACGTGGTCCGGCTGAACTTCTCGCACGGCACGCCCGCCCACCACGCCGCCCGTGTCGCCGCGGTTCGCGAGGCGGCGGCGCGCGCCGGCCGCGAGGTCGGCATCCTGGCCGACCTGCAGGGTCCGAAGATCCGCATCGAGAAATTCGAAGAGGACAAGGTCCTGCTCAAGGCCGGCCAGGACTTCACCCTGGTCTGCCGCGCCGACGCGCCTCTGGGCGATGCGCGCCAGGTCGGCGTCAGCTACCTGGGGCTGGTGAACGACGTGCATCCCGGCGACACGCTGCTGCTCGACGACGGCCTGATGGCGGTCGAGGTCACGGCGGTGGAGGGCGAACACATCCGCACCCGCGTGCTCACCGACGGCGTGCTGTCCAACCGGAAGGGCCTCAATCGCCTTGGTGGCGGGCTGTCGCTGGGCGCGCTCACCGACCAGGACAAGGAACACATCGAGATCGCGGCCCGCCTGGGCGTCGATTTCCTGGCGGTGTCGTTCTGCCGCTCCGCCGCCGACATGGACGAGGCCCGCGCGTTGGCCCGCGCCGCCGGCAGCGACGCCTTCATGGTGGCCAAGATCGAGCGCGCCGAGGCGATCGAGAACCTGGTCGAGATCACCATCGCCTCCGACGTGGTGATGGTCGCTCGCGGCGACCTCGGCGTGGAGATCGGCGACGCCGAGCTGCCCGGCCTGCAGAAGAAGATCATCCGTACCGCGCTGGAGCACAACCGGGTGGTGATCACCGCCACCCAGATGCTGCAGTCGATGGTCGACGACCCGATCCCGACCCGCGCCGAGGTGCTCGACGTCGCCAACTCCGTCATCGACGGCACCGACGCGGTGATGCTGTCGGCCGAAACGGCGTCGGGCAACTACCCGGTGAAGGCGGTCGAGGCGATGGTGCGCATCTGCCTGGGCGCCGAGCGCCAGTTCGACCACGACACCGACTTCGAGAAAGCCCCGCGCAACCTGCAGGCGGCCGACCAGGCGATCGCGATGGCCAGCATGTTCCTGGCCGAGCACATCCAGGTGCGGGCGATCGTGGCGCTCACCGAGTCCGGCGGCACCGCCCGCTACCTGTCGCGCTTCCGCTCGCAGGCGCCGATCTACGGCCTGTCCAAGCACGCCGGCGCGCGCCGGCGCATGGCGCTGATGCGCGACGTCTGGCCGATCGATTTCGACAGCGCCGGCTTGCCCACGCGCGAAGCGGCGCGGCAGGCGGTCAAGCGCCTGCACGACGTGCACCTGCTGGCGG
>NZ_DASTNG010000006.1:0-12306 GCF_035721105.1 Arenimonas sp. | reverse complement strand
GCGCCGCCGCCCGCTGCACTAGTCCTTCTGCCCGCCGTCTTGCTAGCGCCATCCCTGGCAGCAAACGTCGGCCGTTACGGGCTTCCTGCCCTTCACTTCAGAAGGACTAGTGCAGCGTGCGACGTCGCCCCGGAGGTCCGTTGCACACCGGATCGAGATCAAGAGCGAGAGCACGCGTGACCGCGATGGTCCGGGCCATGTCCCTGCGCTCAGCCGATGCGTAATTTTGTTCCCTGGAAGTCGATGAATCATCAAGTCGCGCGTTCGGTAAGTGCGCCTGATGCAATCGCTTCTGCCCTTGCTCTTGCCCTTGCTGTTGCCTTTGCTCTTGCCTTTGCTCTTGCTCGCGTGGCGGTGTGCGACGGAGCTCCGAGGCGACGTCGCACGCACAGAGGGTTCTTTGGCAGTGGAGGCAGGAGGCCGGAACGGCCGACATAGGTGGTCAGGACGACGCTTCCTAGTCGGGCCAAAGAACCCTCTGTGTGGGCGGCGGCGCTGCCGTGAAGCCACGGCGTAAGGCCGTTCGTGCGCCCGGCGCACGCGGGGGGGGCGGGCAAAAAAATGGCAGGGCCGCCTGTCCCGAAAACAGTCGATCGCCCTGCCCAAGGTCGTCAACGCCAGGGGGCTGTTGAACGTAAATCCACCGGCACGCCATCGACGAGGTGAGGTCGTGCCGGCCGCGTGGAAGGCACTGGACCACCGACCCGGGGTCGCCGGCAAGGGGAGGGGGTCCGGACCCCCGGTGTTGGCGTGCTTGACCTGCTCATTCGCACTAACAGGTCCGGAGCGGGTGGCTGATTCCATTGGAAAACGGTTCGGGTTAGCAGCGATTCAGGACAACATTTGGCAAGCGGGGCTTACTTGGGTCGTTTTCACTGACATCGGAGGGTCGGGTGCGCGGCGCAATCAAGCGCTTGAAGTTGCCCATTGGCTCGGGCGCCCACACAATACAGTTGTCCTCAGGAGCCCCGATGAGCATTCCCAGCGAAGCCTCACCCCCGACCGTCAACCTCCGCCAACTCTGTGCCCAGTTCGCCAAGCCCCAATTGGGCAAGGCGGTCTGGCAACTGATCAACACCCTGCCGCTGTTCGCCGCGATCTGGGCCCTGATGGCCTGGAGCATCCACGCCCAGTGGCATTACGCGTTCACCCTGCTGCTGGCCCTGCCCGCGGCCGGCCTGTACGTGCGCACCTTCATCATCCAGCACGACTGCGGCCACGGCAGCTTCTTCGCCAGCGCACGCGCCAACAACATCGTCGGCGGCGTGCTGGGGCTTATCACGCTGTTCCCCTACGGTTACTGGAAGAAGACCCACGCGGTGCACCACGGCACCTCGGGCAACCTCGACCGCCGCGAGATGGGCGACATCGACACGCTCACCGTCGCCGAGTACCAGGCGCTGCCCGCGTTCAAGCGCTTCTGCTACCGCTTCTACCGCAGCACGCCGGTGCTGCTGGGCATCGGCCCGGCCTACCAGTTCGTCATCAAGCATCGCTTCCCCTTCGACCTGCCGTTCACCTGGAAGAAGGAATGGGCCAGCGTGCTCGTCAACAACCTGATGCTGCTGCTGGTCGGCGGCCTGATGGGCTGGGCGATCGGCTGGAAGACCGTGCTGATGGTGCACCTGCCGATCGTGCTGATCGCGGGCGCCCTCGGCGTGTGGCTGTTCTACGTCCAGCACACCTTCGAGAAGGCCTACTGGAAGCGCGGCCACGAGTGGGACTCGAACGAGGCCGCCATCAACGGCAGCTCCTACTTCGACCTGCCGCGGGTGCTGCACTGGTTCACCGGCAACATCGGCTACCACCACATCCACCACCTGGCCAGCCGCATCCCGAACTACCGCCTGCGCGAAGCCTTCCTGTCGCATCCGCTGCTGCAGGCCGGCCCGCGGGTCACGCTCTGGAGCAGCTTCAAGTCGGCCAAGCTCAAGCTCTGGGACGAGGAGCTGAACCGGATGGTCGGCTTCCCCAAGCGCCGGCGCGCCAGCGCCTGACCGAACAAGGCCGGGCCGCAAGCCCGGCCTCGGGCGCACACCGAGGCCCCTCGCTTCCGCGGTGGTGACGCCGCCGGGATACGTCAGTCGGCGCGGCCGGCTTCGGCGCTGATGCGCTGCTGGGCCCGGCCCAGCGAGAGGCCCGTCCAGGCCCAGGCCAGGGCCAGCAGGGCGCCGACCACGTAAACCGTGGCCGGATTGCCCGCCAGGGCATCGATGCCCGTCTTCACCCAGCCGCTCAACGCATCGGCGCCGCGGTAGACCGCGGTGTCGATGACGTTCTTGGCCTTGTACTTGGCCTCCGGCGCGACCACGGTGAACAGCATCTCGCGGCCCGGGCGCGCCAGCGCATAGCCGCCGGCCCGCCGGAACACCATCACCGCGGCGAACACCGCGAAGGTCGGCGCCAGCGCCAGCCAAACGAAGCCCAGCGCCATCACCACCGGCACCGCGGCCAGCAGCACCACCACCCCCAGCCGCTGCGCGATGCGCGCGGTGAAGAAGAGCTGGGCCAGGATGGTCAGCGACTGCACCGTGATGTCGAGGATGCTGAAGACGCGGGTCTGGTCCTTGGCGTCGGGGAAGTTGAGTTCGACCAGCCGTGCCTGCTCGAAATAGAGGAAGGTGGTGACGCTGGCCAGCAGCACCACGAAGGTGGCGATGCCCAGCAGGAAGGGCGAGCGCAGCAGCGTGCCGATGCCCGCGAACGGGTTGCCGCCAAGCGGGGAGTGCCGCGTCGGCGCTTCGCCGGCGCGCAGCGGCTGCCGGTCGCGCCAGCGCTGCAGGCCGAAGGCGCAGGCCGCCGACGCCATCAGGAAGGCGGCCGAGACCAGCATCAGGCCGGCGAAGCCCAGCGGTCCGACCAGCGCCACGCTCAGCACCGGCCCGGCCAGGCCGCCGGCGCTCATGCCCGCCGCCATCAGCGCGAACACGCGCTTGGCCTGCGCCATCGAGAACAGGTCGGCCAGCACGCTCCAGGCCACCGAGATCGAGATCAGGTTGAACACCGACAGCCAGATGTAGAACGTGCGGCCGGCCCAGGGGTTCGCGGGGTCGACCATGAACACCGCCGCGAACGCGACCAGGTTCAGCGCGAAGAAGCCGTAGGTCCACAGCTGGATGCGCCGTCGCGCCGCCCGCGCCGCGACCCAGCCAAACAGCGGGATCGCCAGCAGCATCGCCACGAAGGTGCCCGTGAACAGCCACTGCAGGTTGTCGACACCGCCGGCGATGCCCATCGTTTCGCGCACCGGCCGCAACAGGGCGTAGCCGGTGAAGAGCAGGAAGAACATCGCGATGCCGGCGAACACCGCCGGCGCCTCGCCCGGCTCGAGCTTGAACAGCCGGGCCAGCCGGCGCGCCAGCGACCCGGCGGCCATCAGGCGAACATCGCCACGAGTTCGGCCTGTTGCGCCGCATCCAGCAGCGGTCCGACGCCGCCCAGCAGGTTGTCGTCCTGGCGGTGCGGCTTGCCGGTGGCCGGGATCACCACGGTGACCGCCTCGTGGCTGATCGCGAACTTCAGGAACATCTGCGCCCACGAGGTGACGCCGGCCTCGGCGGCCCAGCCCGGCAGCGCCTGGCCGGCGACCCGCGCGAACAGGCGGCCGTCGTCGAAGGCGCGGTTGACCATCACCGCGGTGCCGCTGTCGCGCGCCACCGGCAGCACGCGCCGGGCGGCGTTGGGGGCGCTGACGGAGTAGTTGATCTGGACGAAGTCGGGCTTCTCGGCGGCGACGATGTCGGCGAGTGCATCGTGCTGCTCGTCGCGGAAGTGGGTGAGGCCGACGTATTTCACCTTGCCCTGGGCCTTGAGCTCGCGCGCCAGCGCCAGCTGGGTCTTCCAGTCGCGTAGGTTGTGCACGGCCAGCAGCTCGAAGCGGTCGGTGCGCAGCCGGCGCAGCGAGTCGGCGAACTGGGCCTCGCCGGCGGCGCGGTCGTCGGCCGCCAGCTTGGTGGCCAGCCAGATCCGGTCGCGCAGGCCGAGCTCGGCCATCAGGTCGCCCAGCACGTCCTCGGCGTTGGAATAGTTCGGCGAGGTGTCGATCACCGAGGCGCCGCCGGCGACGAAGCGCCGCAGGACTTCCTTGAGCGGCTCGCGGCCGGCGGGGTCCACTTCGAAGCTGCCCGAGGTGCCCATGCCGATCACCGGCAGGGCTTCCCCGGTGGACGGGATCGCGCGTCGCCGCAGGGTCCGCGGCGCCGGCGGCGACTGAGCCCAGGCGGGCAGGGTCGGCAGGGCGGCGGCGGTGGCGGCGACCGCGGCGGCGGCCAGGAAGGAGCGGCGGCTGGTCATGGCGGGCCTTCGGGTGGCGGGTGGTGGCGCGAGGGTGCTCCAGCCTGCGTGAACTTTCCGTTCAGCGCCCCTGCCGAGCGTCAGGGGGGCGGTGGCTCAGGCCGGACCGCCCGGCGGGTCGTCGCGGAAGCTGCGCGGCGCGAGCTGGCGGGTGAAACGGAACACGCCTTCGCGCACCACCCGCGTCAGCCGGAGATCGATCACGGTGGTCTCGTTCGGTCGCACCAGGTCGAGCAGGCTGGCGGTGTCGGCGCCCAGCTCGGCCAGCCAGTGTTCGACCCACTGTTCGTCCTGGCGCGGCAGCAGGCGCAGGCCGTAGGGCGGGCGCGGCACGCGCTCGGCGCGCACCAGGCGGTCGCCTTCGCGCACCTCGGGACAGCCGGCCAGGGCCGCGTGGTTGAGGTAGAAGCACAGGTTGCCGGGCGCGCGCCGGTTGCCCTGGCGGTCGGTCAGGAAGCCCTCGGGCAGTTGGTTCGGATCCGCCGACGGACCGGCGGTGAGCAGCAGGTTCATTTCGGGGACGCGCGCGCCGCTGTCATCGAGCAGCCGGAACAGCACCATCGCGTGCGGGTCGTGCACGTAGCGACGGTCGGGCAGCACCGGCACCTTTTCCACTTCGATGCGGCGGTCGATGGCCTGGTGGCGGGCGTTCTCCTGTTCGAAGGCGTCGCACAGCGCGCCGTAGCCGCGTGCGTCGCGCACGCCCAGGCAGCGCAGGATCGCATCCACCGTCGGGTGTGGCCGGGCGTCGGCGCCGACGCTGGCCATGATCCCCATGCGCTCGCCGCTGTGCGACACGCCGGGCACGATCTTGAAGGCCGTGCGCGGCGCGCGCTGCATCGACACCCTGGCCAGGGTGCGCAGTCGCTTGCGCGCCGCCGGCAGCGATTCCCCCGGGACCAGCGCCGGCTGCGCCAGCACCAGGTGGCTGGCGTTGAGGTTGGCCGCCGCCAGCCGCACCACGCCGTCGCTGCCGGTTTCGCCGGTGTAGGCATTGACGTGGTCGTAGAGCTTGCGGTCGATGGCGTCGCCGCTGAGCACGAACGGGAACACCGGCCGCGCCCGCGCCGGCAGGTCCAGCGCGGGATAGTCGTTGATCCAGCGCAGGTTGAGCGCCACCGACTCCGGGCTGGCCAGCTCCAGCCAGTCCAGCACGCCCTGGCCGGGCTCGACGCCGCCGAACCAGGCCTTCATCGCACCCAGCCGGCTCTTGCCGAGCTGGGCCAGCGCCGAACCGAAGTTGGCCGGCGCCAGCATCACCAGGTGGCTCATCGGGCAGTCGTCCAGGCGCCCGGTGCGGACGTAGTGGCGGTCCAGCCATTCGCGCACCACGGGCCCGCCGGTGCTGTGGGTGATGCAGGCGAATCGGCGGCCCCGGCCGGCCTCGGCCAGCACCGGCGCCAGCGCGGCTTCGAAGGCGCGCGCGACGTCGTCGATCCTCACCTCGTTACGGAAGCTGACGTACTGGCCCAGGTGGACGTGGGCGACGTCGATGCCCGGGCCGCCTTCACGCGCGGCCTCGGCCTTGAGCCGGGCCGGCAGGCCGCCGTAGGTGGCCGTGCGGGTGACGCTCCAGCCGTGGACGAAGACGAGCAGGGGCTTGGCCATGGTGGGGGGTGGCGGGGGGCTGGCGACATGCTAGCTTAGCCGGGCAACACACGTGACAGGGGTCGTACCCATGGTGCTGGAAGAGCGGCGGATGCTGGTGGGTCTGCTGGAGAAGGGGATGTTCGTCAGTCGCCTGGATCGCGACTGGGTCGGTACGCCCTTTCCATTCCAGGGCTTCTACATCGCGTCCGACAAGGAGATCGAGCTGCTGGGGCATTACTGCACCAGCGTCTTCATCGACGTGGTCAAGAGCAGCGTGCCGGCCGACCGGCTGAACGTGCTGCCGTTCAACCGCTCGGTGTTCCCGCCGCGCACTACCGAATACCGCAACACCGTCGAGCTGCAGGACGAGGTGCCGCGCGCGCGCGAGGCGCATGCCAGCGCGCGCAAGCTGGCGGAGCGGCTCGAGGCCGACGTGCGCAGCAGCCGCCGGCTGGTCGCCAGCGACATCCATGACGCCGTCGTGCCGATGGTGGAAAGCCTGATCCGCAACGTCGACGCCTTCTTCTGGCTGATGGCGCTGCTGCGCCGCGACGATTACGCCTACAGCCACGCCGTCCACTGCAGTGCGCTGGCGGCGGCGTTCGGCCGGCACCTGGCGCTGCCGCGCGACGTGCTGGTGGACCTGGCCACGGGCGGCATGCTGCTCGACATCGGCAAGGCAGCCTTGCCCGAGGAACTGTTCAAGCACCCGGGGCCGCTGTCGCCCGAGGCGGTCGTGGCCATGCGCAGCCACGTCGCCGAAGGGCTGCGGGTCTTCGACGACTCCGGGCTGCAGGGCGCCTGGGCGCGCGAGATCCTCGCCGGGCACCACGAACGCCACGACGGCAGCGGCTACCCGAACGGCCTCAAGGGCGACCAGATCCCGCTGGCGGCGCGCATGGGCGGCATCATCGACACCTACGACGCCATCTGCAGCGACCGGCCGCACGCCAAGGGGGCTTCCCGGCACGTGGCCCTGCAGGCGGTGTACCGCGCCAGCGACAAGCTCTACCAGGGCGAGGTGGTCGAACAGTTCCTGCAGTGCCTGTGCGTGTATCCCACGGGCTCGCTGGTCGAGCTCAGTTCGGGCGAGGTCGGCATCGTCATGGCGCAGAACCAGGCGCGCCGGCTGCGGCCGCGGGTGATGCTGCTGCTCGACGCCGACAAGCGCGCCTACAAACCCTTCCGCGACATCGACCTGATGGCGGTCGAGCGCGACGCCGGCGGCCGCACCGCGGTGCGCATCACCACCTCGCTCGAGCCCGGCGCCTACGGCCTCGATCCGGCGGCCCTGTTCCTGGCATGAACGCGCCCCTGTCCCTCCGCGGCGCGGCGCTGCTGGCCCACCTGCAGCCGCACGTGCGCGGCAGCCTGCGCAAGGGCGAGCCGATGGCCCTGCTGCGCATGAGCCTGCTCGGCTCGCGCGCCTTCAACATCCAGCACGGCCCGGCGATCGCCGAGGAACTGGCCGGCCGCATGCAGGCCCAGGCGCAGGCGGCACTGCGGCCGGGCGACGAGGTGATCGCGCTGGGTGCCAGCGACTTCGCCGTGTTCCTGCCCACCGTCAACGACGGCAACCACGCCCTGCTGGCGGCGGCCCGGCTGCTGCGCCAGTTCGAGGAAGCCCTGGAGCTCGACGGCCGGCCGGTGGTGACGCCGATCGCCGTCGGCGTGGCGGTGACGCCCGACCACGGCGACGACGCCGAATCCCTTTGCCGCAGCGCCGAGGCCGCACTGGCCCTGGCCGAATCCTCGGCCGACCACATGGCCCTGGCCCCGCCGCGCGACGCCACCCCGCTGATTTCGCCCGCCGACCTGCGCGAGGCGCTGCAGGGCGGCCAGCTGGAGGTGCACTTCCAGCCGATCTGGGACCTGCGCGCGGCGCGCATCACCGGCGCCGAGGCGCTGGCGCGCTGGACCCATCCGCGGCTGGGCCCGATCAGCCCGGCGCAGTTCGTGGCCATGGCCGAAACCAGCGGCATGATCGCCGAGCTCACCCGCTGGAGCGTCAACGCCAGCCTCCAGCACGCGGTGGAGGCGCGCAAGGCCGGGCTGCGGCTGCCGGTGTCGATCAACCTGTCGGCGGTCGCGTTCGCCGAACGCGGCCTGGTCGAGCACTTGCTCGACGCGCTGAAGCTGTGGGGCGTGCCGCCGCGCGACCTGGTGATCGAAGTCACCGAGACGGCCATCATCGCCGACCTCGACAAGGGCGCGCACATCCTCGACCGGCTCTCGGCGGAGGGCGTGCGGGTGTCGATCGACGACTTCGGCGTTGGCAACTCGTCCTTCGCCTACCTGCGGGAATTCCCGGCCACCGAGCTCAAGATCGACCGCTCGTTCGTCACCGGCATGATCCAGAACAAGCGTTCCGAGCAGCTGGCCAAGGCCATGATCGACTTCGCCCACCACCTGGGCATGCAGGTCGTCGCCGAGGGCGTTGAGGACAAGGCCACGCTGGGCAAGCTGGCCGAGCTGGACTGCGACTACGCCCAGGGCTACGTGCTGGGCCACGCCAAGCCGGCCGCCCAGTTCGTCGCGATGATGATCGCCACCCGCTGAGCGCGGGTCAGGCGCCGGAGGCCTCGCCTTCGGGCTCCGGCGCCGACGGCGCGGGCGCCGGCAGCCGCCGCGGCACGCCCTGGGCGTCGAGCAGGCGCTCGATGCGCGCGAACACCTCGGCCCGCGCGAACGGCTTCTTCATGAAGTCGTCGGCGCCGATCCGGTGCACGTAGAACTGCTCGGTCGCCTGCTCGTTGCCGCTGATCATGATGACCGGGATGTCGCGCGTGGTCGGGTCCCGGCGCAGTTGGCGCAGGGCGGCAAAGCCGTCCATGCCGGGCAGCACGATGTCCAGGAAGACCAGCTCGGGCGCCTGGGTGCGCGCGATCTCGAGGCCGGTCTCGGCGTCGCTGGCCTCGAGCACGGTGTAGTCGTTCTGGCGCAGCATCCGGCCCAGCAGGGCGACGATGGTCGCGGAGTCGTCGACCACCAGCATGCGGGTCCCGGCGCGGGCATTCATGCGCGGCTTGCCGCGGCGCTCGGCGCCCTTGGGGCCGGTCTCGGCGGGCGCGGCCGGCGCCGCCGGGGCGAGCGGGGTGTCGTCGGCAATCAGGGGCTCGCTGGAGGCCTTCGGGCTCACCGGCCGCGAATCCCATCCGAACATCAGCTTGATCTTTTCGTAAATGGACACCGTGCGCTCCCCCACGCCGAACAGGCGCTAGTGTCCCCTCGCCGCGCGCCGCTGGCAATCGCGGCCCGGGCGGACTGGACATCGGCCGGCGCAGCGCGCACCCTGCCGGCCCCGACGCTGCCCCCAGGAACGCCCCGTGGCCCCGAAGTCGACCGTCTACAAGGCCCAGCTGCAGGTCAGCGACATGGACCGGCACTACTACGCCAGCCACGACCTGGTCCTGGCCCAGCACCCGTCCGAAACCGACGAGCGGCTGATGCTGCGCCTGCTCGCCTTCGCCCTGTTCGCCGACGAGCGTCTCGAGTTCGGCCGCGGCCTGAGCACCGAGGACGAGCCCGATCTGTGGCGCAAGGACCTCACCGGCCAGGTCGAGCAGTGGATCGAGCTGGGCCAGCCGGACGAATCGCGCGTGCGCAAGGCCTGCGGCCGCGCCGGCGAGGTGGTGGTGCTCACCTACGGCGGCCGCGGCGCCGACCTGTGGTGGGAGAAGAACGAAGCGGCGCTGGCCCGCTGCCGCAACCTCACCGTGCTCGACGTGTCGCCCGAGGACGCCAAGGCCCTTGCCGGCCGGCTCAGGCGCGGCATGGACCTGCAGGCGATGGTGCAGGACGGCGTGCTGCAGCTGGTCGACGGCGATGTGACGCTCGAGATCTCGCCGCGCCTGCGGCGTGGCCCGGGCTAGCCGGCCGCGCGCGCTAGTCGATGGTCTTCGATTCCGCCGTGCCCAGCGGCATCGGGTCGGCGCGGTGCGGCGGCCGGCGCACCAGCAGCGGGTGCGCGAACACGCCGGCCAGGATCACCGCCACGCCGGCGTAGAACAGCCCGCCCAGCTCGCGCTGCTCGCCCAGCAGCACGATCGCCAGCACGATCGCGTACACCGGCTCCAGGTTCACCGCCAGCTGCGCCGCGAACGCGCTCAGGTGCCGCAGCGCCACCAGCGACAGCGCGAAGGGCAGCAGGGTGCAGGCCATCGCCAGCACCAGCAGCAGCACGCCGTCCTGCAGCCCGGGCAGCACCAGCGGCGAGCCGAACCAGGGCAGTAGCGGCGTCGCCAGCGCCAGGCACAGCCCGCCGGCGCCCAGTTCGACGAAGGTCACCGTGAGCGGGTCGCCGCGCTCGACGTGGCGCTTGTTCAGCGCGCCGAAGAAGGCCACCAGCAGCGCCGAGAGCGTGCCCACCACGATGCCCAGGTACATGTCCGCCGGCACGCCGCCGACCACCATCGCCACGCCGGGCACCACGGCTACGCCCAGCAGCAGTTCACGCGGCTGGAAACGCTGCCCGGTGATCCAGGGTTCGACCAGGGGCACGAACACCGTCGCCAGCGCGATGCAGGTCACCGCCACCGAGGCGTTGGCCAGCTTGATCGCGCCGTAGAAGGTGAGCCAGTGCAGGGCGACCAGGAAGCCGATGCCGGCGTAGATGGCCAGCTGCCGCGCCGGCATTGCCCGCAGCCCGCGCCAAACCCGCGGCACCAGCAGCAGCGCCGCCGTCACCAGGCCCATGCGCCAGACCACCAGCGCCATCGCGTCGAGCGTGATCGCCTTGCCCAGGATCGCGGTGAAGCCCCACAGCAGCACGCAGGCGTGCATCTGCCACTGCGCCTTCGCAACGGGCGTCATGCCTCGGCCCCGGCGGCCAGGGCGCGCTTGGCCTCGGCGGACAGCTGCTTGATGGCGTACTCGGCCTTGAGCGCGCTGGAGCGGTCGGCATGCGCGAAACGGGCCAGCAGCCGGCGCGGCGGGTGCGCGCGGGTGTAGCGCGCGCCCTTGCCGGCGGCGTGTTCGGCATAGCGCTTGTCCACGTCCACGGCGATGCCGGTGTAGATGCTGCCGTCCTGGCATTCGACCAGGTACACGAACCAGGCCACGTCAGCGCAGGCTCAGGGCGATGCGGCGCCAGTCGTCGCGGACTTCGGCGCAGTCGCCGCCGCCCATCGCGAACTCGCGGCAGACGAAGGGACGCCGGGCGTAGATGCCGCAGCACATCCGTTCGCGGTCCAGCGCGACGCACCAGCCGTCGTCGGCCTTGGCCATGATCAGGTAGCCGTCCTCGTCCTCGTCCAGGAAATGCTCGGGCGGCGTGTCGCCGGGCAGCACGCGTACGGGCAGCTGGCAGCAGCAGGCCTGGCAGTCGCTGCAGGTGATGGCGGGGTCGGTATCCACCGCGGCATTGTCCCACGCCGGCGCGGCCGGAGGACCATCGGCACTGTCCCGGCGCCGGCGCGGGCGTAGCATCCGGGCATCCCGCCGAGGACCGCCCATGCGACCGATGCCGCGCTTGCTGACGATGCTGCTCCTGATGGCCCCACTGGCCGCCGCCGCGGACTGTCCGCCGGGTGGCTGGGACCGCGATGCCCTCGCGGCGCTCAAGGCCGAGGGCTTCGCCGGGCTCGCGCCGGCGCGGCGCGACGCGCTGGCGATCGACCTGCTGGCCTGCCTGGGCGACCCCGACCCGACCCTGCGCGACGGCATCGCCTACGAGGCGATGGCGTCCTGGCTGCGCGCCGACCCGCCGCTTTCGCACGCCACCCGCGAGGCCCTGCTCGACGCGCTGCTGCCGCGCCTGTCGGTGCGCGACGATGCCGGCTTCGAGGCGCCGTTCGCCGCCCTGGTGCTGTCCGAAGTGGCGCGGACCGACCGCATCGCGCCCTGGCTGGCGCCGGCGCGGCGCGCCGGACTGGTGGAGGCCGCGGCGGCCTATGTCGAAGGCGTCCGGGACTACCGCGGGTTCACCGATGGCGAGGGCTGGCGCCACGGCGTCGCCCACGGCGCCGACCTGCTGATGCAGCTGGCCATGAACCCGGCGCTGGACAAGCCGCAGCTGTCGCGGCTGCTGCAGGCGGTTTCGGCCCAGGTCGCGCCGGTCGCGGCCCCTCCGTACGTGCACGGCGAATCCGAGCGCCTGGTGCGGCCGGTGTTGTTCGTGCTGCAGCGGGGTTTGCACGACGACGGCGAGTGGCGCGCCTGGATTTCGGGTCTCGTGGCGCCGGCCGCGGACGCGGCCGGGCCCTACGGCTCCGAGGCGGCGCTGGCCCGCCGCCACAACCAGCGCGGCTTCCTGCTGGCCCTTTACGTGGCGCTGGACGCCAGCGGCAGCGAAGCGCTGCAGGCGCGGGTGCCGGCGGTGCTGGACGGCCTGCGGGCGCTGCCCTAGCCGCAGGCCGCGGCGGTCAAGGCGCCGGCGTCGCGCGCACCGGCACCGGCACGTTGCACAGGTCGATGTGGCCGGCC
>NZ_DASTNG010000005.1:0-3147 GCF_035721105.1 Arenimonas sp. | reverse complement strand
CCGGCGAGCGTCGCTGGCGGGCACCCGCCGCGCGGTGCCGGAGGCCGACGCCGCGGCGGCGCTGTTCGCGTTCCGGCGCTGGCGCGATGAATCCGGCCAGGCCATCGACGCCGCGCGCGCCGGCCTGGCGGTGCCGGCCTCGCCCGCGCCAACCCTGGTGATGGCCTCGCGCGCGGACGAAGACGTGCCCTTCGCCGTCTCCGCAACGCTGGCGACCACCCTCAACGCCGCCTTCCTGCCGCTGCCGGGCAGCCACGTCGCCCCCCTCCTGGGCCACGCCGCCGCCGACGCCGCCGGCCAGGCCGTGGCCTGGCTGCGGGGCGGGGCTTTAAAAGCTTTTGACACGGATCCAAGCGGATAAACACGGATAAACACGGATAGAGCCAAAACGGGCTGGGTTTTCGGCGTCCGCTGGTCCCCGGCGGAAATCCATCCAAACCGCTTTTGCCCTATCCGTGTTCATCCGTGTAAATCCGTGGCAAAAATCGCTCTTCCCCCGCCCCGGAACCCCACACCTTGCCGCCGGCTGAAGGCGCGGCCGGGATTCAGCGCGGGTTGGGCGCCGCGGCCCGACGATGCCCGGGCGTCGATCCCGGCGCCAGGAGCTGCCATGAACCGCCTCGTTTCCCGAACCCTTGTCCTTGCCGTGGCGCTCGCCGCCGGCACTGCCAGCGCGCAGGATTACTACGAACCGGATTACGGCTACGCCGACGATCGCTACGACGATCGTGGCTATGACGAACGCGGCTACGACAGCGCCGGTCCCGCCTACGATTTCGCGCGCGTGACCCGCGTAGAACCGATCGTCGAGCGCAGCCAGCCGGTCAGTCGCCGCGAGTGCTGGTCCGAGCCCGCGCCGTCCTACGCCGGCCGCGACCGCTACGATCCTTACGCCGCCCCGCGCTACGCCCGCCGCGATCCGCGTCGCCCGACCGGCAACGGCGCCGTGCTCGGCGCCATCGTCGGCGGCGTACTGGGCAACAGCGTCGGCAACGGCGACGGCCGCCAGGCCGCGACCGTGGTCGGCGCCGTGCTGGGCGGCGCGATCGGCAACGACATCGAGCGCACCAGCCGCGAGCGCGCCTACCGCGGCCACGACGTCGGCTACGCGCCGCCGCAGGACGTGGAGCGCTGCCGCATCGTCACCGAGCGCGGCAGCGACCGCCGCGTGGTGGGCTACCGCGTCGGCTACGAATACGCCGGCCGCGAGTACGAAACCATCACCGACTACCACCCCGGCAGCGAACTGCGCGTCCGCGTCGACGTCACCCCCGAAGGTTGACGCCCCGCCACCGCCCCAACAAGCGGTCACGACAAAGGGGTCAGAGTACCTATCCGTTTGAAACGGATATGTACTCTGACCCCTTTTTTAGTAGGGTAGGCGACTTCCAACGGGAGTTCGCCATGCGTCGTCTTCACCTTGCGGTTTCGATGGCCTGCCTGTTGCCGGGCGTGGTCCTGGCCGGCGATGTCACCGGCCTGGTCAATGCGCGCGTGCATACCGGCGAAGACGGCTGGCCGGTGCGCACCACCCTGGCCTGGGACGCCGAGGGCAAGCTGCTCGATACCGGCGGGGCGGCCGATGCGGCGGCGCTGGAGAAGAAGTTCCCGGGCATTACCCTGGTCGATGCCCGCGGTCGCGACGTGGTGCCCGGCCTGATCGACGCGCACGGGCACCTGATGAACCTCGGCTTCGCCCTGCTGCGCGCCGACCTGGTCGACGCCACCAGCAAGGAAGACGTGATCGCCCGCCTGAAGGCCTTCGAAGCCACGCTGCCCGAAGGCGCCTGGCTGCTGGGCCGCGGTTGGGACCAGAACGACTGGCCGGGCAAGCAGTTTCCGACCGCCGCCGACCTCGACGCCGCGTTCCCGGACCGGCCGGTCTGGCTCGAGCGCGTCGACGGCCACGCCGGCTGGGCCAACAGCGCCGCGATGCGTGCGGCCAAGCGCGAGCTCGGCGGGGACTGGCAGCCCGACGGCGGCCGCATCATGCGCGAGGACGGCCGCGCCACCGGCGTATTCATCGACACCGCCTCGGCCCTGATCGACGAGGTGGTGCCGGCGCCCGACGCCGCGCTGCGCGAGCAGGCGCTCGAGCGCGCGCTGGCCGCCGCGGTGAAGCACGGCCTCACCGGAGTGCACGACATGGGCGTGTCGATGGCCGACCTGAAGCTGATGCGCGACTTCGCCAACGCCGACCGCCTGCCGCTGCGCATCCGCGCCTACGCCGACGGCGATTCCGCCGCGCTGGCGGCGCTGTGCCGGGTCGGTGCGGCGTTCGAACACCCCAAGGGCCGGCTGGCGATGCGCGGCGTGAAGTTCTACGTCGATGGCGCGCTCGGCAGCCGCGGCGCCGCCCTGCTCGAGGACTACAGCGACGAGCCCGGCCACCGCGGCCTGCTGGTCACCGAGCCGGCCGCCTACGCCGCCGCGGTGCAGAAGGCCCGCGACTGCGGCGTCCAGCCCGCCAGCCACGCCATCGGCGACCGCGGCAACCGCATCGTCCTCGACACGTACGAAAAGGTCCTGGGCGACGCGGCCGGCAGCGACCACCGCTGGCGCGTCGAGCATGCGCAGGTGGTGGCCCCGGCCGACATCCCGCGCTTCGCCACGCTCAAGCTGATCGCCTCGATGCAGCCCACCCACGCCACCTCCGACATGCCCTGGGCGGAAGCGCGCGTCGGCAAGGCGCGCCTGGAGGGCGCCTACGCCTGGCAGCGCTTCCGCGCGGCCGGGGTGCGGCTGGCGCTGGGTTCGGATTTCCCGGTCGAATCGGTGGACCCGCGCCTGGGCCTGTACGCCTCGGTCACCCGCGCCGACCGCGACGGCATGCCGGCCGGCGGCTGGCTGCCCGACCAGAAGCTGACGCCGGAGCAGGCGCTGGCCGGCTTCACCGCCGATGCCGCCTACGCCGCCTTCGACGAGAAGACGCTGGGCAAGCTGGTGCCGGGCTACCGCGCCGACTTCGTCATCCTGGGCGGCGATCCGCTGACCATCGCCCCGGCGGCGTTGCCGACGCTGGACGTGGTCTCGACCTGGGTCGACGGCAAGCCGGTCTACGAAAAAAAGTAAGCCGCCCCCCGCCCCCCGCCATCGCCATCGCCATCGCCATTGTAGGAGCGCCTTCAGGCGCGAATCTTTTCGCCG
>NZ_DASTNG010000004.1:0-3022 GCF_035721105.1 Arenimonas sp. | reverse complement strand
TGCCGCCGGCCCCGGCGCTGGCGGGCTCGGCCGCGCCGCTGCCGGCCGCGCTGGCGCCGGCGCCGCCGGCGCCCAGCTCGCCGCTGCCCTCGGTGCGCGATTTCCCGCTGGTCCGCCAGGACGGCGGCAAGCCCTGGCCGCGTTCGCCGGTGGTGGCTGGCGACCGTTCGCTGCAGGACTACCTGGTGCGCCATAACGCCATGGCCGCCGGCGGCGGCGTGGGCGGGTTCATGCCCTACGTCGACGTGGTGACCCAGGATGCGGGCGCCGATGCCCCGCCGCCGGAAGCAGGCCGCGAGTGAGGGCCGTCTGGCTGGCGCTGTTGCTGGCGCTCGCTGCACCGCTGCAGGCGGCGGTGGGCGCCACCGACTGGCTGGCGCGGATCGGCCCGGCCCTGCGCGGCCTCGATTACCAGGGCACCCTGGTCTACGTCGCCGGCGGCCGGATGGAAACCGTGCGCGTCTTCCATCGCCGCGACGGTGACCGCGAACGCGAGCGGCTGGTCACGCTGGCCGGTCCGCGCCGCGAGGTGATCCGCGACGGCAGCAAGGTCATGTGCCTCGGCGGCGACGGCCCGCTGGCCTTCGACGTGGGCATGCCCGGGCGCTGGAGCCCGGCCCTGGCCCTGTCCGACGCCGGCGACCTGCCGGGCTACCGGGTGCACCTGGCCGGCAGCGACCGCGTCGCCGGCCACGCCGCCCAGCGCATCGACATCGTCGCCGCGGACGCCTGGCGCTATGGCTATCGCCTGTGGCTCGAGCGCGACACCGGCCTGCCGCTGCGCGTGGACCTGGTCGATGCGGCGGGCGAGGCGGTCGAGCAGGTCGCATTCACTGAACTCTCCCTCGACCAGCGCCCCAGCGATGCCGACCTGGCCCCGTCCTCGGCCGAGGGCCTGGTGCCGCTGGCGCCGCAGGTCGCCGGCCGGACGGTGACGCCCGACTGGCACGTGCCGGTGCCGCCGCCGGGCTTCGCGCTGCGTTCGGCGCGCCGCGACGATGCGGGCCTGCAGCTGCTCTACAGCGACGGCCTGGCCAGCGTGTCGGTCTATGTCGAACGCGCCGACCCGCGCCTGCGCGGCGCCAGCAGCACGCGCCGCGGCGCCGTCCATGCCCACGGCTTCCGCGTCGACGGCTGGCACGTGCTGGCGATCGGCAAGGTCCCGGCCGCGACCGTGGCGCAGCTGGCCCGCACGGTGCGCGCGGTCGACGCCGATGGCTGAGCGCGAGGTCGAAGTGGTCTCGTCGCGCGGCCGGCAGCTGCAGCTGCGCCTGCTGGGCGACCAGTGCGCGGGCTGCCAGGGCGGCTGCGCCGGCCGCTGCAGCCTGTTCGCGACCTCGGCCGCGGGCGAATTCACCTTCGATGCCTCCGACGAGCTCGCGGTCCGGCCGGGCGAGCGCTATCGCCTCGCGCTGGACGACGACGCGCTGCGGCGCGCCGCCTGGCAGGGCTATGGCCGCGCGCTGCTGGGCCTGCTGCTGGGTGCGCTGGCCGGCTACGCGGTGGGTGCGCCATGGCCTGCGGCGCGCGACGCGCTGACCCTCCTTGGCCTGCTGTCGGGAACTTTCCTGGCCGTGCTTGCCTCAAAGCGCCACTTGCCCGCGCCGCGGCTGTTGCCTGCCGCCGGCGCAACTCCCCCACAACGCGAGAGTGAATGCCCATGAGCCTGTCGTTCCGCCACGTCCTTGCCGTCGCCCTG
The DNA here is from genome assembly GCF_035721105.1 of Arenimonas sp. Classification (GTDB taxonomy): domain Bacteria; phylum Pseudomonadota; class Gammaproteobacteria; order Xanthomonadales; family Xanthomonadaceae; genus Arenimonas. The sequence continues at coordinate 1,323 of NZ_DASTNG010000004.1, read as the reverse complement.
ATGCTTCCCGTCGCGACCCTCGCCCCGGTTGCCCGGGCGCAGGAGGCCGCTGCCGCCGAAGCCGCGCCGCTGGTGCAGCTGCCGGACTTCACCCGCCTGGTCGAGCGCACCACGCCGGCCGTGGTCAACATCGAAGCCACCCTCGGCGGTGCCCCGCGCGATGCCGACGCCGAGGCCGCCGGACCGGACAACCCGGCCGGGCCGCCGATGCCCGAGGACATGCCCGAGTTCTTCCGTCGCTTCTTCGGCCAGCCCGGCATGCCCGGTGGCCCCGGACCGGCGCCGCGCAGCGGCGTGTCGCAGGGCTCGGGCTTCATCATCTCGGCCGACGGCTACGTGCTCACCAACCACCACGTCATCGACGGCGCCACCGACATCGTCGTGCGCCTCAACGACCGCAGCGAACTCAAGGCCGAACTGATCGGCAGCGATCCGCTGTCCGACGTGGCGCTGCTGAAGGTCGAGGGCCGCGGCCTGCCGGTGCTGCGCATCGGTGACTCGCGCGGCCTCAAGGCCGGCCAGTGGGTGCTGGCGATCGGTTCGCCGTTCGGCTTCGAGCACTCGGTCACCGCCGGCGTGGTCAGCGGCGTTGGCCGCCGCTCGCTCGATCCCAGCCAGCAGTACGTGCCCTTCATCCAGACCGACGTCGCGATCAACCGCGGCAATTCCGGCGGTCCGCTGCTCAACACGGGCGGCGAGGTGGTGGGCATCAACTCCCAGATCTTCTCCAACTCGGGCGGCTACATGGGCGTCAGCTTCGCGATCCCGATCGAGGTGGCCATGAACGCGGTGCGCCAGCTGCGCGAGACGGGCAAGGTCGTGCGCGGGCAGCTGGGCGTGCGCATCCAGGACGTCGACCGCGAGCGCCTGGCCGAGCTGGGCCTGGATCGCCCGGTCGGTGCCTTTGTCGACTCGGTCGAGAACGGCAGCGCCGCGGCCAAGGCCGGCATCCGCCCGGGTGACGTGATCACGGCCTTCAACGGCCGCGCGGTCGGCCGCTCGGCCGAGCTGCCGCCGATGGTCGGCGCCTTGCCCCCGGGCAGCCGCGCCAGCGTCAGCCTCCGGCGCGACGGCAAGCCGCTGGACCTGGTGGTGACGCTGTCCGCGCTCGACCTGGCAGCCACCGCGCAGGCCCCGGCTGGCCCGGGGGCGTCCCCGGCGCCGGCGGCGGGCAATGCGCTGGGCGTCGTGGTGGAGGCACTGGATGCTTCCGCCCGCGACGCCCTGGGACTCAAGGCGGGCGAGGGCGTGCTGGTCGGCCGCGTGGCCGGGCTGGCGGCCCGCCAGGCCGGCCTGGCCCCGGGCGACGTGATCCTGCAGGTG
>NZ_DASTNG010000003.1:0-3385 GCF_035721105.1 Arenimonas sp. | reverse complement strand
TGCGGCGAGTGCTCGGCGAAGAATTTCGACAGGCCGCTCAGCGTGCCGGACGAACCGCAGCCGAGCACGATCGCGTCGACCTGGCCGTCCATCTGCTCGAGGATTTCGGGCCCGGTGGTGGCGATGTGCGCGGCCGGGTTGTCGGGGTTGCCGAACTGGTTGATGAAGTACGCGCCGGGCGTCTCGCGGGCGATCCGCTCGGCCATGTCCTGGTAATACTCGGGGTGACCCTTGGCCACGTCGGAACGGGTCAGCACCACCTCGGCGCCCATCGCCTTCAGGTTGAAGATCTTCTCGCGGCTCATCTTGTCCGGCACCACCAGGATCAGGCGGTAGCCCTTGGCCTGCGCCACCAGGGCCAGGCCAAGGCCGGTGTTGCCGGCGGTGCCTTCGACCAGGATGTCGCCCGGGCGGATGCGGCCGTCCTTCTCGGCACCCTCGATCATCGACAGGCCGATGCGATCCTTGATCGAGCCGCCGGGGTTGGCGCTCTCCAGCTTGAGGAACAGCTGGCACAGGCCGGTGTCCAGGCGCTGGGTGCGGACCATCGGGGTGCGGCCGATCAATTCAAGAACGCTCTGGTGAACCGTCATGGGGGCTCCGTGATGTGGTTGCGACGGGATGAAGACCGTCGCGACAAGAGGGCCATGATACCCGAGCGCCCGCAGCGGACAGTGCAAACGCGGCGGCCCCGGCACCCTTTCCGTCTGGCGGAAGGGCCCGGGGCCGCGTTCGCGAACAACCGAGTTCAGTGGACGAGATGCGCCCGGTCTGCCCACATGCGTTCGAGTCGGGCCTTGGCCAGCAGTTTTTCCTTCTTCATGCTGGCCAGGGTCATGTCGTCGATGGGCAGCACGCCGATGTCGGCGTCGTGCACCTTGCTGTCGAGTTCCCTGTGATGCTGGTAAAGCCGCCGGAATTCCGCATCGGCCTTCATCAATGCCTCGACATCATCACGCTGCTGGTTTTCAAACATGGTCCGACCTCCTCGCGAGTTGACGTGCGGACGCTACCGGCCGTCCGCAGACGGTGAACCGGGGCGCGCACCCTCGATCCGCGCCGGAATCCCGGATGCGGAGGAAGCTTTCGAAGCGAGGAATGCGTGCATGGTTCGGTCAATGACCCACGGGGTCGGGATGCCCCGTGGGACTTTGACCCTACTCCCCCGCCAGAGGGGGTGCAAGCGTTTCGAGGGCACTTCCGGGAAGCGTGGAAAGTTCCGTAAAAAACTGCCAAAACAGTCTTTTACATCCACTCAACGACTTTCTTCCGCGACCCTAACGGGGTTCGGAAACGACCGCTCAGCGATGCTGGCCGGACGGCTTGGCATCGGTCGCGGAAGGCTTGTCCGCGCTTTCCATCTGCGAGCGCAACGCCTTGGCGGCCTGGGCCGCCAGCTCGGCCTGCCGCTTGGCGGCGCGTGCCACCTTGCTCTGCGCCGCAGCCAGCTTCTTCGCCCGATCCGCTTCGGCCCGGGCCTGGTCGGCCGCCTGCGAATACTCCAGCCCTTGCGCCTGCAGCCGGGCCGCCTCCTCCTGCGCCAGCTGGTATTGCAGGCGCTGCCGCTCCAGCTCGCGCCGGGCCAGCTCCGCATCACGGCGACTGTTGTCCAGCAGGATCTGGTCGTGTTCGCGGTCGAGCTGGGTCAGCTTGACCTGGGCGTCCTGCACCTGGGCGGCAGTCTTGGCCAGGTCGACGCGACGCTCGGCCAGATAGAGCGCATGCGGCCGTTCGCGCGAGCCGGCCTGGGCCAGCCGGTTGATGGCGTCGCGGGCACGGGCCTGTTCGGCCTGGGCGTAGGCGCCCAGGCTGGGATCGCTGGCGAGCTGGTTGAGGCTGCCGGTCAGGCGGTTGATGTCGATGTCGTCCTGGCGGGCATGGGCCGAACCCAGCGTAGCCAACGCCAGCGCGATGGTGGCGAGGATGATGGCGGAATGCCTCATGGCTGACCTCCCGCGGGGTCCACCGCAGGCTGTTGTGCGTTGTCCGGCACGGTCTGGAAACCGTCACCGGCCGGCGCGGACAGCGCCGAGGACGGCGGTGCCGGCATGTCTTCGGTGGGCTGGGCGTTGCTGGCCGGTGGCGCCGGCGCAGGCGCCTGCGCCGCGGCGGCCGCAGCCTCGCCCTGGGCCCGCAGGCGGCTGTTTTCCTGCATCTTGCTCTGGATCTGGGCGCGCGCTGCGCCCAGGCGGGCCTTGGCCTGGGCCAGTTCCGCGTCGGCGCGGGATTCCTCGGCCAGGTTCGCCGCGTCGGCGTACTTGCGTTCGGCCATGGCCGACTGCGCCAGCTGGAACTTGTCCTGGGCAAACCCGAGGTCCACCGGCGCATAATCGGCCGCGCCGGCGTCGCGAGCCATCTGCAGCTGGGTCTGGGCCATGTTCATCGAGTCATTGGGCGGCGGCACCGAGGCGCAGCCAGCCACGAACAGGGCCAGGACCAGGGCGATCAGGACGGTGCGGCCGGGCCGGAAATGTCCGGCCGGCAGGGAAAAGATGTGCATCACATTCCTCATGGTGTGTCGCAGCGTATTGTGGGCGGGCATAATCCATCATTGCAACGCGCATTTCGCAAACTAGGGGTTTTTCGTGGACATCGGTTACTTCCTCAAGCTTATGGTAGACAAGGGCGCGTCGGACATGTTCCTGTCCACGGGGGCCCCGGTGAATATCAAGGTCGAGGGCAAACTGTATCCGCTGGGCAATACCGGCCTTCCCAGCGGCATGGTCAAGAAGATCGCCTACTCGCTGATGGACGAAGGCCAGGTGCCCCAGTTCGAGCGCGACCTTGAATTGAATATGGCGCTGGCGGTGAAGGAAGCCGGGCGCTTCCGCATCAACGTGTTCAAGCAGCGCGGCGAAGTGGGCATGGTGATCCGCGCGATCAAGAGCGAGATTCCCAGCATCGAGCAGCTGCAGCTGCCGAAGATCTTCCGCGACCTGATCATGGAGCCGCGCGGCCTGATCCTGGTGGTCGGCGCCACCGGCTCGGGCAAGTCGACCACGCTGGCGGCGATGCTCGACCACCGCAACACGAATTCCTCCGGCCACATCCTCACCATCGAGGATCCGATCGAATACCTGCACCGGCACAAGAAGTCGATCGTCAACCAGCGCGAGGTGGGGCTGGACACGCACAGCTATCACGAGGCGCTGAAGAACGCGATGCGCGAGGCGCCGGACGTGATCATGATCGGCGAGATCCGCGACACCGACACCATGGAGGCGGCGATCGCCTTCTCCGAGACCGGCCACCTGTGCCTGGCCACGCTGCACTCGAACAACGCCGACCAGACGCTGGAACGCATCCTCAACTTCTTCCCCGAATCGGCGCACAAGAACGTGCTGATGAACCTGGCGCTGAACCTGCGCGCGGTGATCAGCCAGCG
>NZ_DASTNG010000002.1:0-5412 GCF_035721105.1 Arenimonas sp. | reverse complement strand
GGCGCGGTGCAGCCCTCGAGGTAGGACACGTGGCCCTTGTCCTCGCAGATGATCAGGGTGCGCTCGAACTGGCCGGTGTGGCCGGCGTTGATGCGGAAGTAGGTGCTCAGCTCCATCGGGCAGCGCACGCCCTTGGGGATGAACACGAAGGAGCCATCGGAGAACACGGCCGAGTTCAGCGCCGCGAAGTAGTTGTCGCCGACCGGCACCACGCTGCCCAGGTACTGGCGCACCAGCTCGGGGTGCTCCTTGATGGCCTCGGACATCGAGCAGAAGATCACGCCCTTCTCGGCCAGCTCCTTGCGGAAGGTGGTGCCGACCGAGACCGAGTCGAACACGGCGTCCACGGCGACGCCCGCCAGGCGCGCACGCTCGTGCAGCGGCACGCCCAGCTTGTCGTAGGTGTCCAGCAGCTCCTGCGGCACGTCGGCCAGGGACTGGTACTTCGGCCCCTTGGGCGCGCTGTAGTAGCTCAGCCCCTGCAGGTCGATCGGGGCGATCTGCAGCTTGGCCCACTCCGGCATCGGCATGGTGAGGAAATGGCGATAGGCGGCGAGGCGCCAGTCGGTCATCCACTCGGGCTCTTCCTTCTTGGCCGACAGCGCGCGGACGATGTCCTCGCTCAGGCCGGGCGGGAAGGTGTCGGACTCGATGTCGGTGATGAAGCCGGCATCGTAGCGACGCGCGAGCTTCTCGACGATTTGCTGGTTCTGGATGGCCATCTCAGCCTCCTGCCGCCGCGAGCTGCAGCGGGATGGATTTGCGGGCGGCCGACGGCGTGAGCATGTCGGCCAGGGTGATGCCGCCGAGGGCGTCGGCGATCACGTCGTTGATGCGGCGCCAGTGCGTCTGCACGCCGCAGTGGGCCTCGTGCTCGCAGCTGGAGTGTTCGCCCGAGCATTCGGTCATGTTCAGCGGGCCTTCGATGGCCTCGACGATGGCCCGGAGCGGGATCTCGTGCGCGGGGCGGGCCAGGCGGTAGCCGCCGTTGGCGCCCCGGAAGCTGTCGACCAGGCCGGCGTGGGCCAGCGGCTTGAGCACCTTGGCCACGGTGGGCGGCTCCAGCCGGGAGCGGTCGGCCAGCTCCGCGGACGAATGCACGCGGCCGGGCGCCTCGGCCAGGGCGGCCAGGATGACGGTGGCGTAGTCGGTGAGCTTGGTGACGCGAAGCATGGCGTCGGCCTGGCGGTTTGAATCAGGACCGAAATTGTACGCTTTGCCCCGGGCCGGCTCAATCCACGGCAGGTGAAGGTGGGCGGGCTCGCCCGGGCGCGGCCCGTCCCGAGGCCCCGGGGTGGGCCCGCCGCCGCCCCGGTTCAGCCCACCTCGACCCCGATCAGGCGGCCGATCAGGAACACCGTGGCGCCGGCCAGGGCGCCGATGCCGAGCATGCGCAGGCCGCCGAACACCGGGTTGCGGCCCGAGAACAGGCTCATCGCGGCGCCGGTGCCGAACAGCCCCGCCGCGGCCAGGCCGGTGCCCCAGTAAGCGGCGACCGGCAGCGCGCTGCCCAGGAAGAAGGGCACCAGCGGCACCAGCGCGCCGATCGTGAACGCGGTGAAGGAGAAGGCCGCGGCGCCGATCGGCGAGCCCAGGTCGTCCGGGTTCAGGCCCAGCTCTTCGCGGGCCAGCACGTCGAGCGCCTGGGTCGGGTTCTTCACCAGCTGGTGGGCGAAGGCGCGGGCCTGCGCCGGGTCCATGCCGCGGGCGATGTAGATCAGCGCCAGCTCCTCGGCCTCGGCCTCCGGGTATTGCTTGAGCTCGTCGGCCTCCAGGCCGATCTGGTACTCGAACAGCTCGCGCTGCGAGCGCACCGACACGTATTCACCGGCCGCCATCGACAGCGCGCCCGCCAGCAGGCCGGCGATGCCGGTGGCCAGCACGGTGCCGGTGCTGGCCTGGGCGCCGACCACGCCCAGGATCAGGCTGGCGTTCGAGACCAGGCCGTCGTTGACGCCGAAGATGGCCGCGCGCAGGTTGCCACCGCCGACGGTGCGGTGGCTCACGCCGACCTGGGCCAGGTCCGTGGGCAAAAGGTGTCCGTCCAGGGCGGCGGTGTAGGCCGAGAGGCCGCGTACCTTCAGTGCGGCCAGCGCCGGCTTCACCCGCCGGGGGCCGAGCCGGTGGGCCAGCGCCGCCACCAGGCGCGCGCGCGCCGACGGCTCGAAGGTGGCGGGCAGCGCCTGCCCGGCCTCGCGCGCGGTCCGCTCCCAGGTCAGGGCCTGCTGGTCGGCCGCGCCGGCGAGATCACGGAACAGGGCGGCGATGCGCGTGTCGCGCTCGGCATCGGCCAGCGCCCGGTACAGCCAGGCCGACTGCTTTTCCTCGGTCCAACTGTTGGCAGGGTCCATCGCAATGCTCCCGTGTCTGGCCCCAGCATAATCCGGGGCTGCGCCGGGCGCGCGGATTGGTGACAATGGCGGCCCTGCCGTCGTCCCGGATGTCCCCGCATGCCCAAGAAGATCGAAGCCCGCCAGTCCGCCATCCACGGCAATGGCGTCTTCGCCACCGAGGCGATCGCCAAGGGCGAGCGGGTCATCCGCTACAAGGGCCTGCTGCGTACGCACGCGGAAGTGGACGCGGTGTATGCCGACGAGGCCGACACCGGCCACACCTTCCTGTTCACGCTCAACGACAAGTACGTCATCGACGCCAACGTCGACGGCAACGATGCGCGCTGGATCAACCACAGCTGCGACCCGAACTGCGAGGCCACCTGGCTCGAGGACGGCAAGAAGAAGCGCAAGGACCGCATCTACATCGAAGCGATGCGCGACATCGCCGCCGGCGAGGAGCTGACCTACAACTACGGCATCGTCCTGCACGAGCCGCACACCGCCAAGCTCAAGAAGCTCTGGGCCTGCCGCTGCGGCTCCAAGCACTGCACCGGCACCATGCTGCAGCCCAAGCCCCCCGCCAAAAAGCGCTGATCCTCCCCTGTAGGAGCGCCTTCAGGCGCGAAGCTCTTCGGCGAAAAGCTTCGCGCCTGAAGGCGCTCCTACAGGGTCGCTTCGCGCAATGCCCGCACCGGTGAGCAGGGTCTCGTCGCGGGATGCCCCGACGGGCGAAAGCGTTGCCATGACTTACGACCCGCTCCAACCCAGGGCGAGGCGCGGATCATTCGCGCGTCGCCTCGTCCAGGACCTCCCATGAAAGCCCCCGCCTGTCTCGGCGCCCTGGCGCTTGCCGCCGCGCCCGCCTTCGCCGTCGAGGTCGACGGCCGCATCGATCCGTCCGAATGGGCCGGCGCCCGCCACATCACCGACTTCGAGATGGTGCAGCCGCTCAACGGCGAGCCCGCGCGCCTGCGCACCGAGGCCTGGGTGCTGGCGACGCCGCAGGGCCTGGCGGTGGCCTTCCGCAATGAACAGCCGGCCGACGTGCCGCGCACCCTGCAGCGCACCCGCCGGGACGAGGGCGGGGCCCTGGACCGCATCAACTTCATGGTCGACTTCGACGGCGATGGCCGCACCGGCTACGACTTCATGGTCACGGTCGCCGGCGGCATCAGCGACGAGGTGATCACCAGCGAGCGCAACTTCAACACCGACTGGGACGGCCACTGGCACCACGCGGTGACGCAGGACGATGCCGGCTGGAGCGTCGAGCTGCTGATCCCCTGGCACGTGGCGCCGATGGCGCAGCCGGCGAACGGCGAGCGCACCCTGGGCATCTACGTCGACCGCGTGGTCGGCAGCACCGGCGAGCGCTACGGCTGGCCGGGCATCAGCTTCCAGCGGCCGCGCTTCCTGTCGGAGTTCAGCAAGATCCAGGTGCCGCACTACGAGCAGTCGCTGCTCGCGGTCACGCCCTACGTGGTCGGCGTCAGCGACATCGCCAACGGCGGCACCGAGTTCGACACCGGCGCCGACCTGTTCTGGAAGCCGAACGGGCAGTTCCAGCTCTCAGCGACGCTCAACCCCGATTTCGGCCAGGTCGAGAGCGACGACCTGGTGGTGAACTTCGGCGCGGTCGAGACGTTCTTCGGCGACAAGCGGCCGTTCTTCACCGAGAACCAGGGCCTGTTCGACGTGCCCTTCGGCGCCGGCAACAGTCGCCTGCTGTACACGCGCCGCATCGGCCAGTTCGCCGACGTGGACGCGGCGGTGAAGCTCAACGGCAGCCTGGGCCAGGTGCGCTACGGCGTGCTGGCGGCCACCGAGGACGGCGACCTGGGGCGGGATTTCTTCGCCCTGCGCGCCACCCGCGACTTCGGTGCCCAGGACTGGGGCGGCATGCTGACCCGCGTGGACGCGCCGTTCGCGGATCGCGAGGCCACGGTGTACTCCGTCGACCACCAGTGGTCGCCGACGCCGGCCTGGAACATCCGCTCGCAGGTGGTCGGCTCCAGCGTCCGCCAGGGCGGCGTGCGCAGCGACGACAGCGGCTTCCAGGTCCGCGCCGACCAGGAGCTGGGCGAGGGCTGGCGCCAGCAGGCCTACGTGCTGCACCTGGGCGATGGGCTGCAGCTCAATGACATCGGTTTCCTCGACCGCAACGACTTCAACTACCTGCGCTACGAGCTGGCCCGGCGCTTTCCGAACCAGCCGGAGGATTCGGCCTACGCCTCGCACGAATGGCGCTGGGCGGCGTCCGTGCGGCGCAACGACAGCGGCCTGGCGATCGCCGAGGCCGCGGCGATCCAGCGCAACAGCGAGCGTCGCGACGGCGGCAACGAGTTCTTCGACCTGACCGCCTTCACCGCCGGCCATGACGACCTGATCACCCGCGGCAACGGCGTGGTGCGGGTGCCCGAGAAGGTCTATGCCTTCTGGGAGCGTTCGCGGCCGCGGCGCGGCGCCTGGTCCTGGTACGGCAGCGCGCGGCTGGCGGGCGACGGCCTGGAGGGTGCCGCCGGCACGGGCCTGGAGCTGCACCTCGAGCCGACCCTGCATTTCAGCGACAGCCTGTCGCTCGAGCTGGGCCTGGGCCTGCAGCATCTGCCCGACTGGCTGCTCTGGCGCGGCGGCAACCGCCTGGGCAGCTACCGCGCCGACCTGGCCACGCTGGGCGCCAACCTGCAGTGGCAGATCGGCCAGCGCCAGGAGCTGCGGGTGAAGCTCGAGACCATCGCGCTCGACGCCCGCCTGCGCCAGGCCTGGGCCGTGCGCGCCGACGGCGAGCCGATCGCCACCGCCACGCCGGCCGACATCACCGACTTCAGCCTGGCCAACCTGGGCTTCCAGGTCCGCTACCGCTACGAACTGGCGCCGCTGTCGGACCTTTACATCGTCTACGGCCGCGGCGGCCTGGACGAACAAAGCGCCGGCCGCTCGCTGTCCGAGCTGCTGGGCGACGCCAGCTCGCTGGCCGACACCGAGCAGCTGCTGGTCAAGTTCAGCTATCGCTTCGCCAACTGAGCCGCTTCGGGCGAGCCTCCCCCGGCCGACCCGCCCGTGGCCGGCCTGCCCC
>NZ_DASTNG010000001.1:0-25183 GCF_035721105.1 Arenimonas sp. | reverse complement strand
CGCTTCATGGCCCGCACGCCGGTGTTCCCGATCCCGGGCGATGGGCGCTTCATGCGCCAGCCGCTCTACGAACGGGATTTTTGCCGCTGCCTGATCAAGTGCATCGAGCGCCGGCCAGAGGGACAGGCCTACGACATCGTCGGCGACACCCGCATCGACTACGTCGACATTATCCGGACCATCAAGCGCGTCAAGCGCCTGCGCACGCTCATCGTGCACATCCCGATCGGCTTCTTCGCCTTCCTGCTGCGCACCTATGCGCTGTTCAGCAGCAAGCCGCCGTTCACCGCCGATCAGCTCAAGGCGCTGTCGGCGGGCGACGATTTCCGGGGCGTGGACACTGAAGCGGTGTTCAGGGTGAAGCAGCACGACTTTGAATCCGCGGTGCGCGAGAGTTACTGCGACCCCCGCTACAGCCACGTCATCCTCAAGCGTTGAACCCGACATGACCTCCACACTCCGCGACTTCGCTGTCATCGGCTCCGGCCCCATGGGCCTGATGGCCGCCCTCGAGCTGCTCCGGGCCGGCCATCGCGTCGACGTCTACGAGCGCGACGACCGCATCGGCGGCATGTCCGCCAGCTTCGATTTCGATGGCCTGCGCATCGAGCGCTACTACCATTTCGTCTGCAAGACCGACGAGCCGCTGTTCACGCTGCTCGCCGAGCTGGGACTGTCGGATGCCCTGAAGTGGACCGACACCAAGATGGGCTACTTCGTCGACGGCAAGCTCTACAAGTGGGGCACGCCGTTCGCGCTGCTGGCCTTCCCCAAGCTGGGCTGGATCGAGAAGATCCGCTACGCGCTCCACGTCATGCACACCAAGGGCATCCGCGACTGGACCGCGCTCGACCAGCGCAACGCCCGCGAGTGGATCCAGTCCTGGATCGGCAAGCGCGCCTGGGACGTGATGTGGGAGCGCGCCTTCCACCTGAAGTTCTTCGAGTACACCGACCAGCTGTCGGCCTCGTGGATCGGCACCCGCATCAAGCGCGTGGCGCTGTCGCGCCGCAACCTGTTCAACGAAAGCCTGGGCTACCTCGAGGGCGGCTCGGCGACGGTGCTGGCGGGCATGGTGGCCGAGATCGAACGCCTGGGCGGCCGCATCCACCTGTCGGCGCCGGTGCAGGAAGTGGCCTCCCACGCCGGCCGCGTCACCGGCCTGCGCATCCACGGCGAGCTGCGCCCGGCCGACGCCGTGCTGTCGACCGCGCCGATCCAGTACGTGCCGGGCTTCGTGCCCGGGCTGCCCGCCGAATTCGCCGACCGCATCCGCCGCATCGAGAACATCCCGGTGGCCTGCGTGATCCTCAAGCTCCGGCACGCGATCAGCGAGAACTTCTGGATGAACATCAGCGACGCCGGCATCGGGATCCCCGGCGTCATCGAGTATTCCAACCTCAATCCGGGCACGCGCGCGGGCGAGCACATCCTCTACGCGCCGTTCTACATGCCCAAGACCCACCCGAAATGGTCGCTTCCCAACGAGGCGCTGATCGACGAGGTCATCGGCTACCTGGGCCGCATCAATCCCGACTTCCGCCCGGACTGGGTGCTGGGCCGCCACTGCCACCGCTACGAGTTCGCCCAGACCATCTGCCCGCCCGGCTTCCAGGCCATGCTGCCGCCGATGCGCACGCCGCTCGAGGGCTTCTTCATGGCCGACACCGCCTACTACTACCCCGAGGACCGTTCGATCTGCGAGAGCGTGAAGGTGGGCAGCGCGCTGGCGCGCGAGGCGCTGGCGGGATGATCCGACGGCAGTTCCTGTGGTTCCTGGTGGCCGGCGGCATCGCCGCGGCGGCGAACGTCCTGTCGCGGATCGGCCTCAGCGAGATCCTGCCCTACGTGCCCGCGATCGTGATCGCCTACCTGGTCGGCATGGCGACCGCGTTCGTGCTCAACCGTGCGCTGGTGTTCAAGGGCGCCAGCAACAGCATGGGCAGCCAGGTCGGCTGGTTCATCGCCATCAACCTGCTGGCCGTGGCGCAGACGGTGCTGATCAGCCTGTGCCTGGCCCGCTGGCTGTTTCCCTGGGTGGGCCTGGACTGGCATCCGGAAACCATCGCCCACGCCATCGGCGTGATGGTGCCCGTCGTCACCAGCTTCGTGGGCCACCGGATGTTGACGTTCCGGACCCCAGGCAGCGCCACGCGGTAAGCGCGGCCAGCAGCAGCACGCCCAGCGCACTGGGATCCCAGAGCAGGAAGTGCTGGAACGGCTCCAGCACCCAGACCACGACGCCGTAGCCGACGATCACCAGCCAGGCCAGGACGAAGTACCCGGCGTGGCGCGCCGCCGCCAGCAGCAGCCCGAGGTGGAGGGCCAGCATGGCCTGGTAGGGCTGGTGGTGGTTGAGATGGCAGTCCATGGTCATCAGCATGCCCAGCAGGATCGAACCCAGGGCCCAGCCGATCCACGGCACCGAGCGATCCAGGGTCCGCGTCGCGGGCAACAGCCGCCCCAGCGCCCCGGCGACGACGACCAGCAGCATCGACGGCAACACATAGTAGAAGTCGCGGGCGCGCCAGGTATCGAGCACGGTGAAGCGCTGGCCGGCCTCGCCGATGCCGCACTGGTTGCCGGCGCCGGTCAGCAGGATGCGCAGGGCGTCCGCCTTCATCGCCAGCCACTGCCCGGGCGTCAGCGCGGCGTAGGCGCGCCGGATCGTGTCGAGCACGCCCACGTCCTCCTCGCCGAAACCGAAGGTCCCCGCGAAGGCGAATTTCACCAGCGCGTTCCCGGGCGGATCGACGCCGCGCTGGTAAAGCATCCACGGCACCAGGATCGCCAGGCACACGGCGGCCGAACGCACCATCGCCCGCAGCGTCGGCAGGCCGCGAAGGGCCACGCCGAGCGCGATCATCACCGGCAGCGCGAAGACCGCACCGCCGTGCGACTGCAGCGCCAGGGCCGACAGCAGGGCCGCCCCGACAAAGCCGGCATCATCCTCGCGCAGCGGTCGGCGCGGCGACCGGCCGCCGTCGAACAGCAGCCAGGCGGCCGCCAGGCCGAAGGCCGCCGACAGCATCTTCGGCCACACGTAGCCCGCGTTGAACAGCACGAACGGCGACAGCAGGCAGGCCGCCACCATCGCCAGCGCCAGCCGTTGGCCGGCGCCGACGCGCCGGAGGACCAGGAACACCAGCGGCGCCCAGAGCGTGTTGAGCAATACGCCCATCGCCCAGGAATACCGGTGGTACAGATAGGTGCCGTCCGAAGGCAGCAGGTGCGAGCCGAACAGCTTGGTGGCGAACGCATGCCAGCCATAGGCCAGCGGCGGGCGGTCGGTGGTGCTCCAGGGTCCCATCCAGCCGGTGTTGCCCATGTCGCCGGTGGCGAGCATCTGGCCGATGCGCATCGGGATCTGGTTGTCGCTGGACCAGCGCGCAGGATCGAACCGGGCATTGGGCGACCAGGACCCGGCATTGGCGTCCACCAGCCCATGGATGCCCAGCACCGCCAGCGCCACCACCAGCCACAGGGTCGACGTCCGCAGGAAGGCCATCCGGTCAGGCGCCGACGCGCCGCGCACGGGCCGCAGGCCCAGCAGCCCGGCGGCGGCCCAGGCGCCCGCCAGTGCCAGTCCGCCGGTCGCCACCGTGCCCGCCCACACCGACGCCGCGTAGGCGAAGAAAAGTCCGTAGCCCAACAGGCCCAGGACAGCGAGCACGAGCGCGACCCGCAACGACGGATCGGACCGTCGCGCCAGCGCACCCCAGGCCAGCCAGGCCAGGCCGGCCAGCAAGGTCCAGGCGAGGAACAGGTAGGCCGCCGCCATGGCATTGGACGTCTTCACCGCGGTCGCGGCCGTCCTGGCGAACGGGGCGCCGACCGCGACCGCCTCGCCATCCACCGACACCTCGACCACCATGCGAACCCTGGCCTCGCCGGGGCACCAGTCGGCGCCGGGATCGAAACGGGCGATGGCCCAGTCGGTGTTGGTGCGGCTGCGCGCGAACACCCGCTGCTCGCCGGTCGCCAGGCAGGCGATGCTGGCATGGACGCCGCGCTCGCCCAGGTCGCCGCGGATCGGCATGCCCAGGCCAGCGGCCGGCAGCGTGAATACCGGCGACGCGAGTCGGGCGGCGCGCGCGCCGCCGGCCGGCGACCAGTTGCTCCAGAATCGCGCCTGCCCCGTGGCCAGCCAACTGTCCGGCATCTGGCGGACGTCGGGCCCGACCGGCACGAACGCCCCCGAGATCTCCCAGTCACCGGCGGGCACGACGGCGGTCTTGGGCGGATCCGGCACGAGCACCAGCGCCAGCGCGACCCCGAGCGCCAGGCACCACGGCCAGGCCCGCGCCACGCGAAGCATCATCGAACGAACGGATTCCGGGCTCATGGGCAGGACGGCCTCAGGGAGTGATCACCAGCGTGCGCCCGTTGTCACAGACGGCTTCGCCAGCGGCGACCCGGTCCACGAGCACCAACCGGTAGTCGCCGGGCGCCAGCCCCGCGAGCGAAAAGACCTGCCGGAAGCCCGCGGACGCGGCGCCCTCGGCGTCCAGCGCCGCCGCCACGTCGGGTCGCTGCATGCGCTCGTCCAGGGACACGTCAAGGCCGACCGCGCCCGACGGCGCGATCAGGCGCAGCACCGGCGACTTCGCGGGCCCGGTGCGGTCGATGCTGGCGAACCAGCCCCGCGCCTCGACGTCGGCGCCGGCCCGGGCCCGGAAGGCCTCGCCGGCGCCGATCTCGCCCAGCCACTCGAGATGGCAGGCATCGTGACCCTGCACGGCGGCCCCGGGGGCGTCCGCGCTCGCCAAGGCCATCGCCGACCCCGGCGCCGGCTCACCCTGCGGACCGTGGCAGGCCGCCAACAGGACCAGGCAGGACGCGATGGCCCCGATGCGGCGGGCGACCGGCCTCATGCGAGGGCGCGCAGGACGACCGGCGGCATCCAGGCCTCGTCGCCATAGCGATAGTTGTTGGCGGTGTGGCCGCGGAAAACGTCGAAGTCGATGCCCACCTCCACGGTGCGGAACCCGGCCGCCGCCACCCGTCCCAGCAGGTCGAGCCCGAAGTGGTAGTAGGTATAGATGCCCTCCGAGCGCAGGCCATCGCCGTGGTATTCGGGCGGCTCGAGATGCACCAGGCTGCCGTCGGCGGCATGCCGGCCGCGCACCAGCGTGGTCGCGCGCAGCGGGAAGAACGGCATCGTGAACACGCAGGCGCCGCCCGGCCGGAGCACCCGCCGGCATTCCGACAGCGCCCGGTCCGTGTCGGCGACATGCTCGAGCACGTCGTTATGCACCACCAGGTCGAGCGAGCCATCCCGATAGCCCAGCTCCGTGATCGACTGGTGCACCACCGAGCGACCGCGCACCGCGTGCCGCGTGCCGGGCGCATGCCCGGGACCGAAGAACTCACTGCCCTCCAGCCACGGCAGCGCCTGCGCCAGCCGGTCGTAGAGCACGGTGGTCGCCTCGAGCATCAGGCCACGCGCGGACTCGGGGAACGCCCGTTCGCACACGGCCGTGTACACCAGTCGGTTCCGGTTGCCCAAGCCACATCCCGGGCACTGCAGGCCCTCGCGCAGGTTGATGTCGGGGCCAAACCGGACGCCGGTGTCCACGACGAACGCCGTGGCCGCGCGACACACCGAGCAGTAACCGGACAGGCGGGGCTGCGCCTGCACCCAGGCATCGGCGGCATCCATGGCGCCCCGGTGGTGCCGTAGCGCCGCGAGCAGCGCCGCGTCTTCGTCAAACCAACACAGCATGGGGTCTCCCGCCCGGGTGGGCTGGCGTGGTCGTCATGGCGGGGCCAGCGCGCGCCAGGTCGCCGCCAGGCCCTCGCGCAGCGAAGTGTGCGGCGACCAGGCGAAGCCGCGGCGCGCGGCGCCGACGTCGAGCACGACGCGCCGCACGTCGAAGGCCCGGCCGGCCTGGTATTCGACGGCCAGCGGCCGCCCGACCACGTCCGACACCATCGCCACCAGGGCATTGAGCGAATGCCCTTCGCCGCTGCCGACGTTGAACACGCCGACTTCCTGCGAGAGGCCGGCCGTGGCGGCCAGTTCGACCAGGTCGTCGATGTAGATGTAATCGCGCACCACTTCACCGTCGCCCCAGATGCTCACCGGCTCGCCCCGGGCGGCGGCGCCCAGGAAGGCGGCGACCGCGCCCTGCACGCCGGCCGTGGACTGGCGCGGACCGTAGGGGTTGGAGGGGCGCAGGATCACCGGATCAAGGTCGCCGAGCTGCTGGTACATGCGCAGGTAGTTCTCGATCGCGACCTTCACCACGCCATAGGACGAGATCGGGTGCAGCGGATGCGATTCCGGCACCGGCGACACGGTCGGGTTGCCGTACACCGTGCCGCCCGAGGAGAAGTAGACGATCCGGCGCACGCCCGCGCTGCGCATCGCGCCCAGCAGGCCCAGCGTGGCGACCAGGTTGCCCTGCACGTCGGCCACCGGATCGAGGTTCGAGGTGCCCGGCACCGTGGTGCTGGCGAGGTGGAACACCACGTCCACGCCCGAGAGCGCCCGCGCCGTGACCACTGGATCCGCCAGCGAGCCGGCGATGAACTCGACGCCGCGCCAGTCCACGTCGGCGCGCGGCCTCCCCGGATCCAGCACCGCCACGTCGGCGCCGCGCGCCTGCAGCGCCGGCACCAGCGCGGAGCCGATGAAGCCGTTGCCGCCGATCACCAGGGCGCGCATGGCTCAGCCCGCCTCGCGGGCGACGTCGTCGAGCCCGAACTGCACGCGCAGCGACCGGAGGTAAGCGCCGGCGGCGGCGCGCACGGCGTCGTCGACCGGGAACAGGCGCTGGGCCTCCGCCTGCGCCCGCGCCACCTCGTCGTAGTGCCTGGCCAGCGCCGAACCCAGCGTGACGCTGCCGGCGTGGCGGCGATGGCGGTTGAGCGGCGACGGCTCGAAACAGACCCGGCCGCGCGTAAGCAGGCGCAGGTAGACCACCCAGTCGCCGGCGATGCTGTAGCCGGCGATCTCGTCGATGCCTTCGCGCAGCACCTGCAGCAGCGGCTCGCGGCGGAACACCACCGCGCTGGCGTTGGGCACCACGTTCTTGACGCCCAGGCAGGCGGCCTCGTCCTGGCCATCGGCGACGTAGGGCCGGTGCCAGCGGTCGGGCGAGACGTCGCGCGTGTAGTCCAGGTAGTCCGGCGCCAGCGTCTGGCCGTCGGGGTCCATCTGCTCGGACTGGCAGTAGCCCATCACGATCGAAGGGTCGCGGGCCATCGCGCCCACCACCGCTTCGAGCAGGCCCGGGTGCGCCAGGTCGTCGGCCTCGGCGATCCAGACGTAGTCGCCGGTCGCCAGCTCCAGCCCGCGCAGCCACTGCCGGAACACCGAGCCGCTGTTGCGCGCGTTCACCACCACGCGCGGCTCCGGCGACAGCTGGGCACGCAGCGACTGCAGCAGGTCCAGGCTGCCGTCGGTGGAGGCGTCGTCGAGCACGATGATCTCGTACACCGGCAGCGTCTGGTGGGTGATGCTGCGCAGGCGTCCTTCCAGGTAGCGCGCGTAGTTGTAGTTCGGCACCACCACCGAGACCTTGGGCACGTCGATGCCGCCCAGGGCCAGCAGGTCCAGCGCATAGCGCCGGAACGAGAACCGGGCGTCGATGAGATCGCGACCGGCCTCGCCCAGTGCGCGGCGCTGGCCGTCGTCGGCCAGCAGGCCGCGCAGGGCGTCGGCGTAGGCGGCGGCCGTGAGCGGCGACACCACCACCCCGCCCTGCGACGCCACCAGGTCGGCGCCGCCGCCGGTACCGGCGAAGGCCACCACCGGCGTGCCCACCGACAGGCTTTCAAGCACGACCGACGGGAAGGGATCCTCGCGCGAGGCCAGCGCGTACACGTCGGCGCCGGCGTAGTAGTCGTCGGTGTCGAAATCCAGGCCCACGAAGTGGAAGCGGCCGGCCATGCCGCCCTCGCGCAGCGCGCGGTCGACCGCGTCCTGCACGCTGGCATCGCGATGGCCCACCCACACGAAATGCAGGTCCGGGACATCGGCCAGCCGCACCGCGGCCTCCGCCAGCAGGTCCACGCCCTTGCGCGGATCGGCGTAGCCAACCGCCAGCACGATCTTCGCCTGCGGCGGCAGGCCCAGGCGCTCGCGCAGCGCCGCGCGCGCCGGACCGGCGTCGCGCTGGCCGCGGTAGCGACTGCGCGTGAACAGTCCCTGCGGCCTCACGACCAGCTTGTCGTCCAGCGCCGCGGCGTCGGCGAAGGACGCCAACCCCCGGGCCACGGCGTCGCAGGCCACCACCACCTGGCGCGAATCGCGCACCAGGTCGCGCACCGCGGCCTCCAGGCCGTACTCGCGGATCACGCCCGGCAGCTCGTGCACCAGGCTCAGCACTTCGATGCCGGCGGACCGGAACGCCGGCGCCACGCGCCCGGAAACGGCCGTGTTGGCGATCACCAGGCGGGTGCCGTCCTCGCGGCAGCGCTGCACCAGTGCGGCCACGCCCGCGTCGTCGAAGGCCTCGTGCACCGGGCACAGCCTGCGGAAATCGTCGGCCAGCCGGCCCGGACCGAGCAGGCCCACCGACACCGGCACGCCGACGTCCCGCAGTTCGCGGGCCAGGTTCAGGGCCAGGTACTGGCCGCCGTGCGGGTGGGCATCATGCGACAGCACCAGCACCCGCCGCGGGTCGCGCGGCGCTTCCAGCGCGTCACGGGTGGCCTGCAGGAACGCATGGCCGAAGCGCCGGTCGGGCTCGAGCTTGGCGCCTTCGGCCCACTCGTTCCAGGCGTTGACCATGACGATGCGTTCGCCCGCGACCGGATGCCGCTCGGCGTATTCGACCGCGAACGCCAGCCAGTCCTGGTAGCGATCGGGCGTCGCGTAGGCAAAGGTGTAGCCCTTGCCCGGTCGCCGCGCTTCGTTGTCCCAGCCCGGGAACACGGTGCGGATCAGCGGGAAGCCCTTGTCCGGCCAGGCCTTGGCGCTGTCGACGATCGACTGGTAGTGCACCACGTGGCCCTGGTAGTCGGGATTGACGATGTCCAGCGCGCGGTTGATGGCGTCGCAGTCCTTGGCCAGCTTGTGCGGCGGGAACTCCATGGCGGCGTCGAAGCCGTGCTCGCGCGGATCCTCGGTGTCGAACTGCACCATCGCGATGAACAGTTCGCCGATGCCGACCTCGCGGCAGTGTTCGCGCCAGCGCCGCAGCGTCGCCGCCGGGTCGGGCAGGATCGAGGGGCGGTAGACGATCAGCAGCGGCTTGCCGTCGACGCGTAGGTAGCGGCGGTCGCGCAGGTAGGGCTCGAGGTCGCGGATGAAGGCGAGGTCGTTCTCCGGCCCGTGCACCTGCGAGATCAGGATCTCGCTGTCGTGCCCGTCCCAGCGCCGGGTCCAGTTTTCATTGGCCCAGCACAGGCAGAACGGGAAATCGATGTCGTCCTGGGCCAGGTACAGGTCCAGCGGCTTATCCATCAGGCGCTTGCCGGCGAACCAGTAGTAGTGGAAGGCGAAGCCGTGCAGCCCGTACTGGCGGGCCATCTCGACCTGGCGCTTGAGCACGTCGGGCACGCGCAGGTCGTAGAAGCCCAGGTCGGCCGGCAGCTGCGGCTGGTGGTGGCCCAGGAACTGCGGCACCGCCTTGGTGACATTGGTCCACTCGGTGAAGCCCTTGCCCCACCAGGCCTCGTTTTCGTCGAAGGGATGGAACTGCGGCAGGTAGAACGCGATGGCCTTGGCGCGCAGCGCCTCGGGGCGCGGCGCCGGCTCGGCCGACGGCGGCAGGTATTCGGGCGCGCGCCGCGAGGCATCGCTGGCGAATACTTCCTCGAGGTAGTGGCGCGCCACCACCGACACGCCTTGGGCCGGCAGCGTCGGTCCCGGCAGGGCCCTGGCCACCGGCTCGGCCGATGGCGCCGGCGGCCGTGGCCGGACGCCGTCGCCGCCGGGTGCGCCGCGCATGTCGGCGTAGGCAGGCAGCTTGCGGCCCCGCCGGATCGCGCCCAGGCAGCAGCGCACCCAGCGCAGCGGCGCGGTGAGGCGCCAACTGTGGCTGGCCACCACGCGATCGACCTGGGCCTGGCGCAGCTCGGCCCGCGACTCGGCGTCGCGCAGCAGCAGGTCACGACGGCGCAGGTCGGCGCGGGCGGCGGCGATCTCCGCGTCGCGGGTCGCCAACGTGCCCGACAGCGACTGCTGGGCCGCTTCGGCCGACAGCGCGCGTTCGCGCAGGACGGCCTGCTCGCCGCGAAGCGCCGCCAGCTGCGCCTGGGTCGTCTGGTGACTCACGAGGGTGGCGCGCAGCCGGGCCTCGAGCGACGCCAGCCGCTCCGTCGCCTCGGCTTGCCCGGCCTCCCGCGCTGCATCGACCGCCGACAGCCGGGCGCGCGTTTCCGCGAGGGCGGCCTCCACGCGCTCGGAAACCGCCTTGTAGTGGACCCGGAACTTCTCGGCGTCGTCGAACCGCGCCTCGAAGAAATCGGCCCGGGCCTGCTGCACAACGCGCTGGCCCAGCGCCTCGAAGGCACGCTCCACCGCTGCCTCGTCGGCACTGCCGCGCAGCCGGCACAGCGCCTGCAGCGCCTCCGGCGCCTGGTCGCCGACCAGTAGCACGCCCAGGCCGTGGGTGTGCCGGAAGCCGAACGCCGGGTAGCGCGCGGCCAGCTCGTCCCACAGCCGCCAGACGCCGAAGCCCCGCTCGCGCACCGCGATGTCATGGAACAGCACCACGCCCCGCCGCGACAGCTTCGGAAGCCAGCTTTCGAAGTCGTGCCTGACGGCCTCGTAGGTGTGCAGGCCGTCGATGTGCAGCAGGTCGATGCTGCCGTCCTCGAAGGCCGCGATCGCGTCGTCGAAGCGCATCCGCATCAGGCGCGCGAAGGCCGGGTACTTGGCGCCGACGATGCCCTGGAGCTGCTCGTAAACGTCTTCGCCATAGAAGCCGGCGTGCTCGTCGCCCTGCCACGTATCCACGGCGAAGGCCCGGGTGCCCAGCCGGCGCGCGGCGACCGCCTGGCAGAAGGCCAGGAACGAGGTGCCGTGGTGCGTGCCCAGCTCCACCAGCACCTCGGGCGCCAGCGCCTCGGTGATCCAGAACGCGAACGGCACGTGGCCGGTCCAGGCGCTCGGCGGCACGTCCTCGGGCAGCAGGAACGTACTGGTGTTGGCCTCGAAGCCGATCATGCCGCGCGGCCCTGCAGGGCCAGCCCCAGGCGCGCCAGGCGCAGGCCCAGCCGCTGCCTGAGGCCCATGCCGTGCGCGCGGAACACGCCCACGGTGTCGCCCCAGGCCGCGCTGCCCGGATCCGGGTGCGGCTCCCAGTCGGTGTGCACTTCCACCAGCTCGGACGCGCCGATCTTGGCCAGCGCGCGGTAGCCGTCCGGATAGAAGCGCCAGCAGTCCTGCGGGTAGCGATGCTCGGGGCCGCGCGAAGGCGCGATCAGGAACACCAGCCCGCCGGGCTTGAGCACGCGCTGCATCTCCAGCCACGTCATCCAGAAGTGCTCGATGTGCTCGAAGGCCTGGCCGGACACGACCACGTCCACCGAGCCGCTGGCGAACGGCAGCCGGTACGGCGAGTCCAGCACCACGTCCACGCCCGGGCCGGCCTCGAGGTCGACGCCGGTGTAATGCCAGCCGGGATCGGTGAACAGGGTCCGGTAGGACCCGTTCACGTCGAAGGAGCCGATGTCCACGACCTGCAGGACGCTACCGGGGGAGAGGTAGGTCGAGACCAGGCGCTGCATGTGCTGGTAGGAACTGTTGTGCATCAGGTGCTCCGTGCATCGGAACCGTCGGCGTCCCCCGAGACCAACGTGACCGAATGATAAGGCAGGCCGACCAGGCCTGCCGACACCGTGCTGCTGATCGACTCGATCACCAGCCCGTCGAAAACCCAGTCGTTCTGGACGTGTTCGGCATGGGTGCCGTCCGCCAGCGCGACGTCGAAACTGTACTTGCCCACCGGCAGCCAGGGCATGCGGAACGCGAACTCGGCCCGCAGCACCTGGCCCGCGCGCACCGGCGGCCGCGGCCCGGCGCCCTGCAGGTAGGTGTTGGTGCCGAACAGGTGCTGGCCCAGCCGGTCCTTGAACAGGAAGCCGATCACCGGGCTGTCCAGGTCCGACCGCACTTCGGCGTCGACCTGCAGGCGGACCTGCTCACCTCCCTCGACCCGCGCGAGCGGGCGGCCGTCCGGCCCCGCCAGCCGCACCGAGGTGATGCGTGCCCGGCCGTCGCCGAAGGCCGCGGCCTGGGGATTGAAGCGGAAAACGCGCATCGTGCTGGCGTCGGTGATCTCGGCCTCGGCCTCGCCCGCCTCCTGGCTGGCGGCCGCGTCGGCCGCGCCGGCCGCCACCGCCAGGCCATAGGACTTGGCGTGGTAGGCCTCGGACACGTCCTTGGCCGGGCCGTCCATCACCACCCGGCCCTGCTCGAGCCAGATCGCGCGCCGGCACAGGTTCACCACCGCCGCCGAACTGTGGCTGACGAACACCAGGGTGCCGCCGGCCTCCTGGAAGGTGCGCAGGAAGCGCATGCATTTCTGCGCGAAGAACACGTCGCCGACCGCCAGCGCTTCGTCCACCACCAGCACGTCGGCATCGACGTTGGCGATCACCGCGAACGCCAGCCGCACGTACATGCCGCTGGAATAGGTCTTGACCGGCTGGTCGATGAAGTCGCCGATGTCGGCGAAGGCTTCGATGGCGGCGAAGCGCTCGTCGACCTGGCGGCGCGTCAGGCCCAGCACCGAGCCGTTGAGGTAGACGTTCTCGCGGCCGGTGAACTCCGGGTTGAAGCCGCTGCCCAGCTCCAGCAGCGCAGCCACCCGGCCATCGACACGGACCTGGCCGGCGGTGGGCGTCAGCGTGCCGCAGATCACCTGCAGCAGGGTCGACTTGCCCGAGCCGTTCTTGCCGATGATGGCGACGGTTTCGCCGCGCTCGATCCGGAAGCCGACCTCGCGCAGCGCCCAGAATTCGCGGAAGTAGTGCGCGGGCGCCAGGCCCAGCAGGCGCCGCAGCCGCGGCAGGGTCGCCTGGCGCAGGCGGTCCTGGGGGCGGGCGTAGATCTGGTAGCACTTCGCGACGCCGTCGACGACGATCGCGGGCACCGGGGCGTGGCCGGCCTCAGAGGACATCGGCGAACCCACTGCGTGATTTCTGGAAGAACCAGAACCCGGCCTGGGCCACGGCCAGCGCGATGCCCCAGAACAGCGCCAGCAGCGCCAGGTCCGGCGCCTGCCCGGCGAAGATCGCGCCGCGCGCCTGCTCGATGACGAAGGTCAGCGGGTTCAGGAACAGCCAGCCCCGCACCGACGCGGGCAGCGCCGACACCGGGTAGAACACCGGCGCCAGGAACATCAGCACGCTGGCCAGCACGCCCGTGACCTGGGCGGTGTCGCGCAGGAACACGCCCAGCGCCGCCAGCCCCCAGGCCAGGCCCAGCGACAGCACCAGCAGGGGCAGCATCAGCAGCGGCAGCCACAGCACGGCCCAGGACAGGCCCCCGCCGAGCACCAGCACGCCGGCCAGCAGGATGCCCAGCGCGATCGCGGCGTGGAAAGCGGCGGCGCCGACCACCGTCACCGGCAGCAGCTCCAGCGGGAAGATCACCTTCTTGACGTAGTTGGCGTTGCCCAGCACCAGGCCGGGCGCGCGGGTGATGGCCTCGGCCAGGATGCCGTGCATCAGCACGCCGACGAACACGAACAGCGCGAAGTCGAACTTGCCGGCCGGCACCGCCGCCGCCGACCAGCGCGCGCCGAACACCACCGAGAACACGAAGGTGTACACGGCCAGCATCATCAGCGGCGTCAGGATCGACCAGGTGATGCCCAGCCACGAGCCGCGGTAGCGGCCGCTGATCTCGCGCCAGGTCAGGTCGCGCAACAGCCGGGCGTGGGTCCACAGGGACGCCGCGGCCGCCGGCAGCCCCGTGGCGCGCTGCGAATGGGGATTCATCGCCGGTCAGCCGCGCAGGGCGGCGTCCAGCTCCGCGCGCAGGTCCTCGAGGTCCTCGACGCCCACGCTCAGACGCACCAGGTTGTCGGTGATGCCCAGCGCCGCGCGGCGCTCGGGCGGCACCGAGGCGTGGGTCATGATGGCCGGGTGGTTGACCAGGCTTTCGACGCCGCCCAGCGACTCGGCGAGCGCGAACAGCCTGCAGCGCTCCATGAAGCGCTTCGCCGCCTCGCCGCCGCCCTTGACGTAGATCGAGATCATGCCGCCGAAGCCGTGCATCTGGCGCTTGGCCAGCGCGTGCTGCGGATGCGAGGCCAGGCCCGGGTAGATCACCTTGTCGACGGCGGGATGCGCTTCGAGCCACGAGGCCAGCGCCATCGCGTTGTCGCAGTGCGCCTTCATGCGCAGGTGCAGGGTCTTGAGGCCGCGCAGCGCCAGGAAGCTGTCGAACGGACCCTGGATGCCGCCCACGGCGTTCTGCAGGAAGGTCATCTTCTCGGCGATGGCGGCGTCGTCGCCCACCACCACCATGCCGCCGACCATGTCGGAGTGGCCGTTGAGGTACTTGGTGGCCGAGTGCATCACCAGGTGCGCGCCCAGCTCGAGCGGGCGCTGCAGGATCGGCGAGCTGAAGGTGTTGTCGACCGCCAGCCAGATGCCGCGCTTGCGCGCGAAATCGGCCAGGCGGGCGATGTCGACCAGCTTGAGCATCGGGTTGGTCGGGGTCTCGCACCAGATCAGCTTGGTCTTCGGCGTGACCGCGGCTTCCACCGCGGCCAGGTCGTCGAGGTCGACGAAGCTGAAGTCGAGCCCGGCGCTGCGCCGGCGCACGCGTTCGAACAGGCGGTAGGTGCCGCCGTAGACGTCGTCCATGCAGACCACGTGGTCGCCGCTGTCGAGCATCTCGAGCACGGTGGACGTGGCCGCCAGACCGGAGGCGAAGGCGTAGCCGCGGGTGCCGCCCTCGAGCGACGCCACGCAGGCCTCGTAGGCGAAGCGCGTGGGGTTGTGGCTGCGCGAGTACTCGAAGCCCTGGTGCACGCCGGGACTGGCCTGCACGTAGGTCGAGGTGGCGTAGATCGGCGTCATCACCGCGCCGGTGCTCGGATCGGGCGACTGGCCGGCATGGATGGCGCGCGTGCCGAGGCCGTTCTTCTGGGGATCGCTCATGGGGGGAAGGCGTCCTGTGTCTGGGGTTATTGCGCGCGTCGGCGCAGGTAGTTGAGCAGGTCGATGCGGGTGATCAGGCCCAGGAACTTCTGGTCGTCCATCACGATGGCGACGTGGCCGCGGTCGAACACCGGCAGCAGCGCGGCCATCGGCGCGGTGACGTCGAGCTTGTCGAGCTTGCTCACCATCGCCGTGGACACCGGCTCCTTGAACTTCTCGTCGCGGCCGAACACGTGCATCAGCACGTCCGACTCGTCGACGATGCCGACGATGGCGTCGCCGTCCATCACCGGCAGCTGCGAGACGTCGTACATCTTCATGCGCTGGTAGGCGACCTGAAGGGTGTCGGCCGGCGACACCACCACGGTGTCGCGCTGCGCGTAGGGCCGCAGGATCAGGTCGCGCAGGTCGCCGTGCACGGGACGCTCGAGGAAGCCGTTGTCGAGCATCCAGTAGTCGTTGTACATCTTCGAGAGGTACTTGTTGCCGGTGTCGCAGACGAACACCACCACCTTCTTGGGCGTGGTCTGTTCCCGGCAGTACTTCAGCGCCGCCGCCAGCAGGGTGCCGCTGGAGCTGCCGCCCAGCACGCCCTCCTTCATCAGCAGCTCGCGGCCGGCCAGGAAGCTTTCCTTGTCGGTGATCGCGTAGGCCTTCTTCACGCGGGTGAAGTCGGAGATCGAGGGCAGGAAGTCCTCGCCGATGCCCTCGACCAGCCAGCTGCCGGACTTGGTGCTCAGCACGCCTTCGTTGATGTACTGGGTGAGGATGGAGCCGACCGGATCGGCCAGCACCAGCTCGACGTGCGGCGCGGCCCTGGCGAAGAAGCGCGACAGGCCGGTCATGGTGCCCGAGCTGCCGCAGCCGAAGACGATGGCGTCCATGTCGCCGTCCATCTGGCGCCAGATCTCGGGGCCGGTGCCCTGCTCGTGCGCGGCCGGGTTGTCGGGGTTGCCGAACTGGTTGATGAAGTAACCGCCCGGGGTCTCGCGGGCGATGCGCTCGGCCATGTCCTGGTAGTACTCGGGGTGGCCCTTGGCCACGTCCGAACGGGTCAGGATGACCTCGGCGCCCATGGCGCGCAGGTTGAAGATCTTTTCCCGGCTCATCTTGTCCGGGACCACCAGCAGCAGCTTGTAGCCCTTCTGCTGGGCGACCAGGGCCAGGCCGATGCCGGTGTTGCCGGCGGTGCCTTCGACCAGGGTGGCGCCGGGCGCGAGTTCGCCGCGCGCTTCCGCGGCCTCGATCATCTTCAGGCCGATGCGGTCCTTGATCGAGCCCCCGGGGTTCATGCACTCGAGCTTGAGGTACAGCTCGCACACGCCCGTATCGAGATGGTGGGCCTTGACGATCGGGGTGTCGCCGATCAGTTGGAGAACGCTTTGCTGGACCGTCATGGGCATCAGGGACATTCGGCGGGAGCGCCAGCCGCCGAGTCTACCAGCCCGGGCCCGTGGCCCGTCCGTCCGCGGCCCGTTCCGGGCCGGACCCGACGCCGCGGGACGGGGTCCAAATGCGGGCGGCGGCGACCCGACGAGGTGGGCCGCCGCCGCCGCAGCGGGAACTCAGTGTCGAAGCCTGTCGTACATGCGGGTCAGCCGGTCCTTGGCGTTGAGCTTTTCCTTTTTCATGCGCCCCAGCGTGGTGTCGTCCAGCGGCAGGACGCCCAGCTCGGCGTCCAGCACCTGCTTGTCCAGCTCGCGGTGCCGGTGGTAGAGCTGGCGGAATTCCGGGTCGCTCTTCATGAGCGCGTCGAGTTCGTGTTGCGGTTGCCCTTCAAACATCGGATTGACCTCCTCCAGAAACGCGAACGCCCCGGCCGGCGAAGGACGAGGCGTGGCGGATTGAGACAAAGGTCAGGTCGCTTTCGCGGGCGGCGCCCCCGAGCGACCGACGCACCCCATCGTGGGTGGACGTCCGCTCGGCGGGGGCGAGGTCTGCTTTCATCGGCCTGGCTCGGTGGTCCCGGCGACGTGGGGCCGCCGGGACTTTGAACCTACTCCCCCGGTTTTGGGGTCGCAAGCCTTTCGATAAGTCATTGAATGGAAACAAAAAGCCCCCGACGGGCGGGGGCCATGCGCCCGCGGGTGCGGGCCTTTGGATTCAAGCACTTAGTGGATGTGAAGGATCACCTGAACCAGCCAAGTGCTTGAACTAAATACTATTCCTCGATGATTTCCACCCGCCGGTTGCTTGCGCGACCGGCGGCGCTGGCGTTGTCGGCGACCGGGCTGCCCTCGCCCTTGCCGACCGCCTTCATGCGGGACGCAGCCACGCCCGCGTCTTCCAGCGCACGGCGCACGGCGTCGGCGCGACGCTGCGACAGCGCCTGGTTGGCGGCGTCCGCGCCCTGGCTGTCGGTGTGGCCCTCGATGCGGATCGCGCCGCTGCCGGACAGATTCGCCGCCAGCGCGCGCAGGCTCGCCTGCGCCTGCGCGGTCAGGCTGGCGCTGCCGCTGCCGAAGGCGTTGCCGGCCAGGGTGTGCACGGTGCGGCTGCCGTCGCGGCGCGACGGCGGCGGCGCGGCGTCGGGCAGGTCACCCCCGGCGACGGCGGCCGCCAGCTCGGCCTCCTTGCGGGCCAGTTCGGCTTCGCGGGCGCGGGCCTGGGCCAGCTTGCGGGCCTGGGCGGTTTCGGCCTCGGCGGCTTCGAGCGCGATCGTCTGCGCGGCCGCGGCGGCCTCGAGTTCGCGCTGGGCGGCCTCTTCGCGGGCGAGGCTCTGCAGGCGCAGGCGCTCGGTCTCGCGCCGGGCCTGCTCGGCCTCGCGGCGGCTGGCCTCGACCATGATCTGGTCGCGCTCGCGGTCGAGCTGCAGCGACTGGCTGGCCAGCAGGTCGGCCTCGGCGGCCGCGCGGGCGGCGGCGATGCGCAATCCGGCCAAGCGCACCGTGAGTTCGCGCTCGCGGCGCTTGGCATCGGCGGCGGCGGCAACGGCCTGGCGCGCCTTCAGGCGCTCCAGGCCGGCCAGGTCGGCCAGCGAGGGATCGGTTTCCAGGGTGCGCAGCTCACCGGCGAGGCGGGCCACGGCCTGTTCGTGGTCGGCGGCGGACTGGGCCAGGCCGGGGCCCGACAGGGCCAGCAGCAGGGGCATCAGCAGGCAGGGAAGGATCGGGCGCATCAGCGGTTGCCTCCGTTGACCAGCAGGCGGCGACGCAGGTCGGCATTGCGGGCGGCCTTGCTTTCCACCTCGGCCTGCGCGGCGTCACGCTGGGCGGTGGCGCGCGCCAGGTCGGCGGTGGCCTCGGCCACGCGGGCCAGTTCGGCCGCGTCACGGCGCTTGCGGCGGCTGTTGGCCTCGCGGGCGGCCAGCAGTCCGGCGCGGGCCTCGTCGAGCAGGCGGGCGGCCTCCCCGCGCGGCGCGGCGCGCTCGGCGGCGGCGACCGCGGTTTCGGCGGCCAGCAGCTCGGTGCCGTCCTGCGCAAGGGCCCCGGAGCTTGACGCAAGCAGCAGAAGCGGCAGCGCGTGATGGATTTTTAGCGAGGAAAATGTCATAAGGCGATCTCGCAGGTGGGCAGATGGACGCGGGTCATTGTAGCCGTCCGGGGCCCAGCCAACCGATTCGGAACGGGGACCCAAGGATACGCACATGGACATCGGCTACTTCCTGAAGCTGATGACGGAAAAGAACGCGTCGGACATGTTCCTGACCACCGGCGCGCCCGTCTACATCAAGGTCGAAGGCAAGCTCTACCCCCTCGGCAACACCGGCCTGCCGGCCGGCATGGTCAAGAAGATCGCCTACTCGCTGATGGACGAGGGCCAGGTGCCCGCGTTCGAGCGCGACCTCGAGTACAACATGGCCATCGCCGTGAAGGACACCGGGCGCTTCCGCGTCAACGTGTTCAAGCAGCGCGGCGAAGTCGGCATGGTCATCCGCGCCATCAAGTCCGAGATCCCCAGCATCGACCAGCTCAAGCTGCCGGCCGTGCTCAAGGACATCGTGATGGAGCAGCGCGGCCTGGTGCTGGTGGTCGGCTCCACCGGCTCGGGCAAGTCCACCACGCTCGCGGCCATGATCGACCACCGCAACGCCAACAACACCGGCCACATCCTCACCATCGAGGACCCGATCGAGTTCCTGCACAAGCACAAGAAGTCGATCGTGAACCAGCGCGAGGTCGGCCTGGACACCCACGCCTTCCACAACGCGCTCAAGAACGCCATGCGCGAGGCGCCGGACGTCATCCTGATCGGCGAGATCCTCGACGCCGTGACCATGGAATCGGCCATCGCCTTCGCCGAGACCGGCCACCTGTGCATGGCCACCCTGCACTCGAACAACGCCGACCAGACCCTGGACCGCATCCTGAACTTCTTCCCGGAGTCGGCCCACAAGAACGTTCT
Source organism: Arenimonas sp. (assembly GCF_035721105.1). Taxonomy (GTDB): domain Bacteria; phylum Pseudomonadota; class Gammaproteobacteria; order Xanthomonadales; family Xanthomonadaceae; genus Arenimonas. The sequence continues at coordinate 5,767 of NZ_DASTNG010000001.1, read as the reverse complement.
GATGAACCTGGCCCTGAACCTCAAGGCCATCATCAGCCAGCGCCTGGTGGTCGGAAAGGACGGCAAGCGCCTGCCGGCCGCCGAGATCCTGATCAACACCCCGATGATCCGCGACCTGATCCGGCGCGGCGAGGTGCACGAGATCAAGGAAGCGATGGACAAGTCGCTCGAGGCGGGCATGCAGACCTTCGACCAGGCCCTGTTCCGCATGTACAAGGAAGGCAAGGTCGAGCTGGAGGAGGCGCTGCGCAAGGCCGACTCGCGCGACGACCTGGCCCTGAAGATCCGCCTGTCGGAAGGCTCCGCCACCGGCGAGCACGACCCCTACGCCGATATGTACGGCAGCAGCGGCGGCAGCGAGAACGCGTCCGCGGGCTACTGAGCCCTCAGTTGCCCGTCGCCGCGGGCGCGTCCGGCTGGTTCTCCGGCCGGGCGGCCTGGAAGGCCTCCATGCCCAGGCAGGTCTGCACGATCCGGCGGATGGTGCGATAGGGCGCCATGTCCACGCCGAAGCGTTCGGCGTTGAAGACCTGCGGCACCAGGCAGCAATCGGCCAGCGTCGGCTGCTCACCGTCGCAGAAGTCGCCGGTGGACGGGTTGTCGCACAGCGTGTCCTCGGCCGCGTCCAGGCCCACCTTCATCCAGTGCCGCACCCAGGTGTCGCGTTCGGCCTGGGGCACGTTCCAGGTCTTGTCCATGAACTGCAGCACCCGCAGGTTGTTCAGCGGGTGGATGTCGCAGGCGATCATCTGGGCGATGGCGCGCACGCGCTGGCGTTCGCGCGCCGTGGCCGGCATCAGCGGCGGGGTCGGCCAGGTCTCGTCAAGGTATTCGATGATCGACATCGACTGGCGCAGGATGCGGTTGCCGTGCATCAGCACCGGCACCAGCTCCTGCGGGTTGAGGTCGTTGAACTGGGGCGTGTGCTGCTGGCCGCCGTCCTGCAGCAGGTGCACCGGCATCGTCTCGAAGGGCAGGCCCTTGAGGTTGAGCGCGATGCGCACGCGATAGGCGGCGCTGGAACGCCAGTACGAATAAAGCCGGATGATTCCCGAGCCCATGCGACCTGCTCCCCTTCCCTTGGCCTGGCGGCCCGGCTGGCGCCGGGTCATGTTGGCCCAGCATACCCCCGCCCCGCCCGCTTGTGGGAGGCCCGGCGGGCGGGCCGTCAGGCCTTGGCGATGCGCTGCTCGATCGCGCCGAAGATGGACGCACCGGCAGCGTCGAGCATCTCGATCCGCACGGTGTCGCCAAACGACATGAAGGGCGTGCTGGGCTTGCCGTCGCGCAGCGCCTCGACCGTGCGCTGCTCGGCGAAGCAGGACGCGCCGCGCGAAGTGTCCTCGTTGGCGACCGTGCCGGAGCCGACGATCGTGCCGGCCGACAGCGGCCGGGTCCTGGCGGCGTGCGCGACCAGCTGGGAGAAGTCGAACTGCATGTCCACGCCGGCCTCGGGCGCACCGAACCACTTGCCGTTGACGTGTGTCAGCAGCGGCCGGTGGAGCTTGTTGCCCTGCCAGGCCTCGCCCAGTTCGTCCGGGGTCACGAACACCGGGCTCAGGGCCGAGCGCGGCTTGGACTGCAGGAAGCCGAAGCCCTTGGCCAGCTCGCCCGGGATCAGGTTGCGCAGCGAAACGTCGTTGACCAGGCCGACCAGCTGGATGTGGCCGGCGGCCTCCGCCGGCGAGGCGCCCTGCGGCACGTCGTCGGTCACCACCACCACCTCGGCCTCGAGATCGATGCCGTAGGCCTCGTCGGCCACCAGCACGGGATCGCGCGGGCCGTAGAAGCCGGCGCTGACCGCCTGGTACATCAGCGGATCGGTGTAGAAGCTCTCGGGCACCTCGGCGCCGCGGGCCTTGCGCACCCGGGCCACGTGCGGCAGGTAGGCGCTGCCGTCGACGAACTCGTAGGCGCGCGGCAGCGGCGAAGCGAACGCGGCGAAGTCGACCGCGAACACCGGCTCGCCGTTGATGGTCTCGGCCTGGCTGCCTTCCAGCGCCTCGTACGCGCCGTTCAGGCGCGGCGCGGCGTTCGACCAGTCCTCGAGCGCGCGCTGCAGCGTCGGCGCGATGCCGGGCACGCGCACGGCGCGGGACAGGTCCTTCGAAACCACCACCAGCGTGCCGTCGCGACCGCCTTCCTTCAGTGAACCGAGCTTCATGGTTTTCCTCTTCTTGGCGTGCGCCGGGCGCACGTCCGTGGGCAATGGATCAGGCGCAGCCTTCGACGTAGAACACCGGCGGCGGCCGGCCGACGCGCCAGGTGCCGATGCGGCCGCGCGGGTCCACTTCGAACACCAGGCGGGTGTCGCCGCCGTCTTCCGGGGTGACGATCAGGTAGCGGGCGCCGTCGACGTACTTGTGCATCTGCACCTCCACCCGGTCCGGGAAGGCCGCCATCACGTCGTCGGCATGCATGCCCACGCGCAGGCCGCCCGGCGAGGTGTACTGGGCACCGCGCACGTCGTAGCGGGCGAACTGGCCGTCGACGATCATGAAGGCGATATCGGGCACGGCGACGCCGCGCGCCTCGGGCACCAGGTAGTGGCAGTCCTGCAGGTCCAGCCCGGTGCGGCCGGTCATGGGCTGGCCCCAGGCCTGGCGCACCCGCTCCTCCAGCGCGCCGAAGCGCGCCGGGCCGAAGCCGCGGAAGTGGGTGACGGCCGGGTCGGGAGTGGCGTCGGGCCCGGCCTCGGGCGCCGTCTCGAGTGCAACGCTGGCCGGCGGGGCCTCGACCGGCGCGGCCGGCGCGGGCGCCTCCGCCGCGTCACGGCCGCAGGCCGACAGCGTCAGCACGCACAGCAGGCCCAGGGCGATTCGATGGGTCTTCATCGTTTGTCCGGCGTGAACTGGCGGGCCAATCCCTGCCAGCACTGCAGATAGTCGGCCTGCCGGTGGCCGGCGTCCAGCGCCTGCGCGGCGGGCCGGATGACGTGGCGCGACTCGAACATGAAGGCCATGGTGTCGGTGATCACGTCGGGCCGGGACAGGTCGGCGTTCGAGGCCTTCTCGAAGGTGGCCGCGTCCGGGCCGTGCGCGCTCATGCTGTTGTGCAGCGAGGCGCCGCCGGGCACGAAGCCCTCGGCCTTGGCGTCGTAGGCGCCGTGCACCAGCCCCATGAACTCGCTGGCGATGTTGCGGTGGAACCACGGCGGCCGGAAGGTGTCCTGGGCCACCAGCCAGCGCGGCGGGAAGATCACGAAGTCGATGTTGCTCACGCCCTCGCTGTCGCTGGGCGAGTGCAGCACCAGGAAGATCGACGGGTCCGGGTGGTCGTAGCTGATCGAGCCGATGGTGTTGAACCGGCGCAGGTCGTATTTGCTGGGCGCGTAGTTGCCGTGCCAGGCCACGACGTCGAGCGGGCTGTGGTCGAGGTCGGCGCGCCACAGGCCGCCCTGGAACTTGGCCACCAGCTCGAAGTCGCCGTCGCGGTCTTCGCAGGCCGCCACCGGCGACAGGAAGTCGCGCGGATTGGCCAGGCCGTTGCTGCCGATCGGCCCCAGGTCGGGCAGCCGGAACATGGCGCCGAAGTTCTCGCAGACGTAGCCGCGCGCGGCGCCGTCGGGCAGCGACACGGTGAAGCGCAGGCCGCGCGGGATCAGCGCGATCTCCTGCGGCTCGACCTCGAGCACGCCCAGTTCGGTGGCGATGCGCAGGCGGCCCTGCTGCGGGACGATCAGCAGCTCGCCGTCGGCGTTGTAGAAATAGCGGCCGTCCATGTCCTTGTTCGCGGCGTAGACATGGATGCCCATGCCGCCCGCGGACGGCCCGCCGTTGCCGGCCATGGTGAACAGGCCGTCGAGCCAGTCGGTGGGCGCCGCCGGCATCGGCAGCGGGCTCCAGCGCAGCTGCTCGGGCGTCACCGGCCCCTGGCCGAAGTCACTGTGGAAGTGCGGGTGGGCCAGCGCGCTGAAGGCGCCATGCCCCGCCGCCGGCCGGATCCGGTACAGCCAACTGCGCCGGTTGCTGGCCCGCGGCGCGGTGAACGCCGTGCCCGACACCTGCTCGGCATACAGCCCGTAGGGCGCCCGCTGCGGCGAATTCCGCCCCACCGGCAAGGCCCCCGGCAGCGCCTCGGTCGCAAACTCGTTGCCAAATCCACTCTGGTATTGAAGGGTCATCGGGTGGGTTCCGGGGAAAGATTTTTTGCCACGGATGAACACAGATGAACACGGATAAAGCAGGAACAGATCGAGAATGCTTTTGATCTATCCGTGTTTATCCGTGTTCATCAGTGGCTGAAATCGCGTTTCAGAGCACGCCGCGGCGGATCTGGTCGCGTTCGATGGACTCGAACAGGGCCTGGAAGTTGCCCTCGCCGAAGCCCTCGTTGCCCTTGCGCTGGATGATCTCGAAGAAAATCGGGCCGATCGCGTTCTGGGTGAAGATCTGCAGCAGCTTGCGCTGCTTGGTCTCCGGGTCGGCGTCGATCAGGATCTTGTTGGCGCGCAGGCGCGGCACGTCCTCGCCGTGGTCGGGCACGCGCTGGTCGATCACGTCGAAGTAGGTGTCGGGCGTGTCGAGGAACTGCACGCCCTTCGCCCGCATCGCTTCCACCGTGGCGTAGATGTCGTCGGTGAAGCAGGCGATGTGCTGGATGCCCTCGCCCTTGTAGGCGTCGAGGTATTCGTTGATCTGCGACTTCGGGTCGTTGGACTCGTTGAGCGGGATGCGGACGATGCCGTCCGGCGCGGTCATCGCCTTGGACACCAGGCCGGTCTTGACGCCCTTGATGTCGAAGTAGCGGATCTCGCGGAAGTTGAACAGGCGCTCGTAGTAGTCGCTCCACTTCTGCATGTTGCCGAAGTAGAGGTTGTGCGTGAGGTGGTCGATGAAGGTCAGGCCGAAGCCGGCCGGGTTCGCGTCGGCGCCCGGGATCGGCTCGTAGTCGGCCGCGTAGGCGTCCTCGCCCGAGGGCACCAGGTACAGCATGCAGTCGCCGATGCCCTTCACCGCCGGCACGCCGATGGCGCCCGTGCCCGGCTTGTGGTCGATGGCTTCGCCGCCGTTGCCCTTCACCGTTTCAAAGACCTTGGCCACCGGCTCGGTGAAGCGGATCGCGAAGCCGCAGGCGCAGGGGCCGTGCTGGGCGGCGAAGTCGGCCGCGAAGCTGTCCGGGTCCTCGTTGACCAGGAAGTTGACGCCGCCCTGGCGGTACACGGTGATCTTGCGGGTCTTGTGCCGCAGCGTGGCGCTGAAGCCCATCGACCGGAACATCGCGTGCAGGTCCATGGGGCTGCCCGCGGGCGCGGCGAACTCGACGAACTCGAAGCCGTCGATGCCCATCGGGTTCTCGAAGGTGGTCGGCTTCATGCCCAGGTTCGGGGCGTGGGTCTGGGGCTGGGCGCTCATGGCGATCCTCCGGTGGGGGCGGCTTGCATGGGGAAGGCTGTCGTTATAGTTTCATTTGCAACCATTTTCAAGGCGCACCGCCGCAATGCCCGATCGGGACATCCTGGACCTCGAACACTTCCTGCCCTACCGGCTTTCGGTGCTGTCGAACCGGATCAGCCAGGACATCGCCCGCCTGTACGCCGAGCGCTTCGACCTGGGCGTCACCGAGTGGCGCCTGCTGGCGGTGCTGGGCCGCTACCCGGGCCTGTCGGCCAGCGAACTGGCCGAGCGCACGGCCATGGACAAGGTCGCCGTCAGCCGCGCCGTGGCCAGCCTGCTTGCCGCCGGCCGCATCACCCGCGACACCCACGACGCCGACCGCCGCCGCTCGGTGCTGGAGCTGTCGGCCGAGGGCCAGCGCGTCTACGCCG